>NZ_JBEHVP010000001.1:0-505536 GCF_040227275.1 Coprococcus sp. RTP31081st1_H1_RTP31081_211007
CAGACCGAATATAGAAAAGGCGGAGGAGTGTATCCGTAAGTTTGTATTTGGCAATAAAAGGTATACGGTCCAGATACGGGAACACTATACACTTTCTACACAGTACAATCTCGAAGCAATAGTCAAAGCATATCAGGACAGCATACTCTACGATATAAGATCATTCAGCAATGTGGGCTACAGGCTTATATCCAGATCGATAGGAGAACTGTACTGTGACGGAGACGCGATAACCATAGCTATAGAGGACAGTAAGATAGCGCATATACACGCTGAGAAAATAAAGGCGTATATGGAGGAGATGTTCCAGGAGAGATTTGACCTGAATGTCAATGTTGCATTTGAGTACAGTGAGGCGGACAAGGAGAAGCTGAGGAGAGCCAGTGCACTTGTTGAGCAGCAGAAGATAGATGCCATATTGAACAACCTCAGGGATCATGGCGACATCATCGTGGATGGAAAGGCCGTGGATAAGGATAAGCTCGGAGTGTCGAAGAAGGAAGATAAGAAGAGCGAGGGACACAAGCCTGATGAGAAGAAGGCTGCTCCTGCATCCTCCGGCGGCGATTCAGGCCAGAAAAATGGCGGTGAAAAGGAGAAGTTCGGAAGAAGGCGAAGATATTCAGATGATCCAGAGGTGTTCATAGGAAGAGATGTGGAGGGCAAGCTGCTTGAGATATCCAGCATCAACGATGGTATCGGAGAGGTCGTCATCCACGGACAGATCATGAGCACTGAGGAGAGAGAGCTCCGAAATGGCAAGATCATACTGACGGGATATATAACAGATTTCACAGACACCATAGGCTTCAAGATGTTCTGCAGTCCTGAGGATATGGAGGTCTACCGCGAGGAGATACAGAAGGGTAAGTTCTATAGGATGAAGGGCCTTGCCGAGTTCGACTCGTATGCCAAGGAGGTTATGATATGCCGAGTGCTCGGTATGAAGCACATTCAGGACTTCCGTGTACCTCGTATGGATACATATCCTGAGAAGCGTGTCGAGCTTCACATGCATACCAAGATGAGCGAGATGGACAGCGTGGTCGATATAGAGACCATCGTGAAGCGTGCCAGCGACTGGGGACACCCTGCCATAGCGATCACGGATCACGGTGTTGTTCAGGCTTTCCCTATAGCAAACCATACAAAGGGACTCAGAAAAGATTTCAAGATCATATATGGTGTCGAGGGTTACTTTGTCGATGACCTGAAGGATCTGGTCAAGAACTCAAGGAATCAGAGCCTTGATTCGGAATACGTGGTATTTGATATAGAGACAACGGGACTTTCCAAGAAGCACAACAAGATCATAGAGATCGGTGCGGTCAAGGTGAAGGACGGAGAGGTCGTAGATACATTCTCGGAATTTATAAATCCGGGTGTGCCTATCCCATACCAGATAGAACAGCTTACATCCATCAATGATGATATGGTAAAGGATGCGCCGATGTTCGATGTGATCGTGCCGAGATTTGTGGAGTTCTGCGGTGACGATATCGTGGTTGCCCACAATGCGTCATTTGATACGGGATTTGTGAGAATGAATGCGGAGGAGCTTGGACTTAAGTTCGACAACACGGTTCTGGATACCATGACGCTCAGCCATATACTGCTGCCGGAGCTCGGAAAATTCACTCTGGACAGAGTGTGTAAGGAACTCAAAGTCGTGAATGCGCATCACCACAGAGCCATAGACGATGCGGAGGCCACGGCGAAAGTATTCTTCAAGCTGCTCGACATGCTGAAGGAGAGAGATGTTAAGACCATGGATGATCTAAATGTCCTTGGAAGCACCTCACCTGATGCGATCAAGAAGGATAAGACATATCACGGGATCATCCTGGCAAAGAACGAGATAGGAAGAGTCAATCTGTACAGGCTCATATCTGAGTCTCATCTGACATATTTTGCGCGAAGGCCGCGTATGCCGATGAGTCTCATCAACAAATACAGAGAGGGTCTGATAATAGGCTCTGCCTGTGAGGCGGGAGAGCTGTTCCGTGCCATAGTTGATGATGCGTCGGATGAGGAGATAGTGAGACTGGTCAACTGGTTTGACTACCTTGAGATACAGCCGCTTGGCAACAATGAATTCATGACGAGGGATACAAGGAATCCAAAGACCATGGACGATCTGATCGGATACAACAAGAGGATCGTGGAGCTCGGAGAGATGTTCAACAAGCCAGTGGTCGCAACCTGTGATGTGCATTTCCTTGATCCTGAGGATTATATATACAGGGCGATCATCATGAAGAGCAAGGGCTTTGACGATGCTGATATGCAGCCACCGCTGTATTTCCGTACCACGGAGGAGATGCTGGCGGAATTCCAGTATCTTGGAAGTGACAAGGCCAAGGAGGTCGTCATCACCAACACGAATATGATAGCGGACATGATAGAGAGGATAGAGCCGGTCAGACCGGACAAGGCGCCTCCTATCATCGAGAATTCGGATCAGACACTTACGGATATATGTTATACCAAGGCACATGAGATATATGGCCCAGACCTGCCACCTCAGGTTCAGGAGAGACTTGACAGGGAGCTGCACTCCATCATTTCAAATGGATTTGCGGTTATGTACATCATCGCACAGAAGCTTGTGTGGGATTCAAATGACCACGGATATCTGGTTGGTTCCCGAGGTTCGGTTGGATCTTCATTTGTCGCAACAATGGCCGGTATCACGGAGGTAAATCCGCTGTCGGCTCACTATATCTGTCCGAAATGCCACTTTGTGGATTTTGATTCAGAGCTTGTAAAGTCGTATTCGGGAATGAGCGGATGTGATATGCCGGACAGAGACTGTCCGAATTGTGGAACACCGCTTATAAAGGAAGGACACGATATACCATTCGAGACATTCCTTGGATTCAACGGAGACAAGGAGCCTGATATCGATCTGAACTTCTCGGGTGAGTATCAGTCGAAGGCACATGCATACACCGAGGTACTCTTCGGCAAGGGCAAGGCATTCAAGGCGGGAACCGTAGGTGGTGTTGCGGAAAAGACAGCATTTGGATATGTGTATAATTACTTCAAGGATCACTCCAAGGAGGATCTCATGGCGGAGGCCAAGGCGTCCGGAATGGATGAGAAGGCCGCGAAGAAGTACGCTGAGGAGAATGCAACGGTCACAAAGAGAAGATGCGAGATGGAGCGTCTGGCCCTGGGATGTACCGGTGTCAGGAGAACCACGGGGCAGCATCCGGGTGGTATGATAGTTCTTCCGAGACATGAGGAGATATATTCATTTACACCTATACAGCACCCGGCAAATGATGTGACGTCGGATATTATCACATCGCACTTTGAGTACCATTCAATCGATCATAACCTGTTGAAGCTTGATATTCTCGGCCATGATGATCCGACTATGATAAGGCGTCTGGAGGATCTGACGGGACTTGATGCCACAAAGATAAGACTTGATGACAAGGATGTCATGGAATTGTTTCACAGCACAAAGTCGCTGGGGATCACACCGGAGGATATCAATGGGATACCTCTTGGAAGCCTGGGGGTGCCGGAGTTCGGAACAGACTTTGCTATGCAGATGCTTATAGATGCCAAGCCGACATGTTTCTCAGATCTTGTGCGAATAGCGGGTCTGGCGCATGGAACCGATGTATGGCTGGGCAACGCGCAGGAGCTCATCAAGTCGGGCAAGTGTACCATATCGACAGCCATTTGTTGTCGTGACGATATTATGGTTTATCTGATACACATGGGACTTGATGCCGGACTTGCCTTCAACATCATGGAGAAGGTTCGTAAGGGAATAGTTGCCAAGGGCAAATGTGACAAATGGGATGACTGGAAGGCGGAGATGGCTGCCCACGGAGTACCGGACTGGTACGTATGGTCATGTCAGAAGATCAAGTACATGTTCCCGAAGGCCCATGCGGCGGCCTATGTCATGATGGCGTGGAGAATTGCCTGGTTCAAGGTCAATTATCCGCTTGAATACTATACAGCATTCTTCAGTATCAGAGCTGATGACTTCAGCTATGAGATGATGTGCTTTGGCAAGGAGAGAGTTCTCTTCCATATCAATGAGATAAGCAAGGTGGACAAGAACAAGAGATCAGCCAAGGACGAGGGCAAGCTCAAGGATCTGAAGATAGTTCTCGAGATGTACGCAAGAGGCTACGACTTTGTTCCAATAGATATATACAAGGCAAAGGCTGACAGGTTCCAGATAATAGACGGCAAGATCATGCCATCCTTCGCATCCATAGAAGGAATGGGAGAGAAGGCTGCACAGCAGCTCTACGATGCCGCCCAGAAGGGGCCGTTCCTCTCCAAGGAGGAGATCAATGAGCGTGCAAAGATCGGCAAGGGAACCATCGAGAAGATGAGTGAGCTGGGCATCCTGGACGGGATGCCGGAGACAAATCAGCTTTCGCTGTTTGACTTTATGTAGGCTGGCGGAACAAATTAAGTCAATAATCTGAAAAAAGTTTGCAATTTTATAAAAAAAGTGCTTGCATTCTGCTTTCGTTTCTGTTATATTAAACAGGTCGCAAGCGAAGCGGCAGGATACAAGCACTTATGGTTCGTTGGTCAAGCGGCTAAGACGTCGCCCTCTCACGGCGAAAACAGGGGTTCGATTCCCCTACGAACTGCTAAAAGCTGAAATCATTAAGATTTCAGCTTTTTTTTGTGTTTGCCCCCAGTGTATTACACATTCTCTGCAATCTTGGTAACTCCCACATATATCTGCGAAATCTTATACCATGTTTTATAGTCAGTGACACCTGTAGCCGGAAGATTGAATATCTGTTGGAACTTTCTCACGGCATCTGCGGTGTTCTGACCATATAAACCATCGACGGTTACGGTACCGATGGCAGGATAGTTGAGTGAGATCCTGGCGAGCTGTCTCTGGAGCTGTGAGACCTTGTCGCCGCTTGAACCGATGGTCAGCTCGTAGCCCGGATAAGAAGAAGGTATACCGGATATAGTCTCCGATGTGTTGATGTATATTGTATCCCCGTAATAGTATCTGAGAATCTGGATGGCGGTAAGACCGTCGTCTGCCAGGGATTTTGACCCCCACTGTGTCATCCAGCCCGGACAGGATACACGTCTGCCGTCGCAGTATTGGGTGAACAGTGGCTGTGTAACGTTGGGCTTTGAGAGATAGTTGGCGAACATTTCATCGACGATCTGGGAGACATTTTCAAATATGGTTGCATTGTAGACCCACTTCTGGTCGAACGCGGTATTGCTCGTGATAGTAAAGTCGTATCCTTTTCCCCTGTACCACTCGGTATAGACCCTATTAAGGGTAAATGACTGTATCGCAAGTACATTTGCACGGATGGCTGCATCAGGCCAGGTGGAATATATCTCGTTGCAGGCAACATTCTTTATGTAATCCTTATATGGAACATAGTAGTCCCTGGCGGTGGAGTCCGCCGGGGCGCCGTCATGGACAACTATGGTCTCAGGTACAACGACGCGGCTCAACACTATGCCGCCTGATGGATTCACCGGTTTTATCATGTCCTCGGCGATCTTGGGTGGATACTGCTCCCAGAGGGTGTGGGCGTCGAGAACGGTAGGGTTCGTATCGCTTCCATCGGATGGTGTCAGCTCTATGTTCTGGATCCCGTTCTCACCGGAGAATATCTGAACCCCGGAGATGAAGCGCTCGTTGTATCCGGGAGCGTTCACAAGCACGTTGTATTCCGAGTATGGCTGGTTTTCGCCAGGCTCCAGACTGTAGGCGACATCGGGGGCGGGAAGCTCTTCGTCGATGACGATACCATTTTCATCGGTGACAAATTCCTCTGAGGTGGAATCGGGCATTCCCGTAGGGCTTATGTATACGGAAGCACCCTCGACGGGAAAGAAATTGTTGTTCGTTATCTGAATTTTTAGTGAACCAACGTTATTTGTAATTGCCATTTCTTAATTCCTCATTTATAATTTGCTGTGAAAGTTTTTTAAGCAGCTTTCACAGTAAGTATATGACTAGATTTATAGAATATTCGGAGGAGATAAGATATGGCATACTTTCCAATGTACATCGATCTTGAGGGCAAGAAAGTAATAGTTGTAGGTGGAGGTAAGGCAGCACTTAGAAAGATCAATTCGCTGCTGTATTTCGGAGCGAAGATAGCGATCATTGCGCCGAAGGTGTGCGATGATATAAAAGCGATAAAGGGAATAAATGTACATGAGAGCAACGTGGCACTTGACATACTGCAGAATGCAGACATTGTTGTGGCGGCAACCAGGCGCCCGGAGATCAATGCCAAGATAGGTACATATTGTAATGACAGGGGCATCATGGTAAATGTGGCTGATAACAAGGAGCTCAGCAGCTTCCTGTTTCCAGGCGTTATCGTCCGCGGAGATCTTGTGGTGGGAGTCACAACAGGCGGCAACAGCCAGGCGGTATCCAAGCAGATCAGGAATATGATAGACAGGATGCTTCCAGAGGAGTACGAGGCGCTCACAAGAAAGATGGGAGCGTACACGGAGCTTGCAAATGTCAACATCAAGAGCACGGCACTTAGGGAGGAAGCACTGGATGAACTCGTCAAGGTTGCACTGTCCAACAAATGCGTTCTTGACGACAAGAAGGCGAACAAGGTGCTTGACAAATATTACCGTGAGGACGCAGCCAGAAGAAACGCATAAATATTTGTTAATATTTGTACTTGAATTATTTGATAATTATGATACAATAAGTAAGATTGTTATAGATTACAGCATGAGAGTGGGCCTTGGCCCACTCTCAATTGTTGTGGGGATAATATTTTACAGAAAGGTGGTCGTATTTACGAAGAGAGCGGATATTGAAGCAAAGACGGAGGCACTTGTGATGCCGATCATTGAGGCGAACAATCTGGAGCTTGTTGATGTGGAGTACGTCAAGGAAGGCAGTGATTATTACCTCAGAGTGTATGCGGACAAGGAAGGTGGCATCACGATCGGTGATTGCGAGATAGTGAACAGAGCACTTGGAGACCTGCTTGACCAGGATGATTATATAGGAGATGCCTATATACTGGAGGTCAGCTCACCGGGGCTTACGAGACCACTGAAGAAAGAGAAGGATTTCAAGAGAAGCATAGGTAAGGTCGTGGAGATCAAGACATTTGCCAAGGTGAATGGTGCAAAGGAATTCGAGGGTGTGCTCAAGGCATATGATGAGAATACAGTTACCATTGAGCTTGAGGATGAGACAGAGATAACGATAACGAGAAAAGATATTTCCATGATACGATTAGCATTTATATATTAGGAGGATAAAAAGGTGTCAGAGATCATTGAAGCATTGAATCAGCTTGAGAAGGAGAGAAACATTAGCAAGGATGTTCTGCTTGAGGCTATAGAGAGATCACTCAAGACAGCCTGCAAGAAGGATTTCAATACAGACGAGAACATTACAGTTTCACTGGACAGAGAGACTGGTGAGTGCCATGTATATGCAGCCAAAGAGGTTGTTGAGGAAGTTGAGAATCCTGCATGCCAGATAACACTGGAGCAGGCCAAGATGATAAGCAGCAAGTACGAGATAGGTGATACAGTAAATATAGAGATCACAACCAAGAACTTTGGAAGAATCGCAGCACAGCGTGCGAGAAATGTCATCGTTCAGGCGATCAACGAGAACGAGAGAGCAGCTATATACGATCACTTCCATATGAAGGAGAAGGATATCGTAACAGGAATCGTTCAGAGACAGGTTGGAGACAGCGTGAATGTGAGCCTTGATGACAAGACAGAGGCACTCTTAAAGCCGTCAGAGATGATCGAGGGAGAGAGCTACGAGAGAGGCGACAGAATAAAGCTTTATATCACAGAGGTCAAGAAGACAAACAGAGGACCAAGGATCACTGTATCAAGAACTCATCCAGAGCTCGTCAAGAGACTTTTTGAGAAGGAAGTAACAGAGATCGCAGACGGAACAGTTGAGATCAAGAGCTTCTGCAGAGAGGCAGGATCAAGATCTAAGATCGCAGTATGGTCAAACGATGAGAACGTCGATGCAGTTGGAGCATGCGTAGGAATCAATGGTGACAGAGTAAATGCTGTCGTTGCAGATCTGAACGGTGAAAAGATCGACATCATTCCTTGGAGTGAGAACCCTGCTGAGTTTATTTACAATGCGCTCAGTCCTTCAGATGTTGAGGACGTATCAGTTGATCTTGATGAGAAGACAGCATTTGTCGTAGTACCTGATACACAGCTTTCACTTGCAATCGGTAAGAAGGGTCAGAATGCTCGCCTTGCAGCCAAGCTGACAGGATACAAGATCGATATCAAGAGCCATTCAAAGGCCGAGGAGATGGGTTACTTTGATGAGCAGCCAGAGGATGAGAACTTTGATCCTTATAACGAAGATGAATATTATGATGAAGTAAGCGAAGATAAAGATGCCGATGCTGCTTCATTTGACATAGATGAAACAGTAGACACAAACGACGAAGAGTAATCATTTGCATTGATGTAGTGGCACATGATAGAGAATAGGGAGTGATGAGATGGCAAAGAAGGTACCTCTGAGGCAATGCCTTGGATGCCGTGAGATGATGCCGAAGAGTGAGCTGATAAGGATAGTCCGAAGCAATGACGGGCAGTTCGCAGTTGATGCAACCGGCAAGCTCAACGGAAGAGGCGCTTATATATGCAAGAGATCCGAGTGCCTTAAGAAGGTGGTTGGAAGCAAAGCACTTGAGAAGGCTTTCAAGGTCAGCATACCTGCTGAGGTGTATGAACAATTAGACAAGGAGCTGCGTGACATTGAAGAATAACAAGATCTACTCGTTAATTTCTCTGTGTGCCAGAGCCAGAAGGCTGTGCAGTGGCAATTTCTCAGTAGAGAAAGCAGTTAAGAATCAGAGCGCGTACGTGGTCATTGTGGCGAAGGACGCTTCTGACAATACGAAGAAACTTTTCGACCAGAAATGTAATTATTATGGGATTCCTTATTATGAGTACGGGACAAAGGATGAACTTGGCAAGTACAGTGGCAATGAGATGAGAACATCCATTGCGATACTTGACGAGGGATTCGGGAATCAGATCATAAAGTACATGAATGTAAATGAAAACATGGAGGTGTAACATTTGGCTAAAATCAGAGTACACGAATTATCAAAACAGTTAAACATTTCAAATAAAGATATCATAGATACACTTGGCGCAAAGGGAATAGAGATCAAGAGTCATATGTCCAATCTGGACGATTCGATGGTTGGAATAATTAAGGCTAAGTTTGGAGCAAAGACTGCGCCAAAGGCCGAGGCTCCAAAGGCTGAGACCCCAAAGCCTGCAGCACCAAAGCAGGAGGCTCCAAAGGCAGCGCCTAAGACAGAGCAGCCAAAGCCTGAGACAGCAAAGCCTGCTGCAGCGCCAAAGGCGGACGCGCAGAAGCAGAATCCTTCAAGGGATGACAATTCAGCAGCCAGACAGGGTTCTGGCAATCATGTAAGATTTGCCAGGGAGGACAGAAACGGCGGCAAGATGAATAACAACGGTAACAGAGTCAGATTTAACAACGACAGACAGGGCGGTTCAGACAGAGCCAGATTCAGCAACGACAGGAACCAGGGCGACAGAAATCAGGGTGACAGACCAAGATTCGGCAGAGATGGCCAGGGCGACAGAAATCAGAGTGACAGACCAAGAGTAGGCAGAGACGGTCAGGGCGACAGACCAAGGTTTAACAGAGATGGCGACAGAAACCAGAGTGACAGACCAAGATTTAACAGAGACGGCCAGAATGACAGACCAAGGTTTAACAGAGATGGTGATAGAAACCAGGGTGACAGACCAAGATTTAACAGGGACGGCCAGAGTGACAGACCAAGGTTTAACAGAGACGGAGACAGAAACCAGGGTGGCGGACGCTTCGGCAATGGAGATAGAAACCAGGGCGGAAGAGGCTTTAACAGAGATGGTGGCAACCGTTTCAGCAACCGTATCAATATGCCATTTGGCAAGGATGACGAGGATGACAGCCCAGCTCAGAAGAGAGCACCATTCAAGAGAGACCGCAAGGACTTCGATGCGAAGGAGATGCCGGGTAAGGATTTAAAGAGCCAGAACAGAGATAACTACAACAGAGATAAGAACAAGCCACGTAAGGGCAACAGAAGATCACCTGAGGAGGTCGAGGCTGATATCAGCAGACTTGCGAAGAATGTGAAGAACAAGCCACAGAAGAAGCAGCAGGCACCACAGGAGGATCCGGATGCAATCAGAACCATCACACTTCCTGAGGTTGTAACACTCAAGGAGCTGGCTGATGCGGTAAAGACTCCTGTAACAGCACTTATCAAGAAGCTGTTCCTTGCAGGTAAGATGGTCAATGTGAACTCAGAGCTTCCATTTGACGAGGCTTCAGAGATCGCACTTGAGTACAACTGCATAGCTGAGGAAGAGGAGAAAGTTGATGTGATTGAGGAGCTCCTTAAGGAGGATGAAGAGGACGAGAAGGATATGGTTTCAAGACCTCCTGTAGTCTGCGTTATGGGTCATGTTGATCACGGTAAGACATCACTTCTTGATGCCATCAGACAGACAAAGGTAACATCAGGTGAGGCTGGTGGAATCACACAGGCCATCGGTGCATCAGTTGTCGATGTAAATGGCCAGACTATAACATTCCTTGATACTCCTGGACATGAGGCGTTCACAGCAATGCGTATGCGTGGTGCACAGAGTACAGATATCGCTATCCTTGTTGTAGCTGCCGATGATGGAGTAATGCCACAGACTATCGAGGCTATCAACCATGCAAAGGCTGCTGGAATTGAGATCATAGTAGCGATCAACAAGATCGATAAGGAAAGTGCCAATATAGAGAGAGTTAAGCAGGAGCTTACAGAGTATGAGCTTATCCCAGAGGATTGGGGTGGTTCAACAATATTCTGTCCTGTATCTGCACATACTAAGGAAGGTATTGACAATCTCCTTGAGATGATCCTCCTCACAGCGGATGTGCTTGAACTTAAGGCAAATCCTAACAGAAAGGCAAGAGGTATCGTCATCGAGGCTGAGCTTGACAAGGGACGTGGACCTGTTGCAACAATGCTTGTACAGAAGGGAACACTCCATGTTGGAGATTACATCGCTGTCGGAGCGTCACATGGTAAGGTACGTGCCATGACCAACTCAAGAGGTGAGAGAGTTACAGAGGCTCTTCCATCAACACCTGTACAGATCCAGGGTCTCAACACAGTTCCTGATGCAGGCGAGATATTCATGGCAGTTGACAATGAGAAGGAAGCAAGAACCATATCAGAGACATATATCTCGCAGGGGAAGGAGAAGCTTCTTGCAGATACAAAGCAGAGAATGTCACTTGACGATCTGTACAGCCAGATCCAGGCCGGCAACCTCAAGGAGCTCAAGATCATCATCAAGGCAGATGTACAGGGTTCAGTTGAGGCCGTTAAGCAGAGTCTCTTAAAACTCTCAAATGACGAGGTCGTTATCAAGTGCATACATGCAGGTGTAGGTGCTATCAACGAGTCAGATATAATTCTTGCATCAGCATCAAATGCCATCGTAATCGGTTTCAATATCAGACCGGATGCGAGAGCAAAGGATATGGCTGACAGCGAGGGGGTAGATGTTCGTCTGTACAGAGTCATTTACAATGCAATAGAGGATATTGATTCAGCAATGAAGGGTATGCTTGATCCTATATATGAGGAGAAGGTCATCGGACACGCAGAGATCAGACAGACATACAAGGCTTCTGGTATCGGTGTCATTGCCGGTTCATATGTTCTCGACGGAACAATCAACAGAAACTGCAGCGTAAGGATTACCAGAGAGGGCAATATTATATTTGAAGGAAAGCTTGCTTCACTCAAGAGATTCAAGGATGATGTCAAGGAAGTTAAGTCCGGCTTTGAGTGTGGTATGGTATTCGAGAACTTCCAAGACGTTGCAGAGGAAGATCAGATAGAGGCATACGAGATGGTAGAGGTGCCTAGAAAGTAGTAATAGATATGAGAAAAAACAGTGTAAAGAATAACAGGATCAACGGTGAGGTCCAGAGAGAACTCAGCAGGATCATCAGCCGTGAGATCAAGGATCCAAGAATATCACCTATGACTTCGGTCGTTGATGTGGTTGTCACACCTGATCTCAAGTTCTGTAAGGCATATATCAGTGTCCTGGGTGACCAGGATGCTGTTGATTCCACATTTGCAGGGTTGAACAGCGCAATGGGATATATCAGAAGAGAGCTTGCTCATTCTGTAAATCTGCGCAATACACCGGAGATAACATTTATCATGGACCAGTCCATAGAGTATGGTGTCAGTATGTCCCACAAGATAGATGAGGCTCTCGGAAAGCATGGCGATGCTGACGAGAGTACAGATGAAAACTCAGAGAGTGAAGATGAGTTTGAAGAGTAGGATATAATATGAGAATTTAAAAGGAGGTATATCATGAACGATCTTATAAGGGAGATAGAGAACGCAGACAGCATAGCCATAACAGGACATATCAATCCTGATGGTGACTGTATAGGTTCAACACTTGGAATGTATAACTATATTACAAGCAATTATCCTGACAAGAGGGTTCAGGTATATCTTCAGGAATTCCCGGATGTATTCATGTTCCTGAATGGTGCATCTACTGTAAAGCATGAGGCAGATGACGAGACCTATGATCTGTTTATGTCGCTTGACTGCGGAGATATGGACAGATTCACACCATTTGTCAGATATTATGAGACTGCGAAGAGAACCTTGTGTATAGACCACCATGTGTCCAATAAGGGCTTTGGTGATGTGTGCTATGTGGAAAGTGATGCGTGCTCCGCTGCGGAAGCTATATTCAAGCTCCTTGACGCTGATAAGATCAATCAGAAGTGTGCAGAGTGCTTGTATACCGGAATAGTCCACGATACGGGAGTGTTTAAGCACAGCAATACAACAAGGGCAGCCATGACTATAGCGGGAATCCTGATAGAGAAGGGGGCAAGACCAAGCTTTGTCATAGATGAGACCTTCTACAAGAAGACGCTCATACAGAACAAGCTTCTGGGCTATGCGCTTCTCAACATGAAGCAGTTTGCAGATGGAAAGATAACCCATACACTTCTGACAAAGGAGGACTTTGACAGATTTGGTGCCAGCAAGATGGATACGGATGGAATCGTGGATCAGCTCAGACTGACATCAGGTACTGAGGTTGCTTTCTTCATGTATCAGGCTGGTGAGGATAATTACAAGATATCCCTCAGGGCAAATGATATCGTGAACGTGAGTGAGATCGCGTGCAGCCACGGCGGTGGCGGCCATGTGAAGGCTGCGGGATGCAATATGTCAGGTGATCCGGAAAAGATAGTTGCGGAGATAGTTGCGGATATAGAGAAACAGCTTGGCTGATAAATTGCAGAAAAGATGTGATCTGGAACAGGTACTGATACAGCGGACTGATGTAAAAGACTTTGGATTGGATTTGAAATAGTTATGATAGATGGATTTATCAATATATATAAGGAGCAGGGGTTCACGTCGTTTGATGTGGTGGCAAAGCTCCGTGGTATATTAAAACAGAAAAAGATAGGTCATACCGGAACTCTCGATCCCATGGCGGAGGGAGTTCTTCTTGTGTGTCTGGGAAGTGCTACGAAGATGTGCGATCTGCTCGCTGAGAAGAACAAGACATACACATGTACCATGCTTCTCGGAAAGACCAGCAACACCGAAGACGTGACAGGAGTCATGACAGACGTGACAGATGTATATCCTGATGAGAAGACAGTCAGGGCTGCGGTGATGAGTTTTGTAGGCGATTACATGCAGATCCCGCCTATGTATTCAGCCATCAAGGTAAATGGTAAGAAGCTCTATGAACTGGCAAGAGCCGGACAGGTCATTGAGAGGGATCCGAGACCGGTCACGATACATGGGATTACTATACAGTCAGTAGAACTCCCGAGAGTGACATTTGATGTGAGCTGTTCCAAGGGAACATACATCAGAAGCCTGTGCAGGGATATAGGAGAAAAGCTTGGCTGCGGTGCTGTGATGGAGAAGCTTGTCAGAACCGAGGTGAAGGGCTTTACTATAGAAGAAAGTCTGACGCTTGATGAGGTGGAGAAGGCAAGGGATGACGGGACACTCATGCAGCATATATTAACAACGGATAAGCTCATGCCGGATATACCGGAGCTTCATATAGCTGAGAAGGGTGTTAAGCTTCTGGCAAATGGAAATAAGCTCAGTGCGGATGCATTTGCCGAGAATAAGATACACAGGGATACCTATGTCAAGGTGTTCGATGAGAATGGAAGATTTGCGGCACTGTATGAATACAGCGATGAGAAGAGGCAGTATGTGCCGTTCAAGATGTTTCCGGTGAGCAATTAAGGACAGACAGTTATGATTCATATAAAGGACACGAAGAAGGTAAAACTGAATAGCACAGAGCGCACGGCGGTTGCCCTGGGCAAGTTTGATGGTATCCATCAGGGACACATGCTGTTGATAGAGCAGGTGTTGAAGCTTCAGAGACAGGGATATATGGGCGTTGTGTTCACATTTGACATGAGGGAGAATCATGTGTTTGATGTGAGCAATATGAAGACCATATACACATCTGATGAGAAGGCACAGGTGGTATCGGATACCGGAGTTGACGTCCTGGTTGAATATCCGTTTGACGATGCATTTGCGGCTACAGAGCCGAAGGCGTTCATCAGAGATGTTCTGGTGGACATGATGCGGGCCGGATATGTCGTGGTTGGAAGCGATTACAGATTCGGCAGAGACAGAAAGGGCGATGTGGATACCCTCAGAAGCTATGCGGACGAGTATGGATATAAGGTCATAGTCATAGACAAGCTGGAACAGGATGACGAGGTGGTCAGCTCAACTGTCATCAGGAAGAATATTTCTGAGGGAGATGTGAGGTCGGTCATTCCGATGCTCGGCAGACCGTACAGTATGACAGGTGAAGTGGTGTCCGGTAAACAGCTTGGAAGGACAATAGGAATACCGACTGCGAATATGCTACCGGAGGAGCGCAAGCTGTACCCGCCGGCTGGTGTGTATGCTTCAAGGATCAGGATAATCCGGGGGAAGCATACGGGACATGAGGATCCTTTCAGAGTCTATATGGGAATCACCAACATAGGAGACAATCCTACAGTCAACGACAAGGGAAATATCACCATAGAGACGAATATCTTCGACTTTGACAGGAACATATATGGACAGGTCATCAAGGTGGAGCTTATCGAGCAGATCCGAGGTGAGAAGAAATTTGGAAGCCTGGATGAGCTCAAGGCCCAGATGGCAAATGACATAGAAACTTCAAAAAGAATACTTGCTAATAAAGTATTGGTAAAATAGCACAGAAAACATTGGTAATTATGCGCATAAATAATGACAGATTATTTGGTCGCAAGAAGATGTTTTCTGTGCTATATTTTTAATAATAGGGTATTTTTTAGGAGGAAAAAGGAAGTACAAGGAGGAAAAGTAAAATGAGAAAGAAAGCAGCGAGCAGGATCCTGGCATATGTTCTCACCTTATGCATGATCATCGGCAGTATAACCTGGCCGGAGATCACAGCTAAGGCGGAGAGCATCACAAAGGATCTGAAACCGGACACCGGCTGGAAGACGGTGACTGCGGCAACAGATGAGTGGAGTGATTATGGAAAGGCGGAGATCAGATTTTCGCCTTCATCAGATCTGGCATCCATGAAGGCTATTGCGGATGCGGGATATAAGACGCTCAAGATCACATATGCGGTTGACACATTTACCGCTGCAAGTGGACAGAATGCGGGAGTTATGCCATTTGCGTCATATGGATCTTCATGGTCGAATAATGACAAGTGGATCGATCTGTCCAAGACCGGTCAGTTTGAGACCGTACTTGATCTGTCATCTATCAGCACAACAAGCACGGAGAAGGTGGCATTTGGAATACAGGTTGCCAATCTTCAGGAAAACAGCACGATCAAATTCAGGATCGTGTCAGCGGTTCTCTCAGGAACAAAGAGCACCTCTGGTGGTTCATCAGGGGAGTCAGGCGGTTCAGGCGACAGCGGATCAGGCAGTGCGGACCTTGATTCAATTGGAAACACAAGTTCAAGCGTAACCGCAAGTCTTGCTGATGGAGATGGAACAGCCAAGGGAGACGGCTACTACGAGACAGAGATAACGATAAATAACAAGAGCAATTCATACATAGCAGACTGGATAGCGGTGGCTGATGTGAGTGGCTCTGTAACTGCAGTTAAGGATTACAGCAGCTGGTCAGCCCTCAAGGGTGTATTCAGTGATGGAAAGCTGTACATATATCCAAACACATCCAAGAAGTCAGGTGCAGTAAATGCAGGTTCGAGCGTGAGCTATTCAAAGCTTGGCTACACAGGTACGGCAAACGGTGTGTCTATAACAGGTGTCAAGGTGTACTACAGCTCACAGTCAGGTGCATTTGACACATTTATCGGTTCACTTTCATCATCATCTGGCGGAGCCGGGGACAATACAGGTGAGATCAATACGGATGTTGAGTACAACTATGCGAAGCTTCTTCAGGAGTCACTGTATCTTTATGATGCGAATATGTGCGGAAGTGATGTATCTGCAAAGAGTGAGTTTTCTTGGAGATCAAACTGCCATACTGAGGATGCAAAAACAACATATAATGGAAAGACTGTGGATGTCAGCGGTGGATACCATGATGCGGGAGATCATGCCAAGTTTGGTCTGCCACAGGCATATTCGGCTACAGTTCTAGGACTTGCGCACATGGAGTTTGCCGAGGCATTTGCGGATACTGCTACAGAGGCACACTATAAGAGGATCATGGACAGATTCGTTGCTTATTTCGAGAGATGCACAGTCCTTGGAAGTGATGGCTCGGTTCAGGCTTTCTGTTATCAGGTCGGTGATGGAAATGTCGATCATGGATACTGGGGAGCTCCGGAAAAGCAGTCATCAAGAAGTGGACAGGCAACATTTACATCTGATTCGGATACGTGTACAGATATCGTTTCAGAGACAGCGGCGGCACTTGCGGCATATTATATAAATTACAAGGATAAGAAAGCACTTTCCTATGCGGAGAAGCTCTTCACATATGCGGATACAAAGGCTAAGAAGAACAGCTCGGGTCCGGCATCAACTTTCTATAACTCAGATTCGTGGGAAGATGACTATGCCCTTGCGGCGGCTCTTCTGTACAAGGCTACAGGTAAATCGGCATATGCAACAAAATACAATAATGTATATGGTGGCAGAACAAATCCTAACTGGGCTCTTTGCTGGAACAATGTGGCTCAGGCGGCTCTGCTTTACAGTCCTAACTCATCAAAGAAGAGTGTGTTTGTAGAGAACCAATCAGGACTTATAGCGAGCAAGACACAGTCAGGAGATAACAACTTCTGTCTGATAGATAGCTGGGGATCGGCGAGATATAACACCGCTCATCAGATGACAGGTCTCATGTATGACACGATATATGGAAAGACTGATTATTCATCATGGGCAAATGGTCAGATGAAGTACATACTTGGCAACAATGCTGGTTCAAAGTGTTTCGTTGTAGGTTACAACAAGTATTCATCAAAGTACCCTCATCACAGAGCCTCAAGCGGATATCAGGGTTCTGTAACTGGAAATGCATATACAAAGCAGGCACATGTACTAGTCGGTGCTTTGGTTGGCGGACCGGCGGGTTCGAGTACAACCTATGTAGATAGCTCAGAGGACTATAACCAGAACGAGGTTGCACTGGACTATAATGCAGGCCTTGTGGGTGCAGCAGCCGGACTTTATCTGTATGTGAAGAACAGCGGAACAGATGAGGAGAAGGCAGCACAGAAGGTAGTTCCTAAGAGCGAGGTGTCGTCAGAGCTCAGGACGATAAGCGGGGAGTCAGGTGGAGGCATGACAACAGAGGACGACACGAAGGATCCTTCAACTGGCTCAACCGGCTCAACCGGATCGACTGGCTCAACTGGATCAACAACGGGTTCAACGTCTGAGAAAGACACAGAGACTCCGTCAGAGCCCCCAGCCGTAAAGGTTACAGGAATCTCATTTGACAAGACATACATAACACTTAATGTGGGCGACAGTGATGAGATCAAGGCAACGATAACACCTGCTGATGCAAAAGATACATCCCTTGTGTGGTCAAGTTCAGACAAGGCTAAGGTATCCGTACAGAATGGCAAGATAACAGCCCTCGCAGCCGGAACGGCGACTATCACAGCTACGGCTAAGGATGGCTCGGGAATAAAGGCGGCGTGTGTTGTCAAAGTGCTCACTCCTGGAAAGCTGTCATGTAGCAGTGCTGACAAGTCATGGACAGACCTCGTATATGGCTATTCAAATGCGAATCATGCAGCTATTGAACTGTCAAACTCCGGGGAGACAACCCTTACAGATGTAAAGGCCAAGCTTAAGGATGGAACGGCATTCCAGATCGTTTCATCACCGGCAGGGCAGATTTCTGCAGGAAATAAAACAACAGTAGTTGTAAAACCGGTAAATGGACTTGGTGCCGGAAGCTACAGCGATACACTGGTTATATCATCAGCAAATGGCTCAGCGAACATAACACTCAAGGCGACAGTGGCAAAGGGAGAAAATACCGCAGTTGTCACTGTGACAAAGACATCAGTAACATCTGATGCGGTGACTGTCAGCGGCAAGGTGTCAGGTATAGTGGGTGAGATCGAGTATGCAATATCCAGTGAAAAGGATGCTGATGCATCAAAGCTTGTATGGCAGAATGGTGCTCAGTTTACCGGATTCAAGGAATTTACTACATATTATGTATATGGCAGGGTAAAAGAAACTGCAAATGTCAAGGCTGGTCAGATCAGCCAGGCACTTGAGGTGACTACACCTTTATCAGATCCTTTCGTAATTGACATCGGAAGACTGAATGACAGCAGATATGTTGGAGCATTCACAGACAGTGAGGAAAATCCAACTGTAAAGGTATCACAGTCTGGTGGAATCATATCAGTTTCATTTACCGAGAATAAGGATTACACGATCACAGGAAATGGTGAGGATGTAATTGTAGATACCGGAAATGCAAGTGGAATAACCGTGGACAATGCTACTGTAAAGAAGATCACGGTTCGTCCGGGCAATTCTGAAACATTTGTCATAAAGGTAAGCGGAGAAAATAAGATTGCTGATGGTATAACATGCGTCAGCGATAACAGTAACGCAGCGGATGTAAAGGTATCTGGAAAGGATACATCTTCCAAGATATCAGCGACAACCCCGGGTGCGTCTGCGATCAAGACAGATGGAAATCTTGAGATAGACAACATACAGATAAAGTCCGATGGTAAGGGAATCGAATCTGCGGGAACTGTGAAGATAGCAGGTGGAAGCAACAGCATAGATTCTGTATCTTCGGCAATATCGGCATCGGATGTGGAGATCACAGGAGGCTCTGTTGATGCAAAGTCATCAGGACTTGGCGATGGGGAGTCGGTAATCTCAGCAGACAATTCTATCAAACTGGTTGGTGGAAGTGTTACGGCGGATGCATCCGGATCAACCGGTGGAAATTCATTTGGCGTAAAGTCAGATGATGGAACGATCATTGTTGATGGCGATGTGTCAATAGGTGGAGATCCAATTTATTCCAAGGATCCGGTAGACAGCAAGGGCGACAGTGTAACCATGGTAAAGGTTGTGTTCACAGATGAGAATGGCAACCAGTTGTATGCGTCATCTGTAAACAAGGGATCAACTCTTGATCTGTCGAAAATAAATATCACCATGTCTGATGGTACTGATTACAAGACATCGAGGGCTGGATATGCGCTGGCATGGCAGGATGAAGCCGGAACAAGCTATAATGCTGATTCTGCATACGGCGCTGTATCAGAGGATATAACATTTAAGGCTGTATGGACATGGATAGTTGTGGATATAAGCGTTGATGCAAATATTACATTTGCGGCAACTGGAAATGCTTCGTACAAGACTACATATACAGGCGCAGCGATAAGACCGGCCGTAAAGGTTGTATCACGTGGAAGAACACTTGATGCGGGAACTGACTATATAGTTTCATATAGCAGCAATACCAATGCCGGTACAGCAAAGGTAGTTGTCAAAGGTCAGGGCAGATATAAGGGCTCGAAGACTTTTACATTTGCAATAAACAAGCAGGCGATAAGTAAAGCCTCTGTGACAATCACAAAGTCGGCTGTATATACAGGCAAAGCAATAACACCAGCGGTGAAGGTTACCTGCGGCAAGCGGACACTCACAGCGGGCAAGGATTACAGAGTTGCATATTCGTCAAATAAAGACTTTGGCAAGGCAAAAGTTGTGATAATGGGAATCGGTAATTACAGTGGAACACAGACAAAGTATTTTGACATAACTGCGGCTGTGGGTAAGATCTATGCAAATGGAAATTACAAGTACAAGATCACAAATGCATCCCTGAATGGCAAGGGAACGGTAACTCTCGTATCTGTTGTCAAGAAGACCAAGACAGTTGTGGTTCCTGACACTATAAAGCTTGGTGGCAAGACATTTAAGGTCACAGCGATAGGAAAAGCGGCGTTCAAGAAGAATGTAAAGGTTACAAAGGTGACCTTGGGCAAAAACGTCAAGACTATAGGTGCCAAGGCGTTCTATGGATGTAAGAAGCTCAGGACAGTAGTGATAAAGAATACACAGATGACAGGAAAAACAGTTGGATCTGGTGCATTTACAGGGACATACGCCAAGATGACCGTCAAGGTTCCGTCGAAGAAGCTTAAGAGTTATAAGACAATCCTTCTGAAAAGAGGAGTGTCAAAGAAAGCAGTCATAAAGAAATAAAGGCTCAATAAAATAAAGAATAATTGGAGATCCGGGGTGGTTCATATGATCCCGGATCTTTTTTGTGCGTATGGAGGTGACCGAAGTTCGATTTGACATGGGTAAAAATATGTGTATAATATCGTTAGCATTCTAATAATTAGAATTATAACTATCTGGAGAGGAGAATCCATATGGACGAACATACAAAATCCATACATTATCTGCTGATGGCGGATCATTTCATGGTGCAGAAGGCATTGCTGAGTCAGATAAAGGATACAGAGCTCACCATGGGACAGCCCAAGGTGCTGGACTATCTGAAGGATCATGATGGGGCGTGTCAGAAGGATATCGCGGCGGGATGTCATATAGAGCCGGCATCGATAACCGCTGTGTTGAGTGGCATGGAGAATAAAGGTTATATACAGAGAAGTACAAAGTCAGGGGACAGAAGATCCCTGTACGTGTATTTGACAGATAAGGGCAGAGAGTATGTGGAGATGCTCAATAAGAAGTTTGACTTAGTTGAATCTGTGGCACTGAGGGGATTTACCGCGGAAGAGACGGAAGAATTGCAGTCACTTCTTGTAAGGGTGTACGACAATATGAAGGGCAGCGAAAAAGACAACAGAAAAGAGGAACGTAAGAGATGAAGAACATGAAGGTAAGAATCCCAATGTATTTTGTTGGACTGTTTATTATGACTATAGGAATAGCACTTTCAGTCAAATCCAATCTGGGAGTGTCACCGGTGAGCTCTATACCATATACGATGACATGTGTATGGGGAATCGAGATGGGAAAGGCAACGATCATATTCCATGCGGCATTGGTGCTTATACAGATCATTATACTTCGAAAGAATTTCAAACCGATAAATCTCCTTCAGATAGTGGTTGGAGTAGTATTTGGATACTTCACGACATTCTGCAATTATCTTGCCACATTTCTGCCATCAACAGATAACATAGTTGTCAGGGTTGTTTTGATGCTTGTGAGTACCATATTCATAGCAGGCGGAATATTCTTTTATCTGCCGGCGAATCTTATCCCACTTGCCGGGGAGGGTGTTATGCAGGCTGTCTCAGAGGGCACACACATTGAATTTTCAAAGGTAAAGATCGGATTTGACTGTTCTATGGTGGCTGTGTCGGTCGTAACATGTCTGATCTGCATACATAGTCTTGGAAGCGTGGGCGCCGGTACTGTTATTGCCGCATTCCTTGTTGGATTCAATCTTGGCAAGTTGAATAAGGCATTTGGCGGAAAACGAGATAAACTTCTTGGAAAGCACACATACACTGAGGAGGAAGTACTCAGGGAGAGAATGGAGCAATTGCATTAGGACTTTTGGATAAAATTGTATCGTATAAACTATTTTATAATGGTAATCAAAATTACCAATTAGAACTGCAATCTGCCTGCACTGTATTTGAAGTCGTCGAAATCATCGGGTATCCGTGAGAGTTCGTCTATGTATGCCGGACTGTCATATGGCTCATTTGCATTTATATGATGTTCCATATCTGTTATTTTCCCTTCATAAATGGCTAGTCTGGGGAGTTTTATTTGTTTGCTTTTGATATTACGTGGTGTATAATTTAGCCATACAAATTTTGGTTTGTTGTATGTGCAAAGGAGAATACAAATGATAACAGGGGATTTGAAGAATAAAATAGACAGTTTATGGGACATATTTGCCGCGGGTGGACTTGTCAATCCACTTGAGGTTATAGAGCAGATAACATATCTTATGTTTATCCATGATCTTGATGATGTGGACAACAAAAAGGCAAAGGAATGCGAGATGCTAGGGCTTCCGTTTAGCAGTATATTTGCTGATGAGGTGAAGATAGGAGACAGAAACATTGACGGAAAGCAACTCAAATGGTCTGTATTCAGGGATTTTCCTGCTGAGAAAATGTACAGTGTCATGCAGGAATGGGTTTTCCCATTTATAAAAAATCTTCATAGTGACAAGAACAGCGCATATTCAAAATATATGGATGATGCCATATTCAAGCTTCCGACACCGATTCTTCTTTCGAAGGTTGTTGATTCGCTGGATGAGATATATAAATTGATGAATGAAATCCAGTCAGTTGACGTGAGAGGCGATGTATATGAATATTTGCTTTCAAAGATAGCACAGTCTGGAAGAAACGGTCAGTTCAGGACGCCGAGACACATCATCCGTATGATGGTTGAGATGATGGATCCGGCAGCAGACGAGATGATATGTGATCCTGCGTGTGGAACATCCGGTTTCCTTGTTGCGTCAGGGGAGTACCTCAGAGAAAAGAAGAAAGAAGACATCTTTTATAACAAAGCAAATAGAGATCACTATATGAATCATATGTTCTATGGATATGATATGGATAGAACGATGCTTCGTATAGGTGCTATGAATATGATGACACATGGTATAGATAATCCATGTATTGAATATAGAGACAGCTTATCAGATCAGAATAGTGATAAGAATAAATATACACTTGTTCTTGCAAATCCACCGTTCAAGGGAAGTCTGGATGCTGAATCAGTTTCAGCAGATCTTCTCAAGATGTGCAAGACAAAGAAGACAGAATTGCTGTTCCTTACATTGTTCATAAGGATATTGCAGGTAGGCGGCAGATGTGCATGTATAGTTCCGGATGGAGTGCTATTTGGCTCGTCTGCAGCACATAAGGCAATCCGTAAAGAAATAGTGGAAAATCAGAAACTTCAGGCAGTCATCTCCATGCCATCAGGAGTGTTTAAGCCATATGCAGGAGTGTCAACTGCGATACTGATATTTACAAAGACAGATCACGGTGGAACGGACAAAGTATGGTTCTATGATATGACAGCAGACGGATACAGTCTTGACGATAAGAGAACACCGGTAAATGATAACGATATACCTGACATAATAGAGAGATTTGCACATCTTGACAAAGAAAATGACAGAAAGCGAACGGACAAGTCATTCTTTGTGTCAAAGGAAGAGATAGTGGACAATGCTTACGACCTCAGCATCAATAAGTACAAGGAAGTAGAGTATACACCAGTAGAGTATCCGCCTACATCTGAGATAATGTCAAATATAAGAGATCTGGAGAGACAGATAAGTCAGGAAATGGATGAACTTGAGAAATTGCTGGCTGATGATAACCAGTAATTGATTGAAAATATTAGGAAAGGGGAAAACAAACTCGACTTTAGCAAATTCGTATTTGTATAGAAGATATAAATGAAATATAAGTTAAAAGATATATTTGACTTGCAGATGGGGAAAACGCCATCCCGCAATAATATAGAATATTGGAATACAAAAGATTTTAAATGGATTTCAATATCTGATTTGACTAAAGCACATGGATATATATCAGAAACTAAAGAATATATTTCAGAGAGAGCAGTAAGTGAAAGTGGAATAAAGATAATTCCTGCTAATACCGTTGTAATGAGCTTTAAATTATCTATAGGGAAAACGGCAATTACATCAGAAGACATGTATTCAAATGAAGCAATAATGGCATTTCATGATAAACATGTTGTTGAAATTTTACCAGAATATATATTTTATATTTTTAAGTATAAAAAATGGGATGAAGATAGTAATAATGCTGTAATGGGTAAGACACTTAATAAGGCTATTTTATCTGAAGCAGAGATTGAGATTTGTTCAATAGAAGAACAGCGAGCAATAGTAGACATTCTTGATAATATGATGTCGGTTTTGGAAAGTAGAGGGACTGAATTAGATTTGTTAGATAACCTTATCAAAGCCCGATTTGTAGAGATGTTTGGGGATCCGAAGATTAACCCTAGGCAGTATCCAGTGAGTGAACTTTCAGAGTATATTGAATTCCTGACATCAGGTTCTCGTGGATGGGCAAAGTATTGCACTGATGATGGTACTGAATGGTTCATTACAATTAAAAATGTCAAAGACTGCCGAATTTCGGTAAACAATATACAGTCAGTCAATGCGCCAGGTAATGCCGAGGCAATACGTACAAAGGTGCAAGAAGGTGACTTGCTGATTAGCATTACAGCAGACTTGGGACGTACTGGAGTTGTTACAAAGGAGATAGCAGAGCATGGAGCTTACATCAATCAGCATCTCACATGTATACGTCTGAATAAAAAAATCCTTGATCCATTGTATGTAGCTTATTTCATGGAAAGCAATGCGGGTAAAGAGCAGTTTGAATCCAAGAATCAGAGTGCTGTAAAGGCTGGATTAAACTTCAATTCGATTACTTCGTTACGCATTATGATTCCACCTATAAGTGTACAGAAAGAGTTTATTTCATTCGTACACCAGGTCGACAAATCAAAAGTTGTTGTGCAAAAGGCTCTTGATGAGGCACAGATATTGTTTGATAGTTTAATGCAGAAATATTTTGGATAATAATTTATAGCATATGTTTGCTCAAAATGTGTTTAAGGTATAGAAATAAGAATTAAATAAGGTTTGACTGGTGAAGGATGTTGGTAGAATCTGAAAGGAGAATACTAACATGGAAGAAAAATTAGTCAAGATACTTAACGAGATGGCAGATTATCTGAATATATCTCAGATGAAGAAATTACAGGAGACGTTACTTAAACATTTGGTAGAGAATGAGGCTAAGACAGAAGAAATCCCTAATGTAGAATATTTGAAAATGTTTATTGACGCAAAGCAGATTGAGGGATGTTCTGAAAGAACTTTGCAGTATTATCGTGTTACTATTGAGCATATGCTTGGAAGTATTGACACACCTATCAGAAAGATAACGACTGACGAGATAAGAGGGTATCTTGTTGATTATCAGAAGGTTAATAATTGCAGCAAAGTAACTGTAGACAATGTCCGGAGAAATATGTCGAGCTTTTTTAGCTGGCTTGAAGAAGAGGACTACATACTGAAGAGTCCTATGAGGCGAATACATAAAATAAAGACGAAACAGCCAGTTAAGGAAACTATAACTGATGAAATGATTGAAAAACTTCGTGATAATTGTACGTGCGTCAGGGATCTTGCCATGATTGATCTATTGTATTCAACCGGTATACGAGTAGGCGAATTGGTAGGTTTAAATATATCGGATATTGATTTTGAAGAGCGGGAATGCATAGTATTCGGTAAAGGTGATAAGGAAAGAAGAGTTTATTTCGATGCAAAGGCAAAGCTGCATTTGCAAGAATATATAGAGAGCAGGACGGATGATAATCCAGCTTTATTTGTCACTCTTGATGCGCCGCATGCAAGATTAAAGATAAGTGGAGTTGAGATAAGAGTTAGAGAACTGGGAAGAAAATTGAATATAGACAAAATACATCCACATAAATTTAGAAGAACAATGGCAACCAGAGCTATCGATAAAGGAATGCCGATAGAGCAGGTGCAGAAGATATTGGGACACTCACAGATAGATACGACTATGCAGTACGCGATAGTTAATCAAAATAATGTAAAGGTATCGCATAGACGGTATATTGCATGATGTATTTGTTGTGGATATATATTTATGATTCACAAGCTTCAAATTCGTATTTGTATGAGTAAATGACAATCGAATATATGTTTGACATGAAAGCGGTTGGATGCTAATATAATATTAAAAGGTGCTACCGATAGACGGTTAGCCCTGATATTACGCTTACAAAAAAGTAACCGCCAAGTTTTGTCAGGACAGGGCGGTTACTTTTTTGTCTTATTTCTTATCATTGCTCTTAGAGCCAACGGCATAACTAAGAGCAAAGCATGTAATGCATAAGCTGATGATGGCTATAAAAAGTTCCGTTGTAAGCATAAGTACAAACCTCCGTATAGATTTCCACAAGTGGATTTATCTATGTAAACACAGGTTATAAACTCCTGTGGCGAAGGCTAACCGCCTACCGAATAGGGTAGCACCAAATATATCATAGCAAACATATGTTCGATGCGCAAGATTAATACACACGAGGTTGAGATTGTGTAAGATTTTGATGGATGAAAAAGATTTAAGAATTTCATTTTCGGCGCCGTTAAATGTGTTAGATACAGATGGTCAGACGTACGGATGTAGAGTTAATAATCCAGATATCTGTGCAAATAACTCAATTCCAGATGTTTGTGCGTTTACATCTAGTGATTGTATTTGTCACAGACCTTCAAGAGCTTGGAAAAAGCAATATAACAAGTTGAAAGAAGGTGGAGTAAATGCATAGAGATTTAATTAAACTTGGTGAGGCTGCAACTTACATTAATGGATACGCATTTAAACCAGATGATAGAGGCAAAGTAGGATTACCAATAATACGGATTCAGGATTTGACAGGAAATTCTTACGATTTGGGTTTTTATGATGGAGATTATCCAGAAAAAATAGAGATAAACGATGGAGATGTTTTGATTTCCTGGTCTGCCAGCTTAGGTGTATATATATGGAACAATGGAAAAGCTTTGTTAAATCAGCATATTTTTAAAGTCGTATTTGACAAGGTCAATATTGATAAGAATTATTTTGTATATGCTGTGCGTTATAAGCTCGATGAAATGGGAAGGAAAACTCATGGGGCGACTATGAAACATATTGTAAAAAGGGATTTTGATGCTACAGAAATTCCATATCCTTCAAAACATGAACAGATAGAAATTGCAAACAACTTAAAAAGAATAGAAAATATTATTGAATTAAGATCGAATGAATTACAATTGTTAGATGAATTGATCAAAGCCCGATTTGTAGAGATGTTTGGGGATTGTAGTAATATGGTTTTGCTTAATGATTTGTGTTTGATAATCACTGATGGAACACATCAACCACCGAAATTTCAAGAAAAAGGTATTCCGTTTATTTTGGTATCAAACCTTTCAAATAATACTGTTACATACAACACAGAGAAGTACATTAGTGAAGAAACATATAATGAGTTGTATAAAAGAACTCCGATTGAACCAGGTGATTTGCTTTTATCTACGGTAGGTTCTTATGGACATCCAGCAGTTGTAACTGAAGATATAAGATTTTTGTTCCAAAGACATATTGCGTATTTGAGGCCTAAAAGAGAATTGGTTAACAGTTTCTATTTACATAGTGCGTTATTAGCACCAGATGGACAGAGACAAATTGAAGAAAAAGTTAAAGGAATTGCCCAGAAGACACTTAATCTTTCGGAGATTAGAAAGATTATGATACCACTTCCTAAAATGGAAGAGCAAGATAAATTTGCGGCCTTCGTCCACCAAGTCGACAAATCAAAATTGCTCTCGCTCATCAAACTACTGGAACAATTGATTACTTACCTATATAATGTGTTTATAATATACCGACAAGACAAAGGGGAGGAGGTAGAAAGACATGAATAATTTCGACTTCTTAAGGGATGAACCAAGATTTGCCGCATTTGCTGGGGTTGCAATATCGGCTGAGAGAATAATTCTTATAGATCCTGATATGTGTATACTCAATTGCCGCAGGGCTATGGAGTTTGCAATAAAATGGATTTATTCAGTTGAGACTTCACTTGAAACGCCGTATCAGGATAATCTTCACAGTTTATTGAATTCAGAGGACTTCAGAGATTATGTGGGAAATGACCTGTGGAGACGATTGGATTATATACGAAGAAAAGGCAACAGTGTGGCTCACAATAACAGGCGCCAGGGATTTGACGAGGCTATGCTTTGCCTGGAAAATCTGCATATATTTATGGACTTTATTTCATGTTGTTATGTACGGGGATATGAGCAGAGAGAATTTGATAGAAATGCCATATTGAACAGACGTGAAAATGCCAAGAAATCTAGGGAGAATGCTGAGAATGCAAAGAGCCAGCTCAAAGAACAGGAAGAGTTGATTCGTCAGAATCAGGAAGAGATTGAAAGACAGAAGATAGATCTAAAGACATTGGCTGAGGAAAATGCAGATCTCAAGGAGAAGTTATCTGCACGCAGTCAGGTACAGAGGAAGCGTTATAAGCAGCATCCGCTTGATATATCTGAGTTCGAGACAAGGAAACTCTATATAGATGCTATGCTTGAGGACGCAGGATGGGTACAGGGATCAGACTGGATCGATGAAGTTGATGTTGATGGTGTTCCTAGCAGGTCAGGAAATGGACGGGTGGACTATGTGCTTTATGATGATACACAGAGACCACTTGCTATTATAGAGGCGAAGAAGACATGTGTCGGAGTTGAGGCAGGCAGATATCAGGCGAAGGAGTATGCTGACAGCATTGAGAGAAAGTATGGCAGAAGACCTGTTATCTTCCTTACAAATGGGTTTGAGACACATATTATTGATGGACAATATCCAGAGAGAAAGTGTTCGTGCATTTACTCCAAGAGGGATCTGGAGAAGTGGTTTAATCTGAGGTCCATGAGGACAAGTCTCAGAAATGTAACAGTGGATAAGGCAATTGCCGGACGTTATTACCAGGAAGCGGCAATAAAAGCCGTGTGCGATGCATTTGATCAGAAGAACAGAAGAAAAGCATTACTTGTCATGGCTACAGGTTCTGGTAAGACACGAACGGTGATAGCACTTTGTAAGATACTGATAAATGCCGGATGGGTGAAGAATATTCTATTTCTGGCAGATAGAAATTCACTTGTCACGCAGGCTAAGCGTAGTTTTGTGAATATGCTACCTGATTTGTCCTGCACGAATCTGGTGGAGGAGAAGAATAATTATAATGCAAGGTGTGTATTTTCCACATACCAGACCATGATCGGATGCGTTGACAGTGCGAGTGACAAGGATGGAAGAATATTTACCTGTGGACATTTTGATCTTATCATATGTGATGAGGCGCACAGGTCAATATATAACAAGTATAAAGATATATTCACTTATTTTGATGCACCGCTTGTGGGACTTACGGCGACACCGAAGGATGAAGTGGACAAGAATACTTATGATATATTTGAACTTGCAAATGGAGTTCCTACATATGGCTATGATCTTGCACAGGCTGTTGAGGATGAATATCTTGTTGATTATATGACAATTGAGAGCAAGGTAAAGTTCCTTGATGAGGGAATTGTATATGAAGAACTTTCGGACGCAGATAAGGAAGAGTATGAGAAAACATTTGTGACAGAGTCTGGGGATGTACCGGATAAGATAGAGTCCGCTGCGCTTAATTCCTGGTTATTCAACAAGGATACAATAAGAAAAGTCTTACGTGTATTTATGGATAAGGGAATCAAGATAGATTACGGGCAGAAGATAGGAAAAACAATAATATTTGCAAAGAATCATACTCACGCAGAGAAGATATTTGAGGTTTTCAATGAGGAATATCCGCATCTTGTTGGGTACGCGGAAGTTATAGATAATCAGACAAAATTTGCGCAGAAAGCAATAGATGATTTTTCGGATCCTAAGAAACTGCCGCAGATAGCCATATCAGTTGACATGCTTGATACGGGAATAGATGTTCCAGAGATACTCAATCTGGTATTTTTCAAGAAGGTAATGAGTAAGGCAAAATTCTGGCAGATGATAGGAAGGGGAACCAGACTTTGCGAAGGACTGCTGGACGGCAAAGATAAAAAATTGTTCTATATATTTGATTTCTGTAGTAACTTTGAGTTCTTCAGGGTAAAGAAAAAGGGCAAAGAGGCTGTAAATGTGATGCCTATACAGGGTGCGATATTCCAGAGAAGATTTGAGATAGCGTATAAGCTGCAGTCACTTACTGATAGGGACGACAGGGTGAATTTCTTCTTGGAAAAACTGATATCTGACATGAGCAGTGAAGTGCAGAGATTGTCGAGGGATAACAGGGATAATTTTATAGTAAAGCAGCATCTGAGATATCTGGATAAATACTCGGATGAAGTAAACTACCAGAGTATAACGTTCCCTGATGTCAATGTCGTAAAGGAAGAAGTATCGCCTTATATTATGGCAGATGGTGATGAGCCGAGTGCTTTGAGATTTGATGCGCTTATATATGGCTTGGAGCTTGCACATGTGGTGGGAAAGAATGACGAGAGAGCAAAGAGAGATCTTATAAAAAGGGCTAATGCACTTTCAAGACTTATAGGAAAACATATTGATGAGATTGATCGCAGAAAAGAAATCATAGATAAAGTATTGTCGGATAGCTATGTAGATGGTGCTGGAATTATAGAGTTCGAAGAGATAAGGACAGGACTTAGGGATATCATGAGCTTTATAAAAAGCACAGTACAAACATACGACACTAACTTTGATGATGATATCCTATCTACTGACTGGCATGAATCAGAACTTGAGAACGATGATCTGAAGAATTATAAAGCAAAGGCTGAATTCTATATAAAACAGCATCAGGATAATATTGTAATTGCAAAACTCAAGACAAATAAGCCCCTTACTACTGGGGATGTGAAGGCACTTGAGGATATCCTTTGGAATGAGATTGGAACGAGAAAGGATTATGAGGGTGAGATCGGTGACAAGCCTCTTGGTGAATTTGTCCGTGAGATAGTAGGGCTTGATATGAACGCTGCAAAGGAGGCGTTTAGTGAATATCTGAATGAAACAAATTATGACAGCAGGCAGATATACTTTGTCAATCAGATAGTTGAGTATGTGGTACACAATGGAATGATAAAGGATATGTCAGTGCTGATGGAGTCGCCATTTACAGACAGGGGAAGTATAACGGATATATTTAACGCGTCTGTATGGATGGGCATAAAGAAAGTAATAGATCAGATAAATGCAAATGCTAATGTGGCTTAGCAGACACTATTATTCAATATATGCAATTTTTGCACAAGTTGAACATTTATTTCAGTATGTGCAATTTCTGCACAATGTGAATATACATATAACAAGATTTCGGGGGAATCACATGACTTTATACATGAACATAAAACAGCTCGGCAAGCGGAAGAACACAGTGCACAAGGTCCCGTTTGAATACGCAAATGTACCGGGCACACTTAGAGAACTCATAACAGAGACAGTAAAGATCTGCGTGGCACAGTACATATCCCGCATGGATCGCGGCGATGCAGTGCTGACAGATGAACAGATCGATGATATGGGAAGAATAGGAAAGATAGCGTTCGGGATCGTCTATGGGGAGAAGAAACCGGATGTGGATGAAGCAGTGAAGACAGCCATTCAAGGATTTGAGGATGGGCTGTTCAGAGTGTTCCGCGGTATGGATGAATTAACGGAGCTGGACAGGGAAGAGAAGTTTAACGAAGGGGATGAGATCACATTTATCCGCCTCACAATGCTGGCGGGCAGAATGTGGTAGAACATAAAGAAAGGGGTTACAATGGCGGTGGACAAGAAGACAAGGTTTGAGCTTGAGGAGCAGAAGAAGATCGCAGATGAAGTGAGAGAGGCATTTGACGAGAATTCCACGAAGCTCAGAAAGAGCTACAGTGCGGATGCGCAGAAGCTTCTTAAGGAGATGGATAATTACTATGGAGATGTAAAAGAGTCAACGATCGGCAAGAGACTTGAGACATTTCTTGAGAATGAAAAGAATGTTCCTTCTGAATTCTTCAGGAGGGAGCTGAAGCATTTGCCAGGGTGGGTGCCGGATCATCTGATGGAGGATTTCTACACTTCTATAGACAGCATAATCAAGTGGCAGACAAGCCAATATTATTACAGAAGAACCATGCGTACGAAGAGGTATGGGGCATTTCTTGACAGATATTTCAGGATCATGAATGAATATCACTCCATGGGGATATACGGATGCGACATAGTATCTCTCTACAGGGAGAAATTGCCGCAGGATATATTGTGCTATTACAGGGATGGCAACAGCAATGGGTATAGAATAGTATCTGAATATTGGATACAGGCGGAGCTCGACAGGGGGAATGCAGAGCTTGAGGAAGTGCTCATGGACATCATGTTCGGTGAGAGTGCGCAGACAAGGCTCACGACCAATATCCTCAGGGGAATATATATGAGCTCCAACACAAGGCTCCATGAGGCTGTAGGCAAGCTGCTCGTTGCAGCAAAGCTTCAGGAGGGGCTTAGGCAGGCGATATGTGAGAATATGGATTATGGAACGGCAGGTGCATTTATGACTCTGTTCCATGTGATAAAGGAGAATGATCTTCTGAGATTCTCATCAGTCATGAGGGCTGTAGCCACCTGGACAGGACTTGTGACTGACGAGGAGAGCAAGCTTGACCGTATACAGAAGAAGCAGCTGCTTCTTATAGATACATATCTGAATGATGAAAATGCAAGGCGTGAAGCTTTATCCGGCGAGGATGCCATGCAGATCTATCTTGCGCTGTGGAGCTATGGTTTCTTTGATGTGGATGAGGCATGCCATGTGATGAACAAGCTGGCGCTTGATGGCAGCAGACACCAAAGACTGGTATTTGGCACATATATCAGGGCAATGAGTCTGGGAAAGGTGTACACACACAGCGTTGCAAAGGAATTTATCAAAAGATTCCCGGACGAGATGGATACCATGGCGGTCATCATGCCAAGTTTCATGTCAGATTATCAGAGTTATATGAATAGTCTCATATATAAAGACGGCAGATCGTACAACAATGAACTTAAGAAAATGACATTTGCCGAGGTGGACAAATATTTTGACAGCAGGAAAGAATGTCAGGAGATGTACGACATCCTCATGGGCATACTTGAGCGCATGCCAAAGAAGAGGCTTGAGTTTGATCCGTGTGTATTTCCATGGAATGCCGAATATCTGGACAGATCCGCAATCATCATGAGACTTGCGGTCTGCGCAAGCGCTCTCAGGGATGAGGACAAGATCACTTACATAGCGGAGATGGTTCCTGAGATAGATTCCGCAAGGTATAGCAGAGATGCGCTTTTGCTTCTGCTTGTAAGGCAGCCGGCAAATGACAGACAGCGTGCCATACTGGTGGATGCGGTTGCCGACAAGGAGACATATACCAGAAACAAGGCGGCGATGATCGTTAAGGATATGAAGCTTTCGCCGGAGAATTATGTACAGCTTGAGAATATGCTCAAGTACAAGAAGTCAGACATAAGGGAGACTGTACTGTCTATATTATATAAGCTTGATGGTGATGACATGGATGATCTCATCGGAAGACTTCTCGCAGATTCCAAGGAGGAGAAGAGAACAGCGGGACTTGACCTGCTGCTCCAGCTCAAAAATGATGAGAACAGGCAGAAACTTTTTGCAGATTGTGTTGGTCATATAGACGCTATGCAGAGGGAGTCTGCGAATGGAAGATCCAGTGTTACAACTAAGGAGCAGATTCTTATACGTGAGATTAAAAATGTTGGCACAGACCGGGCTGGTGCAGATGAGGGGTATGGACTTTATGATGTAAATGCGGACTATGAGCCGGTATTTGACAAGAGTTATCTGGCTGAGTGCCTTGAGCTGTACAAAAAGTATTTCCCTGAAAGCGGGATTGCAAATGATAATGTGTGCAGGACTGCCAAGAGCGAGGGTGCATTTGCAAAACTCAAATCAAAGATTGTGCCTAAAAAGAAAGACACGACATCTGATTCAGAAGTTATAAATATATTAAGAAAATTTGATGCATTTGTGGATGAGCACAAAAATGATGAGTATGAGATGGCTGACGGAGAGATCGGCCTGCTTGGTGAGGCAGGTGGGAACATATATGTGAGCTGTGACAAGGTGGCATGTGAGGAATTGTGGGTAGATTTCTACGAGAAAAATATTCAGACTCCGTATATGTGCATGCAGCTATACGTGTATCTGAATGGCTACAACAGTGACAAACAGGATTTCAAGAAGTACTGCGAGAGTTTTATGGCGGATATGTTTGGAAATATATATATAGAAGAATGTCCGGCATTCGGATATCTTGCCATTGTCAGAGCTGTAATAGGATTCCTGTATAGAAGATATGTGATGGATAGTGACAAGATGAGACTTGCCGTTGTGGCAGCAGACTATCTGCTTGGAAGAAACGATGAGCTCATATATACATTTGGCGGGAATAAAGGTGGCAGCAGTATATCTGGTGATGATTCAAAGGTATATCACAGAAGTGTGCTCACAAATGAGCAGATCATGATAATAACAAGGTGGCTTGCAATCGATGGTGACAGCGATATATTGGACGTAAAAGAGGATTCTGACGAGGCAAGGCAGAATGAAGAGAATTTCAGGCATTTGTTCCCATACAACTATGCCCTTGCAAAGTGTCATAACTTTAATATACCTTCAGACGTTGTAAATGATAGAAATTCATATTACTGGATACACACAGGAAGTGTCATGCCGGTTCCTGGTCTCCTGAACTATATTGCCGCATACAGTCGTGGCATTATATCCAGGGATTATATGTACAAGATGGCATTTGAGGGGAATTCCCTGGATAGGAGCCTCAAATGTGTATCTGACGTGATGCGTTTTATAACGGAGCGCAACAGGAAGGTGCAGACCAGAGGCTATGAGTGGGGATATACGGAGCGTGAAAGGCTGAGGAGTGTGAGGCAGATACTTCTTCACAGTCCGGAAGGAGAGTTCTCGGAGACGGACGAGAAAAGGCTGGATATAGCTAAGAAGCTGTACACTGATATGTCTGAGCTTGTGCTTTCTGCAGAGCTCACAAGGGGAGATACAGAGACAGAATTCTCTCCATATATATACGGGCTTACAAGAATATTTGGAGCGGAGTATTTTGTCAGGATACTGTCAGCCCTCGGCAAGGAGACCCTGGAGAGATCAACGTATTTCAATACCGGTTATTACTATAACCGTCAGAAGGTCAGCAAGAAGAATAGTATGTCGCATCTTCTTCAGGCGTGTGTGCCTGATGCAAATGACAGTGCGGAGACTTTGAAGGCCTATCTTACAGGTACGGATATAAGTGATGCCAGGCTTATAGAGGCAGCTATGTATTCTCCGGAGTGGATAGATATAGTTGGAGAGTATCTTGGATGGGATGGATTTACTGCGGGATGCTATTACTTCATGGCGCACATGAACGAGTCATTTGATGACAAGAGAAAGGCTATGATAGCGAGATTTACACCGCTTGAGGTGGATGAGCTGAACGACGGCGCATTTGACAGGACGTGGTTTACCGAAGTCTATGACAGGCTGGGTGACAAGCGATTCCAGCTTATATACAAGGCGGCGAAATACATTTCGGACGGTGCAAAGCATACCAGGGCGAGAAAATACGCGGATGCGGCGCTTGGCAAATACAATGAGTCCGAGCTGATAGCCGAGATCGAGGCAAAGAGAAACAAGGATCTGCTCATGGCGGTGGGAATCCTGCCGATAGAGAATGAGGAGCAGATAAAGGACAGATACATGTTCCTTCAGAAGTTCAAGAAGGAGAGCAGGCAGTTCGGAGCACAGAGGAGAGCCAGCGAGGCGGCAGCAGTTTCTACAGCTATGCGCAATATGGCGATCAATGCCGGATATCAGGACGTGACGAGACTTACCCTACGTATGGAAAGCCTTGTAGTTCAGGGCATGACAGAATATTTTCAGCCGCATGAGGTCGGAGAAGTGACCGTATGGCTTGAGATGGAGGACGGCGGCAAATGCGCTGTCATCTGTGAGAAGAACGGCAAACAGTTAAAGTCAGTTCCGGCAAAGATCAAGAAGGATGAGTATGTATTGGCTCTGATGGATGCCAAGAAGCAGATGGCGGAGCAGTCAAGGCGTACAAAGGCGATGCTTGAGGATGCGATGGAGAGCCAGGAGGAATACACCTGGGCTGAGATCAGGGGCATGCTGGAGAATCCTGTTATACATGACATGGTGGCTGCGCTGGTGTTTAAGGTAGTGGAGCCTGACGGTGTGAAGGCAGGGCTGGATAGTACGGCTGACAGTATTATGTCAGGGGCAAATGAACTTTATGATAGCAAGAATGTTGTGCTGGGATTTGCAACTGAGGATGGATTCAATGTGTTTGTTGAAACAACCGCTGGTGATGAAAACAAACATTTGTCAGACGACACAAAGCTCACAGTAGCACATCCATTCCACATGTACACGGCAGGCAGGTGGCACGACATACAAAAGTATGTATTTGACAACAAGATCGTCCAGCCGTTCAAGCAGGTGTTCAGAGAGCTCTATGTGAAGACCGAAGAGGAGATGAACATGGAACATTCTCTCAGATACGCGGGCAATCAGATCCAGCCGAAGAAGACACTAGGCTGCCTGAAGTCAAGACACTGGGTGGCTGATATAGAGGATGGACTTCAGAAGGTGTACTACAAGGAGAATATAGTAGCGCGGATCTACGCTCTTGCAGACTGGTTCTCACCTGCAGATATAGAATCACCGACGCTTGAATGGGTGGTATTTTCGGATAGAAAGACAGGAAAGGATCTCAAGATCAAGGATATCCCAGATATCATATTCTCTGAGGTCATGAGGGATGTGGACATGGCTGTTTCCGTGGCGCATGCAGGAGGCGTGGATCCTGAGACCTCACACTCAACTGTTGAGATGCGAAAGGCGATAGCAGAATTCACTATGCCACTTTTCAAGCTGACAAATGTCACATTTACAAAGAACCATGCAGTGATAGAGGGCAAGCGTGCCAATTATACAGTCCACCTTGGAAGCGGAGTGGTGCATCAGGAGGCAGGCCCTATGATAAATGTACTTCCTGTACACTCCCAGAGGCGGGGCAGAATATTCCTGCCATTCGTGGATGATGATCCAAAGACCTCGGAGGTGCTCACGAAGATACTGTTCTTTGCGGAGGACAATAAGATCAAGGATCCATATATACTGGAGCAGATCGAGGCGTAATGTCAGCATAATGATAAGATGGTCTTGCCATGCTGTCGTATCGGATTATGTGTCTGAGGCGTAATGTTAGCATAATGATAAGATGATGGTTCAGAATGTATATTGTCAGTTGTTTACATGGTATGTATAGAGGTGGATATAGTGACTGGAAAAAGTTTTATTTCAAAATTAAAGTCAAAACACAAGGGGAACGCAAAACTGTTCCCTTATGACGAGGCAAAGCATGAGGCTGTCATCAGATGTTCTATCTGCACCGGAGAACAGGTAGCTGGATTCAGGAGCAGAGAGGACGGGAACTTTGTGGGTGTGATGGTGATACAGTCGGAGAAGGATCTGGAGAATTTTAAGAGACTTTACCGGGTGGATGATGTGAAGAAGATATATTGAATACAGTTTGTAAAACTATCGCTGTAGCGATATAACAAACATACAGGGTTTTGTGTTGTAAGACGGAGGATTTGCTACAAATATAAATATAATTCACTTTGTCAAGAAAAAACACTTGACAACCCACCCTGCCTGTATTAGAATAGCCCATGGTAAAGCAAAAACACTTTACATGCAAGTGCGTTACGGAGAGTTTGTTATGGAGAAGATAGTCAGACAGTCTATGTTATATGATTTTTATGGTGAGCTGCTCACAGAGCATCAGAAGAGCGTGTACGAGGATGTTGTGAACAATGACATGTCTTACTCAGAGATAGCGAGACTCAACAACATAAGCAGACAGGGCGTATATGATATGGTAAGGCGCTGTGACAAGATTCTCGAGGAGTATGAGGAGAAGCTTATGCTGGTACATAAGTTCATGAAGGCACAGGAACAGGTTCAGAAGATCAAGGAATGTGCGGATGAGCTCAAGGCGATGAACTCGGATGAACGGCTTGCGGGCAGAATTGAAGATATAGTGAATTATTCAGATAAGATACTCGAAGATTTCTGATGATAGATAATATCAGAAGGGAGAATGTCTATGGCATTTGACAGTTTATCAGATAAACTGCAGAACGTTTTTAAGAAGCTGAGAAGCAAGGGCGTACTTACTGAGGATGATGTCAAGGAGGCTATGAAGGAAGTCAAGAGAGCACTTCTCGAGGCGGATGTCAACTTCAAGGTCGTAAAGTCATTTGTCAAGTCGGTGAGTGACAGAGCTGTAGGAGAGGAAGTCCTCAAGGGTCTGAATCCTGGACACATGGTCATCAAGATAGTCAAGGAAGAGATGGATAAGCTCATGGGCTCTGAGATGACAGAGATCAAGCTCAGACCATCCAATGAGATCACGATCATCATGATGTGTGGACTTCAGGGAGCAGGTAAGACCACCACGGCGGCAAAGCTTGCATATCAGTTCAAGAACAAAGGCAAGAAGCCACTTCTTGTGGCATGTGATGTATATAGACCGGCGGCTATCAAGCAGCTGCAGGTGAATGGTGAGAAGGTTGGAGTTCCTGTGTTTGCCATGGGAGACAACAACAAGCCACTGGATATTGCGAAGGCGGCAGTACAGCATGCAGCCAAGAACAATATCAATCTCGTATTTCTCGACACGGCAGGTCGTCTTCATGTCGATGAGGATATGATGGATGAGCTTGCAGAGATAAAGGAGAATCTGGACATTGCCTACACCATATTGACAGTAGATTCTATGACAGGTCAGGATGCGGTCAATGTAGCGACAACGTTCAATGACAAGATAGGTATAGATGGTGTCATCCTTACAAAGTTGGATGGTGATACCAGAGGCGGTGCTGCACTGTCGATCAAGGCAGTCACAGGCAAGCCGATCCTGTACTCAGGTATGGGAGAAAAGCTTACAGATCTGGAACCATTTTATCCGGATCGTATGGCAAGCCGAATCCTCGGCATGGGTGATGTTGAGTCGCTCATAGAGAAAGCCCAGTCGGCTATCGATGAGGAGAAGGCAAAGGAGATGGAACAGAAGTTCCGCAAAGCAAGTTTTGATTTCAACGATTTTCTTGATCAGATGGCTCAGCTCGAGCAGATGGGTGGCATGCAGGAGATCCTTTCGATGATGCCAGGCATGGCAAGTCAGATGAAGAATGTTGAGATAGATGAGAACGCTGCTAAAACACCAAAAGCAATCATTCAGTCCATGACACCGAGAGAGCGTTCACTCCAGGATCCGATATCGCCGTCAAGAAAGAAACGTATCGCAGATGGAGCAGGTGTCCAGATAGCAGATGTGAATCGCTTCCTTAAACAGTTTGAACAGTCTAAGAAGATGATGAAGCAGATGTCAGGCATGATGGGCGGAAAGAGAAGACGCGGTGGTTTTAAAATGCCTTTTGGCTTAAGATAATTAATATTTAGGAGGAACAAGAACAATGGCAGTAAAGATTAGATTAAGAAGAATGGGTTATAAGAAGCATCCTTTCTACAGAGTGATCGTAGCAGATTCAAGATCACCAAGAGATGGTAGATTCATCGAGGAGATCGGAACATATGATCCTAACCAGGAGCCATCAGTAGTAAAGATTGACGAGGAGGCTGCTAAGAAGTGGTTAGCTACTGGAGCACAGCCAACTGAGTCAGTTGCAAAGTTATTAAAGCAGGCAGGTATCGAGAAGTAATTTTACGGATGTATCAGCTTTTCTATGAAAAGCTGATATGCAGCGCCAGCCATCGACGAAGTCGATTTTGCATGGCTGGTGTTCCATTTGGGAGGTATAGAGATGAAAGATTTAGTAGAAATCATTGCAAAGTCCCTAGTAGATCATCCTGAGCAGATAGCTGTAACCGAGACTGAAGAAGACGGCATAATAAAGATAGACCTTACAGTCGCACCAGAAGACATGGGTAAGGTAATCGGCAAGCAGGGCAGAATAGCCAAATCCATCCGTACAGTTGTCAAGGCAGCTGCTTCAAAGGGTGATAAGAAGGTTGTCGTTGATATTAAGTAGAACTGCATAGGCAGGATAAGTGGTATTTCTTAATCTTCATATGACAGAGGATTTTATTACCGAGTTAAGAGGGGGAGTTTATACTCCCCCTTATATTATATGTCACAGGCGTAGGCCTGATGACCTACGCGCGCCTCAGCGTGCTACCATATTTATATAGGAGATAGCATGGAACATAACACAGAAGACAGACTCAGAGTAGGAGTGATAACCTCAAGCCATGGTATAAAGGGCGAGGTTAAGGTATATCCGACAACGGATGACAATGATCGTTTCAAGACCTTGAAGAAGTGCTATCTGTCAAATGGCAGAGAGACTTTGGAGGTTAATTGTACATCTTGCAAATTTTTGAAAAATATGGTTATTCTTAAGTTCAAAGAATACGATAACATAAATGATATAGAGCGTTTTAAGAACTATGACATACTTGTTGACAGGGAGGATGCAGTTCCTCTCATGGATGGAGAGTTCTTCATCTGTGATGTCCTTGACGCTGATGTATATGATCAGAATGACGAGCACATAGGAATCCTTGACGACGTGCTGGAGACTCCGGCAAATGATGTATTTGTCGTTAAGAAGGATGATGGCAGCGAGATCCTTATACCTGTAGTACCGGATTTCGTGTTCGATGTTGACACAGAGAATAAGAAGGTCAAGGTCAGAACATTTGAGATGGTAGAAGCAGATGATTCAGATGACGAGGATTGATCGCATACAGACGTTTGGTGAGATGATGAACATATACTAGGAGCGGACTATGAATTTTTATATTTTGACACTTTTCCCCGAGATGGTTATGAATGGACTTTCAACGAGTATCACGGGAAGGGCCATAGAGTCGGGAAAACTTCATATAGAAGCTATAAATATAAGAGATTACACCCAGGATAAACACAATCATGTGGATGATTACCCATATGGGGGAGGTGCAGGCATGGTCATGCAGGCGCAGCCTGTGTATGATGCATACACGGCACTGGTGGAGAAGCTTGGCAGAAAACCATGGGTCATATATATGACTCCGCAGGGAAGAACCTTCAATCAGGGTATTGCACAGGAGCTCTCGGAGAAGGAGGACATAGTTCTTCTGTGTGGTCATTACGAGGGAATAGATGAGAGGGTCCTTGAGATGATAGTCGATGACTATATGTCCATAGGCGATTTTGTGCTGACTGGCGGAGAACTTCCAGCCATGGCTATCGTGGATGCTGTATCCAGACTTGTTCCAGGTGTGCTGAACAATGAGGACAGTGCTGAGATAGAGACATTTTATAACAATCTGCTTGAGTATCCGCAGTACACCAGACCTCCTGAATTCATGGGGAAGAAGGTTCCGGATGTACTGCTTTCGGGCAACCATAAGCTCATAAATGAGTGGCGACTTGAACAGTCTATCACCAGGACGAAGGAGCACAGGCCGGACATGTACGAGAAGTATATGATCGAGAATCCTCCTAAGGAGAAAAAGAAACGAAGAAAATAGCAGGTTGCCACCTGTGGTCTTAAGGTGGTATACTAAGAGATGGCAGAATTCGAGGTTATTCGAATTCTGCCATAACCTTGTGGAGACGCGACTGCAGGGCATACACAAATACAAGGAAGAACAAGGAGACAAAAGATTATGAAACGCAGATTACTTATGACTATGATGGCTATGGTTCTTGCATTCTCATTTACAGGATGTGGAAACAAGAAGGCAGACGAGACGACGGCAACCACAGAGGCTGCATCAGAGGTGAAGGATGAGTTCATCAAGTTTGTTGGAACAGATATCCCTAAGATGGATACAGAGGAAGCGGAGATCATGAAGAAGTTCAACTCATATTTTGCTGAGGGAACTGCTGTTGATACAGATGCTCTGCTCAAGGATTTGACAGACAATCTGCTTCCAAATTATAAGACATTTCTTGACGACGTACAGGCTATAGAAGTCAAGACCGACGAGGTGAAGGCGCTCAAGGATCAGTATTATGATGCCATGAATGCACAGTATGAGGCTATGCAGAAGGTTGAGGCTGCTGTTAAGGATAAGAACAAGGACATCCAGACAGAGGCACAGAAGCTTCTCTCAGACGCCCAGAGCAAGTATACAGCATACAATGACGCAGTATATGCACTTGCCCAGAAGGAGAATGTAACGTTGAACGGCGAGATAGCAACAACTGCAACCAGTGAGGCAGGAAGCACAACAGAGGCCAACACAGAGGCTATAGATCCAAGCGAGGCCATGACAGATGAGGTTGAGACAACAGAGGCAGCGCAGTAGTATTTAAGATATAGAAGAATATTTTGAAAAGCAGTGGATACATGAGTGTGTTCACTGCTTTTTTGCTGTGGTATACTGTAAAAAATATGCTCAGTTCACATTTTTTACAAATATCAATGTTATATTGAGATAAATTGGATATTATTCTATATGTGGAGGTACGATATGGATTCAATAAAGGTTCTTATGGTTGATGATGAGAGCAGAATGAGGAAGCTTGTCAAGGACTTCCTCACAAGAGAGGGGTATATGGTTCTTGAGGCCGGAGATGGTGAACAGGCCCTGGATATATTCATGAATGACAAGAATATATCTCTTGTAATACTTGATGTCATGATGCCTAAGATGGACGGATGGGAGACTCTTAAGGAGATAAGAAAGTTCTCACAGGTTCCGGTTATCATGCTTACCGCGAAGGCAGATGAGCGCGATGAGCTCCAGGGCTTTGATCTGGGAGTAGATGAGTACATAACGAAGCCGTTCAGTCCCAAGATACTTGTTGCCAGAGTTGCAGCGATACTCAGAAGAACAACGGATGCCGCTTCAGATGAGAAGCTTGTAGCCGGAGGTATTGAGATGAATCTGTCGGCTCATGTGGTGACGATAGATGGCAAGCCGGTTGAGCTCAGCTTCAAGGAGTTCGAGCTGCTTCAGTATTTTATCACGAACAAGGGCGTGGCATTGTCGAGAGAGAAGATACTCAACAATGTATGGAACTATGATTACTTTGGCGATGCTAGAACCATAGACACGCATGTCAAGAAGCTCAGAAGCAAGATGGGAGATAAGGGCGAATATATCAAGACTATATGGGGAATGGGCTATAAATTCGAGGTAGAGTGATGAAGAAATCAAAAAGGACATCGATCAGGACCAAGATAACGTTGTCTCTGGCTGCGACCATACTTATCATGGTGGTTATGTCGTGTGCTATAACCATGATCTTTATCAAGAAGTATTTCTATCACAGCATGGAACAGATGCTGCTGGATACATACAATTCCTGCAATGAACTGTTCGGACGGGATGAGGATATAGACAGTAAAGAGCTGGCGAATGATGTGATCAATCAGTCAGGTGCGATGATATTTATCTTTGACAGTGTGAATATGCATGTGTACACGACGGTTAACGAGGAGGCTGCGGTATATAACAATCTGTCATTTATAGCAGACTACTTCAATTACAGCGGTGGAAAGAATCCGGACAATCCGAAGATAAAGAGAAAGCAGATTGAGAAGACAGATAAATATGATATACAGATCACAAATGACAGGAATACAGGCAACAGCTATTATGACGTTGTCGGATTCCTTGACAATGGTTTTGTTGTCATCATCAGAAAACCTATTTCCAGTGTGGACTCAACGATAGTTACATCTTTGAAGTTCTTTTTATTGGTGTTCTCAGTGGTGGCACTGCTTGGATTTGTGATGGTTTATTTTATAAGCAATGCGGTTGCAAAGCCGATAAAGAATCTTGCGTCGGTTGCCAATCGTATGGCACAGCTTGATCTCGATGTGAAGGTGGATCACGCATCCAACGATGAGATTGGTGAGCTGGCGGACAGTATGAACGAGATGTCATATCAGCTGAGGAACACGCTGACAGAGCTTCAACAGGCAAATGCTAAGCTGCAGACGGATATTGATGAGAAGGTACAGATAGATGAGATGAGGAAGGAGTTCCTGTCCCATGTGTCCCATGAACTCAAGACTCCTATAGCTCTCATACAGGGATACGCCGAGGGCCTTAAGGACAATGTTATAGAGGATGATGAGAGCAAGGAGTTTTACTGTGATGTCATTCTGGACGAAGCTGGCAAGATGAATAAGCTTGTCAGACAGTTACTTGATCTGAATGAGCTTGAATTTGGAGTGGACAGGGTTCATCCTGTGGTATTTGACATAGATGCACTCATAAAGAATGTAGTGGATTCATCATCCATTCTGGTGGAGCAGAACCATGCGGAAGTTGAGCTGGCGGATGAGCTGAATGATGTGTGCAACGTATATGCAGATGAGTTCATGATAGAGCAGGTATTCACCAATTATTTTACAAATGCACTTCATTACTGCAACGATGGAGGCAAGGTCAGAGTGTGGACGGCGAATAAGGACTATGATCAGCCGAGAAGGACTGAGGATGGACTCGTCACAGGCAACTTGAGAGTATTTGTATATGATGAGGGACCGAACATTCCTGACGATGAGCTTGATAAGGTATTCATTAAGTTCTATAAGGTGGACAAGGCGAGGACGAGAGAGTATGGTGGAAGCGGTATTGGACTTTCTATAGTTGCGGCGTCCATGGCGGCTCACAACAAGAACTATGGTGTTTACAATGTGGAGAATGGAGTGGTATTCTACTTCGACCTTGATATCATACAGCAGGATGATGGCGAACCGGAAATGATACCGGAGAATAGCGCAGATAACACGTCAGAACAATAAATACTTTGCAAGGAGGAAACTTTTAGGCTATAATTCTAAGGGTTTCCTTTTTCTGTTGGATTCTGGCATCTGCAAATATATTTATAAAATGGGAGAAGATTATGTCATATAGTGCAAAAAACATTGAGGTGTTAAAGGGACTTGAGCCGGTAAGACTGAGACCGGGAATGTACATCGGCAACACAGGGCGAAGCGGACTGAACCACCTCATACAGGAGCTTATAGACAACTCGGTGGATGAGCATCTGGCGGGGTATTGTAACAATATATGGGTGAGCATCAACGAGGATGGCTCGGCAACCGTGTCTGACGATGGACGAGGCGTTCCTGTCGATATACATGAGCAGGAGGGAATTCCTGCGGAGCGTGTTGTATACACAGTGTTGCATGCAGGTGGCAAGTTTAACAGCTCCACCTACAAGATAAGCGGCGGACTTCACGGAGTAGGTTCTGCAGTTGTAAATGCACTGTCTAACAAGCTTATAGTAGATGTTGCCAGGGATGGCTACCTCTATCACGATACATACGAGAAGGGAATACCGACAACTGAACTTGTTGATGGTATGCTTCCAAAGACAAAACTCAAGGAAAAGAGAACAGGTACGACGGTAACACTCTATCCTGATGATACAATATTTGAGACAGTAAAGTTCAAGGCGGACGCCATCAAGCAGAGGATTAAAGAGACAGCATATCTGAATCCGAATCTTACGATCACATTCCAGAACAAGAGGGATGGCGAGGAGCCTATAGTGTTCCATCAGCCAGGGGGACTTGCAGCATTTGTTGAGGATATATCCCAGGGACTCACACATACATCACCGGTTGTCGCCATATCGGGGGAGAAGGACGGAATCGCCGCAGATATAGTATTTCTGATGACGGAGGACGGCGAGGAGAATATCATAGGATTTACCAACAATATCACGAATCCTGAAGGTGGAACCCATGTGACAGGATTCAAGTCAGCATTTGCCAAGCTTATCAATAATTATGCGAGAAATGAGCTTGGAACTCTGAAAGAGAAGGATTCCAATCTGACAGGTGCAGATATAAGATCTGGCATGCAGGCTATCATATCCGTGAAGCATCCGGATCCGCAGTTCGAGGGACAGACTAAGACAAAGCTTTCCAACACGGACGTGTCAAAGGCCGTCGACGATATCGTGAAGGAACAGCTCACAGTTTATTTTGACAGAAATTATGATGTGCTGAAGGATATAGTGGACAGGGCGGTGGCTCTCTCCAAGAGAAAGGCGCTTGAGAAGTCCAAGATCAATATAAACAAGTTTTCATTTGAGGGAAATGGCAAGCTTGCAAAGCAGGAGTCCTCAGATTCGTCTAAATGCGAGATATTCATAGTCGAGGGAGATTCGGCGGGAGGCTCAGCCAAGACCGCGAGAAACAGAAAGTATCAGGCAATACTTCCACTTAGAGGTAAGATACTCAACGTGGAGAAGAAGCCTGTTGCAAAGGTGCTTGAGAATGCCGAGATCAAAGCACTCATCAATGCATTTGGCTGTGGCTTCATGCAGGGATACGGCAATGATTTCGATATAAGCAAGCTGAATTACGACAAGATAATCATCATGACTGATGCCGATGTGGATGGTGCCCACATAGCGACACTTCTGCTTACATTCTTTTATAGATTTTATCCTGACCTTATCAGCGAGGGACATATATACATAGCTATTCCGCCTCTCTACAGAGTTGGCGAGGGCAAGAACATCAAATATCTGTACTCAGATGATGAGCTTGCAAAGTACAGAAAGACACACACGAACAAGTTCACGATCCAGAGATACAAGGGACTCGGTGAGATGGATGCAGACCAGCTCTATGAGACGACCATGAACCCTGAGACAAGACTTTTAAAGCAGGTATCAGTGAACAGCCGTGTTGAGGCAAATCAGCTCACACAGACGCTCATGGGAACTGAGGTTGCGCCTAGAAGAGAGTACATAGAGACACACAGTGCGGATGCGGTGCTAGATATATAAAAGTGATATTTTGGAATGCTTAGCAGCGCGTTTTCACAGTTTGTATTATGAAAGGGATAGATCATGTCGGAAAAGATATTAAATGTAGATTATGAGAGCGAGATGGGACAGTCCTATGTGGATTATTCCATGTCGGTTATAACAGAGAGAGCGCTCCCGGATGTAAGGGATGGATTAAAGCCTGTCCAGAGAAGAATACTTTACTCACTGGATGGTCTTGCAGGTTCCGACAAGCCACACAGAAAATGTGCGAGAATAGTCGGAGATACAATGGGTAAATACCACCCACACGGAGACAGCTCCATATATGAAGGACTTGTAAATATGGCACAGAACTGGAAGCTGCCGATACCACTTGTTGATCCACACGGCAACTTTGGTGCGGTGGACGGTTCCGGTGCGGCTGCCATGCGATACACTGAGGCGCGTATATCTAAGTACACAGAGGATGTGTGCATGAAGGATCTTCCGTTTTTCAAGGATCAGTTCATACCGAACTTTGACGGAACGGAGACAGAACCGACTTTCCTGCCTTTCCAGGTACCCAATATCCTGGTGAGCGGTTCAACCGGTATCGCCGTAGGTATGGCGACAAATATTCCTACACATAATCTCGGTGAGGTCATAGACGCAACTGTTGCATATCTGAATGATCCTGAGATAGAGCTTGAGGACCTGTTAAAACTCATGCCGGGACCTGATTTTGCCACAGGTGGAATCATCAATGCCACACCTGAGGAACTGTACAATGTGTATGCCACAGGACTTGGCAAGATCAAGGTGCGCGGTAAGGTAGAGGTCAGGGATATCGGATACGGAAGAAAGAGTATCTGTGTCACAGAGCTTCCATATACCATGATCGGAGGCACCGCCAAGTTCCTCGATACTGTTGCAGAGCTTGTCAGGAACAGAGAACTTCCAGCTGTCGTGGATATTGCGGACAGAGGAGACAAGAACGGTGAATGTCTGTGTATCGATGTGAAGAAGGGAACTTCTGATGAGGAGATACAGAACATTATCAATATATTATATAAGAAGGCAGCCCTTGAGGATACATTTGGCGTGAATATCAACTGCATCAACAACGGCAAGCCGGAGGTAATGGGACTCAAGAAGATACTGAAGGTGTACACAGATTTCAAGTACGGTCTGTATGACACGAAGTACAGAAAGCTTCTTGCACAGCAGGAGGAGATCAGAGAGATCAAGATGGGACTCCTCACAGCTGTCGATTGCATAGACCTGATCATAGAGATACTCCGCGGAAGTACAAAGGTTGCAGATGCCAAGGCGTGTCTCATGCACGGCGATACATCAAACGTTAAGTTCAGATTCAAGGGCTCAGAGGCGGATGCAAAGTTCCTGTGTTTCACAGAGAAACAGGCGGATGCGATACTTGCCATGAGACTTCAGAAGCTCATAGGTCTGGAGATCAATGCTCTCAAGAAAGAGCTGGCAGACGCAGAGAAGCTCATCAAGAAGTATACAAGGCTCATGGAGTCCAGGGATGCCATGAAGCAGCAGATGATAGATGACATGCTTGAGATCAAGGCCAAGTATGCTATACCTAGAAGAACACAGATCCATGACTATGGAACTGTTGTTGTGAAGAAGGCTGAGGTTGTGGCTACAGATGTGGCTGTACTTCTTGATAGATTCTATTACATCAAGGTCGTAGATGCAAATGTATACGAGAAGAACATAGAGCAGATCACGAAGGACTACAGATTCGCGGTTAAGTGTCAGAATCTTGACAGGATAGCGGTATTTGCCGACAATAATCAGGTGTATACCATCAAGGTCGCCGACATCATCAAGCTTCAGGCGAAGAAGAACACCAGCAAGAAGGGCGGCGGAAGCCTCATAGGACGTCTTGCCGACAAGGGAATCCAGGTGTTCGAGTTCTGCAACATGAACGGTGACGAGAATATCCTGTTCATGGACTGCATAGAGCATTTTGTGACTGACAAGTTGCTGTTCGTCAGCAGGCAGGGCCTTGCCAAGGTTGTTGACGGCTCCGCATTTGACACCACAAGGCGTGCTGCAAATGCTTCAAAAGTCGGTGATGATATAATTTACATAGGTAAATTCTCTGATGGAGATTTTATTATTGCACAGTCAGAAAAAGGATATTACATAAGAGTTGATATCTCCGAGATTCCTGAAAAGGGCAAGGGCGCAGCGGGAGTCAAGCTCATCAACTTAGAGGGTGACGATGTCCTTGAGTCGGTATTTGTGGGAAGCACGAAGGATAACTTCAAGGTTGGCGACAACGAGATAATCTTCACCAGAGTTAAGCCGGGTAAGCGCGGCGGCAAGGGAAGTAAGCTGAGGTTCTAATACATTGCATGCATGAGCAGAATATCTATTATAATATAGGCATAAGATAATACAGATACTTGACGTACGGTTTTCTGTACGGTACAATATAAGTACAGAAAGCTGTACGTGAATCTGAGGAGGTGTTCTTATGTTAGCTGTTAATTATACAAACTTACGCGATAATATGAAAAAGTATATGGATAAAGTTACAGATGATTATGAAACAATGATTGTAACTCGTAAGGATAATAAAAATGTTGTTATGCTGTCTGAAGAGGCATATAATAACCTGATGGAAAATGTGTATGTAATGGGAAATAAAGCCAATTATGATTGGTTAATGGAATCAAAAGCACAGCTTGAAAAAGGAAACTTTGCTGTTCATGATCTGACGGAGGTATCTGCGGATGAATAAGGTCTTTACTGATAATGGTTGGAAAGACTATGTTTATTGGCAGACGGAAGACAGAAAGACATTAAAGAAAATAAATAGTCTTATAGAAGATATATGCAGAAATGGAAATGAAGGCATTGGCAAGCCTGAACCATTAACTGGAAATCTGACTGGTTTCTGGAGCAGACGAGTAAATGATAAAGACAGAATAATATACAAGATTGACGATACTAATGTATATATTCTTGCTTGCAAATATCATTATAGTGACAGATAGACTAAGTGAGATATGGCCTATGACAACATTAAGAAAGAGTACAATAATGGAAAAGACTCGATATGAAAGGACAAAACAGATGATTTCAATTTTGGATTATGACGCAGGTAACATAAAGAGTGTTGAGAAGGCAGTCCAGTATCTCGGCGAGGAGGCTGTCATCACAAGGGACAGAGATGTGATCATGGCGAGTGACAAGGTTATCTTACCTGGAGTTGGAAGCTTTGGGGACGCTATGGGAAAGATCAGGGAGTACGGCCTTGAGAATGTCATCTATGATGTTGTGGATGCAGGCAAGCCGTTTCTTGGGATATGTCTTGGACTTCAGCTTCTGTTTAAGACCAGCGAGGAGTCGCCGGAGGCAACAGGACTTGGAATCCTTGATGGTGAGATACTCCGCATACCGGATGCACCGGGACTTAAGATACCACAGATTGGATGGAACAACCTTGAGATAAATCCAAAGGCAAGACTTTTTAAGGGGCTTCCTGAGAATCCATATGTTTATTTTGTTCATTCATATTATCTGAAGGCAAAGAATCCTGAGGATGTGGCAGCGTCCACATTCTATTCAACACAGATTCATGCATCTGTGGAGCACGGCAATGTATTTGCATGTCAGTTCCATCCTGAGAAGAGCTCAGAGGTTGGACTTAAGATACTGAAGAATTTTATAGAGCTGGAGGTGTAGGACATGCATACAAAGAGAATAATACCTTGTCTTGATGTGAAGAACGGACGAGTTGTAAAGGGCGTAAATTTCGTAAATCTTATAGACGCCGGGGATCCGGTTGCGGTTGGTGCAGCCTATGACAAGGCGGGAGCTGATGAGCTTGTATTCCTTGACATAACAGCTTCCTCAGATCAGAGAAATATTGTGGTTGATATGGTAAGGCGTGTGGCTGAGACTATATTCATCCCATTTACAGTGGGCGGCGGAATCAGAACAGTGGATGATTTCAAGGCGATACTCAGAGAGGGTGCGGACAAGATATCCGTGAACTCAGCAGCTATAGATAACCCTACACTCATAGCAGATGCAGCGGATAAGTTTGGAAGTCAGTGCGTTGTGCTTGCCATCGATGCAAAGAGGCGCGATGACGGTTCTGGCTGGAATATATACAAGCATGGTGGACGTATCGATTGCGGAATAGATGCAGTTGAGTGGGCCATGAAGGCCGCAGAGCTTGGAGCTGGAGAGATATTGCTTACCAGCATGGACTGCGATGGAACAAAGGCTGGGTATGACATAGAACTCACCAGAACCATAGCAGACAACGTGAACATCCCGGTTATAGCTTCAGGCGGTGCGGGAACAAAGGATCATTTCTACGACGCCCTGACAGAGGGCGGTGCGGATGCAGCCCTTGCGGCATCTCTGTTCCACTATAAAGAACTTGAGATAGGAGATCTGAAGAGATACCTTCAGGACAAGGGAATTCCTATGAGACTGTAGCGATTTCTATATCAATCTTACGACACAGAATGATCGGAATGGATACCTATTCAGAGATTATTTTCCTAAAAATATATATGATAGAAGAAATAAAGATACAAAATTTTCCTAAGACAAGGTTAAATCATCAAAAAGGGAGAAATATGAGGTAAATATTTGATGATTTATCCCTTTTTGATCGAAAAAGGCTTGTTTAGGAAAATTTTGTATCTTTTGCTTTTTAATATGACTTATTAGGAAAAATTACTGTTCGATATATGTTGCATTTCCGTCAGCGGCGGTGCCGGATGTATCTGAAAGGTCATCATCCAGGTAAGGATTGCCTGTGTCAACACCCTCAGCATGCAGGGCGTCATTAAGCCATGGGTCGCTGTAGTCTTCAACGTTCATGTTGTTAAATACATATTTCCCATTCTTGTCAAAGAAGAGCTCTGCCCATCCGCAGCTCTCAGGTGTACCTCCTATGAGGATGACGCTGTGTGAGCCGTCCGCATTCTTGATCTCATGACGGAAATATTTGTCAGGACCGCACTGGTCGGTGATATCTTTTTTGGTATCTCCGAGAACAAGGTAGAGACGACCATTTTCAACTTTTGTGTACCCATTGACATCATCTGTAGATATGGTGAACTGTATGGAGTTTCCCTCGCTGTTTTCCTCGTATGTCACCTCGGTGCCATTTGCCAGGTGGAATGTCTGCTTTATGTAGTCGATGGCTGCTGAGACGGTTGTCCTTGTCGCTGGGATGCACAGTAGGACTGCGCACACAGCGGCGGCAATGGCTGAATACTTTCCTATGCGGATGAGCTTTCGTCCAGATCTGCCAGTCTGGGACTGCTCAGCAAGCTTTGCGCGTATAACATCCTTGTTTTCCTGAGACATAGTCACATTATCCATAGTTTTAGTGTACAAGTCTGTAAATTTGCTGTCATCAGAATCATCAGACGTGTTATATGTATTTGAGTTTTGGAAATCATCAATATCGCTGATCTTGTCTTTGTTTGTCATATGTTATTCCTCCTTCAATATTTCTTTTAATTCTTTTCGTCCCCGGGATACTCTCATTGAAACTGCGGATGGTGACAGGTGAAGTATCTTTGCAATTTCTCCAAATGTATATCCCTCATAGTAGTGCAGATAAAGAACAGTGCGGTATGAGTCAGGGAGTTTCCCCAGAGCCTCGTACATGTATTGCTCTTCAATATTGAATCCGCTGACGATAGAGTCGCTGCTCAGTTCCTCGTAGCTGCTGCTTAGACGGTTCGCTGCGGATTTTAGATGATTCCTGCACATATTTGCCGTCATCGTGAGCAGATATGATTTTTCTTTGCCCTTTGATATATGTGGGCTTTTTTCTATAAGTTTTGTATATACATTCTGAACAATGTCCTCAGAGTCCGCTGTGTTGCCTAAAAAGCTCATAGCGAGACGGAATACGTTGTTCGAGTATGTATCATATAACTCCAGCAGCTGCTGCTGTTTCAAGATTTATCACCTCCGTAGTTTGTTTATATGAGAATACGTGAGAAATGAATTTCTGCAATTCTCTCATTTGAGATCTCATATATAAAACAATCCAGAACATCAAAATAGCACACAGGTTTGGAAAAATCCACAAACATTTATAATCATCTGAAAACATGTCGTAAATATTACGAGACAAATATTTACATAGCTATAATAAGAAAAAGGATGTGTCGAGTTTTATATGAAAACTTGACATGTAGCGCCTGCCATTTGCATGGCTGGTGTTCAAAAACAAGGAGGCATGAAAATGAAATTTGAAAATTGTAAAGAGTATTGCAGCTTAAAAAATAATAAGGAAAATATCAGGAAGCTCATGAAGGAATTTGACTGTGAGGCAAGTGGAAAAAGTAATTTGATCAGACCGCTGGTGACTGATGAGAATGGCAGATTTGATGAGGAAAAAGCGGAGAAGCTGATAACAGAGCTCGTGGAAGACATGGACCGATATGGATATAGGTACAAGATGTGGTTGGGGCACATAACAGCGGAAAATGCACTTCCGGAACAGAAGAGCTTTTGCAGATATGTGAGAATGTATCTGTATCTTGCGATAAGAATGTCTTTATTGGATTTTTCCCAATACGGATTCCTGATGGATAACCTTCCAAATGGTTCATTTGATAATCTGCTCTCAGGCTGTATTGATTTTGAATCAAATAATGATAAGGATACGCTGCTTTTTGAGTATGTTGTGGATGGCTGGATATGTGATGCAGGTATTATATCATGGTGTGTTTGGGCATTTGACTACTCGCATCCTGACAATAAGCCTGACTGGATGTCCGATAAGGTTTATAAAAGGATGCAGGAGATTGAAGAAGAAATGCTTGAAGACTTGGATTCGAATGATATGGAAGATCTGAATGACATGACGGATGTGGAAGACTTGGGTGATATGGATGACTTCGATATTGATGATATTGATATTGTGGAGCCGATATATGATAACCTGGATGCTGACGAGTTTGTGGATGAGGAATTTTTACAGGATGGTCATGATGCGGATGAAAGTAAAACACTCGTCTGTGTGTGTGACCAGATGGAAGATTCGGATAAGGTTTGCAGTCGTTTTGCCAGTTTTTTGGATATGATATATTCTGATGAGGTGCCGTATAGTTATCTGTCACAGATGAGGAAAGCTGTGGAGGGAATGCTTGACACGTACATGTGGGATCATGGGCTGTCGATATACAGCAGTATGGATAGTCTCAAAAGATCGAAGCTTTATCTGGAAAAAGCAGCCGAGAAGACTGCGTATCTCAATGCACAGAGAAAAAACCGGCTATGATAACGACATGATGTTATTGAAACATTAAGTGAATATATATTATACTTTACATGATGTAGAAGAAAGGAGTCTACCATGTCGGTTATAAATTTAAGAGAGTACATGAAAAGAGTATATACTGAATTAGAAAATTACATAGAAGGACTTTCCGAAGAGGAGAGAGTCAGATTTGTTACAGAGTTCCATGATATGTTCGATTCGGGAACTGCGGATTATGATGATGAGCATATAACCGCATTATATGTTATGAAGTATGCAAGAGCATATGGATTTCAGTTCTCAAGAGCCTACGCAGATATATTTGCAGATATGAATAATCCTGAAAGTATAAAGGCGGTAAGCATAGGCTGTGGCACAGGTATTGACTATTGGGGAATGTCCTATGCAGCGAGAGTGCTGGGCGAAGCACCGGAAAGTAAGCTTGATTACACCGGAATAGACCCGGTACGCTGGCCGTACAGGATCACGGAAGCGGCTGACATGCCGGAACAGGACATGGTGAGATACAATGAGATTGTATCTGATAAGCACAACGCAAATGGGGAAAGACACTCTGGCTTGTTTCATGAAGCGGCGGATGAAATAAAATCATGCACGGACTTTAATGAATATCTGAATTATATGGAAAACAGACCAAGAGAACCTCTAAGCGATATTTATTTCTTCCCACATTCCACGAAGGAGGTATGTATTCACACTGTGCCCAATGAGGTGGAGGACAGGTCGCTATACAATACATATCAGGCTATGTCAAGATTTGCCCACATAATACACTCAAGGATAAAGGACAAGCCGGTATACGTTGCATTCACATACAGACAGGTCCCAACTGACGATGGAGTGTGCAGAGAGCAGAATGAATCATATGATATCCGCTATGGAACATACCTTAGAACCTGTCTCATTGAGAGAGGAATGAACGTGGAGCTGCTGCAGCCAATGCACTGTGAGCAGAGGTATGGACACGATCTGGAAATCTGTGAGAGCCCGGAGAGTAACAGAGGCTGTTATTTTACATATGACGAGTTTCATAGTTATGTGGGGGCACCGGATACCCCGGACAAGATATGGCTTTTTGGACGTGACGATGATGACTCATTTGACAGTATATTTTATGGCAGTAAAAAGATATGCGACAGAGACAGATGGAACGAGCTTACAAATGTCAGTGATAAGATACACAATTATCCGATGGACAGCACAAATGGAATATGCTATCAGGTTTTTAAGATAACAAGAGGGAATGCTGACAACAGGGAACTTACCGATAAAAATCTAGTCCTGGATATACTTGAAGAAACCATGAGGGGGTTTACATTCTGGAGTGGATTCTCGCAGGATATTTATAAATTTGCAAAAAATATGTATATGTATCCGTGGACTGTTCATGAAAAAGCTATCAAGCTTATTGCCGATACGACCGGATATGTACCTGACAGTGTACGTGGGCTTCAGGAGGTATTCAGTATTGATAATATCTTTAAGGGACTGATAGCCGATGGCTGTATAGAGCAGTTTGAGGAAGCTGACGGAAGACTGCGGTATGGCATAACTCCAAATGGCGAAAATTGTGGACTCTATGACAAGGATGGCAGGATAATGGCCAAGTCATTTGCGAGAAGAATGATATTTGCAAATATGATCTGTGGAAGATATGTCAAATTTGAAGGAATCAAGAAGCAGATAACGATGGAAGATACAAGGGGAATTTTAAAATTATGATAGTTAGTGCCAGCAGAAGAACAGATATTCCGACATTTTATTCGGAATGGTTCTACAACAGAATAAAGGAGGGATTCCTGTATGTCAGGAATCCCATGAACGCTCATCAGATAAGCAGGATTGATCTGTCACCGGATGTGGTGGACTGCATTGTGTTCTGGACAAAGAATCCGATACCGATGCTTCCAAGACTTGATGAGCTTGAGGCATACAAATATTACTTTCAGTTTACTCTGACAGGATATGGCAAAGACATGGAGGCTAATCTTCCGGATAAGAAGCAAAAGCTCATTCCGGCTTTCCGGCAGCTTTCGGCAAAGATTGGAAAAAAGCGCGTCATATGGAGGTACGATCCTATCGTATTAACACACAAGTACACGCCGGAGTATCACATAAAAGCATTTACCCAGATCGCAGAGGCGCTTGACGGATGTACTGAGAAGTGTGTCATAAGCTTTGTCGACATATATGCCAAGAACAAGAAGAACATGGAAGCAGTGGACAGATATGAGATGAGTCATGATGAGCTTGAGGCATTTGCAAAGACCATCGCCGACATAGCAAGGAGCCACGGTATGGTGGTTGCGACATGTGCGGAGGTCATAGACCTTGAAAAATGCGGAATTGAGCATAACTGCTGCATAGATAAGAAGCTCATCGAGGAGATCATAGGCTGTGATATAAAGGTGTCAAAGGATAAGGTGCAGCGCCCGGAGTGTGGATGTATGGAGAGCGTGGAGATAGGCTCATACAACACGTGTTTAAACGGCTGCAGATACTGTTATGCCAACTATTCTGAGGCTGCGGTGAAATCAAACTGTGCATGCTACGATCCAAGATCGCCTCTCCTGTGCGGAACTGTTGGTGAGTTAGACAAGATCACAGAGCGCAAAGTGAAATCCCTTAAGGAGACGCAGATGAGCTTAAGGTTTGATGACGTAGAGTAATCTCGCAATCATTTCAAAAGATTAGTTTAATAGTTAGGTTGATAGAGAATTTGCCTATTATTATATAGAAAGAAGAGGTCGTGATCGCTTTGAGAATATCGGACAAAGAGTGGAAAAATATAGAATTCCGCAAGAATAAGTTTCGGGAGCTGGAATCGGCTCTGGATCAGGCTGTAAGCGGAAGAGACAACAAAGTCTCATCATTTCTGTTGGGGTGTCTGGCAGATGGAGAAACGGGAAAAGCTGCGGCTGTGGAAAAACTTGTAAATGAGCTTGTAAAATCCATGGACAGCTATGGTATAAGAAACAGACTGTGGATAGAGAGTGACAAAACGATAAAAGATAATGGGCTTTCGGATGATGACTTTTGCAAAATGAAAGCGACAGAAGAAAAAGCTTCGGAAGAGAAAATTCCATGTATGCCGACAAGATTCAAAGAATTTATACATGATTATCTCTACTGCATGATACTGCTCATGACAAGCGAGATGGAGTGGGTTGAACAGATCTATGCTGAACCGTATGCCGATTCATTTCAGCAGCTTTACCTTCATGCAAAAAGAGTGAGAGAGTTTTCTGTAAGACCAATCGAGAAAAGATATGATGAGCTCTGGGGGGAGGCTTATTTTGGCGTCAGAGGAGCATCTGGTCTGTTTGAAATATTCAGCATGGCATATGAGTCGATTACCGGGAAAGATATCGGAGACAGCCTTACACAGAGCATGAAGGATGGACTTGATACGTACTGTCAGGAACAGATGCAGATGTATGATGAGTTTCTGGATGAGGCTGAAGATAATGCTATGACCGACGAAGAGATAGAAGAGGCTATTAGTGAATATGTGGATGTTGAAGAAGATCCGGATATGGCAGAGCTTAACAGATATTTCGATGAGCTGGCAGTCAGATGGGATGAAAGCGAGAAGCGGTTCAGGCAGGAATTTCCTGACACTGAAGGGTTCTGTGCCAGATATATGAAGCTCCGTGAGCTTTTTTATACGGATGAATCCAGGGATATCAGGTATCCGCTTACGATATTTGATATCCTGGTGGAGGGCATGCTGGATGTATTCCTTGGCAGACGTGGGATGACTCTGTATACTGATGCAGATAATTGCGCAAGGGCATACATCAGTATAAAGAAGCAGATAGATGCAATAAAGAAGCTTCGGGAGGAGGCATAGGAAGTGGCTGGTTTCAGAGAAGATTTTTATGCCAGGATAGGACGTGATTACCATGAGAATATGGAGAATTCTTTCTTATACGGATATGTAAAAACTAAAAGAGAGAACAATCTAAGACTTTGCTTGAAGGAGGAATATTACTGTCTGGCAGACACTGCGGCAAGCAGAAAAAAGTATGTCCGTTTCCTTGTGAAAGCGCTGCTTTCTGATAAAAGCCTTTCAGCTTCATTGGAGAAGATAAACAGCCTCCAGAAACTGCTGGACAGCATATCATTTGCGGCAGAGGGGTTGGATGAAGCATCCAGACTTGCGATGAGGTCAGAACTTGAAACAGAGCTGGAAGCGGTAAAGCATGCGGAGGACAGGTCGTGTGGAGACAGACTGAGGATGCTTGATAAGTATATGGACAAATGCCAGGCATCAGAGTCAGTTATAGGTATAGATGCAGATATAGAGAGTCTTAGACATATCTCATCCGAACTGCTCGACTCATTCGAGTTTGATGGTGAGAAGAAGAATCCGTATGTGGAGCTCATGTCGTCTTACCTGGATTTTTATTATGGTATTATATCGGCCTCAGGATACGTCAGAAGATTGCTGGAATTCTGGTCAGGAAGCAGCAAATATATTCCTGACAAGAAAGCGCTGTCGCATTTTATAGAATTTGGTAAGAGAACATTTGGGAAAGATGTATTTGATGGCTGCGGGCGGGCTGCGGTAAGGCTTGAAAAACTGCGGCAGATTGGAAAGACAGATCGTGCAGGATTTGACATGGCAGCGGATATGTTCTTTGATACAGAATTTCTTGATAAGCTCACGGAGAACCTGCAGAGAGACATATTAACCATTGATGTGAATACATTGCTTTATGACGCAGGCTTTTCAAATGGAGGCAAGCCCCGCAAGAAGGATAAAAGTATGGACATAATGGATGCGTATTTCAGATATGTGGGGGATAATCCATTTTCTGGCGGTACAGGCTATGTTGAAATCCCCGGCGGTTATACGACATGGGATGAATATTACAATGCGTGTGATAATGTCCGCGACAGACTGAATTTGGATAAGAGAGCATCTGCTTATCAGAATGTCTTTATGCCGATGTGGATTGATAATGATACAGGCGGCGGAATATTCCTAATAGGCAAAAGGCAGTTTGCGGAGAATGCCGATGTGAGACTTGCCAGCAACTGTGAGTTCGGCGTGGTATATTTCTACGGAACAGATGGCGGAAGTGCATTTGAATTTTCGGCGTTTCAGGAAGGCACCTTTGATGAAAATGTGTTCCCTGGTATGTCAGAAGCGGTGAGTTGGTTTAGAAATTATGATTATAAGGCTGACTCTATGGAGGAGTACAGGCGGTATAATGGGGATGCCCCGGCAGGCTGTCCGGAGGTTTTCCTTAAGTATTTCAAAGGCTATGACAATGTAAAAGCAGAGGTGGCAGATATATCTGGCGAAGTGACAGGAAACTCTGCATTATATGGAGATGTTGATGAGTCAGATATAAGAGATACGCTTGAAGCGTTCGACAGGGAACAGGAGGAGAAAGAAAGAAAAAAACGGCTGAGAATGACATTTCAAAGCCCAAAAATAAAATAGCTGCATTGGTTTATAGGCCATCAATCTGTATTGGCACAGATTGGTGGCTTTTCTTCGTAAATTTTACGAGCTTAAATATTGCTGTAGTTATACTGTGTTTATCAAATAAAGAATATCCCATGTGGCACAGACAGTGAGCTGTTTCGTGGAGCAAGACGAAAGGAGAAAATGCATATGAAGATCGACAATATGAGAGAACTTTACGAGGAATTACTTAGAGCAACATCAAATGGATACAGAAACAGAAGCATTGCAAATCCGGCAGTAGATTTCACAAAGAAAGCAAAGGCCGGGGACTTTGATGAGATGTCCGACGAAGAGTATTACCAGGCGCTTGATAAAGTAAATGAATTAAATGATGTATGGCAGCATCGGCCAAGCGGTCAGATTGGTGAACTGCTTTTTACTGCACTTGAGAATCTTACACTTAGCGACAGTGACGTGGAGGACATGGCAGCGACATTGCTTTGTGCTTATGAGCGTTCAAGTAAAGAGCATATCCCCTGTGATGCAAAAGCAGCGGATAGAAATGAAAGAACAGCCGGATATGCTGCTTCCAAGGAGATAGACAGCGATAATCCATCCAAAACAAAGACACAGTCTGATAAAAGAAGCACTGATGCAAAAGGAATATTGAGCTCGCCGGCGAAGATATATGAATATCTTGACCGCAGAGTGTACGGCCAGAAGGAGGCAAAGCGCGCCGCTGCCATGCTCCTCTGGAACCATGTGAATGGCAGGAGGCAGAATGTACTCTTTGCAGGCCCTACCGGCTGTGGCAAGACAGAGATATTCAGGCAGCTCGCAAAGCTATATCCGAACATAGTGATCCACAATGCCACCTCTCTGACGGGCACGGGCTGGAAGGGCAATACGAAGGTTCGAAACCTGTTCGACGGTGTGGATCAGTATAAGATGAGCCATTTGATCATCGTTCTCGATGAGGCCGACAAGATGTTTGAGGACGCGGACGACAGACATTACAGCTACATAGTCCAGAATGAACTGCTGAAGGTTCTGGAGGGGGACATGGTTCATTTTGATGGCAATCCGTCGAACAGTGAACCAGCTCTTGATATAGATACATCAAATGTAAGTTTTGTGTTCCTGGGTTCCTTCGATTCCATGGTCAGAGCGAAGGCGGTGGCTGTGAATAAGAGCAGGGCTATAGGTTTTGGTGCAGTATCGTCTGACGAGTCATTTGACGGATACATGAGTACATTCACTCAGGAAGATCTTGTACAGTATGCAAATGTGAGATGTGAAATAGCGGGGCGCATAGGGAATATAGTTCAGCTCAGGGAGATGACTGAGGATGACTTCTACGCCATATTAAATGACAAAAGAATAAGTCCTGTCAGAAAGCTTTCTGATTACTATGGCGTTAAGCTTAAGATGTCAGAGACAGCAAAACATAAGCTGGCAAAGGAAGCTGCGGAGAATGGGATGGGAGTTCGATTTATTCATTCACAGATACAGAGAAGACTTGATTATGAGCTTTTCGAGAATTGTGACAGAAAGGAATATGTCATAGCCTGACCATTGAGTCATAAATAAATAAAATATAAAAAAACCTGAAGCAGTAAGATATTGACTGCTTCAGGTTCTTTTTTAATGTGTTTAAATTGTTATATATAGATATTTTATTTCTTCATATTCTTATTTGCCGCTGCAAGCATGAGCTTGATTCTGTTTACCTGATTGACCTCAGATGCACCAGGATCATAGTCGACTGCCACGATGTTTGCCTCAGGATATGCCTCACGCAGATGCTTGATAACACCCTTGCCCACGATGTGGTTTGGAAGACATGCAAATGGCTGTGCGCACACGATGTTCGGAGCACCGCTCTTTATGAGCTCTATCATCTCACCTGTAAGGAACCATCCCTCGCCGTTCTGGTTTCCTATGGATACGATTGGTCTTGCATAGGCGGCAAGCTTTTCGATATGGGCAGGAGCCTCGAATCGCTTACTCTTTTCAAGAGCATCCCTTGCAGGTTTTCTGAAGGATTCCAGAACCTTTATAACAGTGTTGCTGACTATGGCTCCCTTCTTGGTCTTGCCAAGGAACTCATAGTTGTAATTGTTGTTGTAGAAGCAGTACATGAAGAAGTCCAGGAGATCTGGCATAACAGCCTCTGCTCCCTCTGCTTCCAGCAGGTCAACTAAGTGGTTGTTGGCTGATGGCAGGAACTTTACAAGTATCTCTCCAACAATTCCGACTCTAGGCTTCTTGATATCAAGGAGTGGAAGAGTATCGAAGTCGTGGACGATTCCCTGTATATTCTTCTTGAATACTGCGTTGCTTCCGGTCTTTGTAAGGCTCTCCAGACAAACCTTCTTCCATTTCTCATGGAGTGCATTTGCCGAACCCTTTTCCTTCTCGTAAGGTCTTGTCCTGTACAGACATCTCATGAATACATCACCGTATATCAGAGCCTGCATTGCACGTTTTACTACCTTGTAGTTTATCTTGAAGCCTGAGTTCTTCTCAAAGCCCTGGGCAGACAGTGCTATTACAGGTATCTGACCGTAGCCTGCCTTGGAAAGGGCTCGTCTGATAAATCCTACATAGTTTGTTGCACGGCATCCGCCTCCTGTCTGGCTCATGATGACAGCCAGCTTGTTCACATCGTACTTTCCTGAAGTGATGGCGCTCATCATCTGTCCGACAACGATCAGAGATGGATAACATGCGTCGTTGTTTACATATTTCAGACCAACATCTATCGTCTCCTTGGTTGCATCCGGCAGGATCTCAATGTTGATTCCCATGCACTTGAATGCAGGTGCAAGAAGATCGAAATGGATAGGAGACATCTGAGGTGCAAGAACTGTATAGTCCTTCTTCATCTCCTTGGTAAATTCTATTCTGTTGATGGCACTGCTTGACGGACATGTCTTGTAGTGCTGTTCATGTCTTGAGTTGACCGCGCTTATGAGGGATCTGATTCTGATCCTTGCTGCACCTAAGTTGCTGACCTCATCGATCTTGAGGACAGTGTATATCTTGCCTGACTTGGTAAGTATATCGTTGACACAGTCAGTTGTTACAGCGTCCAGACCACAGCCGAATGAGTTGAGCTGTATGAGCTCTAAGTTGTCACAGGTCTTGACGTAGTTGGCTGCCTTGTACAGTCTTGAGTGGTACATCCACTGGTCGGAGACAATAAGAGGTCTCTCGACCTTGCCAAGGTGTGCGACTGAATCCTCGGTAAATACAGCAATCTTGTATGAGTTGATGAGCTCTGGGAGACCATGGTTGATCTCAGGATCCAGATGATATGGACGACCAGCCAGAACTATGCCGAGCATATCGTGTTCATCAATGTATCTGAGAGTTTCTTCGCCCTTAGCACGCACATCCTCCTTGACCTTCTCTGCCTCTGCGTACGCCGCATGTATGGCGCTTCCAATCTCGTCCATTGTCACATCATAGTACTTGGACATCTCACGGTACATACGTTTTACGAGAGCTTCCTCGTTGTCCAGGGCCACAAATGGTCTGATGAATGTTATGTCGTCAGCCTTGAGTTCCTCCATGTTGTTCTTGATGTTCTCTGCATAAGAAGCAACGATAGGACAGTTGTAGTGATTGTTTGCCTCAGGAGTCTCGTTCATTTCATATGGTACACATGGGTAGAAGATGGACTTGATTCCATTTTTCAGCAGCCACATAACGTGTCCGTGTGAGATCTTGGCAGGGTAACACTCTGACTCACTAGGTATGGATTCGATACCCAGGCTGTATATGTTTCTCGATGACTTTGGAGACAGTACAACTGAGAATCCAAGCTTTGTGAGGAATGTGTGCCAGAAAGGATAGTTCTCGTACATGTTGAGTACACGAGGAACACCTATCACGCCACGCTTTGCCTCCTCAGGCTTAAGTGACTCATAGCCAAATATTCTTCCAAGCTTATATTCAAAGAGGTTAGGAATGTTGTCTGCGTTCTTCTTCAGACCGACACCCTTCTCACATCTGTTTCCGGTGATGAACCTCTTGCCGTTTGAGAATTTGTTTATTGTGAGGAGACAGTTGTTTGTACATCCTTTACATCTTGTCATGGAGCTCTCATATGTGAGCTTTCTTATCTCCTCGATAGGGAGCATAGTCGTGACAAATCCCTCTTTGTACTTGTTCCTAGCGATGAGGGCAGCACCAAAAGCACCCATGATACCTGAGATGTCAGGTCTTATGGCTGTTCTTCCTGATATGACTTCAAAACTCTTTAAAACTGCATCGTTGTAGAAGGTACCACCCTGTACCACGATGTTTTTTCCGAGATCCTTTGGATCCGTGAGCTTTATAACCTTGAGCAGGGCATTTTTGATGACGGAGTAGGCAAGTCCGGCGGATATATCAGCCACGGATGCGCCCTCCTTCTGCGCCTGCTTAACCTTTGAATTCATGAAAACGGTACATCTTGAACCGAGGTCTATAGGTGTTCTCGCTGTGATGGCGATGTGCGCAAAATCTGCTATGTCATAGTTCAGTGACTTCGCAAATGTCTCTATGAATGATCCACATCCTGATGAACAGGCCTCGTTCAGCATAACGTTATCTACAACGCCGTTCTTGATCTTGATACACTTCATATCCTGACCGCCGATATCAAGAATGCAGTCGACCTCAGGGTCGAAGAATGCTGCGGCTGTGTAGTGGGCTATTGTCTCAACCTCACCGAAATCCAGAGAGAGAGCCTGCTTGATAAGAGCCTCACCGTAACCAGTAGAACATGAGCCTGCGATCACTGCGCCCTCAGGAAGCTTGCTGTATATATCCTTTATAGCTCTGATGGTGGTGTTAAGTGGACTTCCGTTGTTGCTGCTGTAGAAGTCGTAGAGCAGTTCACCGTCAGAACCGACAAGTGCAACCTTTGTGGTGGTTGAACCGGCATCGACACCGATGAAACAGTTTCCTTTATATGTTGCGAGATCACCGCGCTTTACGGCGTACTTGTTGTGATCTGCCTTGAATTTCTCGTAATCTTCATCGCTCTCAAAGAGTGGCGCAAGTCTCTCTACACCTGAGGAGAGGTTGAGCTCCTGTGAGAGTGCATGTATAAGCTCTGAAAGTGTCATGGATACCTCAGGCTTGGAGTTCATGGCGGCACCTACGGCTGCAAACAGATGTGAGTGTCCCGGATCTATGATGGCATCACCTGTCAGGTTAAGAGTTCTGATAAATGCATTCTTCAGCTCCGGGAGGAAGTGAAGAGGACCGCCCAGGAATGCAACATTGCCCTTGATAGGTTTACCACATGCAAGACCGGATATAGTCTGGTTGACAACGGCCTGGAATATGGAAGCGGCCAGGTTTGGCTTTGTAGCTCCCTCGTTGATGAGTGGCTGTATATCTGTCTTGGCAAATACACCACATCTTGCAGCGATAGGGTAGATGGTATCGTAATCCTTTGCATAGTCGTTAAGACCTGATGCATCGGTCTGCAGAAGTGTAGCCATCTGGTCGATGAATGAGCCTGTACCTCCGGCACAGACACCATTCATACGCTGCTCTATTCCGTTTGTAAAATATATGATCTTGGCATCCTCACCGCCGAGCTCTATGGCAACGTCGGTCTGTGGTGCATAGTCCTGCAGTGCCTCTGATACACAGACTACCTCCTGTGTAAATGGCACACCGATGAGCTGGGCGAGAGCCAGTCCACCTGAACCGGTTATACATGGATTGACCTCGTTCTCGCCGAGGGCATCCTTTGCTTCCTGTACAAGATCTTTAAGTGTTTCTTTGATATTTGCAAAATGTCTTTTGTAATCGGAGAAAAGTATCTTGTTGTCCTTGTCAAGGACAGCAACCTTAACTGTTGTTGATCCAATATCAATTCCTAATGTGTACATAAAACAACCCTTCCAATTTCTTTTGTGTGTTGAATGTGTTTGATTTCGACATTTCTGCCGATAAAGCTACTTTATTATAGTGTAGGGTTTAAAAAAATACAATGACTTTATAAAAACTTAACCATTACCAGAAAATGTAAAAATAAAAGTTTTTTGCAGGTAACTATATCATCGGAGGTGAATATATTATAAAAAAGCCTTTCAGGGGTAAGCTATGAATTTTGATACCTGTAACGGAGTTATCCATGTAGTGAAGAGAGGGGACACACTGTATAAGCTGTCCAGGATATACAAGGTAAAGCTCAGCGACATCATATCAGCAAACCCGTACATCAACGTATACAATATGCAGCCGGGGGATGAAGTGTGTATTCCCGTGATCATGGAGGAAGATTTTCTTATATATACAGTGCAGGATGGAGATACATTTGAGGATGTCCTTAAGAATACCGGAGTATCTCCGGATGATCTGTTCAAATTCAATCCGGATCTCTACAAGATGGCCCTTGCCACGGACATGGAGATAAAGTATGTGGACTTTCAGAAGTAGATGGATGCACATGGCTGTATGATATCTGTCCTGGCTGCCGGTTTATAGCTGGCAGCTATTTTGCTGTTATCCGCCAGGTTAGAAAAACTTAATTATTCTACTGTTGTAAACTCATTTTTTATATTATATAATTCAAAAGGTGTAGTTTAAAAAAGTATGACAGGAGTTTTTCTATGAATATAATAAGTAAGATCGAGAAGAAGTTTGGCAGATACTCCATTCGAAACCTCACATTATACCTCATCATAGGCTACGGTATAGGATATCTGTTGTTCATGTTCCAGCCAAAGATACTGTTCATGTTGACACTTGATCCGGCGGCGGTAATGCATGGACAGGTGTGGAGACTTTTCACATGGATAATCACACCACCGGTATTCGGTGTCGATATATTCACGATAATCATGCTGATATTTTACTACAGTCTGGGATCTCTGCTGGAACGTACTATCGGAACATTCCTTTATAATCTGTACATGTTCAGCTCCATGCTGTTTACCATGATCGGTATAATGCTTGCACACATATTCTGTACCTATATCATAAGGTATGATTACGCGAGCTCGACTGGTTATTTCGCATATGCATCGACATATTATATATTGATGTCCATATTCCTTGCCATAGCGGTATGCTATCCTGACATGAGCGTGTTATACGCCATGATCATACCAATCAAGATGAAGTATCTCTCGATACTGTATATCGTCATTATAGCGTATTACTTCATCAATGAGACATTTATGGGAAGAGTGAACATAGCCATGTCACTTGTGAGCTTTGTGATATTCTATCTGAGCACGAAGAACTTCAGAAAGTTTTCGCCAAAGCAGATGAAGAGGCGGCGGAATTATAACAGGCAGGTGCGGACAGCAAAACAGGAGAATATCGGACACAGATGCGTTGTGTGTGGAAGAACGGACAAAGATTATCCTGATCTGCAGTTCAGGTACTGCTCAAAGTGTACAGGTAACAAGGAGTATTGTCAGGATCATCTGTTTACCCATACACACAACTAGGATATACGATCAAAGATTTATAAAGAAGATAAAAGAGGAAGTTTATTATGTATAATGAAGAGAAGAAGCTTATAACCGATATACAGAGAAAGAAGGATCTGGACAGGAATCTTGCACTGTTTGCAGGGGTGGCATCGAAAGCAAATTATGAATATGCATGCCACAAATTCACCTTGAATTACCTGACACTCAAGGACATGCATATGGATGGGGATGTCCCTGATGATCCATATATCGCTCAGTGCCAGGCTGTGATCGACAAGCTGATAGGCGACTTTGTTGTGGGAGATAAGACGGTGTGCGAGGATGCTGACATGAAGCTTATCTCGGATGTCAGGAACACCATAACAGCCAAGATGAAGGTGCTCACATCATACACGGATGCATTTGAGATGTATGAGTATATTTTAAACAGGAAAGAATACAGTTATCCGGAGAATGTTGACGAGGAGATACAGAAGGAGCTTAAGGAGCTCGATGAGGCGGGCGTCAGTGACTTTGCAGAAGAGATATACAGATTTGTGTTCGCAGATCAGGACAAGGTTGCCATTAACTCCAAACTGCAGTCCATCATAGGACAGCTCCCGATACGTATGACAAAGAACAGATTCTATGACATTCTGGGAGAAACGCTTGATATATATAATGGAGTGGAGAAGGAGTCTCTTGACCAGTTTATTGAGATGATCGAGAATACTGCTCTCATAAGACTTCCAGAGGGATTTGAGACAGAGTACCCTGAACTACATGAGGCGCTTGAGGTCTTAAAGGCCGGTGATTACACTGCTCTTGATTACGATGGTTACAGAAAGCTCACTGATGTGCTGGACAGAAGTGCAGCATTCCTGAATTCGGTTGTGACTGAATATATGCTCATCATAGAGCTTGTAAACGATCTCTATGTTATGATGCTTGCGCTGGATTCAAAGGAAGGCGTATCTGAGAGCTGTAAGAAAGCGATGACTGTCATAGAGAAGGCTGTCGCTGACGACGGAGAGCATCTTGAGGATGTATATGCACTCCTTGACGATATCGTCGGAGAACAGGAGCTGGCAGGAGAGCATAAGGTAATGCTTGAGTCCGCTGTGTACGACATCTCAACCGGTTACACCGATGATATTGCCGCAAATGAGCTTCAGGATACATACAGAGATCTGGAGATCATGGATAAGCTTCTCTCGGGAAGTATGTTTGTGGATATAGACAATATAGCTGTGATGGGCGTACTCAATGTGGATACTGATTATATAGCTGCATGTAAGGAGAAGCTGACAAATGAGTTTGCAGATCTGTTTGCGGCCAACTCAATGACAGTCAACAGAGCCATCATGGCAAAGATACTCTCCAACATACCTGTTTTCTTCAACACCACTGATGAGATCAGGGAATATGTAAACGGATCTCTTTCGAGATGCAGGGAAAAGAGTGAACTTCTTGCGGACTATATTGTTATAAAGCAGATGATGGAAGAATAAACTGTTTATTACAGGTGATTGAATATGGTCATTGATGATAAGTTTTATGTTGGTGGAGCCCGGGACCGGCAGATCATAAGGATGGTCAGAGGAATAAGGCGCTTCCATAGAGTAAAATATGTGCCTGGAGTGTTCGTTATCACACTTCCGTTGTTTGGAGATGGGATTCTGGAGATATATGAGTTGAATGAACTCAGGCAGAAGATCTACACTGACATGGGCGATGCTATACATATTGTCGGTGCAGCTCCAAGCAGATTCCAGGCTGTACTGCTTGTCAGGGATATAATAGATGATATATATAAGAAGACCGGGGATGTTGATGTGGAGAGATTTTTTGCATCGTGACCAGATAGTCTCTGGGTCTAAGGGGATGGAGCATGCATATTGTTTGGTTGATATTGAAGATACTGCTCATAGTTATCCTGTCGCTGGTGGGACTGGTAGTGCTTCTTGCACTTCTCGTATTGTTTGCGCCGGTGAGATACAGGGCGTATGTGAAGAAGAATGATGACATATTTGCGAAGTTCTCTGCCAGATGGCTTGGTTTTGTCCTGTGTTTTAAGGTTTTGTATGATTCGGACGGCCTTCGGTACAGGCTGAGGCTGTTTGGCGGAACCATCATGGGCAGCGAAAAAAGTGCCATACCGGAGCCGGAAGAAGAGGTATATTCTGAACCCGGGGAATACAGTCGGGCTGAGACAGAGGAAGAAGCTTCTGACAGTCCGGGATATGAAGACTATCCATCGGTGGAGCCGGAGGACAGGCAGTTTCTTCTTGAGGACAGCGAATTTGAGGAGCCCGTACCGGGGCCGCTCATCAGGCTGGGCAGAAGGATAGACAGTATGGCAAAGACGGTTGTATCGAAGTTCAAAGATCTGTCAGAGAAGTTTGCCAGTCTGAAAAAGAAAAAAGATGGCTATACTAAGCTTGTACACAATGTCAGAACAAAGGAAGCCATGAGAGTTTTCAAGGTTGAACTGATAAAGGTGTTAAAGCATCTTAAGCCCACAAAGCTTAAGGGGCAGATCATATATGGTGCGGATGACCCGGCAACAACAGGTGAGCGCCTGGGGTATATGAGCCTGCTTTTCCCGCTATACTATGATAATATAGATATAACACCGGATTTCTCTGAAGCCCGGCTGGAGGGAGACCTGTTCATGAAGGGCAGGATAAGACTTGGAACAATCGGCTGGAGCGTGCTGAAGGTGATCTGGAACAAGAATGTCAAGATAACTATTGCTCGATTAAAAAAGATATCAGGAGGAAATTGATATGGCAAATATGAATATTGAGGGAACACTGGGTTCTATGTTTAAGGGAATGGATGGCTTTATATCATCGAAATCGGTGGTGGGAGAGCCTGTGTATGTCGGTGACACGATCATTATTCCTCTTGTAGATGTCAATTTTGGTATGGCTGCCGGAGCGTTCAATAAGCAGGACGGCAACAAAGCTGCCGGAGGAATCGGAGCAAAGATGAGCCCGTCTGCTGTTCTTGTCGTCTCAGGAGGAAATACGAGACTTGTAAATCTCAAGAACCAGGATGCCGTAACAAAGATCATAGACATGGCCCCAGAGGTCGTAGATAAGATCGTGGGTCTGTTCAAGAAGGACAAGACAGAGGAAGAGAAGAATGTTGACAAGGCGATAAATGATGTCGCACAGTCAGAGGAATCTGTCACAGAATAATAAATATCAGAATATATAATATAAGTAAGATTCAGTGCGTTGGGAAATGCATTATTAAAAAGTCACCACATATAATGATAATAAATCATTATGGTGGTGATTTTTTATCTGGAAAAAATTCACAGGATTTGCGTTTTTTTTCACAGCGGTGGGAGTGGTTATAGGATATTTCATAAGTGGATTTGTGGAATTTCTCATAATCGTTATATTATTGCTGTTATCTTATATATTCTCCTGCAGATAAAAAAATAAGAGTGATGATCCTTGAGGATCATCACTCTTATTTATACCAGAACTGAATCGGTGATATTATGCAAATATTATGCACGCTCGACCTTACCAGATCTTAAGCAAGATGTACAAACATAGATCTTCTTTGGTGTACCATCAACTACAGCCTTAACAGACTTAACATTTGACTTCCACATCTTGTTTGCTCTTCTATGAGAGTGGCTCACTTTGATACCGAAATGAGCACCTTTATCACAAATTGAACATTTTGCCATAATAGCACCTCCTTCAATGAATAAACTAACTTTCTTCCTAAGTTCACAACAAGACATATAATAGCAGATTATTTTTCCATATGCAAGCAAAATATTTATTTTTTATTGGAAATGAAGAAATACTATAGAATAAAATTAGATTTATGCTATAATTGATGAGTAATTGTGTTTATAAGTCGGTAGATATGATGAACACTGGTGACTTTGTTAGAAAGGAGTCGTGTATGAAGGAATATATTAATAGCGATAACGGTAAAGTAAGTATAGATGAGAGTGTTGTTGCACAGGTTGCAGGACTTACAGCCCTTGACTGTTTTGGAATAGTAGGAATGGGAATAGTCAGTGTCAAGGACGGAATTGTAAAGCAGCTCCGCAGAGACAATGTTTCTAAGGGTGTAAATGTACGTTTTGATGAGAATGGTGATATAGTCATTGAGCTGCACATAGTTGTTGCTTATGGCGTTAGTATAAAGGCTGTCACAGACAATCTTATGCAGTCGGTAAAGTACAAGGTAGAGGATTTTACGTCGTTTAAGGTCAGCCATATCAATGTCTATGTTGAAGATGTTAAAGTACTTGATTAGTTTGGAGGATAGAGTAAAGTGAGTAATACGATTGATGCGCTTGCACTGAAGAAAGCATTTATTGCCGGTGCCAATAATCTTGATAAGAACAAGGAATATATCAATGAACTTAATGTGTTCCCTGTGCCTGACGGAGATACAGGAACTAATATGACGCTGACAATCCTGTCTGCAGTGAAGGAGGTTGAGGCGGCACCTGATGATATGAAGTCCATAGCAAAGGCCATGTCCACAGGTTCGCTCAGAGGCGCCAGAGGTAACTCAGGTGTAATTTTGTCACAGCTTTTGAGAGGCTTCAGCAAGAAAGTGCAGGACGCAAGGACCATAGATGTTCACGTTATAGCAGACGCTTTTCAGAAGGCTGTAGAGACTGCATATAAGGCTGTCATGAAGCCTAAGGAGGGAACGATTCTCACAGTTGCCAAGGGCGTGGCGTCCAAGGCAAGGGAGTGTGCTGATGCAGATATGTCCCTTGCACAGTTCTGTGACGAGGTTATTGAATATGGAGATGCCGTTCTTGATTCCACTCCTGAGATGCTTCCGGTTCTGAAGGAAGCCGGCGTGGTCGATTCAGGTGGACAGGGACTCATGGTGGTGCTCAAGGGTGCTGTCGACTGTCTCATGGGCAGAGTTACAGTTGAACTCAGCAAGAACACAGGAACAGTGAATGTGGCAAGAACATCCACAGGCGCAGGCAACGATTCCATATCCACAGCGGATATAAAGTTTGGATATTGTACAGAGTTTATTATCAATCTTGAGAAGCCATATGGCGAGGCTGAGGAGGATGATCTGAAGAGCTTCCTCGAGTCTATAGGTGACTCGATAGTATGTGTATCTCTTGATGATATAGTTAAGATACATGTGCATACCAACCATCCTGGTCAGGCATTTGAAAAGGGTCTTACACTTGGATACCTTACTAATATGAAGATAGACAACATGAGGATAGAGCATCATGAGCGTGTTATCGGTCAGGCAGAGCGCGATGAGGCCGAGAAGCAGGAGGAAGAGAGGCAGCACAGAAAGCAGGAGCATAAGGAGCCTCGTAAGAAGTATGGATTTATTACGGTATCCATGGGTGATGGTCTCAAGACTCTTTTTGAAGAGCTTGGAGCAGACCGTGTTATAGAAGGCGGACAGACCATGAATCCAAGCACTGAGGATATGCTCAATGCGATCGATGATGTGAATGCCGAGAATATATTTATACTCCCGAACAATAAGAATGTTGTTCTTGCGGCTAATCAGGCGGCAACTCTGTGTGAAGATAAGAATATAATTGTGATTCCAACCGCGAATGCTCCTCAGGGCATAAGCGCCATGATCGCATTCGACAGTACAGTCGATGTGGCCGAGAACAGATCTGCCATGAAGTCGGCTGTCAAGAATGTCAAAAGCGGACAGGTAACTTATTCCGTAAGAGATACCTCGATCGATGGAAAGGCCATCAAGGAGGGCGATATCATGGGTATCGGCGATAAGGGGCTTGTCAGTGTTGGAAATGATATAGAGAATGTAACATTTGAACTGATCGCAGATGCGGTCGATGAGGATTCAGAGGTTATAAGCATATATAATGGTGCTGATGTGTCTGAGGAGGATGCGCAGAAGCTTGCTGGCAGAGTGGAGGAGGCATATCCGGACGTTGATGTGCAGTGCTACTATGGCGGACAGCCGATATACTATTATATAGTATCTGTGGAATAACTTTCTGTGTATCTGTGAGATCCGTTGTGAAGAGGTGTATGTATGGAATTGAATGACTCCATAAAGACAATAAAAGGCATAGGTGACAAGACTGCGTCGGCATTTGCCCGGCTTGGGATAGAGACGGTGAACGATCTGCTTCTCAATTACCCCAGGACATATGTCACCTATGAGGATCCAGTGGATATATCAGATCTGCAGGCGGGAAGCAGGCAGTCCGTGAGGGCTGTTGTGAACAGCCGTGCGGAGGTCAGAAAAGTACATGGACTGACCATAGTAATATTGTACGCAAAGGATTTCTCTGGGACAATTAAACTTACCTGGTTTAATTGTCCTTTTTTGCGTAATTTCTTTCATATAGGTCAGGAGTTTGTGTTTGTAGGAAATGTGGCTTATAAGGGCGGTATGATGACCATGACGCAGCCGGAATACTACACTGATGATAAATACGGCGAACTTACGCATGTTTGGCAGCCGGTGTACACGGTAACGCCCGGTATAACCTCGAAGACCATACAGAAGGCTGTGAGAGGCGCAGAGGAAGCCATAGACAGGCTTGAGGATTACCTGCATGACAATGTGCTTGATGAGTACCATATTATGGGTATACAAAAGGCTATCCACTCGATTCATTTTCCTCAGGATGAGCAGAAGCTCAAGGGGGCTGTGAAGAGGATGGCATTTGATGAATTTTACAGCTTTATATCAAACCTTCACAGGATAAAAGACGACAATGTGTATGCAGAAAATACATGTATAATAAACTGTGATGAGGAGGTCAGGACGTTTATTGAGAACTTGAGGTTCAGGCTTACCGGGGCGCAGATGAATGCGGTGCGTGATATGCTTGACGATATGCGCTCTGAACATGTCATGAACAGGCTGGTTCAGGGGGATGTCGGATCAGGAAAAACCATAGTTGCAGCAGCCGGATTATACGCAGTGGCTGCAAGTGGCTATCAGGGAGTGATCATGGCACCGACTGAGGTTCTGGCGGTTCAGCATTACAAGGAGCTCAGTTCACTGTTTGAGCCATACGGAATATCTGTGGGACTTCTGACGGGTTCCATGACAGCGAAAGAGAAAAGAGAGATGTACAGTCGCATCAAGAATATGGATGTGCAGGTTGTGGTCGGAACACATGCCCTCATACAGGACAAGGTGGAGTATGGAAGACTGGCGCTCGTTGTAACTGATGAGCAGCACAGATTTGGTGTAAAGCAGCGCGAGAGACTTGCGTCAAAGGGAGAAGCTCCGCACACGCTTGTTATGAGTGCCACACCTATTCCGAGAACCCTTGCGATCATCATGTATGGCGATCTTGACATTTCAGTTATAGATGAGCTCCCGGCAGGAAGAATCCCAATCAAGAACTGCGTTGTGGATGAGAGCTACAGGAAGACGGCTCTCGGCTTTATCATGAAGGAGGTCTCACAGGGGCATCAGATATATATAGTCTGCCCGATGGTGGAGGCCAGCGAAGTTCTGGACGATGTTGCAAATGTGACCGAGTATACGGAGGAGCTGAAGAAGTCCATCAGGGATGGATATGGCGCTGACACTTCGGTGGTATGTTTGCACGGTAAGATGAAGGCGGAGGAAAAGAACAGGATTCTCCAGAACTTTGCGGATGGTAAGATAAGCATTCTTGTCTCAACTACGGTCATAGAGGTTGGAATAAACAATCCAAATGCCACAGTTATGATGGTGGAGAATGCAGAGCGTTTTGGCCTTGCGCAGCTCCATCAGCTCAGGGGACGTGTAGGAAGAGGAAATCTCCAGTCGTACTGCATTTTCATGAGCGGAAAAAAGGACAAGGATACTATGGAGAGACTGAATGTTCTGGAGAAATCAAATGACGGCTTCTATATAGCCGGTGAGGATCTCAAGATGAGGGGCCCGGGCGATTTCTTTGGAATAAGACAGAGCGGGGAGTTGATGTTCAAGGTTGGGGATATATACAATCATGCTGACATGCTTAGGGCGGCGCAGGACGTATACGACCGCTATGGACAGGAGATAGATGCGAAACTGATAAATAAAGGGGATGACAGGCTGTACACTATGCCTGTATTATAAATAAAAAAAGGGGGTATACCATGAAAAATAAGAAAACGATAGTTATGGGAATAATTATTGGCATTTTGCTGATAATTATAGCGGTTATGGGATATGTGATCGCTTCGGGAAAGAAAGGTGATTCCGTTAAGAAAGAAACGCTGCAGGAGACTTCTGCAGGCACAGAAGAAGTGAAAAGTGCTGACAATACGGGCGATACAACTGAGCCGTCAGAAAAACAGGATGACCAATCCTTGGATATTGCAGGCGATTTCTATGCTGAGATAGGACATGATACAACGTGGGAGGCAGATGGCAAAAAGTGTGCTACAGAGAGCATCAACATATATAACAACACATCTGCGTCTGCAAAGGATTGGAAGCTTGAGATTACATATAAGGGAACTCCGGCTGTAGATCAGATATGGGGCGGAGAGTACAAGATATCAGGCAAAACAGTGTCAATAAAGGCCGTGGATTACACCCAGGAGATACCGGCTAATGGCAGTATCAACCTCGGATATAATTTCTCTTCAGATGACCTCGCCGTTGAGAAATACGTGCTGTATGTAAATGACACACAGTACAGCGGAGATGGTCTTAAGATGGTAGCTTCAGCGCCTGAGAAGACCGATAGCAATGAAACAAGCGGAGGCGGGAAAAATACAGAATCCGCTACCACTGAGAAGAAAAACAATACAAATGTTCCGGGAGAGATCCCATTTGAAACACATGGAAAACTTTCGGTAAAAGGAACGGATATAGTGGACATGAATGGAGACAAATATCAGCTTAAGGGTGTCAGCACCCATGGAATCACATGGTTCCCTGATTATGTGAATAAGAAAGCCTTTGAGACTCTGCGGGATGACTGGGGTGCAAATCTTATAAGACTTGCGATGTATACGGATACAGGAGACAGCTACACGGATACTGCAGTGGCGGAGATAAGGACGAGATACTTGCTCTTGTCGACAAAGGAGTTAGTGCAGCGACTGAGCTTGGCATGTATGTCATAGTTGACTGGCACATACTAAGCGATAGTGATCCGAATAATCATATAGATGATGCAAAAGAATTCTTTGACAAGGTATCTAAGAAATATGCGGCACAGGAGAATGTCATATATGAGATCTGCAACGAGCCGAATGGTGGAACCCAGTGGAGCAGTGTCAAGTCGTATGCCGAGACCATAATACCGGTCATCAAGGCAAACGACAAAGATGCTCTGATAATCGTGGGAACTCCAAACTGGAGTCAGGATGTCGATATTGCGTCACAGGATCCGATAACCGGTTATGACAACATCATGTACGCAGTGCATTTTTATGCGGCTACCCACAAGGATGACCTGAGAAATAAGGTTAAGACGGCTCTGTACAACGGACTTCCTGTATTTGTGAGTGAGTTCAGCCTGTGCGATGCATCGGGCAATGGAGGTATTGATTACGATTCATCTGACGAGTGGTTTAAGCTTATAAACGAGAATAATCTCAGCTATTCATCATGGAGTCTGTGTAACAAGAATGAGACATCGGCACTTATAAAGTCCGATTCAACAGCCACGGGCAGCTTATCCGATGGAGATCTGTCTGACACCGGAAAATACGTGAGAGACAGAATAATGGGAAAATAGTGTGAAGATTGGAAGCTTTTCTTGTAATTTGGCAAAAGGCATGGTATAAGAATGTCTGGCAGGAAAAGTTTATGATATACAGTACATATAGATAGGAGAAGAATATGAGGGTTATTGCCGGCAGTGCAAGAAGTCTGAAGCTGGTGACGATTGATTCGATGGACACCAGACCGACAACGGACAGGATAAAAGAAACCTTATTTAATATGCTCTCAAATGATATTCCGGGATGCCGGTTCCTTGATGTGTTCAGCGGAAGCGGAGCTATTGGAATAGAGGCGCTCAGCCGTGGGGCAGCCATGGCGGTATTTGTCGAGAACAGCAGAAAAGCAGTGGAGTGTATCAATAAAAACCTTGCGTTTACGAAGCTTGCCGACAGGGCACAGGTCTTGTCAGCGGATGCAGTTCAGGCAGTGGGGATGCTGGAGAGACAGGGACAAGCATTTGACGTAATATTTATGGATCCGCCATATGGAAAGCTTCTGGAAAAGGCTGTGCTTGAAAGACTTGCAGGTTCACCTCTGATGGATGATGACACAATGGTCATTGTGGAGTCTGATCTTGACACGAATTTTGATTATCTTGATGATCTGGGACTGGAGCTTTATAAGACGAAGAAATATAAGACCAATAAACATACATTTATATATAGGAGACTGGAAGATGAGTAGAGCTATTTATCCGGGAAGTTTTGATCCGGTGACACTTGGCCATTTGGATATAATTAAGAGATCTGCGGAAATGTTTGATGAGCTGATAGTCGGGGTGCTCAATAATACCGCAAAATCTCCATTGTTTTCTTTGGAAGAACGTGTTAATATGTTAAAGAATGTAGTCTCAGATATCCCAAACGTGAAAGTTATGGGTTTTGGAGGACTGCTGGTGGATTTTGCAAGGCAGAACGACGTGAAGGTCATAGTGAGAGGCCTTCGGGCTGTGTCGGATTTTGAGTATGAATTACAGATTGCCCAGAGCAACAGGAAGGTTGCCCCGGATATTGACACGGTTTTTCTTGCGACCAGTATTGAGTATTCGTACCTGAGCTCAAGCGTAGTCAAGGAATATGCGAGCTTTGGTGTGGATGTACATGATTTTATCCCGGAGGAGATCAGGGATACATTGAGAGATCGATATTCGATAGACAGAGATTGACAGACGAAGGAAGAATTTTTGGATAGATTATTAGGAGGAGAAAAACATGGCAAGAAAAGGTATTGAAGAGATGATCAGTGAGATAGAGATATTTATTGACAATTGTAAGTATCAGCCATTGTCATCCAGTAAGATTATTGTGCCAAAGGAAGATCTGGAGCAGATGGTGGGCGAACTCAAGCTCAAGCTGCCTAATGAGATAGAGAGATGTAAGAAGATCATGAGAAACAAGGAGGCTATACTTGCGGATGCAAGAGCCAGAGCTGATTCTATCATCACAGAGTCTGTTGCAGAGGCAAACAGACTGGTTGATCAGAGCCAGATAGTTGAGCTTGCCAACATCAGAGCGAATGAGATAACAGACATGGCGAGAAGCCAGGCTGAGCAGATCATCGCTGAGGCGAATGCGGATGCCAAGGAAGTCAGAGCAGGTTCCATGTACTATTCAAAGGACAAGCTCACAGAGATAAGCCAGTATATAAATGCAACACTTCAGGCAGAGAGAGCGAACTATGAGAACCTCATTAAGTCTCTTGAGGACAATGCGGCAAGAGTTACAGACAATATGGCAGAGCTTGATTCAAGTATAGCTCAGATCAACGGTGTTCCTGAGCAGGTACAGCCAAGTGCTGACGATTCAGCATTTGCTGATGATGACAACACAGATTACAATGTATACGGCAAGACAGAGTATTCATCAGACGACTCTGACGATGAGGATTATGATGACGAGGATTACGATGATGAATATGACGACGAGGATGAGGATGATGAGGAGTTCCTCGACGAGTAATCACGCCAGATGATACAGGATGTATTTACAGACACATCATATAGAAAATGAAACACAGGAAGGCACATACTATTTTCCCTGTTGTGTATTTGATGAAAGACAGCCCGGATATTCTTATCATATCACGGCTTTGGAACAAGGCGGATAGCCCTCCAAAGGCAGTGAGTGAGAGAATGAGGGCTGTCTTTATTTTTGTGGAAATATCCATGCTGTATAATACTGGTACACCGCTGCCTATCTCCAGATATGTGGATATTATGGTGCATGCATCGCCTGAAAAGTAGCTGCACATAAGATTTCCTGCAATGGCAAATATGACCATGTACACACCGATCACAGTTATATTGTGTACCGAGCTGCTTATTATGTCAGAATACGTATTTTCTGGATTCCCTGAATTGGGGCTCTGGTTGTCTGATGATACCTGGACTGTTGCGGCAGTAAGCAGCTCCGTGGAAGTGCTGGAGCGGTGGGATGACATACATGACAGAGTAAGCGCTATTACAGTATAAATGATCTGTGGAAGATATACAGCCTCGATCAGCCGTGCAAACGATATATATTCCATCAAATGATCCCTGTATATGTAATTGTAAAGAAACATCGGACTTATATTGTTGCACATCGGGAGTAGGCTCTGACATACGTTTTCAGAGATGATCCTCTTTCGGTAAAAGAAAGCTATGATGATCGTGCCTGTGGGAAAACCGCATAGCAGGCCTATTATAAAGATGATCGCATATGCGCAGCATTTTGATACCTGTATCGATCTGAGAAAGCTGGTTATAACACCGGTCAGCAGCATAAAGGGGAGCAGGATAGGTACAATGGATGAGTACCATAGCTGTAACCCCTGGGTGCATCCGGATCTGATGATGTCTGAATTTAAACATGCAAATATTATAATTGAAGCTGTTAGAATTATATAACATACGTTCTTCATATGCCAATTGTATTCATTTTATAGAGCAAATATGATAAATAAGAATATGTCATATAACTATGACAGGTTGTTCAAAATCGGTCTTTATACTGATTTTGTATTTGTTGTATACCATGTTTCTGTATATGTCTGTGGCTTTTATGTCGTATGAGAACATGGACAGACCTGTGGAATCTGTACTTTTGTATATCTCGGCTGAACGGGTTATGATCGGTACCTGCGAAGCCTTTTTCATGCTTTTTATCACGGCACCTGCATCTTTTTTTAGTCCAAGAAGCTTGATGTAGGCTATCCAGCCGTTTTCTTTAAAATGGGAATAGTCATCACATCTCAGGTCTGTGATGGTGTGCAGCAGACCTCTCTGAATGTGCGTGAGAGTATAATTCCTGCATTTAAGTGCTGTTGCGGTCTCAGTAAAGGATAGATTTGTGTCAAGCCTGGAGAGACGGTTGCAGAGATCTCTATCCATGTCAACGATGTCATCCGTGCACGGAGCAAGTATCCTTCGTGCTGACAGGAGATGAGACAGGTCGTCGTCGAACATCGGAAATGACTTTCTGTACGCGTTTTGCAGGATGTTGTAGCAACTGTCAGGAATGTGGCGCCTTAAGCTTTCAACATCACCTGACCGGAGTAGCTCACGTATGGCTGAGGCCGAACAGATGTCGTTGTCGGTGGCAGTGCTGTTGTATTCTGATAAGATCCTTCTGATCGGGACAGGTTTGATCCTGGAGTCTGTCTGTATAAGAGCAGCAATATACTCTATGGCCAGAATGTTGTTCGGGCTTGCCAGGATACGGTCAAGATCAGCGCTGGTATAACCGGTAAGGTTCTGGTTCTGCAGATACCCGGAGATGGCGGCTGCTCTGGCTGATCCATATGAGATGCCCGAAGATACGGATTTTTTTATGAATTCCGATACCTGTGGCGGTTCATTGACGGTGAGTTCGGCAATTTTTTGCAGAAGATCCATGTCATCACATTCTGCGCCGAATGAGATATAGTCTATGCCATCAAGAGCGTTCATCATGCAGACTGCGGCATGTGCATAGTCTCTGGCACTTGATGATGCGTATACAAATGGAATCTCGAACACAGCGTCTACACCGCATCTCAAAGCAATCTCGGTTCTTGTGTGCTTATCTGCTATGGCAGGAACGCCTCTCTGAAGAAAATTGCCGCTCATAAAGCATATGACATGTTCGGCACCAGTTAGAAGCTTCGCCTGCTGTATCTGATATTCGTGTCCCTTGTGAAATGGATTGTATTCGCAAACTATGCCTACTGTGCTCATGGCTCCTCCTTGAAATGCGTGTTTTATAACCTGTCACGATTTATAATGCCTTTGTCGGTAAAGTTTATTCTATCTTAATAATTAATGGCTGTAAAGTGTGTTATAATGACGGACATAAAGATGTTAAGTGAAAAATTCAAGATGCGGCATTGTTCTGATGCCGATGATCCCCACATACCAGACAGATATTGATTAATTAAGTGAAGGCAGCCAATTTATGGTTGACAAAGTGGCAATAATCTAATAGTATATTAAAAGATAATCGAACATATGTTTAGGAGGAAAATATAATGGCGAATAATTCCGGTAATGTAAATATTGATGATAAGAGAAAGGCATTGGATGCCGCTATAGCACAGATAGAGAAGCAGTATGGTAAGGGTTCGGTGATGAAGCTTGGCGATTCCAATGCGAATATGAATATAGATGTGATCCCTACAGGATCCCTCAGCCTTGATATAGCACTTGGACTTGGCGGTGTGCCTAGAGGAAGAATCATAGAGGTGTTCGGACCTGAGTCGAGTGGTAAGACGACGGTAGCACTTCACATTGTTGCTGAGATACAGAAGAGAGGCGGAATCGCAGGCTTTATAGATGCCGAGCATGCGCTTGATCCGACATACGCCAAGAACATAGGTGTAGATATAGACAATCTTTACATATCACAGCCTGACTGCGGAGAGCAGGCTCTTGAGATCACAGAGACCATGGTCAGATCGGGAGCGGTTGATGTCGTTATCGTGGACTCTGTTGCTGCACTTGTACCAAAGGCAGAGATAGACGGAGAGATGGGCGATTCGCATATGGGACTTCATGCCAGACTTATGTCACAGGCGCTCAGAAAGCTCACTGCTGTTGTCAGCAAGACCAACTGTGTTGTCATATTTATCAATCAGCTCAGAGAGAAGGTTGGAGTTGTGTTCGGTAACCCTGAGGTTACAACAGGTGGTCGTGCACTTAAGTTCTATGCTTCCGTAAGACTTGACGTAAGAAGAATTGATACGCTCAGACAGGGCGGTGAGATCGTAGGTAACAGAACAAGAGTTAAGATAGTTAAGAACAAGGTGGCTCCTCCATTCAAGGAGGCTGAGTTCGATATCGTGTTCGGCAAGGGTATATCTAAGGTCGGAGATATTCTTGATCTTGCTGTTGCGAACGACATAGTGGATAAGTCCGGTGCATGGTACGCATACAACGGCAATAAGATAGGTCAGGGAAGAGAGAATGCGAAGGCATATCTTGAGAACAATACAGCTATCTGTGATGAGATAGAGCAGAAGGTAAGAGAGGCGGTTGGTGTTGCCGGAGAGTCTGCCGAGAACACTGTAGATGATGGAGCAGATGAGTAGAATCGCAACTGTCACTGATATCAGGAAGATCGATGATAAAAGGTTTTGTTTGTTTGTGGACTATGAGCCTTTTTCATCGGTCTATGCATCGGATATACGAAGATTACATCTTGCCTGTGACGGTGAGATAGAATGGAGTAAACTTGAGAAATTCAGACGGGACTATCTGTTCAAACGTGCCATGAACAAGGCTGTGAACTCCATAAAGTTTTCGGACAAGTGTGAATACGATATCAGGCAGAAGCTTAAGGATCTGTATTACGACGAAGAGATTGTGGATCAGACCATCGACAAACTGAAGTCGTATGGATATATAGATGATTACAGGTATGCATGTGGATATATACGCAGAAACTCCGCTAAGAAAGGCATTCGTGTCATACGATTTGAATTGCAGGCAAAGCATATAGGCCAGGATGTTATCGATCTGGCTGTGGAAGACTCAGACATATCAGACGAAAGCGACAGGATAACACATATTTTACAAAAAAAATACACTGTGGAAGAACTGACTGAAAAGCGTGATAAAGTCTATGCATACATGTACAGCAAGGGTTTTGACAGGCGTAAGGTTTCTGAGTGTATACGAAATATTGTCTCTGATATTACTTGACATAACATCTTAAAAATATTAAACTTAAATAGTTGTATTCTTGTACAATGAAAACTTAATAAGGAGGTGCTCCTGTGAATTCACCAATAGTATGGGGAATAATCGCTGTTGTTGTAGTTGCACTGCTTGTTGCTACATGGTTTATCGCTATTGCATATCGCAAGAACATAGTAGAGACCAAGATAGGAAGAGCAGAGTCACAGGCAAGAGAGATTATTGACGAAGCTCAGAAGACCGCCGAGGCTAAGAAGCGCGAGATACTGCTTGAGGCAAAGGAAGATTCCCTTAAGACACGTAATGACCTTGAAAAGGAAGTAAAGGACAGACGTGGAGAACTTTCACGTATGGAGAAGAGAATTCTTGCACGTGAAGAGAATCTTGATAAGAAGACTGAGGCAGTTGAGAAGAAGGAAGCTAGTTTAGCTAACAAGGAAAGCGCGCTGGACAAGCAGAAGGCTAAGGTTGAAGAGTTACAGGCGAAACGTTTACAGGAACTTGAAAGAATTTCAGGTTTGACCTCTGAACAAGCAAAAGAATACTTATTAAAGACTGTTGAAGATGAAGTAAAGCATGAAACAGCAGTTATGGTCAAGGAATTAGAAACCAGAGCTAAAGAAGAAGCGAACAAGAAGGCGAAGGAGTATGTTGTCAATGCAATACAGAGATGTGCGGTTGATCATATCTCAGAGACAACGATCTCATTAGTTCAGTTACCTAACGACGAGATGAAGGGTAGGATAATTGGTAGAGAGGGTAGAAATATTCGTACCCTTGAAACTCTCACAGGCGTAGATCTTATCATAGACGATACTCCTGAGGCAGTTATCTTATCAAGCTTTGATCCGGTAAGACGTGAGGTAGCAAGAATTGCACTTGAGAAACTCATCGTGGATGGTAGAATCCATCCAGCCAGAATCGAAGAGATGGTTGAGAAAGCGCAGAAGGAAGTTGAAAACATGATGCGCGAGGAAGGTGAAGCTGCTACTCTTGAGGTAGGAATTCACGGAATCCATCCAGAGCTGGTAAGACTTCTTGGAAAGTTGAAATTTAGAACAAGCTACGGACAGAACGCATTGAAGCACTCTGTTGAGGTAGCTCAGTTGTGTGGTTTGTTGGCCGGAGAGATAGGTGTCGATATCAAGGTTGCAAAGCGTGCTGGATTACTCCATGATATAGGTAAATCACTTGATCATGAGATGGAGGGTTCACATGTTCAGATCGGTGCAGATCTTTGTAGAAAGTACAAAGAGTCAGCGCTTGTTGTCAATGCGGTAGAATCACATCACGGTGATGTTGAGCCTGAGTCATTGATAGCACTTCTGGTACAGGCTGCAGATACAATTTCTGCTGCAAGACCGGGAGCAAGAAGAGAGACCTTGGAGACTTATACTACAAGACTTAAGAAGTTAGAGGATATTGCTAATTCTCATAAGGGTGTAGATAAGACATTTGCTATTCAGGCAGGTAGAGAAATTCGTGTAATGGTAGTTCCTGAGCATGTAAGCGATTCTGATATGGTATTGCTGGCTAGAGATATTGCAAAGCAGATCGAAGACGAGCTTGAGTATCCTGGACAGATTAAGGTAAATATTATAAGAGAGTCACGCGTGACAGATTACGCAAAATAAAAATTAGGGTTTGTAGAGATGATCTACAAACCCTTTTTATGATTTGTCATATACAGTTTACCATTCTTATGCATGACAAACTATAAAACGGGAGGTGAGATTAAAAGATGGAAAAATTCAAGAGGATAAAGACGGAAGTGGCATACAGAGCGCATGTGTTTGATGTATATAACGACTATCTTGAACTGCCTGATGGCAGAGATGTTGTATATGATCTGATAAAGCATCACCCGGGAGCATGCATTCTTCCAGTGAAAGACGATGGATCGCTCACACTGATAAAGCAATACAGGAATTCTATTGATGATATAACCTACGAGGTTCCGGCTGGTTTTATCGATGAGGGAGAGTCTCCTGAAGATGCAGCCAGAAGAGAACTCAGGGAAGAGACAGGGTTTACCGCGAAGGTTGTGGAGTATGTGACTAGAGCAGTTCTGGCTATCGGTACAAGTGATGAACAGACTTACGTGTATATAGGCAGGGAACTTACCAGAGGAATATGTGCATTGGACGAGAATGAATTTATAGAGACCGAGGAGATAGGTCTTGATGATGCACTCAATATGATAAGAGATGGCAGGATAGTGGATTCCAAAACAATAATTGCAATCTACGCATATTGGGGTAAGAAATGCTCCCAAACAAGCAATCACATAATTTGAAACATAGAAAATTCAACTGAAACATTGTCGGAATTAAAAAATGTGAAATATTTTTGAAAAGAATTATGTCAATATCTAGTATACATAATTTGATCGCGCACCGCATTTTGTACTTTTATTAAAAATGCCGTGAAGCCTTGATTTTACTTGTTAAAATAGTGTTTGATTTTATTTACATTTGTATTTATAATATAATTCAGTCTACATAACTAAGGGGATAAATTAGTGGAACAATACATAGACAGATATGTTGATTATTTAAGAAATGTAAAAAAATCCAGTGAGAATACTGTTGCATCATATCGGAGAGATCTGATAAAATTCTACAGGTATTTTGACGAGAAGGGCATAACGAGGATTGATGATATTAATGAAACTTATATCACTTCGTATGTGTTGGAAATGGAGAAACAGGGGATGTCCATGGCTACGGTGTCACGTAACATTGCATCCATAAAGTCATTCTATGCCTATCTCATGAGGGAGAGGATAGTGAATGATGATCCAACGGAGAATATAAAGCCTCCGAAGATCGTGAAGAAGGTTCCTGAGACGCTTACCATAAGTGAGGTGAACAAGCTTCTCGACCAGCCTACCAACAAGACTCCAAAGGAGATCAGGGATAAGGCGATGCTGGAGCTGTTGTATGCTACAGGAATACGTGTTACAGAGCTTGTGACATTGAAACTCACGGATGTCAACATAAAGCTTGGGTTCATTGAGTGCCACGACGGCGACAGGGTGAGGACTGTTCCGGTTGCGGAGGTTGCTCAGAGAGCCCTCAGCAGATATATTACTGAGGTGCGCGATGATATGAGTGGAGGCAGTGATTATCTGTTCTTCAACTGCAAGGGTGCACCTATGACGAGACAGGGATTCTGGAAGATAATAAAGTATTATGCGGCTAAGGCCGGCATAGATAAGGATATAACACCTCATATGATAAGGCATTCATTTGCCTCACATATGTTGGGGAATGGAGCGGATATAAAGTCTGTTCAAGAGATGCTTGGACATGTGGATATTGCGACAACCCAGATATATCTTACAAATAAGCAGAGTAAGCTCAAGGAAGAATATGCAAAGGCATATCCGAGGGTCTAACAAATAACTTATAAACTAAGGAGACAATTAAATCATGGAAAACAATTACTACGTTCCGGCACAGATCATTGAGAATAATCTCAAGGGTGCTGTTGGAAAGGCAAATCTCAAGCTGTACAAGATGATCATGATGGGATTCTTTGCAGGAATGTTCATTGCGATAGGAGCTGAGGGATCAAACCTTGCGGTGCATACGGTGGACAATTTCGGACTTGCGAAGGCTCTTGCAGGATGCATATTCCCTGTAGGACTCATGATGTTATCGATTATCGGTGCAGAGCTGTTTACCGGAAACTGTATGATGATAACAGCGGTTATTGATGGTAGGATAAAGCTTGTGCAGATGCTCAAGAACTGGGTTATTGTATATCTCAGCAATATGCTTGGATCAGTTGTGACTGCAGCTCTTATATATGGAAGCGGTCAGTTTGATAATTCAGCAGGCGGCCTTGGCGCTTATACCATCAAGGTGGCTATGGGTAAGACAGGCCTTGATTTTTGCAATGCGTTCATGTCGGGAATAATGTGTAATGTTCTCGTGTGTATCGCGGTTCTCATGTCATCTTCGGCTAAGGATATAATTGGAAAGCTGTTTGCATGCTTCTTCCCGATAATGGTATTCGTCGTGTCAGGTTTTGAGCACTGCGTTGCAAATATGTACTATATACCTGCAGGTCTGATGGCTGCATCAAACAGCAAGTACGTGGACAAGGCATGCGAGCTCTATGGATATACCGCACAGCAGATAAGTGACCAGCTCACAGTGGGACATTTTTTCAGTAAAAATCTCCTCCCTGTAACGCTTGGTAATATCATCGGCGGTGGTCTGATAGTGGGAATTGGACTTTACATCATCAACAAGCCTAAAAAGGTGGAAGAGTAGAATCTGGCGCCAGACTTATAGGCAACAAGGTCAGAATGATGGACTGAATAAATGATGGATTGAAAAATAAGATAGATAAATAAAAAACAGACGTGGCATGATTTGAGGAATCACCCTGGATCATATCACATCTGTTTTTTATTACTTACATTTTATCGCATTATTGTTTGTCGCAATTTTCAGTTTGTTTGACAATTACTTATAAAAGTCAATTATCTTGTCCATTCTGGATGACATATTCTCAAATATAAGATCAAGGATCGTCAGGGCGGTCATGGCCTCGACGACCACAACAGCTCTCGGCCCAATGATAGGATCGTGGCGGCCTCTGATCGAGACCTCTATGTTATCCCTGGACTTGTTAACGGTTTTCTGTGTGGATGCGATGGATGGGGTCGGCTTGAAATGCGCCTTGATGATTATGTCTGAACCATCGCTCATTCCGCCGAGAATACCTCCGGCGTGATTGGTCTCCTTGTCTACGTTATAACCGTTCATGACAAATGCATCATTGTTATATGAGCCTCTTGCAGTGGATACCTCGGTGCCGTCGCCAATCTCGACAGCTTTCACAGCTCCGATGGACATAACTGCCTTTGCGAGGCATGCATCCAGTTTGTCAAATACCGGTTCACCGATACCTGCCGGCATTCCATGCACGATACATTCAACACCAGAGCCTATGGAATCGTTCTCCGCCATGCAGTCTTGAAGAAGGATTGATGCCTTCTCGTAGGCATCCGGGTCCGGCATGTTGAGGTCGTTCTTAAGTATATAGTCAGCGTCAAAATTGTTCCTGTCTATATGTACATCACCGATGGAAGATACGTAGGTAGTTATGGTGATACCGAGTTCCTTCAGTATCTTTGAGGCGATCGCACCGGCTGCAACTCTGCCGATGGTCTCTCGTCCCGATGAACGGCCGCCGCCTCTGTAATCCCTGAAGCCATATTTTTCATCAAATGTATAATCTGCGTGGCCTGGTCTGTAATATGTGGCGATATCTCCGTAATCCCCGGAGCGCTGGGATGTATTTCTCACCATCATGGATATAGGAGTTCCGGTTGTCTTTCCCTCGAAAATTCCTGATAGTATCTCTATGGTATCGGATTCCTTTCTAGGCGTTGAGAACTGTGAAAATCCGGGTTTTCTGCGATCCAGAAATACCTGTATATCTTCCTCACACAGTGGAAGACCGGCAGGACAGCCGTCAACGACAACTCCCAGAGCTTTTCCGTGGGATTCTCCCCATGTGGTGATGGTAAATTTATTTCCTATGGTGGAACCTGCCATAATATATCTCCTTTCAAATGCGGCGAAACCTGCCGCTCTCTATTCGGCAAATGAACTGCAGAATCCTGCAGCGCAAATGTCCGCGCGCACTATTATAGCATAGATAAGTTTGTGATAACAAGAAATAAGTTGGAATGCTGTAAAGTGTGAAAGCGTATAAGGCGAATGTCAAACCGGGAATATTACCGGCCGGGGTTGTAATGAAATATGTTATATATTAAAATATCTATGAAATGAATGAAAGAACGAAAGGACACGGCTGAAAGCACAGCCGGACATAAGGTGGTCAAGAAAATGGAGAAATATTATATAGTAAAATCGATAGACGGAGATTACGCAAATCTTGTTGATGAGAATGATCTTGGCGGTGAGACAAAGCTCGTTGCAAGGGCGCTGCTTCCGGAAAGTATAGCGGAAGGAACAAGGCTGCACTATGCATTTTTGCAGTATGAAATTGCGGATTAATTTCCTCTTTACAAAACCAGACACATATGTTATCCTACACAAGGTCAACTGACACTTAGTTTGAGGACACCTCTAGGCCTTTTGCCCGGTGTCAGTCATGTATATTATTTTATAGGAGGATTGTTATTATGATAACAAAAGAGCAGAAGCAGGAAATCGTAGCTAAGTACGGCAAGGATGCAAACGACACAGGTTCAACAGAGGTTCAGATCGCACTTCTTACAGCAAGAATCAACGATCTCAACGGACATTTCAAGGCTAATCCAAAGGATCATCACTCAAACCGTGGTCTTCTTAAGATGGTTGGTCAGAGAAGAAACCTTCTTGCATACCTCAAGAGCAAGGATATCGAGGCATACAGAAAGCTCATCGAGAGCCTTGGACTTAGAAAGTAATTTCTATTCGAGCCTTAATACAATAACAATTATGGGAATCATGTGTACACGCATGATTCCTTTTTGTTTGCCCAGACACATTTTTATGGTATCAAATAGTGTAAACAGATGTGTTTGGATATTGTATTTTTTATATTCGTATGATAAAATTTAAAAGATTGTGGAATGACATATCGAGACTTCTATAAAGAATATCATGGATCATCGCTGAAAGATGGCAAAAAGGTTATAAGACATGGTGTTTTTTATAGTTGTTTCGACGTCTTCCACAATACAAATAAATATTAAATCAAGGAGATTTTGAGATGAGTAAGGAATTCAAGAGATACCAGAAGGAGATCGCTGGCAGAATGCTCACTGTTGATATCAACAGAGTAGCTGCACAGGCAAATGGTGCTGCATTTATCAAGTACGGTGACACAACAGTGCTTTCAACATGTACAGCTTCAGAGAAGCCAAGAGACGGAATCGATTTCTTCCCACTTTCAGTAGAGTATGAGGAGAAGTTATATTCAGTAGGAAAGATACCTGGAGGATTCAATAAGAGAGAGGGTAAGGCATCAGAGAACGCTGTCCTCACATCACGAGTAATCGACAGACCTATGAGACCTCTTTTCCCTAAGGATTATAGAAATGACGTAACACTCAACAACCTTGTTATGTCAGTAGATCCAGAGTGCAGACCGGAGCTGGTTGCAATGCTCGGATCATCTATCGCAACATGTATATCAGACGTTCCATTTGACGGACCATGTGCCATGACACAGGTAGGTCTCATCGACGGAGAGTTCATCATCAACCCAACACAGAAGCAGTGGGATGAGGGTGATCTGAAGCTCACAGTTGCATCTACATCACAGAAGGTTATCATGATCGAGGCCGGTGCAAATATTGTACCTGAGGCTAAGATGATCGAAGCTATCTACATGGCTCATGATATCAACCAGGACATCATCGCATTTATCAATGAGATAGTAGCTGAGGTTGGAAAGCCAAAGCATTCATATGTAAGCTGTGCAGTTCCAGAGGAGCTCTTTGCAGCGATTAAGGAGATCGTTCCTCCAGAGGCTATGGAGGAGGCTGTATTCTCAGACGAGAAGCAGGTTCGTGAGGAGAACATCAGACAGATCACAGAGAAGCTTGAGGAGGCATTTGCAGACAACGAGGAGTGGCTTGCAGTCCTTCCAGACGCTATATACCAGTATCAGAAGAAGACAGTAAGAAAGATGATCCTCAAGGATCACAAGAGACCTGATGGACGAGCTATCAACCAGATCAGACCACTTGCTGCTGAGGTTGACATCATTCCTAGAGTCCACGGCTCAGCTATGTTTACAAGAGGACAGACACAGATCTGTAACGTATGTACACTTGCTCCACTTTCTGAGATCCAGAGAGTTGACGGACTTGACGAGAACGTTACATCCAAGAGATATATGCACCACTACAACTTCCCTTCATACTCAGTAGGAGAGACAAAGGTTTCAAGAGGACCTGGACGTAGAGAGATTGGACACGGTGCACTTGCTGAGAGAGCACTTCTTCCTGTACTTCCAAGTGAGGAAGAGTTCCCATATGCGATCAGAACCGTATCAGAGACATTTGAGTCAAATGGTTCAACATCAATGGCATCAACATGTTCATCATGTATGTCACTCATGGCTGCCGGTGTTCCTATCAAGGCTATGGTTGCCGGAATCTCATGCGGACTTGTAACAGGTGATACAGACGACGATTACATCGTACTTACAGATATCCAGGGACTTGAGGACTTCTTCGGAGATATGGACTTCAAGGTAACAGGTACAACAGAGGGTATCACAGCTATCCAGATGGATATCAAGATTCACGGACTTACAAGACCTATCGTTGAGGAGGCTATCGCAAGAACACGTGAGGCAAGACTCTTCATCATGGAGACATGTATGAAGCCGGCCATCGCAGCTCCAAGACCAACGGTCAATGAGTTCGCGCCAAAGATCAAGCAGATCAAGATCGATCCAGAGAAGATCGGTGAGGTTATCGGACAGAGAGGTAAGACTATCAACACTATCATCGAGGAGACAGGTGTTAAGATCGATATCGATGATGAGGGAAGAATCTCTATCTGTGGCGTAGAGCAGGCAGGTATGGACAAGGCTATCGAGATGATCAACATGATCGTAGAGCCTCTTGAGGTTGGCAAGAACTACCATGGTAAGGTTGTAAAAGTTATCGACTGTGGAGCTATCGTATCGCTTGCACCTAACAAGGATGGACTCATCCACATCTCAAAGCTTTCAGACAAGAGAGTTGCAAAGGTTGAGGATGTTGTAAATGTAGGTGATGAGGTTGACGTTAAGGTCATCAAGATCGACGAGAGAGCAGGAAGAATAAGCCTGAGTCTCAAGGATGTACAGTAAATAACAGTTCTGAGCTAAACTATAATAAGGATATTTTTTATAAGGGTAAATTTGATGTCTCGAAGCCGGTCTGTCATATGGCCGGTTCCGGGGCATTGTAGTAAATAAAGGCATACATAAACAAACTAAAAAATAAATGCAGATTTAAGGGGGAACATATGAGATACGGTTATTTTGACGAACAGAACAAAGAGTATGTAATTGACAGACCAGACACCCCGGCACCTTGGGCAAACTACCTTGGTTCACCGGAATACGGAGCTATAATCTCCAACAACGCAGGAGGCTACAGCTTTGAGAAGTCAGGAGCAAACGGAAGAATACTGAGATACATATTTAACAGCTTTGATCAGCCTGGAAGATATGTATATCTTCGCGATGATGACACAAAGGATTACTGGTCAGCATCATGGCAGCCGGTAGGCAAGAGTCTTGATGTGTATAAGAGTGAATGTCACCATGGAACGGCATATACAAAGATGTATGCAGAGTATTCTGATATCAAGTCAGAGGTGATGTATTATGTTCCACTTAACAAGACACATGAAGTGTGGAAGGTGAGAGTTACCAACAACTCTGATAAGCCTCGTAACCTTTCAGCTATCGGATACTGTGAGTTTACAAATGACTGCAATTATGAGCAGGATCAGGTAAATCTCCAGTATACACTGTTCATAACCAGAACATATTTCATGGACAACAACAAGATCCTTCAGGTCATCAATGAGAATGTTGAGAAGGCTGAGATCAATGGAAGTAAGGCAAACAAAAGATTCTTTGCACTTGCCGGAAGTGATGTTGCATCATACTGTGGTGACAAGGAGGAGTTCCTTGGAAGATATCACGGCTACGGCAATCCGATCGGAGTTATAAATGGAGATCTTGGCAACAAGCTCAACTACAACAGCAATGCCTGCGGTGGACTCCAGACAAAGTTCACACTTGCTCCGGGTGAGTCAAAGGATTTTGCATTCATAGTCGGAATGAAGGACAATGACGCTGCAAATGCTGTCATAGCCGGATACGCAGATCCTGCCGCAGCATGTCAGAAGGAGCTTGACGAGCTGATCGAGTATTGGCATTCAAAGCTCAACAACTTCCAGGTGCACACACCTAGTGATTCATTCAACAACATGGTAAATACGTGGAATGCATACCAGTGTTTCATGACATTCATATGGTCAAGAGCTGCATCATTCTCATACTGTGGTCTGAGAAACGGATATGGATACAGAGATACAGTTCAGGATATCCAGGGCGTTATCCACCTTGCACCTGAGATGGCTCTTGAGAAGATCAGATTCATGCTGTCAGCACAGGTTGACAACGGCGGTGGACTTCCACTTGTAAAGTTCACACATAACGCAGGTCATGAGGATACACCGGATGATCCATCATATGTACAGGAGACAGGACATCCTGCATACCGTGCAGACGACGCACTTTGGCTGTTCCCAACTGTATATAAGTATATTGCTGAGTCAGGCAACCTTGACTTCATAGACGAGGTTATTCCATTTGCCAACAAGGATGAGGGTACAGTTTATGAGCATCTTAAGAGAGCGATAGATTTCTCCATGAACAGACTTGGAGATAATGGTATGCCGGCAGGACTCTGGGCAGACTGGAATGACTGTCTGAGACTTGGAAAGAGAGGCGAGTCAACATTTGTTGCAATGCAGCTCTACTATGCGATGACAGTTATCAAGTATTTTGCTGAGATGAAGGATGATGCAGAGTACATAGATTACATCAACAGCATTCAGTACAAGATGGGTGAGACCATTCAGGAGAAGTGCTGGGAGGATGACAGATTCATCCGTGGATACAAGGAAGGCGGACAGGTCATCGGTTCAAAGAATGATCCTGAGGCAAGCATGTGGCTGAATCCTCAGTCATGGGCAGTTATAAGCGGACTTGCCACAAGAAAGCAGTCTGAGATCGCCCTTGAGTCTGTTCACAGGGAGCTTAACACAGAGTACGGTGTGAGACTTATGTTCCCACCATACAGAGAGCATGCATTTGACGGAGCACTCATGCTTCTGTTCAATGCAGGAACAAAGGAGAATGCAGGTATATTCTCACAGCCACAGGGCTGGATAATACTTGCCGAGGCGCTCATGGGACATGGAAACAGAGCGTTTGAGTATTTCAACGAGAGCTCTCCTGCATCCATGAATGATAAGGCAGAGATCAGAAAGCTTGAGCCATACTGCCATGGACAGTTCACAGAGTCTGTTGGAAGTCCATTTGAGGGTCGCGCTCATGTACACTGGCTTACAGGTACAGCATCCACATGTATGGTTGGCTGCGTTGAGGGTATCATGGGTATGAGACCAGACTTTGGCGGAATCAAGATCGCGCCTTCAGTCCCATCAGACTGGAAGGAGTTTGAGATCGAGAAGATGTTCAGGGGTAAGAAGCTCTCAATCAAGGTTCAGAATCCTGATGGACATGAGAGCGGTTTCCAGAGCCTCACATTAAATGGTGAGAAACTTGAGGCCAATTATATCCCTGCTGACAAGCTTGCTGATACAAACGATATCGTGCTTGTAATGTAATGAATATAAATACATTATTTATACCATATTAAGTTAAGAAGGGCTCAGCCCTTCTTAATTTTTGCCCTGATGCGGAATGAGTGGATTGGGGTTGGAAGGTGGTGCAGGCGAAGTGGAATCGGTATCGATCGCTGAGAGGTTAAAACTCACTGACAACATACATGTTATGGATGTTCCAGGTGGAGGTTATATCCTGTTATGTGGAATATATGGAGAGATTGAGGGGCATGACAAGCTTCCTGCCGGTATGAAGAGTACAAGCTACGAGAAGCTGCTTCCGGTGATAGCCCAGGCAGAAAACTGCGGAGATGTAAAGGGAGTCTTGACTCTGATAAATACGGTCGGAGGCGATGTTGAGTCCGGACTTGCCATATCTGAGATGTTGTCCAGCCTGTCAAAGCCGGTCGTCAATATCGTGCTTGGCGGCGGACATTCCATAGGAGTTCCTCTGGCGGTGTCGGGAAATGTGTCTTTTATAGTGCCGACCGCAACGATGATAGTTCATCCAATAAGGACAAATACGGCGGTGCTTGGAGTTAAGCAGAACTTTGAATATATAGAGAAGATGCAGGAGAGGATCATACAGTTCACAGTGGATCACTCATCTATAGACAGGAAAGAACTGGAGAAACTTATGTTTAACACGACAGAGCTGACCAAGGATGTGGGCTCGGTTCTGATAGGAAAACAGGCTGTCGAAAAAAGGGTTATAGACAGGATCGGTGGTATGTCGGCGGCTTTAAAAACGCTGTATGACTTGATTAATTAAGAAAATGATAGTAAAATTCCATAGGATATTGTATAAACATCGATCAAGGGAGGTTGGTCATGAGCTTATTACAGGCAATTTTGATGGGAATAATACAGGGAGCTACAGAATTCCTTCCAGTCAGCAGTTCGGGACATCTGGCTATTTTCAAGAATATTTTTGGAGTGAAGACCGATACGGGTATATTATTTGACATACTGCTCCATTTTGGCACGCTGGTTGCCATATTTATAGTCTACTGGGCAGATATAAAGAAGCTTGTTATAGAGGGACTCAAGATAGTTGGAGACTGCTGTGTCAATCTGGTAAATTTCATAAAGAACAAGACCTCGAAGGAGGGACAGATATATCCGTATAGGAAGATTGTGTGTACGGCATACAGAAAGTTTGTTATGCTCATACTCGTGTCAACTCTTACGACGACGGTGATCGCAGTCCCATTTGACAAAGCTATAGGACATGCGGGAGATACACTTTTGATACCGGGTATCTGTCTGTGTATAACATCTGTTATCCTGTATTTTGCGGACAGACTGCCGGCTGGTAAGAAAAGTGCGGCAAAGGCTACATACAGAAACGCCATATTTGTAGGTCTGGCACAGGCTGTTGCTACGCTTCCGGGAATATCAAGATCCGGAAGTACGATAACTGCAGGCCTGGCATGCGGCTACACAAGAAAATTCACGGTAAAGTATTCATTTATAATGTCGATACCGGCTGTTCTGGGAGCAGTCATACTGGAGATACCTGATCTGTTTAAGTCATCTATTTCAGGAACTGATGTTGTAAATTACATAGTTGGAATGGTAGTTGCAGGTGTTGTTGGATATTTATGTATAAAATTTATGCTTTATACGGTCAAGAAAAAGAATTTTAAGGGCTTTTCCATATATTGTATGATCGCGGGAATCGTGTCTGTAATATGGTATTTTGTTGCTTAAGATTTAGAATAGAGGTAGAAAATGGCTGCTGGTAATAAAAAGTCATACAAGAACAATACATCAAAGAATGGCACGTCCAAAAACGCTGCGTCTAAAAAGACTGTGGCAAAGAACTCTTCAAAAGGTGGATCAAATAACAGGACATCTGCGAAGAAGAATACTGCATCGAAAAAAACATCTGCCAGATCAAAGGCTGCCATAGAACGCAAAGCCCGGGAAGAGGAACTGGCAAGGCAGAAGCAGATGAGAAGTGAGATCATACTCATAGTTCTCTTTGCATTTTCAGTATTTCTGCTACTTGCAAACTTCAGGATCTGCGGAATAGTGGGAGATACCGTATCGGGATTTTTCTTTGGAATAATCGGTTTCAGCGAGTACATATTCCCAGTATATCTGTTTGTGTCGGCTGCCTATCTTATATCAAATGATTTCAGGAGGAAGATCGTCAAAAAGGTTGTATATTTTGGCGTTGTGCTCATCCTGTTGTCCATGGTATTTCAGGCTATATATTCATCGACCTTTGAGTCGGTCAAGGTTCTGTACATGGATGGGTATAAGGACAGATCGGGCGGAGGAGTTATATGCGGAGGAATATTCTTTGTGATAAGGACACTGCTTGGAGTTCCGGGTGCGTGCATAGTAATATTTATAGCTGCGGTTATCATGTTCATTCTCATAACGGAGATATCAGTTATAGACGAGATCAAACTTTTCATAGCATCTATCCGTGAGCGCAGAGAAAGCGATGATGACGAACAGTATGAAGATGAGGAGTATCAAAGTGACAGATATGACGATGGTTATTACTCACATGATGTAAATGATACTCCGGTTCGCAGAGTGAGACCATCGATGGCAAATCTCAATGTGTACAGCAGCGATAAGTCCAAGGATGACAGAGCTTCCGACAGGACTGCTGCAACGCAGGTCAAGCCAAGGAAGACTAAGCCACAGAAGAATGTAGAGAGGGAGCCTGCCAGGGATTTCTTTGCCATGGAGGATGTCCACGAGCTCACTCCAGGAGATGGCGCTGTGGATATGTCCTATGATGAATTTAACAATGATATAGAGAAAATCGTCATGACCGACAAAGAGGAGATCGTCAATCCAGTTCAGATAGACAGAAAGGATCCTGTGCATAAACCGGTGCGGAAGCCTGCACCTGTGAAGAGAAGAAAGCCGATGGTCGTAACTCCTGAAGAACCAAAGCTGGCTGCTGTGGACACTGATATGGAGGATGCAGAGATACTTTCATTTACTGATGATGCGGAGGATGTCCTTGCGGGAGCGGTAAATGGCAATATGCATCCAGAGAGTGTGTCAGATTACAATCCGCTCTACGACTCTGCATTTGCGGAGGAGGAGAAGACGGATACCGCGGCTCAAAGCAAAAAGAAGCCGGCGGTACAGACTGAGAGCTCAAAGCAGTATCAGGAGGGAAGAAAATATAAATTCCCAACGGCAGATCTGCTGTCCCAGCCTAAAAAGACGAACAATTCCAACAGGGATGCCCATGTCAGGGAGACAGCCATCAAGCTTAAGAATACCCTCGAGACATTTGGCGTCAATGTAACCATAACAAACTATAGCTGCGGTCCTGCTGTAACGAGATTTGAGATGCAGCCGGAGCAGGGTGTCAAGGTCAGCAAGATACTGAACCTTGCGGACGACATAAAGCTCAACCTTGCGGCTGCGGATATACGTATAGAGGCACCGATACCTGGCAAGGCAGCCATAGGAATAGAGGTTCCTAACAAGGAGAACTCAATTGTGGCGTTCCGGGAGCTTATAGAATCAGATAATTTCAAGAACCTCAAGTCCAAAGTGGCATTTGCGGTTGGTAAGGATATAAGTGGACAGGTCATCGCAACGGATATTGCCAAGATGCCGCATCTTCTGATCGCCGGAGCCACAGGTTCGGGTAAATCAGTGTGTATCAATACACTTATAATGAGTATACTGTACAAAGCCACACCGGAGGAGGTAAAACTCATAATGATAGATCCTAAGATGGTTGAGCTTGCATGCTACAATGGCATACCACACCTTCTGATACCGGTCGTAACAGATCCAAAGAAGGCGGCAGGGGCACTCAACTGGGCTGTCATGGAGATGACAAGAAGATACCAGCTTTTTGCTGAGCACAGTGTACGTAATATACAGGGATATAATGACAAGGTTGAAAATGCCGTTATAGCGGGAGCTGATGGAGAAAAGCTGACCAAGATGCCACAGATAGTGGTCATAGTGGATGAGCTTGCAGATCTTATGATGGTTGCACACGGCGAAGTCGAGGATGCTATAGTGAGACTTTCACAGCTTGCCAGAGCAGCGGGTATACATCTTGTCATAGCAACACAGAGACCGTCGGTTGATGTCATAACAGGTCTCATAAAGGCAAATGTTCCATCGAGAATAGCATTTGCAGTTTCGTCGGGAGTTGATTCCAGAACCATACTTGATATGGTAGGAGCAGAGAAACTTCTTGGAAAGGGAGATATGCTGTTCTATCCGACAGGCTATCCTAAGCCGGTCAGAGTACAGGGCGCATTTGTGTCGGATGATGAGGTTACAGCGGTTGTTGATTTCCTCAAGAAGAACAATGGCGTGGGAACATATGATGAGGAGATATCCAAATCAATATCCGGAAATGGTGGATCAGGCGCCACAGCGATAGGTGGGGCTTCAGCCAGTGATAAGGATGAATATTTCGTGGAAGCGGGAAGATTCATTATAGAGAAAGAAAAAGCTTCTATAGGTATGCTTCAGAGAACGTTCAAGATAGGCTTTAACAGAGCCGCAAGGATCATGGATCAGTTGATGGCCGCGGGAGTAGTTGGCCCGGAGGAGGGCACAAAGGCCAGAAAGATCCTGATGACTCAGGAACAGTTTGATGAATATATAGACACTAATTTATAAAAAGCGGAGGATAAGAGCTATGATGACAGACATTGAAATTGCACAGAAGGCTGAGATGAAGCACATAAGGGAGGTTGCTGCAAAGCTCGGAATATCAGAGGATGACCTCGATCTCTATGGAAAGTATAAGGCAAAGCTCTCAGATGAGCTTATAAAGAAGGTTGAGGGCAACGAGAACGGAAAGCTTATCCTCGTTACAGCCATCAATCCAACACCTGCAGGAGAGGGAAAGACGACAATCACTGTAGGACTTGGTGAGGCTATGGGACAGCTTGGAAAGAAGGCGGTTATAGCACTTCGTGAGCCATCACTTGGACCATGTTTTGGAATCAAGGGTGGTGCAGCCGGCGGCGGATATGCACAGGTAGTACCTATGGAGGATCTCAACCTCCACTTTACAGGAGATTTTCATGCTATAACATCTGCAAACAATCTCCTTGCAGCCATGATGGATAACCATATCCATCAGGGAAATGCACTGAGAATAGATGTGAACAGAATAGTGTTCAAGAGATGTATGGATATGAACGACAGAGTTCTCAGACACACAGTTGTCGGACTTGGAAAGCGTGTCGACGGAGTGCCTAGAGAGGACGGATTTGTCATCACAGTTGCATCGGAGATCATGGCTATTCTCTGTCTTGCAAGTGACATGAAGGATCTTCAGGAGAGACTTGGCAGAATAATCGTTGCATACAACATGGACAATGAGCCTGTGACAGCGGCTGATCTCAAGGCTGTAGGAGCTATGGCAGCGCTCTTAAAGGATGCCATCAAGCCAAACCTTATCCAGACACTTGAGCATACACCGGCAATCGTACACGGCGGACCATTTGCAAATATAGCACATGGATGTAACAGTGTAATGGCTACAAAGACAGCATTAAAGCTTGCAGATTATGTAATAACAGAGGCAGGATTTGGCGCAGATCTCGGAGCTGAGAAGTTCTTCGATATCAAGTGCCGTATGAACAACCTTAAGCCGGATGCGGTGGTTCTGGTTGCTACAGTAAGAGCCCTCAAGTACAATGGCGGAGTTGCAAAGGCAGATCTCGGAGAGGAGAATCTTGACGCGCTTAAGGCTGGTATAGTAAACCTTGAGAAGCATATTGAGAATCTTCAGAAGTATGGTGTTCCTGTTGTTGTAACTCTGAATAGATTTGTCACAGACAGTCAGGCAGAGCTTGACTTTGTCAAGAAGTTCTGCGAGGACAGAGATTGCGATTTTGCTCTTGCAAATGTATGGGAGCAGGGAGGCAAGGGTGGTATAGACCTTGCAAATGCAGTGCTCAACACGCTGGAGAACAAGAAGAGCAACTTCAAGGTGCTCTACGATGACAGCCTTTCAATAAAGGATAAGATAAATTGTATTGCTACAGAGATATATGGCGCGGATGGTGTTACATACAGCGCAGAGGCCAGCAAGGCCATCGCCAAGATCGAGGAGATGGGATTTGGTAACTTCCCTGTATGTATGGCAAAGAACCAGTATTCTCTGTCAGATGATCCAAAGAAGCTTGGAAGACCTACAGGATTCGATATAAATATCCGTGAGGTTTATGTCAGTGCAGGAGCAGGATTTGTGGTAGCGATTACCGGAACTATCATGACCATGCCTGGACTTCCAAAATCCCCTGCGGCAGAAAGGATTTATGTTGATGATAACGGCAAGATCGTCGGATTATTCTAGGAGGACAAATAAATGTATAAGCTTATAGATGGTAAGGTTATATCAAAACAGATAAAGGATGAGCTCAAGGAGAAGGTTGCGGGACTCAAGGCAGAGGGCGTAGAGATATGCCTTGCTGTCATTCAGGTCGGAAATGATCCTGCATCGTCAGTATATGTTGGAAATAAGAAGAAGGCATGTGAGTATATAGGAATAGGTTCACTGTCATATGAGCTCCCAGAGGAGACAACTGAGGAGGAGCTTCTTGCACTTATAGAGAAGCTCAACTCTGACGACAAGGTGAACGGAATACTTGTACAGCTCCCGCTTCCAAAGCATATAGATGAGGATAAGGTCATAAAGACCATATCTCCAAAGAAGGATGTGGACGGCTTCCATCCGATGAGTGTTGGTGCACTCAGCATAGGACAGCCGGGCTTTGTGTCGTGTACACCAGCCGGAGTTATCCAGCTCATCAAGAGATCAGGAATAGAGATAGAGGGTAAGGAGTGCGTGGTACTCGGCAGAAGCAATATAGTAGGCAAGCCTATGAGCATGCTGCTGCTCCGTGAGAACGGAACCGTAACCGTGTGCCATTCCAGAACAAAGAATCTCAAGGAAGTGTGCAGACGTGCTGATATACTCGTGGTGGCAATAGGAAAGCCAGAAATGATCGATGCATCTTACATCAAGGAAGGCGCAACAGTTATAGATGTGGGAATCCACAGGAATGAGAATAATAAGCTCTGCGGTGATGTGGATTTTGAATCAGCCAAGGAGGTTGCCGGAGCGATAACTCCTGTACCTGGCGGAGTCGGCCCTATGACCATAGCCATGCTCATGTCAAACTGCGTGGAATCAATAAATATAAACTAAGAATAAGTGCAAAATTATTGGAGAACAGATGAAAGTATTACTCATATCACTAGGCTGTGATAAAAATCTGGTGGACAGCGAGGTCATGCTCGGTTTGCTGAACAAAGCCGGCCACCAGCTTACAAATGATGAGACAGAGGCAGATGTAGTAGTTGTAAATACCTGTGCGTTCATCAGCGATGCGAAAGAGGAAAGCATCAACACCATCATCGAGATGGGAGAACTGAAGAAAACCGGAAAACTAAAAAAGCTTATCGTTGCGGGATGTCTGTCCCAGAGATACAAGGACGAGATAATGAAGGAGCTTCCGGAGATCGATGTCATTATTGGTGCGACCAATTACGATAAGATAGTTGAGGCAATAGGAACCGACGAGGAGTCGATCGTAGATGATATAAATTATACTCCAAGGCCGATTGCCGAGAGAATAGTAACGACAAATGCGTCGATGGCGTATTTTAAGATCGCAGAAGGTTGTAATAAACTGTGCACTTATTGTATAATACCTCACATACGAGGCAGATACAGAAGCATGCCGATGGACAGCCTGATCGCATCCGCTGAAAAGCTTGCGTCTGATGGTATAAAGGAGCTTGTCCTTGTGGCACAGGAGACTACGCTGTACGGAGTTGATCTGTATGGTGAGAAGAAGCTTCCAGAGCTTCTCACAAAACTCAGTGAGATAGAAGGCATAGAGTGGATAAGACTTCTGTACTGTTATCCGGAGGAGATAACAGATGAACTAATAGAGGTTATGGCCACGAATCCGAAGATCTGCCATTATGTCGATATACCTATCCAGCATTCTGAGAATGCGATACTTAAGAGAATGGGCAGACGGACCAGCAGGGAGGACATTGTGGAGCTTGTCGGCAGACTGAGGACAGCCATGCCGGATATAGCCATCAGAACCACGCTCATATCTGGTTTCCCAGGTGAGACACAGGAACTGCACGATGGTCTGGTCGACTTTGTTGACGAGTGCGAGTTTGACAGGCTTGGGGTATTCACTTATTCGCCTGAGGAGGGCACTCCGGCTGCGGAGTACGAGGATCAGGTGGATGGAGAGCTGGCTGTAAAGTGGCGCGATGAGATCATGGAGCTTCAGCAGGAGATTTCCTATGAGAAGAACCAGCAGATGATCGGAAGCACCCAGAAGGTTCTCATTGAGGGATATCTGGTCGACGATGATGTATATGTGGGAAGAACCTACAGAGATGCTCCGGGGGTTGACGGAATAGTGTTCGTCAGCGCACCATATGAATTGATATCCGGTTCATTTGTGGATGTGAAGATAACCGAGGCAAATGAATATGACTTGACAGGAGTGATAGTAGAATGAATTTACCAAACAAATTGACAATACTAAGAGCTATAATGATTCCATTCTTTCTCGTGTTTTTATATATGTCACCGGGATGGTCGAAGTGGGTGGCACTTGGAATATTCATAGCCGCATCACTTACAGATATGCTTGACGGAAAGATTGCAAGAAAATACAATCTGGTTACCAATTTTGGAAAATTCATGGATCCTCTGGCAGATAAGCTGCTGGTATGTTCGGCACTCATAGCACTGTCGGATCTGAACAGGATCCCAGCATGGATCGTTATAGTGATCATAGCGCGTGATTTCATAATAAGCGGATTCAGACTTATTGCGGCAGAAAAGGGAATTGTTATTGCTGCTGGATGGTGGGGAAAGATCAAGACAACGGTTCAGATGATCATGGTAGGATTTCTGATAGCTGATCTCAAGGTGTTCTACATCTTTGATCAGGTGCTCATCTACCTTGCACTTGCACTGACACTTATATCTCTTGGAGATTATCTGTATCACAACAGAGAAGTCCTCAAGGACTAAAACAGTAAAAAATAAAACAGATTTTATAATTCAACGGGGAATTTGGGGTATACTTTTGTTTGAGGGTATATTTTACACAGATTCCCTGTTTTATTTTGAAAAATAATCGCTTACAACGCCGATAAACCTTTGATGGTTTTTTCGATTTTACTTGAAATATGACGACAAAGGCTTTACAATTATACTCGGCGAAAATTGGACTATATATAGTCCTAAAATAAATTAAACGGAGGGCTAAAAATGAGCAACACACCAAGCTTGTCAGCAAGTGACAGAATTTCAATGTTACTTGATGACTCAAGTTTTGTTGAAATCGGCGCATATGTAACTGCTAGAAATACAGATTTCAACATTCAGGACAAGGATACTCCAAAAGACGGCGTAATAACCGGTTATGGAGTGATCGATGGCAATTTAGTTTATGTTTACAGCCAGGATGCAAAGGTGCTCGGCGGTTCTATAGGCGAGATGCATGCCAAGAAGATCGCAAACCTTTACGACATGGCAATGAAGATGGGTGCACCTGTTATCGGGCTGATCGATTGTGCCGGACTCAGACTTCAGGAGGCTACAGATGCTCTTAATGCATTTGGAGAGGTATTCATGAAGCAGACTCTTGCATCAGGTGTAATACCACAGATCACAGCTATATTTGGTACATGCGGTGGTGGTGCAGCACTTATACCTAATCTCACAGACGTAACATTCATGACTAAGGAAGGAGCTAAGCTCTTTGTTAACAGTCCAAATGCTCTGGATGAGAACCGTGCAGAGAAGCTTGACACTGCAGCAGCAGATTATGTTGCAGAGAACACAGCAAATGTTGACGCAGTATACGACACAGAGGCAGAGCTTCTCGGTGCAGTGAGAACTATGGTAGGTCTTCTTCCATCAAACAATGAGGATGATGGCGACTGCGCAGTATGTGAGGATGATGTGAACAGAATCATTCCAGATCTTGCTACAAAGGCAGGGGATGTGAAGGCTGTTATAGCAGATATCACTGATGATGAGTTTGTATTCGAGCTCAAGAAGGATTTTGCAGATGACGTTGTTACTGCATTTATCAGACTTAACGGTGAGACAGTCGGTGTTGTCGGAAACCAGAAGGATGTCATGACAACAGCCGGTGCATATAAGGCAGAGGATTTCGTAAAGCTTTGTGATTCATTCAATATCCCAGTTGTCACACTTGTAAACATCAAGGGATTTGCAGCAACTGTAAAGGAAGAGAAGACTATCTCAAAGGCTGTTGCAAAGCTTACTTACGCTTATGCCAATGCAACAGTGCCAAAGGTAACTGTTATGCTTGACAAGGCATATGGTACAGCCTACACAGTTATGTGTTCAAAGGCTATCGGAGCTGATGTTGTATTTGCTTGGCCTAAGTCAGTTATCGGAACAATGGATCCAGAGATGGCTGTAAAGATCATGTATGAAGATGAGATCGCAGCAGCCGGTGACAAGCTTGCTTATATCAAGGAGAAGAAGGCTGAGTACACAGATGCTCTTTCAGGTGCCGTATCTGCAGCGAGAAGAGGCTACGTGGATGATATCATCGAGCCTGATGCAACAAGAAAGAGAGTTATAGCAGCACTCGATATGCTTTTTTCTAAGAGTGAGGACAGACCATTCAAGAAGCATGGAACAATATAAAGGAGTGACAACTTAATGGAAAAGATAATAAAGAAAAAGTTATTATTGATAGTTTCTATGTTAGCTGTTACATTTGCACTTGCCGGATGTTCGTCTTCAGACAAGAAAGTAGAATTTGACTATGACGGAAACACATTGGTTCAGATAGCAGAAACACAGGCTACGAATTACATGCAGATTGCGCAGGTTGAAGATGTATATAATTTCTATGTGGATGAAGAGGCAAATGGCGGTCAGGTAGATGAAACGACTGCTGATGCATTAAAGGTTTTTTCAACGATTGAGTCTGACTATGGTAAATTCCAGCAGTTTAAGCCGGTCAATCTCGAAGATGAAGATGATAAAACAATACAAGAAGTTGATGACAAGGTTGTTGTTACATTATATGCAGAATGTGCAGAAAAAGAAGCTATAGTAAAGGCAACATTTGTAGACAATTCGGTAACTTACAATTTCCAGAAGTATTCAGTGATGGCTCAGAATCAGTATTCAGAAGAAGATGCTGATCAGATGCTTGCATCAAATGGTGTTTATCCATACAAGATTTCCGAATTTGAAGTTGCTGCTAATCAGACACTTAAGGACAAGATGAAGGATGCGGGAGCAAATACCCTCATAGGTATGGGTATCGTGTTTATAGCACTTATCTTCATATCATTCATAATTTCACTTCTCAAGTATGTTCCGGCTCTTTTGGACAAGGAGACAAGAGAGAAGAGAAAGGCTGAGAAGGCAAAGAAGGCTCTTGGAAGCGTTGCAACATTAAATGTTGACAAGGAGGATGAGACTCCTGCAGGAAGCGCACCTGCTCCAGCTGGAATAGTAGACATTGTCAACACAGCGACCGGTGAGAGCGTTATGAACGACTCAGAGCTTGTTGCGGTTATATCAGCAGCGGTTATGGCGGCACAGGGCGGAAAGACAAGAGTTCGTGTAAACTATCCAAGTAACGATAAGTTGGTTGTAAGACCAAGAAAAAAGAATAAGAGATAATTATAGGAGGATAATTGTTATGAAGAATTATAGAATCACAGTTAATGGCACATCATACGATGTATCAGTTGAAGAATTATCAGGTGGCGCAGCTCCAGTAGCAGCACCTGTAGCAGCAGCTCCAGTGGCAGCACCTGCAGCAGCTCCTGCAGCTCCAGCACCAGCAGCAGGCGGCGCAGGAAGCGTTAAGGTTTCATCACCTATGCCTGGTAAGATCCTTGCAGTAAAGGCTAATGTTGGCGACTCAGTAAAGAAGGGTCAGGTAATCCTTATTCTTGAGGCTATGAAGATGGAAAACGAAGTTGTTGCTCCGGAAGATGGTACTATCGCAAGCATAGATGTTACAGTAGGCGCTAGTGTTGAGTCAGGCGACACACTTGCAACACTCAACTAATTGCTTGAATTAGAATAAATCTTATAGGAGGAAACAACTAAATGGGCAGCACAATAGTTGACGTTTTGACAAATTTAGCTAATCAGACCGGTTTTGCAAGTCTTGACTGGAAGAATTACGTTATGATCCTTATAGCGTTTGCTTTCATGTATCTTGCAATCGGAAAGGGTTTTGAGCCACTTCTTCTTGTCCCTATCTCATTTGGTATGTTTCTTGTAAACATGTTCCCAGATATTATGGCAGAGGGCGGCTTGTTACATTATTTTTACCTGCTTGATGAGTGGAGTATCTTACCTTCACTTATATTCATGGGCGTAGGTGCCATGACAGACTTTGGTCCGCTTATCGCAAATCCAAAGAGTTTCCTGCTCGGCGCTGCAGCTCAGTTCGGTATCTATACAGCTTACTTCCTTGCATTCCTTATGGGATTCAACGGCAAAGAGGCTGCGGCTATATCGATCATCGGTGGTGCAGATGGTCCTACATCTATCTACCTTGCCGGTAAGCTCGGCATGGGTGGAACACTTCTCGGACCTATAGCAGTTGCGGCATATTCATATATGTCACTTGTACCTGTTATACAGCCACCTATCATGAAGGCTCTCACAACAAAGAAGGAGAGACTTGTTAGAATGCCACAGCTCAGACCTGTAACCAAGATCGAGAAGATCCTTTTCCCTATCATCGTTACACTTGTGGTAGTTCTTATACTTCCAACAACAGCACCCCTTGTAGGTATGCTGATGCTTGGTAACCTCTTCAGAGAGTGCGGCGTTGTTAAGCAGCTCACAGAGACAGCTTCAAACGCTCTTATGTATATCGTAGTTATCTTACTTGGTACTTCAGTAGGTGCTTCTACAAGTGCAGAGGCATTCCTTAAGATGAGTACACTTAAGATAGTATTCCTTGGTCTTGTCGCATTCGCAGTTGGTACAGCAGCCGGAGTTCTCTTCGGTAAGCTCATGTGCTGGGCGACAAAGGGCAAGGTTAATCCGCTTATCGGTTCTGCTGGTGTATCAGCCGTTCCAATGGCAGCCAGAGTATCACAGAAGGTTGGAGCACAGTATGATCCTACAAACTTCCTTCTGATGAATGCTATGGGACCAAATGTTGCAGGTGTTATCGGTACAGCCGTAGCAGCTGGTACATTCCTTGCAATATTTGGAATTTAATTAAGAATTTAGGCAATGAAATTATATAGGAGGACGATAAAATGGCAGATAAGAAACCGATAAAGATTACGGAAACTGTACTGCGTGATGCGCATCAGTCACTTATAGCTACTCGTATGACAACCGAGCAGATGCTTCCTATCATCGACAAGATGGATAAGGTTGGTTATCATTCAGTAGAGTGCTGGGGCGGCGCAACATTTGATGCATCACTCAGATTCCTTAAGGAGGATCCATGGGAGAGACTCAGAAAGCTCAGAGATGGATTCAAGAATACAAAGCTGCAGATGCTCTTCAGAGGACAGAATATCCTCGGATACCGTCATTATGCAGATGATGTTGTAGAGTATTTCGTACAGAAGTCAATCGCAAATGGTATTGATATCATCAGAATATTTGACTGTCTGAACGATCTTAGAAACCTTCAGACATCAGTTAAGGCTTGTAACAAAGAGGGTGGACATGCCCAGGTAGCTCTTTCATATACACTCGGTGATGCATATACTCTGGATTACTGGAAGGATATGGCAAAGAGAATCGAGGATATGGGAGCAGATTCAATCTGTATCAAGGATATGGCTGGACTTCTTGTTCCAAATAAGGCTACAGAGCTTGTACAGGCACTCAAGGATGGTTCAAGCCTTCCAATTCAGCTTCATACACATTACACATCAGGTGTAGCTTCAATGACATATCTCAAGGCTGTAGAGGCTGGATGTGATGTCATCGATACAGCAATCTCACCTCTTGCGCTTGGTACATCACAGCCTGCAACAGAGGTTATGGCCAAGACATTTGAGGGAACAGAGTTTGATCCAGGTCTGGATCAGAAGCTTCTGGCTGAGATAGCAGACTACTTCAGACCACTCAGAGAAGAGTGGATCGCAAGTGGTCTCTTAAATCCAAAGGTTCTTGGCGTTAACGTTAAGACACTTCTCTACCAGGTACCTGGTGGAATGCTTTCAAACCTCGTATCACAGCTCAAGGAGATGGGTGCTGAGGATAAGTTCGAGGCAGTTCTTGAGGAGGTTCCAAGAGTTCGTAAGGACTATGGTGAGCCACCACTTGTTACTCCTTCAAGCCAGATCGTTGGCACACAGGCAGTTCTCAACGTCGTAACAGGCGAGAGATACAAGATGTGTACAAAGGAGTCAAAGGCACTTGTACGTGGCGAGTATGGTCAGTCAGTAAAGCCTGTTGATCCAGAGGTTAAGAAGAAGGTTATCGGCGATGAGAAGCAGATCACATGCCGTCCAGCAGATCTTCTTGAGAACGAGCTCGACAAGATTGAGAAGGAGATGATCCAGTACAAGAAGCAGGATGAGGATGTACTCACATATGCACTGTTCCCACAGGTTGCAACTGACTTCTTCAAGTACAGAGAGGCTCAGGATAAGAAGGTCGATGTCACACTTGCTGACAAGGACAGCACAGCTTATCCAGTTTAATAACTGAATTCATAAGGTCAGATATATAAATGATCATAAAAAGGGACGGAGCTCCGCGAGCGGAGTCTCTGTCCTTTTGTTTAATATATGGAGATAATATGACAGGAAAAATAGTGGTTATAGGAGCAGGAGCTGCAGGGGTAATGGCTGCACTGACAGCGGCACAGAAGAATAAGGTCATTCTCATTGAAAAGAATGACAGGATCGGAAAAAAGTTATTTATAACAGGTAAGGGACGTTGTAATGTGACAAATGCATGTGACGCTGACGGATTTTTTAATTCAGTGGTCACAAACAGCAAGTTTATGTACAGCTCCTTTTATACATTTGACAACAATATGATAATGGACTATCTGGAGAAGGCCGGATGTCCGCTCAAGATAGAACGCGGAGGAAGAGTGTTCCCGACAAGCGATCATTCTTCAGACGTTATAGGAGCATTCAAAACTCTTATAAACAGAAATAAAAATATAAGTCTGTATTTGAATACGAAGGTTACAGGAATCAATATAGAGGATGGTAGGATAAAGAGTGTTGACGTATCAGGAGATAACGGCGGGACAGGCAATGACAGGATATACTGTGATGCTGTTATAATTTGTACCGGCGGAAGATCGTATCCACTCACGGGATCTACCGGAGACGGATACAGACTGGCAGAACATATGGGTCATACGATAAAGCCGTTAAGTCCATCACTGGTTCCGTTTGAGATAGAAGAGAAATGCTGCTCCATGATGATGGGACTGTCGCTTAAAAATGTGGCACTTCACATAAGCAGTGGAAAGAAGAAAATATTTGACGAACAGGGGGAGATGCTGTTTACCCACTTTGGCATAAGTGGGCCGCTGGTGATCAAGGCCTCCGCATATATACACAGGTATATTGGAAAAGATATAGACATGTACATAGATCTGAAGCCGGCTATGGACAGAGATATGCTTGATGCCAGACTCCTCAAGGATTTCAAGAAATATGCAAACAAAGACTTCAAGAATTCTCTTGGAGATCTGCTTCCGATCAAGATGATAGATGTGGTTGTGGAGAGATCCGGTATCGATCCGTATAAGAAGGTCAACTCAGTGACCAGGGAAGAAAGACAGAGACTTATAGATGTGCTGAAGGAATTCAGACTTACATTTGTGGGGCTTCGGGGATATGATGAGGCTATAATCACAAGAGGCGGAGTGAGCGTAAAAGAGGTAAATCCTTCCACCATGGAGTCTAAGCTTGTGGGGGGCGTGTATTTTGCCGGAGAACTGCTGGATATCGATGCGCTGACAGGTGGATTTAACCTGCAGGTGGCGTGGTCGACTGGATATCTGGCTGGACTTTCTGCTTCCGAGAGTTTACAATAGGCGTGGACGACAGTCAATTTAATTACAGGGAGACGAAGATATGAATATAGCAATAGACGGACCTGCAGGTGCAGGCAAAAGCACGATAGCAAAAAAGGCGGCAGGCGAGCTTGGTTTTATATATGTGGATACAGGTGCCATGTACAGGGCGGTGGCTGTATATCTCACAGAAAGCGATATATCTGCCAGCGATGAAGACCTGGTGGAGAAAAGCATAGCGGACATTTCCGTGGAGATAAAATATGAGGATGGAGCACAGCAGGTCTACCTTAACGGCGAGAATGTAACAGGAAAGCTGAGAACTGAGGCTGCCGGTAATATGGCTTCAAAGGCATCTGCACTTCCATGCGTCAGGGAAAAGCTTCTGTCACTCCAGCGGGATCTCGCTGCTTCAAATGATGTTGTCATGGATGGAAGGGATATAGGAACAAATATACTTCCTTCAGCAGAGCTCAAGGTATACCTTACCGCCTCTTCGGCAGTGAGGGCCAAAAGAAGATATGACGAGCTTGTCGCAAAGGGCGCTGAGAATATTGATATAGAGAAGATAGAGCAGGATATAATCCAGAGGGATAAGCAGGATATGGAGAGAAAAACAGCTCCTTTAAAGAGGGCTGATGACGCGGTTCTTATCGACAGCTCAGATATGACGATAGAGCAGGTTACAGACACTATAGTCGGACTTGCAAGAGAGAGAATGTAATACAGGTGGTTTAGATATGGAGATATTACTTGCAAAGAGTGCCGGATTCTGCTTTGGCGTTCAGCGTGCGGTGGATACAGCATACGAACATGCTGACGAGGAAAATGTGTATACTTATGGTCAGATAATACACAATGAAGAGGTGGTTGGTGACCTTACAAAGCACGGAGTGCAGGTGATCGACAGTGATGACGAATTGCTTGAGATAAAAGACAGCAAGGTCATAATCAGATCCCATGGCGCTGAGAAAAGGATATATGACATTCTGGAGGCTGGTGGGAATACGGTGATAGATGCGACCTGTCCATTTGTCAAGAAGATACACAACATAGTGCGCGAGGAAGGACAGAAAGGAAATACAGTCGTCATCATAGGCGACTCAAGCCATCCCGAGGTGAAAGGAATCGTGGGCTGGTGTGTAGAGCCTCCGGTAGTCATAGGTTCCGAGGAGGAGGCTGAGGCTTTTGTAAGAAAATGTATTGACGGAGAGGTCAAAACAGCGGATAATATATCGATAGTTAGTCAGACAACTTTTAATTACAGAAAATTTAATTATATTGTTGATATTATTCGAAATAAATTGTATAATGTTACTGCTTATAAGACTATCTGTAATGCTACGTCTGTGCGTCAAAGGGAGGCGCAGGAGATTGCATCAAAGGTAGATGCCATGATTGTTATAGGTGGTCGGAACAGCTCTAATACTCAGAAGTTATATGAGATTAGTAAAAAAGAATGTGAGAATACTTACTATATACAGACACTCGTTGATTTGGATTTGACTACTTTTGAATCCGTTAGTAGGGTAGGTATTACAGCTGGGGCATCTACCCCAAACAAAATTATTAAGGAGGTTCATGGTAGGATGGACGAGATGAATTTTGAAGAATTATTAAAGAATGATGAGAGCAGAGTCTCAATCAAGACAGGAGAGATAGTAGAAGGTAGAGTTATCGATGTTAAGCCTGATGAGATTCTGGTAGACATCAGCTACAAGTCAGATGGTATTATTCCTAGAAGCGAGTATACCAACACACCTAATGCAGATCTGACAGAGCTTGTACATGTTGATGATCCGATAACAGCCAAGGTTGTTAAGACAAACGATGGCGAGGGATCAGTTCTTCTCTCATACAAGAGAGTTGCTGCAGAGAAAGCTAATGAGAAGCTTGAGGCTGCTCTTGAGTCAGGAGAGATCCTTACAGGTAAGGTTGTTCAGGTTGTAAGCGGTGGACTTAACGTTATGTACGATGAGACAAGAGTATTTATCCCTGCTAGTCTTGTTTCAGATACATACGAGAAGAATCTTGACAAGTACCTTGATCAGGATATCGAGTTTGTACTCACAGAGTACCAGCCAAAGAAGAGAAGAATAATTGGTAACAGAAAGCAGATCGTTGCAGCAAGAAAGGCAGAGGCTGCAAAGGCTCTGTTTGATAGAATAGAAGTTGGAATGATAGTTGAGGGTGTTGTAAAGAACGTTACAAGCTTCGGTGCATTCATAGATCTCGGTGGAGCAGACGGACTTCTTCACATCTCAGAGATGTCATGGGGAAGAGTTGACGATCCTAAGTCAGTTCTCAAGGTTGGTGATACTGTTAAGGCATTCATCAAGAACATTGACGGCGAGAAGATCGCTCTCAGCCTTAAGTTTGATGATACAAACCCATGGCTTAACGCAGCAGAGAAGTATGCTCCTGGAACAGTAGTTACAGGTAAGGTAGCAAGAATGGCTGATTTCGGTGCATTTATCGAGCTTGAGCCAGGTGTTGACGCACTTCTCCATGTATCACAGATCTCATATGAGCATGTTAACAAGCCAGAGGATGTATACAAGGTAGGCGATGAGGTTGAGGCAGTTGTTGTTGAGTGCAATGCAGAAGACAAGAAGATCAGTCTCAGCGTAAAGGAATTACTTCCAGCTCCAGAGTATACAGATGATGTAGCAGAGGACACAGAGGAGTAATCTGATATATAGACAGTTAAGAAAACCGTAGTCGATAATGACTACGGTTTTTTTATGCCAGAATATTTATATCAGAATAGTTTGTTCAGGACTGCAAGGATATAGGCGTGGGATTGCTCACATTTTTCGTGTAATTCGGTGCTGTCCGAAAGAAAACGGTTTCCTTTAAGATCTGTATCATAGAATATCTCTCCGTGAAATCCTGGTGGACAGGGTATGAAGCTGCCGGTCTTGGTGGTGAAAGCATTGTCCTTTGTCGCTTTTTCCTTGTGGGCATCGTCCACATAAGCCGCCATTGATTTGTGTATGGCCATGTGCTCCATAGGTAGATAGTAATAATTTTTGTAGTCCTTGAAGAAGTATTTCATTTCGGTGTCCCGGGTCTTTGGAACGACCACATGCATATGTGTGTTACATGCATTTACAAGAATTCCATTCAGGGATTCCGTTATGCGGCATGGAAGCTTTGGAATGGAACAGTTGTATGTTATTGAATCGATGGTATCGGATATATCATCTATCTGAAAGTCATCAGGAATATGAGGGATATTCACAAATTCAGATATAGATATAAGCCCTCTTATATCGTCATGGTTATGGGTGAGCATATCGTCAAGCAGAGATTCGTCGTGAGAATTCAGATAATGCTTGTAGGCGGATATAAGATCGCCTCCTGATATAAAAGTATTTCTCTGGAAGTCAATCAGATGCTCTATGTCAAACTGTTTAGCCGAGTCCAGACGCAGAAGCTTTTTGTATTTTCTGGTTGTTCTATATATATCCACGCTCTGTATATTGTCAAGCGTAGAGTCCACGTCGAATTGCTCCATCTTTTTCAGCAAGTAGGGGATGTCAAAGGTATCGCCGTTGTATGACACCAGTATTTTGTGATTCTTTAGGATCTGTTCAAAATGGGACAGCATTTCAGGCTCTGAAGTTCCGTTGTCATTGAATATCAACTGGGTGCGAAATGCACTGTCTGAGAAATATGAACATCCGATCAGATAGAGATCCGAACGTTTGGCGCTGAGGCCGGTTGTTTCTATATCAAAATAGAGTATATCCGACAGCTCGTCCGATATGTGAGCTGTATCTACATTTATGTCTTCAGTATATTCAAAAATTTTCATAATGGCTCCTTTTGGTTCCTTGCGTAAGGTACATTATAGAACATGCATTGTTCTGCAATATATATAGTAGCTGTCGTTTTTCAAAAAAGCAAACATATATTCACAATTGATAAATAATATGATATAATTACGAAGATTTAGTGTCGGTTTCTATGCGATTTTGAGATACCGTCATATATTACAGGACAGGAAGAGTTAACGGATGATTTCATATATTCGAGGAGCACTTGAAATAAAGGGTGACAATTATATAGTGATCGAGTGTGGTGGAATAGGGTATCAGCTCATGGTATCCGGAAAGTTTATGGAGAAGCTTCCACCGGTACATTCAGAGATAAAAGTAAGCACATACATGTATATACGCGAGGATGAGATATGTCTGTTTGGCTTTGAGAACGCAGATGAACTCAATGTGTTCAAGATACTGCTGGGAGTGAGCGGTGTGGGGCCAAAGGTTGCCATGTCTCTTCTGTCAACACTCACCGTGAACGAGCTCAGGCTTGCGGTCATATCTGAGGATGTAAAGGCCATATCAAAGGCTAATGGAATCGGGGCAAAGGGCGCTTCGAGGATCATTCTGGAGCTCAAGGATAAGCTGAGCATGGAGGATATGATAGATGCAGCATACAATGATTCGGTTGCTGTGCAGAACGCTGCAGGCGATGTGAGAACAAATGTCATATCGGCTCTCACAGCACTTGGATATTCAGGTGTTGAGGCGGGACGTGCTGTTTCGCGCGTAGATGGTTCAGCGGATATGGATGAGGAGCAGCTCCTTAAGGCGGCACTCAGATTTATGATATAGATTATTGATCAGATAGGTAGAAAAAAATGGGCAGAATTATTTCAACAGAAAGCTTGGACATAGAAGAACAGAAAAGTGAATATAATCTCAGACCTCAGTATCTGTCGGAGTATATTGGACAGAAAAAGGTCAAGGATAATCTGCACATATTCATAGAGGCGGCGAAGAAGAGAAATGAGCCACTGGATCATCTGCTTCTGTATGGACCGCCGGGACTTGGTAAGACGACGCTGTCGACCATTGTGGCAAATGAGATGGGGGTAAATATCAAGATCACCTCGGGATCTGCCATAGAAAAGCCCGGTGAGCTTGCCGCGATACTCAACAATCTGTCGGACAACGACATTTTGTTTATCGATGAGATACACAGACTCAGCACACAGGTTGAGGAGGTGCTCTATCCGGCTATGGAGGATTACGCAATAGATGTTGTGATAGGCAAGGGCGCAGGTGCAAGGTCGATCAGACTTGATCTGCCAAGATTTACACTGATAGGTGCAACGACGAGGGTCGGAATGTTGTCGGCTCCCCTAAGGGACAGATTTGGAATGGTGGACAAGCTGGAATTTTATACCCATGACGATCTGAGAGAGATAGTGATGAGGTCAGCGGAGGTTCTTGGAGTTGACATAGACGAGGAGGGTGCACTTGAGATCGCAAGAAGATCAAGAGGTACACCGAGACTTGCGAACAGACTTCTCAAGCGCTGCAGGGATTATGCTGAGGTGTGTCATGACGGCCATATAGATCACGATGTTGCTAAGGCCGCTCTGGACAAGCTTCAGGTCGATTCCATGGGACTGGACGTGAACGATAGAAATATATTAATGACAATGATAGAGAAATTTGCAGGAGGGCCTGTCGGTCTGGATACACTGGCGGCTGCCGTCGGTGAGGATCCGGGCACGATAGAGGATGTGTATGAGCCGTATTTCATAATGAATGGATTCATAAACAGAACTCCCCGGGGAAGAGTTGTCACTGATCTATGTTACAGACATTTTGGACTGGATGCATTTATAAAGGATAAGTAAAGGAGAATGGGATATGGCACAGAAGAATGATATCAAGGTGGTAATCAACAATAAAGTATATACATTGAGCGGCCAGGAGAGCGAGGACTATCTCCAGAATGTGGCGACATATATCAATGGCAAGATAGCAGAATGTCAGTCATCTGAGGCGTACAGGAGATTTAACGCAGAGTATCAGAATGTTCTGCTTGCACTGAATATAGCCGATGACTACTTTAAGGCAAAGGATCAGGTCAATCAGATGCTCACCGAGGATGACGACAAGGATAAGCAGATATATGATCTGAGACATGAGGTTATCGAGGTGCAGATAAAGTATGAGTCTGCACAGAAGATGATAGAGGAATACAAAGAGAAGATAAGTGAACTTCAGAGACAGATCATAAAACTTGAAGCGGAGAAAAATGTTAAATAAGACTGAAATTTTGGCACCGGCGGGCAATACGGAGGCGGTGAAAGCTGCAGTCAATGCATATGCAGACGCGGTATATCTTGGAGGCAGTATGTTCAGTGCCCGGGCATTTGCCGGTAATTTTGATGAAAAAGAATTGCTTGATACCATAGACTATTGTCACAGATTCGGAGTGAAGGTCTATATGGCGATCAACACACTGCTTAAGAATGAAGAGATACAAAGGCTCCCATCATATGTGGAGCCTTATTACAGGCAGGGCGTGGATGGGATAATTGTACAGGATATGGGAGTTGTCTCCGTTCTGGGCAAGTCGTTTCCAGACCTTCCATTGCACGGAAGTACACAGCTCAGCGTGTCCAGTTCACAGGGCGCTGCGTTTCTGAAAAGCATAGGCATGACCAGATTTGTGCCATCGAGAGAATTGTCATTGTCAGAAATCACAGAGATCAAGAAAAATGTTGATATAGAGGTGGAGACATTTGTCCACGGAGCGATGTGTTACAGCTATTCCGGAAGGTGCCTGATGAGCAGCTTTGCCGGAGGAAGAAGCGGTAACAGGGGAAGGTGTGCCCAGCCGTGCAGAAAGCAGTATGCCTCAAATGATGTAAATGAGTATATGCTCAGCCTGAAGGATATGTGCATGTTGAAGAGTCTGAGCAGGCTCATAGATGCGGGAATTGATTCTTTCAAGATAGAGGGAAGAATGAAAAAGCCAGAGTATGTGGCTGCAACCGTGACTGCGTACCGTGAGGTCAGAGATGCTTATCTGGCGGGCGAATCAGTGGAGAAACTGGCAGAGGAGCAGGAGAAGAAGCTTCTCGACATATATAACAGGGGCGGATTCTGCTCAGGTTATTATTACACATCCAATGGCAAAAAGATGCTTGCAAACAGCAGACCGAACCACACAGGAATTAAGGTTGGGCGTGTGAATGCGGTAGAAAAGCCATATGTGGATATAAAACTTGACGAGAATGTATCCGCAGGCGATGTCCTTGAGATAAGAGGCAGAAATGGTGATGTGGAGCTCACATGCAATGTGGCGGCAAAAGCGGGAAAGAATGTCAGACTTAAGGCGAAGTCATTCAGGAGCATTGCAAAGTTCAATGATGTATACCGTACAAGAAACGGTAAGCTTCTGGAAGATATACAGAATAATATAATAAATGCCGACAGGAAGATAGAGCTCGCTGCACATGTCAGTGCGTATGCGGATCAGCCATTAGAGCTTAAGCTTTCAACTGTAGAAGGAAAGTGTTCTGTCTCAGTCGAGGGGCCTGTGTGTACACAGGCACTTAACAAGCCTGTCACAGAGTCACAGATAGTTGACAAGATCAAAAAGACAGGCGGTACAGATTATGTGCTCGTGGATATAGCTGCTGATGTATCTGACAACCTGTTTGTACAGATAAGCGCAGTGAACAACCTGAGGCGGGAGGCGCTTGAACAGCTTGGACTGCAGATCTCACAGAGTTACAGGCGGGATGGCGGTGCAGTAAGAACTGGCCTGCCTAGCGCTGAAAGACCTCTTGAAAATGTGAAAAACAACACTGTTCACGGTGTTACAGTTGGAGTGTCGGACGCTGACCATGTAAATATTGTTAAGAATTATAAATGGGTCAGCAATGTAATAGTAGATTATAATGTCAGAAAATATGCAGATGAATTGAAGCAGGCCGGATTCAGAGTGATCCTTGCTCTGCCTGAGGTATTGCGGCAGAGAGAGCTTGACAGATATTCAGGCCTTTCCGGTGAACTTGGTTCATTTGACGGTGTGATGATCAGAAATTATGATGAGCTGGGAATTCTAAAGAAGTTGGACTATAAGGGACTCGTGATCGCAGATGCCAGTCTCTATGCGTATAATGATAATGCGTTTGATTTCTATAGAGAGAATATGGGTGATGTGTGCTTTATGTGCTCAAACGAGCTCACACTTGATGAGATACATGGTCTTTCATATGATACACTCATAAAGCTCTATGGTCATCAGAAGGTTATGATCACTGCAAACTGTATAGCAGGCAATTACATGAACGGCTGTGCCTCAAGGAAGATGTCCCGGAATGTCCTGACGGATGACAGGGGAAACAGATTCTATGTCAGAAATGACTGTGCGCACTGCTATAACATTATATATAATGGTGTTCCTACAAATATGATAGACAGACTGGCTGAAACCGGTATTTCAGGTAAAGACTGTTATATTGAATTTACAATTGAGGATACTAATAAAGTAAAGGATATAATGGACAGTCTGGAGCTTGCCCTGTCAGGGGAAAAAGCGGTATCCATGTCTGTAGATCAGTATACCAGGGGACATTATTACAAAGGAATCGATTAAGATTTTTTGATAAAGGTGGAAACATGATAACAATAGTAACGGAGATAGCGAAGTATTTGATCATATTTTTTATGGTTTTATACACCGTAAAATGCTTTACGGTTTTAAAGCCTGTGCCTGCCGATAAGAAACGGCGGGCGCTTAATGTGCAGATATTTTATGTGTTCATGATACATTTTCTTTGCTATCTGACATTATATCTGCATTATGAGAAGAAGAGCATACTTATATTTTATCTGCTACAGATGATAGTATCCATAACATATATGGTTTCATATCATGCCATTTATAAGGGCTCATCGAGACTTATAACGAACAATATGTCATTCCTTCTTCTCATAGGTTATGTCATGCTGACAAGACTTGATTTTGACCTGGCGAAGAAGCAGTTTATATTTGCCACGATCATGTTGGTGGTGACGGCATTTGTGCCGTTGTTCGTGGTAAAGTTCCCGCAGATAAAGAAATGGAATATATTCTATGCGGTGTTTGGTATAGGCTTCCTGTGCACGGTGTTCATCCCGCATGTGGGAGTTGATAAATATGGTTCAAACAACTGGATAAGCATAGGCGGAATATCGATGCAGCCTATGGAGATCGTCAAGATCATATTCGTATTCTTCCTTGCCAGCTCATTTGAAAAGGCAAAGAACTTTAAGGATATGATGAAAACGATCTGTGTAGCAGGACTTTTCATGCTGGTTCTGGTGGCTGAGACGGATCTCGGTGGTGCGGTGATCTTCTTCATGGTATTTGTCATGATGCTGTACCTTGCCACTGGTAAGCACAGCATACTTATAGGCGGAGGCCTCGGAGGTTCGGTTCTTGCTGTGGTTGGATATATGCTTTTGAAGAATCATTTCAGCCATGTCACCATGAGAATCGATGCATGGCTTAACCCGATCGAATATATAGATGGAAGTGGATATCAGGTTGCACAGAGTCTGTTTGCGATAGGCTCGGGCGGATTCGAGGGAACGGGTCTGTGCCAGGGACTTCCGACATCGATACCGGTCGTGTCCAGTGATTTTATATTTGCTGCGATATGTGAGGAGCTTGGAGTTATATTTGGACTCTGCCTGCTTCTTATGTATCTGAGCTGCTTCATATATTTCATCAATATATCGATGAAGATAAGAGATGCTTTTTATAAGAATGTAGCCTTTGGTTTTACAATATGCTTCATATTCCAGATATTCCTGAACGTTGGCGGTGTTGTGAAGTTCATACCATCTACGGGTGTGACGCTGCCGCTTGTGAGCTATGGAGTGAGTTCGGTTGTCAGCACACTCATTATATTTGGAATAATTCAGGGTATATGTGTATTAGAGAACAGTGGAGTTGATAAAAATGTCAGACAGGAAAGTATCAGCAGGGAAGAGTGGCCAGAGACCCCAGTCGCGGTCAGGGGTCAGTCAAACAGCGGTGAAAAACAACGCAAACAGAAAAAGCCAGTCCAGCGCAAAGCAAAGACAGGATACGACAGGAAAGAGACGAACTCAGATGAATTCTGGGGAGAATAGTGACATTCTGGACAAGAAGACAAATGACAAAAAGAATGTGCCTGTTCTGGTTATAACATATTTTGTTGTCATAATCTTTATCTGTATGTTTGCATATATTATCGTGTTTATGGTGAGGGATTCAAGAACATTCATCGCCAATTCATACAATGGGAGACAGTCTCTCTATGCGGAGAAGATAAAGAAGGGAAGCATCATATCCAGCGATGGAAATGTCCTTGCGGAGACATTGACGGATGATGATGGAAATGAGTACAGAAATTATCCATATTCCAATGTGTTCGCACATGTTGTCGGATATGACAGCAACGGACAGGCGGGACTTGAGATGAGCTCCGCGTACTATCTCCTGACATCAAACCAGAACATAATCACGCAGACATACAACAAGCTCAGGAATGAGAAGAGTCTGGGAAACAATGTCATAAGTACACTGAATACCACGCTGCAGAGCACGGCTTACGATGCACTGGGATATAATGACGGCGCTGTTGTGGTTATGGAACCGGATACTGGAAAGATCCTTGCCATGGTCTCAAAGCCTGATTTTGATCCGAACTATATAGACAGTGTGATAGAGGATTCACAGGATTCTGACAGCTCTTATCTGTTGAATCGTGCAACACAGGGTCTGTATCCACCTGGTTCAACCTTCAAGGTACTCACGGCTCTGGAGTATATTCATGAGAACAGCAATTATCAGAAATATTCGTATGAGTGCGAGGGCGAGGATATATTTGACGGAGTACAGATACACTGCTCAGATTATGCGGTTCATGGAACTGTGGATCTGGCGGACTCACTGGCGAAATCTTGTAACACTTCATTTGCCAATATAGGAATGAAGCTCAACAAGCAGTCGTACAAGGATCTGTGTGAGAAGTTCCTGTTTAACAAGGATCTTCCTTATGACGGATATTACAGAAAATCAGTATTCGAGTTAAATGCAACCTCAGATGATTCGGAGATACCTCAGACAGCCATAGGACAGGGCGACACACTTATAACACCTCTGCACAGTGCCATGGTCATGAGCACCATAGCAAACGGAGGAGTCATGATGTCCCCATATCTCATCGACAGGATAGAGACATGCGATGGCAATCTTGTAAAGACATTCAAGCCGAACACCTACGGTAAGATCATATCTGCATCTGACGCAAGACTTCTGAAGGATCTGATGCTTGGCGTAACATCATATGGTACGGCATCGGATGCATTTGCAGATTGCTCATATACCATAGCCGGAAAGACAGGTACTGCGGAGTTCAACGACAACATGGATTCACATTCGTGGTTTGTTGGATTCTCAAATGTTGATGATCCGGATATTGTCGTATGTGTCATAGTTGAGAATGCAAGCTCAACTGGAGCTTCAGCAAAGTATATTGCCAGACAGCTCTTTGACGCATACTATAATTATGTGAAATAATTGCATAAAATGATGCGTATGCCATTAATACGTGATCATATTTACTTTAAAAATAATTTGACATATGATATACTGACTTCAAGTTTTAATTACACACCCGGAAGAAACAGGAGGAATTGCAGTGATAGAAGCAACAAGCTGTGGAGGGGTGGTAATCTTCAGAGGAAAAGTATTGTTGTTGTATAAGAACTACAAGAACAAATACGAAGGATGGGTTCTCCCCAAGGGAACTGTTGAAAAGGGCGAGGAGCACGATGAGACCGCCTTGCGAGAAGTGAAAGAGGAGACAGGTGTAAGCGCATCTATAATCAAATACGTGGGAAAGAGCAATTACACTTTTAACACGGCATTTGATGTGGTAAATAAGGATGTTCATTGGTATCTCATGATGTCTGACAGCTATTACAGCAAGCCACAGAGAGAAGAGTATTTCGTGGATTCCGGTTACTACAAATACCATGAAGCCTACCACCTTCTGAAATTTCCTAACGAGAAGCAGATACTTGAACAGGCATATTCAGAGTATGTTGATCTTAAGAAAAAGAATCTGTGGGGAAACAAGAAGTATTATTAATCAACAAAAGGACTTCTGTATGCAGGTACAGAAGCCTTTTTAGTTTTCTTTTGAGGGTAAGACATGAACAGAAAGAATGCAGACAGATCAAAACAAAAGAAAAAGAGAACAGCAAAGGATATAGTTCTGGACATACTGCTGGTCGTTTTTTTACTTATAGCAGTTTGGAGCGGTGCGTATCTTGGAAGGTATTATTATATTGCGAAGAATGCGCAGAATAACTTCAATGATCTTAAAGGAATGCTCGATACCGATGGGGATGATACCGAAAAGGTTACGGTGGAGGTCTCGGATAAAAGTAAGGACAATGGCGAGAAGAAGATACTCAAGAAATTCGAGAAGTTATACGAGAAGAACAGTGATATTGCAGGATGGCTCACGATCGATGGCACGACCATAGATTATCCGGTCATGTACACTCCCGATGACAACGATTATTATCTGCATCTGGACTTCGATAAGAACTGGAGTGATCCGGGTACACCGTTCATAGATACGAACTGCAGGCCGTTTGATGACAGAACGGACAATGTTCTCATATACGGACATAACATGAAGTCGGGAATAATGTTCAGAGAGCTGCTTCAGTATGAGGACGAGAGCTTTTATAAGAAGCATAAGAATATCAAGTTTGACACGTTGTATGAGACCGGAACATACGAGGTCATCGGTGCATTCCGATCGGAGATATATCCTGACGATGACACGGATCACTATCATTATTATGAGTTCTTTAACGCTGCGGATAAGGCGGAATTTGATGAATATATTGATTTTGTCAAGTCAAACACATCATATGACAGCGGTGTTACGGCTGAGTACGGTGATGAACTCATCACACTTTCAACATGCGCTTCACACACTGAGGATGGCAGATTTGTCGTGGTTGCGCGAAGGATAACAGGGGATGATAAGTAGTTGACACTAAATGGGGCATGTGTTAATATAACAAATGTCGCAAGCGCCGGCTTGTCGGAATTGGCAGACGAGGCAGACTCAAAATCTGTTGGTGGCAACATCGTGCGGGTTCAAGTCCCGCAGCCGGCATTATATTGAGCCTGAAACCTGAGTAGAATCAAGGGTTTCAGGCTCTTTTGGTATACGTGGGAATAAGATCTTGAAATGAATGGGCGGTGATATATTATGATGAGTAGAAAAGTAAAACAGCAGGTGAATTCGGCTGTGAATGAGTTGGATATGAATCTGGCGAACAACTACAAGGATCTGGCGCATAAAGCCTTGAAGGAACTTGATGAGCTGGTTACGAAGCTTAATGAGGAGGGGCAGCTCAAGGAAAAGGACTACACCAAACTGAGGGATAAAGTGGATGATTACAAGAGACGTATGGCGGGATATCATCACTGACAGTATGTCATAATGACATAATATCGTCACTGAAAGATTATGACCGGGAGACTGCAGAACAACGGATGTATGTAGCTTCCCGGTCATATTTGTCTGTGTGTATCAGTATTGCTTCATTATCTCTCTGCGAAGCTTCTTGATTATTCTTTTTTCCAGCCTGGATATGTATGACTGGGATATTCCCAGGAGATCAGCCACCTCCTTCTGAGTCTTTTCTACCCCACCTATGGTGTTTATTCCATACCGCAGTTCTATGATGGTGCGTTCCTTTTCACAGAGCTTTGATATGGCATTGTCGAGGAGATTGTAGTCTACCTCTGTCTCCAGATCACGGTAGACTACGTCCTCATCCGTTCCCAGAATGTCGGACAGAAGCAGTTCGTTGCCGTCCCAGTCAACATTCAGCGGTTCATCGATGGACACCTCTGTTCTGAGCTTGCTGTTGCGACGGAGAAACATGAGTATCTCATTTTCAATACATCTTGATGCGTAGGTGGCAAGCTTTATGTTTTTGTCATTTTTGAAGGTGTTTATGGCCTTGATGAGACCGATCGTGCCTATGGATATCAGATCCTCAATTCCGACACCTGTGTTGTCAAATTTTTTAGCAATGTATACGACAAGTCGCAGATTTCGCTCTATCAGCATTTTCTTTGCGGAATCCGACTGGTTGTTTGTGAGTTCGTTTATGACCGCGGCCTCCTCGTGGGGCTCCAGCGGGGCGGGAAGTACCTCGGTTCCTCCAATATAATATATATCTTTGCCGCTTTTCAGGGAGCGCAGTGAAATATTGCTGGCAACAGTAAATTTGAAGTCGTTACCCCTTATTGTGTTTAACATGTCTTTTGCCTCTTTTCATATAATATTTGCTTAAAAGAATACATTTGTCTGTGTGAAGTATATTAAATGTATTTGGGCTGATACCGATCAGTGGTCTGTGTTCCATGTATGAGCTGTCGATGAACATGTAGTCAATGTCCATGGCGAGCATAAGCTGATTTCCGGAGCATATCGTATTGTAGGGAATTATGTGTATTCCGGCCGGAATGTCATCACGGTAATCATATTCATATATGGAAGACGGTTTTTTGATGTAGTCATCGAGCAGTGGAGTCAGTTGCGGTGGAGCCAGTTCGATGGCTACGGCGTATGTAGTCACGGCGACGTTGCGTCCTGTGAGATTGCATCTTAGCGTGTTACCTGTGTCCAGGTAACCGATAGCATTGGTGATCCTTGAATGTCTGCCTAGTAATACATTTGTCAGAAAGTTCAAATAATTCACTTCTTTTCATGTAGTGCAATTGGAATTATATATGTGGGCCGGTAAGAAAATGGTCGTATTACAATAAATGAAGCATCGATATTTCGATTGAATTTTTAATATGTTGATGGAAATGTGGTTAAGTTTTTCAATATACGACTATATATTTGAAAAATGTGTATAAATCTGTGGATAATGTGGAAAAGTGCTAAAACATCCTAAAAAGTGCGAAATAAGCAAACAATTTGCGACATAGAGCGATATTTTGTGCAATATAATGATAAAAAATGAGAAATGTATATGTATGGATGACAAAATAAGCCCTGAACTTAAACTTGCCATGGATGCGGATGGTTACATGCCGTACAGCAGTCTTTATCTTGGATATAACGCATCCGATGATTCGTGGATGCTGATAATCAGACATTCCGGTGACATAGATGATCTTGAGGGAGATATTCTGAATAGCTGCGTTTATCTGCTCGGGGGATATGCCATAGTGAACGTGTATTCCTACAATATAAAAAGGCTTCAGGAGGAGCCGAGGGTACTTTATATCGATAAAGCTCAATATTACAGTTATGGTGCGGGTGTCGCCTATGACAGATACATATCCTGCATAACGGAAAATTTCATGTCGAAGTATGGGCTCACAGGCGAAGGCGTATGTATCGGAATTATAGATAGCGGCGTGAATATCCTCAACCGGGAATTTGCAGATGACGCCGGCTCCAGGATAGTCATGTATTGGAACCAGAATACAGATTATGAAAGGACTTACCCAAACCGCTATGGCCTTGGACGGATATATGATCAAAGTGAGATCGGGCAAATGTATGAGGACAGGCGGCTGCCCGGTGTCATGGGAGAGCAGCACGGCACGGAGGTTGCATCTGTGGCCGCCGGGAGCAATATAGGAGTGGCGGGAAAAGCCCGGATCATTGTCGTTGAACAGTCGCTTGAACGCGCGCTGCCGGACACGATAGGTATAATGATGGGGATAGATCTACTTGTGAGATACAGCATGGAGACTGGAACTCCGGTAGTGATAAATCTTTCATATGGAAATAACTTTGGAGCCCATGATGGTACGTCGACACTTGAGCTGTTTGTTAATTCTGTGGCCCAGATGGCTAAGGTGTGTGTTGTCACGGGTTCAGGAAATGACGGTGGAAGACAACTGCATACCAGCGGTATGCTTGGAAATGTAAGCTATGCGAGTATTGACATTGCGGTGGCGGCCGGTGTGAAAAACTTTGGCCTGCAGATATGGAAAAACTATATCGACAGCTTCGATGTGCTCGTCTATTCGCCGTCCTACGACCTTGTGGCGTATCTCACGGAGGGACAGATAGTATCCGGGGCGTATTATGGGAGTACGGAGTTGCTTGGGATATTCCAGGGACCTTCACCTTACAATGTCAAGCAGCTCATATATGTATTTTTCCAGTCTGAGACCGGGGATATAGAGCAGGGGATATGGCATGTGAGGATTGCACCGAAGAGCATTGCAAATGGGATATTCAATGCGTATCTACCCGGTGACAGTTATGTGACGGGGCAGGTTGCATTTGAGAATCCTTCGGTGTATGGAACCCTCACGATCCCGGGTACGGCATCAAATATAATAACGGTGGCTGCCTATGATCAGGTAAATGCATCCATAACGGGATTTTCAGGCAGGGGTTTTACGTCGGATAATGCCATAAAACCGGATATTGCAGCTCCGGGTGTCGGAGTGACTGTCAGCTATGGTGAGTATGGATACGGAAATGCCGATGGCACATCGCTGGCGGCGGCATTTGTGTCTGGCTGTGCGGCACTTATCATGGAATGGGGGATAGTCCTGGGGAACGATCCATTTATGTACGGAGAGAGGGTTAAGGCTCAGCTTATAAGGGGAGCAAAGCCTCTCGGTTCACTGGGCAGTTACCCGAACAGATATACAGGCTGGGGAACCGTGTGTATGGAAAACAGCTTCAAAGGATTAATTGTATGAAAGATTTGCAAAAAGATGTGGTTTTATGTCAAGTAATTGTGTATAATTTGATTCATACGTGCTTTTTGCAAGTATAAAAGAAAAAAACGGGGTATTTCACACATGGTAGGATTTTATAATTATACAGTTATTTTGACATATATGAGCCTGGTGTCATCTATCACAGGCATGTTCTTTACATTTACCGGACACCTTAGCATAGGAATATTGTGTCTTGCACTTTCCGGTCTGTTTGATGCATTTGACGGAAAAGTCGCAAGGAGCAAGAAGGATAGGACTATGGATGAGAAGAGATTTGGTATCCAGATAGATTCTCTCTGTGACCTGGTGAGTTTTGGAGTTTTTCCTGTTGTATTGTGCTGGTATTCAGGAATGAACACGCCGTTTGGAATGGTTATTCTTGCACTGTACTGTCTGGCTGGAATGATAAGACTTGCATACTATAACGTGCTCGAGGAGAAGAAGAACAATGACGATGATGATGCTGAGGTCATAGAGCAGCCAGATGGAAGAAAGTATTTCCATGGAATGCCGATCACCGCAATATCGGTGGGGCTTCCTATAATATACGTTACGTCACCTTTGCTTGGGTCCTCTTTCCCAATTCTGCTTCATGGAATCATGATACTTGCAATGATACTTTTCATAACAGATTTCAGATTCCCTAAGCCAACCACAAAGGAACTTATGGTGATAATTGTCATTGTGGCAGTTGCCGTAGTTTGGCTTATGATAAGATACATGGTCAGACGTCATATCATAACTATTCCTTATTTTATATCCCTTCTATTATAAGTGTATAGGAGCTATGGAAAATAAAAGATATAGAAGTAATTTGGCTATACCGGATATACAGAAGCGATGAAGGATGATGTATAAGATATGATAAAGAACAAATATGCAATATACAAAAGATCAAAACATAATGAGTGTGTATCGACACAGGACAGAGTCCTGCGCCTGTTATATGGCAACAGAGCGGGTCGTATGGTGCTGGGATGGCTGATCAGACCAGAGGTGTCAAAGCTTGTGGGAAGATTCATGGACACTGGATTATCCAGAATCATGATCAACCCATTCATTAAGAAAAATGATATTGATATATCTGTGTGTCAGAAGAATGAGTTTGACTCATATAACGATTTCTTCAAGAGAAAGCTGGTGCCGGGAGCAAGGGCCATAGATATGACCGATGAAGGTTTTGTGAGTCCATGTGACAGCAGGCTTACGGTATATGATATAGAAGACACAGAACGACAGACTTTCAATATAAAGGATTCAGAGTACACGGTGGCATCCCTCCTCAGGGACAAAAAGCTTGCGAGACACTACAGAGGTGGAAAATTGTGGCTGTTCAGACTGTGTGTCGATGATTATCACAGATACATATATAACGTGTCTGGAAAGCAGTCTGATGTCAGACGTATAGAAGGCTTATATCACACAGTTAACCCTATAGCCAGTGAATATTACGACATTTACAAAGAAAATACCAGAGAGTATTGTCTTATAAGGACGCAGGATGCGGGAACCATCATTGATATGGAGGTTGGAGCACTTCTGGTTGGTCGTATAGTTAACAGGTATGTGGCTTCCACGGATGTCAGAAGAGGAGAGGAAAAGGGCTATTTTGAGTTTGGTGGCTCAACAATCATTCTTCTCATCCAGAAGGACAAAGTCGCTCCTTTAGACAGAATAGTTGAGAATTCTAGAAAAGATATTGAGACCAGAGTTAGACAGGGCGAGCTGGTTGGATATGTACGTTAAGAGCAATATTATATATTCCATATAAAACAGGAACAGCGTATAGCTTGCTATGGAGCTATACGCTGTTCCTGTTTTGTTGTTTATCCAGTCTGTGTCAGAACTTATATTCTATATTATTCATTTGTAGAATTCACATGCCTCTTGATGGCCTCAAAAGTCTCCTGGCTTATAACATGTTCGATCTTGCAGGCATCCTCGGCTGCGGTCTCTTTTGCAACGCCGAGACTTGTGAACCATGAAGACAGAAGCTGGTGCCTCTCATATATCATCTCTGCAATTTTTTTACCGGCTGCTGTGAGAGTTATGTATCCTGAATCGCTTACTTCTATATAACACATCTCCCGGAGATTCTTCATAGCAACGCTTACACTTGATTTCTTATAGCCAGTCTCGTTGGCAACATCAACGCTTCGGACGACCGGAAGCTTCTGGCTGAGAACGAGAATGGTTTCAAGATAATTCTCTACTGATTCATTCGTGGTCAACATTATTATATATCCCCCTTATATTTAACATTATAAATGTATCTGTATCAATGTAGCAATTATAAATAATATATCATAAATGAATTTTTTATTCAATTTGATAATTGAAATACGAATTTCGACAAATAGGCACTTTTTATCAATAAAAGAGCCGTGTTTTGTTCAATTAGTCCAAAATGATTAATATTATTGACATCTAATTAATGTTAGTATATACTAACCACGATATGAAAATCAGTGGTTTAAGTTGCTAGTTAAGGAGGTGCAATTATGCCATTAACATTTGCAAAACCGGGAGAAGCCAATGTGATCAAAAAGGTTGGCGGGAGAGAGAAAACACGATTGTTTCTTGAAAAGCTGGGCTTTGTTGAAGGTAGTGTTGTAACTGTCGTGGCAGAGAATGCAGGAAATCTTATAGTTAATATCAAAGATTCCCGTGTTGCCATTGATAAAGATATGGCCAGCAAGATACTTGTATAGGTACGATTACATGTATCTGACTGACGACAAAAGTATGTAAAAGGAGTAAGATCATGAGCACATTAAAAGATGTCAAGATTGGCAGTACTGTCACTGTCAAGAAGATTGCAGGCGAGGGTCCTGTAAAGAGACGTATCATGGACATGGGCATCACAAAGGGTGTACAGGTTTATGTTCGTAAGGTTGCCCCTCTCGGTGATCCTGTAGAGGTTACTGTAAGAGGCTATGAGTTATCAATACGTAAAGCTGATGCTGAGATCATAGAGGTAGAGTAACAGCTTATTTTTTTGTTCATACGTTAGTATATGCTAACATATGATAGAAAAGGCTAATATGAAGTACGCAGACGCCGTGCGTAAGCACCTTTAAATGCGTTTGCACAATACAATAGGAAAGAGGGTAAACAATGTCAGTAAAGATTGCACTTGCAGGAAATCCTAACTGCGGTAAAACAACATTATTCAATGCTTTAACTGGCGCTAACCAGTACGTAGGTAACTGGCCAGGTGTTACAGTTGAGAAGAAAGAGGGTAAGCTTAAGGGTAACAAGGATGTTATCATAACCGACCTTCCTGGTATCTATTCACTTTCTCCATACACTCTTGAGGAAGTTGTTGCCAGAAATTATCTTATTCAAGAATATCCTGATGCCATCATCAACATTATCGATGGTACTAACATAGAGAGAAACCTTTATCTCTCAACACAGCTTATTGAGCTCGGAATCCCTGTTGTCATGGCTGTTAACATGATGGATCTTGTAAAGAAGAACGGCGACTCCATCAACATCAAGAACCTGAAGGAAGCTCTTGGATTTGAGGTTGTTGAGATCTCAGCTCTTAAGGGTACCGGTATTGACGAGGTTAAAGAGAAGGCTATCGCAGCAGCAAAGTCCAAGACAGCAAATGCAAGAGTTCACAACTTTGATGAGGCTGTTGAGGCTGCAATCGAGAGCGTAAGCACTAAGCTTGACATGGAGGAGAACAGAAAGAGATTCTTCGCGATCAAGCTCATCGAGAAGGATAGCAAGATCATAGAGCAGATGAAGAATGCTCCAGATTGCTCAGCAGAGATCAAGAAGCTTGAGGATGATTTCGATGATGACACAGAGAGTATTATCACAAGTGAGAGATATTCATACATTTCATCAATCATTGACAAGTGTGTAAAGAAGGCTGCAAAGGGACAGAAGCTTACAATATCAGATAAGATCGACCGTGTTGTAACAAACCGTATCCTTGCACTTCCTATATTCGTTCTCATCATGTGGCTCGTATATTATATAGCAATGTCAACAGTAGGTGCATGGTGCACAGACTGGACAAATGATAACCTGTTCGGCGATGGTTTCCATCTCTTCGGCATCGGAAGCTCAGCTTATGAAGATGCATCAGGTGACTATGATGCAGCAACAACAGCACTCGATGCATACGGCGTACTCGTAACAGATGACGAGGATGCTGTTGATGTAGATGCCACAAAGGCAGCTATCGAGGCAAACACAAACACAGAGGCAAGCGTTAAGTATGAGATGGAAGATGAGGAGACACTCGATACATACGATATCGATGTATACTACTCAGAGGTTCCAGCAAATGCTGACGAAGAGACAACAAACGCAATGTCATATCTTGATGCAGTTGATTACTTCAACGAGACACAGATGGCAGAGATTGATCCTGCTGATTATGGCGTATTTGTTCCTTCAATCCCAGATCTCATCTCTGCAGGACTTGACAAGATTGGATGTGCAGACTGGTTACATGGACTTATCATCGATGGTATTGTAGCCGGTGTTGGTGCTGTACTTGGTTTCGTACCTCAGATGCTCGTACTGTTCATCTTACTTGCAATCCTTGAGTACTGTGGATATATGGCACGTATCGCCTTCATCATGGACCGTATCTTCAGAAAGTTCGGTCTCTCAGGAAAATCATTCATACCTATCCTTGTAGGTACAGGTTGTGGTGTGCCAGGTATCATGGCTTCACGTACAATTGAGAATGAGAAAGACCGTCGTATGACAGTCATGACAACAACATTTATACCATGTGGTGCTAAGGTTCCATTTATCGCCATGATCGCCGGTGCTATATTCGGTGGTTCATCAATAGTTGCAACAAGTGCTTACTTTATTGGTATTGCAGCAATTATATGTTCTGGTATAATACTTAAAAAGACAAAGATGTTCGCCGGAGATCCATCACCATTCGTTATGGAGCTTCCACCTTATCATATTCCAACAGTAGGTTCTGTACTCAGAAGCATGTGGGAGCGTGGTTGGTCATTCATCAAGAAGGCTGGTACAATAATCACACTTTCAACAATCGCTGTATGGTTCACAACATACTTTGGATTTGTTGATGGTTCATTCCAGATGCTTGATGAGAGCCAGATCGATTACAGTATTCTTGCAAAGATCGGTAATGCGATAGCATGGATCTTCGTTCCACAGGGATGGGGTAACTGGCAGGCAACTGTAGCATCTATCACAGGTCTTGTTGCAAAGGAGAACATCGTTGGTACAATGGGTATCCTCTACGGTGGTGGAGATGGTACAGTTTACCAGGCACTTGCAGGCGCATTCACAACAGCAAGCGGATTCTCATTCCTTGTATTCAACCTTCTCTGCGCACCATGTTTTGCAGCTATGGGTGCTATCAAGAGAGAGATGAACAGTGCTAAGTGGTTCTGGTTCGCAATCGGATATCAGTGTGGATTTGCTTACCTTGTAGCACTTGTTGTATACAGAATCGCAGGTCTATTCACAGGAGCTTGTACATTCGGTGTATGGTCAGTAGTAGCAATTGCACTTGTTGTTCTGTTCTTCTTCATGCTGTTCCGTCCGGATCCAAACAAGAAGGTAAAGACAAGCAAGGAGTTCCTCAACGCTTAACTTTTCATAAGGAGGGACCCACGTAAGTGGGAGGAATCCTTATGAAGCACGCAGACGCCGCGCGTAAGCGCATTTAAATGCGTCTGCTCCATATAATATAAAAGGAGTGGTGACTTATGTCAGAGTATCTTGGTACAATCATTGTGGCGGCCATAATCGTTCTGATGGTGTTCTTCATTGTCAGAGGTATGGTAAAGGATAGAAAAAAGGGCAAACACATATGTGGTGGCGACTGTTCGAACTGTCATGGCGGATGTAGTCACAAGCTCTAAATAAAATAATAGTTGTAGTTTTAAATAGAATGTGCGTCGTAAAAAATTACGGCGCACATTTATTTACAATGTGCTTGCAATAAGGAAGGATTTACTATATTATAAAAACATGTTGGTACACGACTGGCGGAGACAGCCGATGGCTGGTAGGAATTACCTACAGGGAGTGTACTGTTAAGACAAGCCGACCGCCTGGGCAAGCAAATATATCAAGACATGTATTTGTGTGCGCAGGTGGCCGGCTTTCTTTTTTAGGATGCTTTGCAGCATAACATCAGCTCACAGGTACGAGAAAACACATGGAGGTATAACAGAAAATGGAAATGTTATCACTTGAGAAGGAACTTAGCGAAAATGCATATCCAGGACGCGGAATCGTTATCGGTGTGTCCGAGGATGGTAAGAAGGCAGTGACAGCTTATTTCATCATGGGAAGAAGCTCAAACAGCCGTAACAGAGTATTTGTGACAGAGGGCGAAGGAATCAGAACAGAGGCGTTTGATCCATCAAAGCTTGAGGATCCAAGCCTTATCATCTATGCACCTGTAAGAGTTCTTGGCAACAAGACTATAGTTACAAATGGCGATCAGACAGACACTATATATGACGGACTTGACGATGAGCTCACATTTGAGCAGTCACTCAGAAGCAGACAGTTTGAGCCTGACGGCCCTAACTACACACCTAGAATCTCAGGTGTCATGCACATAAAGAATGGTGTGTTCGACTATTCAATGTCCATACTTAAGAGCAACAACGGCAACCCTGCTGCAAATAACAGATACACATTCTCATACGAGAACCCTGTAGCCGGTGAGGGACATTTCATTCACACATATATGCATGATGGTAATCCGCTCCCAAGCTTTGAGGGTGAGCCAAAGTGGGTTAAGATATCCGGTGATATCGATGAGTTCACAGACAAGGTATGGAACAGCCTCAATGAGGACAACAAGGTGTCACTGTTCGTCAGATATATTGACATCGCAACAGGTGAGTATGAGACAAAGATCGTGAACAAGAATAAGTAATTAAAGAATAAAGGAGATATATGATCATGAACGAGATTCAGTTAAAGTACGGTTGTAATCCAAATCAGAAGCCATCAAGAATATATATGGAGGATGGCAGTGATCTTCCTGTTAAGGTTTTAAACGGCAAGCCTGGATACATCAACTTCCTTGATGCATTTAACGGATGGCAGCTCGTAAAGGAACTCAAGGCGGCAACAGGACTTCCAGCAGCAACATCATTCAAGCATGTTTCACCAGCAGGCGCTGCAGTTGGACTTCCACTTACAGATACACTTGCAAAGATCTACTGGGTAGATGATCTCGGAGAGCTCTCACCACTTGCATGCGCATATGCAAGAGCAAGAGGTGCTGACAGAATGTCATCATTCGGCGATTTCATCGCACTTTCAGATGTATGTGACGCAGACACAGCACGCCTTATCAAGAGAGAGGTATCAGATGGTGTTATCGCTCCTGGATACACAGATGAGGCTATGGAACTTCTTCTTGCAAAGAAGAAGGGAAATTACAACATCATCCAGATAGATGAGAACTATGTTCCTGCTGAGATCGAGAGAAAGCAGGTATACGGTGTTACATTTGAGCAGGGAAGAAATGAGCTCAAGATCGACAAGGATCTTCTGTCAAACTTTGTTACAAAGAACAAGGATCTTCCAGAGCAGGCTGAGATCGATATGAAGATCGCGCTCATCACACTCAAGTATACACAGTCCAACTCAGTATGCTATGTAAAGGGCGGACAGGCTATAGGTATCGGAGCCGGACAGCAGTCAAGAATCCACTGTACAAGACTTGCAGGACAGAAGGCAGACAACTGGTTCCTTCGTCAGTCACCACAGGTTATGGGACTTCAGTTTGTTGACGGACTTGGAAGAGCCGACAGAGACAATGCCATCGACGTATACATGGGTGATGAGTATGAGGACGTTCTTAAGGAAGGCGAGTGGCAGAAGAGATTCAAGGTTAAGCCTGAGGTGTTCACAGCAGAGCAGAAGAAGGCATGGCTTGCGCAGAACACAGATGTTGTCCTTGGATCAGATGCATTCTTCCCATTCTCAGACAATATAGAGAGAGCTCACAAGAGCGGTGTCAAGTACATTGCACAGCCTGGCGGATCAGTTCGTGACGATCTTGTTATCGAGTGTGCTGACAAGTACGATATGGTCATGGTATTTACAGGAATCAGATTATTCCATCACTAATCTGCCAGACCTGTCGGCGTCAGATATTGTATTTATAGAAGAATTGAGAGCGGTTTTGCTGATGAAAATCAGCAAAGCCGCTTTTTTACTTTATATATTTGTTGGATTGTGCTAATATAAAATGATGTATAAACTGCGGTAGCTATGCCGTGTAATAAAAATACTGTGATTCAAAGGAGATAACATATGTCTAGACGTAAACGCAGCATATTTAAAGAGAGAAGAAAGATCAACTATAAACTAATTTTTGCATTGGTGATACTTGCGTGTGTGGCTGTATTGCTGATCTCATACGCTATATCGGCAATAGTGTCACAGAAGGATGAACTTTACGATCAGGGCGTAAAATATTACAAGTCAGGTTCGTATCAGGAGGCAATAGATTCATTTGACAATGCCTTGGCAGAGAATCAGTTGTTCTCAAAGAAAAAGGATCAGAATATAAAGCTGTATCTGGCTGATGCGTATCTCAAGAGCGCGCAGTACACAGAGGCCGCAAATACATACAACGAATTGATACAGGATTCATTTACCGGATCAAATGTAAAAGATCTGAAGGAACTGGCAACTGCACTCAGTGATTTCTCACAGGGAAATTATGGCGGTGCTCTCGATGTTCTTCTGAAGCAGGCGGAGACATATCCGGAGCTTTATATGTACATAGGAACATGCTACGCAGTTACTGATGAGTCCGATAAGATGTTTGAGAGCTATGAAAAATATGTCCAGACATTTGGATTCAACTCGTATGTATATGCCATGTACGGTTCATATTATCTGAATAACGGTGATATGGAGTCTGCGATCGCATATATTACAAATGGACTTGACAGTGGAGACAAGATATACAGAAAAGAGCTCCTGATGCTTGAGATAACATATTATGAGAAGAACGAGGATTACGATAAGGCTTATGAGATAGCGGGACAGCTTGTGTCTGAGTATCCGGATTATGAGAAAGGACAGAAGGAGTATACATTCCTGAGCACAAGAGTGTCACAGTAGTATTTGTATTGGGAGGAGTTATTTTATATGGAGATTCAGCTTTGGAAGGAGATACTGTCTCCTTACGAGCAGGCGGTTGATGAGCTTCTCGTGAAGTTCAACCACATAATAATGCAGTACAAGAGTATGGGAAAGTACTCACCTATAGAGAGTGTGACCGGAAGGGTGAAAACGGTCTCCAGTATTATCGATAAGCTTCAGAAGAAGAATATTCCTATGGACCGGATCGTTGAGGAGATGGATGACATAGCCGGAATCAGGATCATGTGCCAGTTCACCGAGGATATCAGCAAGGTGGTTGAGATTATACGTGGCAGACAGGACATGAGGATACGTGAGGAGAAGGATTATATAGCAAATGCCAAGGCCAGCGGCTATCAGAGCTATCACATCATACTTGATTACGATGTATATACGGTAAATGGATGCACCACCATACAGGCGGAGATCCAGATAAGGACAATGGCGATGAACTTCTGGGCAACCATAGAACATTCATTGCAGTACAAGTACAGGAAGGGAATTCCAGAGGACATAAGGGCGAAGCTCAAGAACGCTGCGGATGCCACCGTTGCACTTGACAGGGAGATGTCATATGTCCGCGGAGAGATCATGGATGCACAGAATTCGTTCAATATCAAGGCGAATATAGTTTCGGAGATCATTGTTAACATCCAGAATCTGTACAAGGTGGGAAATCCAAGAGAGATCCAGAAGATTCAGGATGAGTTTTATTCTATATATAAGAAGGATGATATGGAGCTGCTTGAGAATTTTGCAAAGCAGCTTGACATAATAGCTGAGGGTTACAAGGCCCAGAGCGTAAGATAAAGGAGTTTGTTATGGCTTTACCAAAGGCGTTTGACGAGAGGATCAGAATACAGCTTGGCGATGAATACGAGGATTATATAAAGTGTTTTGACAGTGATATGTATCATGGAATCAGGGTGAATACATCCAAGATATCCGTGGAGGACTTTCTGAAGATAAGTCCTTTCGAGCTGGAGCCTGTTCCGTGGACTAAGAATGGTTTTTACTATGATCACAGGAAGTATACGCCGTCCAAGCATCCATACTATTATGCGGGGCTCTATTATATACAGGAGCCAAGTGCCATGACACCTGCCAGCGTTCTGGATATAGAGGATGGAGATGTGGTACTAGATATATGCGCGGCACCGGGAGGCAAATCCACCGAGCTTGCGGCGAAGCTTAATGGCACGGGAATACTTATATCCAATGATATAAGCAACTCGAGAGCCAAGGCGCTTCTGAAGAACCTGGAACTTTTCGGAATAGGAAACATGTGTGTGGTAAGTGAACCTCCAAATAATCTGTCAAAGGCATTTGAGGGTACATTCGATAAGATACTTATAGATGCACCGTGTTCCGGAGAGGGCATGTTCAGAAAATCCTCATCGATGATGACTGCATGGGAGAACAACGGAACTGAACTTTTTGCCGGACTGCAGAGAGGAATATTAAATGAAGCGTGCAAGATGTTGAAACCGGGCGGAAAGCTGCTTTATTCCACATGTACATTTTCCCCCGAGGAGGATGAGAGGTCGGTGGAGTATCTGCTGTCGATAGATGACAGTATGCATCTTGTGGATTTCCCTAAATATGAGAAATTTGATGACGGCAATCCGGCCTGGGGAGAGACCGGCAATCCTGAGCTTGTGAAATGTTCAAGACTGTGGCCTCATCATGTGAAGGGCGAAGGTCATTTCATAGCTCTGTTTGAAAAGGATCAGGATGACTCATATAGAGGAAACTCAACATACTCGTTCAAGTCGTACAGGCCGGATGAGGATTTCATCGCATTTATAAAGCATGTATCTGAGTCTGCGGGTATAAAGACAGACAGGATAGAGGAAAATAAGGGAAGACTTTATTATATATCAGAGGGAATGCCTGATGTTAAGGGACTCAGGCTTTTGAGGCATGGACTGTTCCTCGGTGAGGTCAAGAAGAACAGATTTGAACCGAGTCAGTCACTTGCGATGTATCTCAAGTCAGATCAGTTTGACAATGTTGTGAGTTTTTCGGCGGATGACATAAGGGTCATAAAGTATTTAAAGGGAGAGACCGTCGAGCTGGAAGATGATCAGGATATAGAGAATGGGTATGTGCTTGTCTGCGTGGATGGATATCCGCTCGGGTGGGCCAAGAACAACAGAGGAGTATTAAAAAACAAATATTTATCGGGATGGAGGATGATGTCATGAGAAAGGTAGCGATAATCACAGGAGCATCTTCAGGGATTGGAAGAGAATTTGCACTTCAGATAGCACAGCGATACAGGACAATCGACGAGATATGGCTTATAGCAAGGAGAAAAGACAGGCTTGCTGAGGTTAAGACCGAGATAAACGCGGTAAGTGGAAAGCTTGTAAGGATACTTGCGCTTGACCTAACCGATGAGACTGATATCAAGTTTTACAGAAATCTTCTTGAGAGACAGGCTCCATCAATAAGAGTACTTGTAAATGCAGCTGGATACGGAATAGCAGGCCATTTTGAGAATATGACAGTGGACGACGTGACTGGAATGTTGAATCTCAACTGCAGGGCGCTGGCTGCCATAACACATATATCTCTGCCATATATGTCAGGCCCTTCAAATATAATCAATCTTGCTTCATCTGCAGCTTTTCTGCCTCAGCCATCATTTGCTATATATGCGGCATCCAAATCAATGGTGCTGAGCTTTTCAAGAGCACTTAACAGAGAGCTTGAGGAAAAGGGGATAACTGTTACGGCTGTCTGCCCGGGACCTGTCAAGACAGAGTTCTTCGATGTTGCGCAGAAGTACACAAAGTCCAAGCCGTATAAGATGATTCTAAGAGCAGATCCTGTGAAGGTTGTAAAAAAGGCACTGTTTGACGCGTATTATATGAGCGATATATCGGTGTATTCGCCGCTTATGAAGGCGTTCAGACTTGTGAGCAAGTACCTGCCTCACAGTTTGCTGATCAGATTTATGAAGTAGATATATGGGCTGCAGGCGGACATAGCTCTACAGCCAGACCAGAGATAAATGGAGGATGATATGGAAAAAGGACAACACGGATACATGAACAGGCATAAGAGAAATGTTCTTATAAGTATCATTGTACTTGGATTGTTTGTTATAGCCGGAGTATTCTTTACTGTGGCTATGTTTGACACAAGAAAGACTGTATTTATAGTCATACCGATACTCGTCGCCCTGCCGCTTGCAAAACAGCTTGTGGCATACATAATGTGTGCAGGGTTCAAGGAACTCACGAAGGATGAGTACGCTAAACTTGAGAAGTTATCATACTTTGGAGATCCGTCACTTGTATATGATGTGTCGATAAGCAGGTATGAGGGAATAGTGTATTTCCCTGTTGCGGTCATAAGAGATGGCAGAATGCTGTTTTACTACAATGGTGGATATGGCAAAAAGATACCTGATGAGGCAGCGCTCAAGAAGATCATTACAGAGGCTCTGGCAGACCAGAAAAAATATGTTGTGATCATAGCCACAGACATTGATGGTTTTGTGGCAAAGGCCGAGAAGATCAAAGCACCTTCAGATGAATTTGTCGGTGCCGATGAGAAGATCAGAAACAGATTATATGAGCTGGGAATATAGAAAAAAATGAGAGAGATAGTTATTTCAAAGAACGAAGCCGGCCAGAGGCTTAACAAGCTGGTCATGAAGTACCTTAACAAGGCTCCTTCAAGCTTCGTCTACAGGATGATAAGAAAGAAAAACATAAAACTTAATAATGGCAAGGCGGTTGGAAATGAGATCGTGTATGTTGGGGATGTGATACAGCTCTATCTGTCGGATGAGACCATAGAATCATTCAGGGATGACAGCGTGAGAGCCGGTGCTTCCACAGGTGGAAACAGGTTTAAACCGGAGATCATATATCACGACCACAACATACTTATAGTCAATAAACCGGCGGGTGTATTGTCACAGAAGGCATCGAAGGACGATTACTCGATCAATGAGAGTGTCATCGATTATCTGCTTGACAATGAGTATATAACTGAGACTCAGCTCAGAACCTTCAAGCCTTCTGTATGCAACAGGCTGGACAGGAATACCTCCGGCCTTGTTCTGTGTGGAGTGTCACTTATGGGAAGTCAGGAGCTTTCGAGGATCATAAGGGAGAGACGCATAGACAAATATTACTACACCATAGTCAAGGGAAATATGACAGAGACGCAGGATATTACGGCATATCTCGTGAAGGATGATAAGAAGAACACTGTGACAATACGTGACAGTGTGGAGGAGATACGCAGGGCTGCCGGGGACTTGGGCTATGATAAGATCCATACCATATTCCAGCCGGTCAGAACAAATGGAAAATATACAGAGCTTAAGGTAAAGCTCATAACGGGTAAGACTCACCAGATAAGGGCACAGCTCCAGCACATGGGGTATCCGGTGATCGGTGACCAGAAGTATGGTGACAGGGAGACAAACATACATTTCAGACAGACATACAAGCTTAGAAACCAGATTCTGCACTGCGGCGAGGTGGAGTTTACCGATGTTGTCGGTGGACTGGATTATCTGACGGGCAAGAGCTTCTCAGCATTCAAGCCTGATATGTATAAAAGAATAGAAAAGGATTTGTTTGAATAGATGGCTACATGGAATTCGCGAGGGCTTCGTGGCTCCACACTGGAGGATATGATAAACAACACAAATGAATATTACAGACAGAAGAACCTCGCGCTGGTCCAGAAGATCCCGACACCTATCACGCCGATAAAGATTGACAAGGACAGCAGCCAGATCACCCTGGCGTATTTCGAGAAGGATTCAACCGTCGACTATATAGGTGTTGTCCAGGGAGTTCCGGTATGTTTCGATGCAAAGGAATGTGCCACTGATACATTTACAATGCGTAACATTCATGAGCATCAGATAAGGTTCATGGAGGATTTCGAGAGACAGAACGGTGTAAGCTTTCTTATCATAATGTTCTCGGGACGAAATGAACTGTATTATATGAGATTCGAGGAGCTTAAGGGGTATCTTGAGAGAGTCCAGAATGGGCATGCCAACAACTTCAAGTACAATGAACTTGATCCCAATTTCTTTATAAGAGCCAAGGGTGGTGCATTGGTACATTATCTTGAACCTCTAAGCAGGGATCTTGATGATAGAGGTTGACAAATACAATCCGCTTTAATATAATGTGCACGTTGACATGCTACCAAAGTAGCAAATTATCACTTTAATGTGATAAAGTAAAAATAAAGAACGTGAAGCATGGCAAAGTTTAATTGACAAGGAGATATGATTATGCAGGACAAACTGTTACAGACCCCGGATGGAGTGAGAGACACCTACGATGTAGAATGTAAGAAGAAGAGAAAGGTTATGCATGAACTCCATCATATTCTGGAGTTATACAGCTATCACGATATAGAGACACCTACATTTGAGTTTTTTGATATATTTAACAGAGATAAGGGTTCAGCACCTTCCAATGAGATGTACAAGTTCTTTGACAGGGACAACAATACTTTGGTGCTCAGGCCGGATATAACACCTTCAATAGCGAGATGTGTTGCAAAGTATTATGCAGATGAGGAACTTCCTGTCAGACTCTGCTATACAGGCAATACCTATACAAACACACTCAAGCTTCAGGGAAAACTCAAGGAGGTCACACAGATCGGTGCCGAGCTTGTAAATGATGATTCATCCGCTGCTGACGCTGAGATAATCGCAACTGTGATAGACTGCTTCAACGAGATCGGGATCAGTGATTTCCAGATAGAGATAGGCCAGATAGACTACTTCAAGGGTCTGGTTGCTGAATCTGGTATCAGTGAGGACGAGGAGGATCAGATAAAAGAGTACATCCATATCAAGAACTTTTTCGGACTTGAGGAGTATGTGGATGCACTTGATATAAGTGACTCTCTTAAGAAAGCATTTGTTGCATTTGATTCTCTGTTCGGCGGAATATCCATGCTTGACAAGGCTGAGGGATATGTGTCAAATGAGACATCACTTGAGGCTGTGAAGAGGCTCAGAAGAGTGTATGCAGCTCTTGAGTGCTACGGATATCAGGATCACATAAGCTTTGATCTCGGTATGCTTGACGGATACAACTATTATACAGGAATCATATTCCGCGGATATACTTATGGAACCGGTGATGCTGTTGTCAAGGGCGGCCGTTACAATAATCTTCTCAAGCAGTTTGGAAAGGATGCACCGTCTATCGGTTTTGCCTTCACTGTTGAGGAGCTCATAATGGCCATGAACAGACAGAATATAGACATAGATGTGGATTATTCAAACACGATCATCCTTTATGATATAGAGAATCAGGGCAAGGCTATCAAGGCTGGTATGAAGCTCAGAAGTGAGGGACGCAAGATAGAGCTCATAAGAAAGTCACAGAAGAAATCGGTTGATGACTATATCGAGTATGCGGGTAGAGAGCATTTCTCAGGCCTTATATATTTTGAACAGTCAGGCGATGCGGTGGCATACGATCTGATAAGCCGATCACACTCCAAGTGGGATGGCAATTTATAGAAGAAACTTTTACGGCTTGATTGAGAATAGATTGAATTAGATGAAAGGTTATGGAGAGATGAGATATTTAACATTTGCCCTTGCTAAGGGGCGACTTGCAAAAAAGACACTTACGCTGCTTGAACAGATAGGTATAACATGTGAGGAGATGAAGGATCCCGACACAAGAAAGCTTATATTTGTGAACGAGGAGCTTAAGATGAAGTTCTTCCTGTCAAAGGCCACAGATGTTCCTACTTATGTAGAATATGGTGCGGCCGATATAGGCGTTGTAGGTAAGGACACAATACTTGAGGAGGGAAGAAACCTGTATGAGGTCATGGATCTCGGTTTCGGAAAGTGCCGCATGTGTGTATGCGGACCGGCATCTGCCAGAGAGCTTCTCAAGAAGAATGAGATCATAAGAGTTGCAAGTAAGTATCCGGTGATCGCAAAGGATTACTTCAACAACCGTAAGCACCAGACAGTTGAGATAATCAAGCTCAATGGTTCAGTGGAGCTCGCTCCTATAGTTGGACTTTCAGAGGTGATCGTAGATATAGTTGAGACAGGAAGCACACTCAGGGAGAACGGACTTGAGGTGCTTGAGGAAATTTGTCCACTCTCAGCCCGCATGGTTGTGAACCAGGTAAGTCTCAAGATGGAGAATGAGAGGATACACAAGCTGTTGGAAGATCTCAACAGACTTATAAAGGAAGAGAACAAGTAGCATATATAGATGATATAATGAGCGCAAGTGAGCCAACATGCTTGCATGATTGGCGAGCGGCGAATTGGATCATGATAGTTGCGAAAGCAACGGAAAGCACCGTAGGTGCGAATCATGATATAATGAAGCACGCTGAGGCATGCGCATGTCATCGCGCTCACGCACGACGACCTATGATATAACAAATTGATAATCACACGGAGGCATAACAGAGATGAGAATCGTAAAGCTTAACGCAGAGACAAAGAAGGATCTTCTGAAGAATCTTCTGAAGAGAAGTCCAAGTAATTTCGGTAACTATGCAGAGACTGTACAGGGAATAGTTGACGATGTGAGAGATAACGGTGATTCCGCACTCTTCTCATACACAAAGAAGTTCGACAAGGCAGATATAACAGCAGAAAATGTCAAGGTTACACAGGAAGAGATAGACTACGCATATACACAGGTCAGCCCTGAGCTCCTTGACGTTATCAGAAAAGCCAAGAAGAACATTTGGGAGTACCATGAGAAGCAGAAGCAGTATAGCTGGTTTGACTCCAAGCCAAATGGAACTCTTCTCGGACAGAAGGTTACAGCACTTGCATCTGTAGGTGTCTATGTTCCGGGTGGAAAGGCTGTTTACCCTTCATCAGTTCTGATGAATGTTATGCCGGCAAAGGTTGCAGGCGTTGAGAAGATAGTCATGACAACTCCATGTAATGCTGAGGGTGAGGTGTACGCCACAACACTCGTTGCAGCAAAGGAAGCAGGAGTGGATGAGATATACAAGGCAGGCGGCGCGCAGGCTATAGCTGCCCTTGCATACGGAACAGAGTCAGTACCTAAGGTTGACAAGATAGTTGGCCCTGGAAACATATTTGTCGCTCTTGCAAAGCGTGCCGTATACGGACATGTCAGCATAGATTCCATAGCCGGCCCATCAGAGGTAATGGTACTTGCCGATGAGACTGCCAATTCTAGATACGTGGCTGCAGATCTGCTGTCACAGGCAGAGCATGACGAGATGGCATCAGCCATACTTGTGACTACATCAGAGGAGCTTGCCGAGAAGGTATCAGTTCAGGTTGACAAGTTCATCGATGAGCTTTCAAGAAAAGAGATAATGAGAAAGTCTATAGACAATTACGGATATATTCTTCTTGCAGACAACATGAGCGATGCCATAGATGCTGTCAACGACATTGCATCAGAGCATCTCGAGATCGTCACAGCCAATCCATTTGACGTGATGACAAGAGTGAAGAATGCTGGAGCTATATTTATCGGAGAATACTCATCAGAGCCTCTTGGAGATTACTTTGCAGGCCCTAACCATGTACTTCCAACAAACGGTACAGCAAAGTTCTTCTCACCGCTTTCAGTAGACGATTTCATCAAGAAATCCAGCATAATCTACTATTCAAGAGAGGCACTTGAGGCAGTTCACACTGACATTGAAGCATTTGCCAAGGCTGAGCAGCTCACAGCACATGCCAATTCAATAGCAGTAAGATTTGAAAAATAAGACATAATGATATAGAATATGGGAAGGAGACAGGGATATGGCAGAGAAAGCAGCTAGAATCGCCAAATGTACAAGAACGACAAACGAGACAGACATAACCCTCGAGTTTAATATAGATGGAAAAGGACAGTCAAAGATCGACACAGGAATCGGTTTCTTTGACCACATGCTCACAAGTTTTGCGAAGCATGGTTTCTTTGATCTCAACGTTACAGTCAAGGGAGATCTGTATGTGGATTGTCACCACACCATTGAGGATGTGGGAATTGTGCTGGGCAAGGCCATCAAGGAGGCTCTTGGAGACAAGAAGGCCATCAAGAGATTTGGCAATTTCTTCCTGCCGATGGACGAGACTCTCGTAATGTGTGCCATAGATCTGTCGGGAAGACCATATCTTGTCTATGATCTGAACCTCCGCACAGAGAGGGTTGGATACTTCGACACACAGATGGTCAAGGAATTCTTCTATGCAGTATCATACGCTGCTGAGATGAATCTCAATATTAAGCAGTTCTCAGGGGAGAACGATCACCACATCATAGAGGCCGCATTCAAGGCATTTGCGAAGGCTCTTGATGAGGCGACAACTTATGACAGAAGATTAAACGGAAAGGTGCTTTCTACCAAGGGCACACTTTAAGGAGGTGCTGGTTCACTATGGATAATGATATGATCTGCAAAAAGATAATTCCATGTCTGGATCTGAACAATGCGGTCGAGATGGCAAAATATTACAATGATGCCGGAGCTGATGAGATAGCTTATTTTGACAGCAAGGCAACAAAAGATGGCAGAGAACCCAATGTTGCCATTATAAGACAGATATGTGACAGTGTTGATATTCCACTTATTGCCTGTGGCGGTGTGAGGGAGCTTGAAGATGTCAAGAAGCTTCTGTATGCAGGTGCATCCAAGGTATGTATGAAATCTGCGGCGCTGAACACGCCGGAGCTTGTCACAGAGGCTTCTGACAGATTTGGTTCAGAGCGAATAATCTGTACTATAGATCTTAGTGAGTGTGATGATCCTGTCGGATATGCCAGAAAACTGAAGGCGCTTGGAGCGGGAGAACTTCTGCTGCTTCACAACAACATGGTGCCGGAATATCTGGATATAGTAAAATCCATAAGAGAAAATGTTGCACTTCCTGTTATAGTTTCTACCTATTCCACTAACGGGGAAGCTGTGGCAGAGATGCTCAATGAGACAAATGCTGAATCAATTTCTCTGTACAATCTCCAGAAGATGGATATAATGGAGATTAAACAGCATTGCCGTGAGGCAAATATAGATGTGGATCTGTTTGAATCGTCCATGCCTTTTGAGGCGTTCAAACTCAATTCGGATGGACTTATTCCATGTGTTACACAGCACTATAAGACCGGTGAAGTGCTCATGGTCGCTTATATGAACAAGGAGTCGTATGAGAAGACCATCAGAACAGGGCGCATGACATACTGGAGCCGCAGCCGCAATGAGCTGTGGACCAAGGGTGATACATCCGGTCATTATCAGTTTGTCAAATCTCTTACGATAGACTGTGACAAGGACACCATACTTGCCAAGGTGTCACAGATAGGAGCTGCGTGTCATACAGGCAGCCGTACTTGTTTCTTTACAGATCTGGTGAGAAAGGAGTACAATGATACCAATCCTATGAAGGTATTCGAGGAGGTATACAATACCATACGCGACAGAAAGGATCAGCCAGGAGATGATTCTTATACCAATTATCTGTTCGGCAAGGGTATTGACAAGATCCTGAAGAAGGTCGGTGAGGGAGCTACGGAGATAGTCATAGCTGCCAAGAATCCTGATTCAGAGGATATAAAATATGAAATATCTGACTTCCTTTATCATCTCATGTGTCTGATGGTAGAGAGAGGAATCAGCTGGAAAGATATTACAGAAGAACTGGCTGACAGAAGATAGAGTGGAGGATATTAGACAATGCAAAATTATGGCGTGAACGAACTGAGAAAAATGTTCCTGGAATTCATGGAGAGCAAGGGTCATCTTAGAATGAAGAGCTTTTCACTTATTCCACACAATGACAACAGCTTACTGCTGATCAATTCAGGTATGGCACCACTTAAGCCTTACTTTACAGGTCAGGAGGTACCACCTAGAAGACGTGTGACAACATGTCAGAAGTGTATCAGAACAGGAGATATCGAGAATGTAGGTAAGACAGCCCGTCATGGTACATTCTTTGAGATGCTGGGTAATTTCTCATTTGGCGATTATTTCAAGCATGAGGCTATATCATGGACATGGGAGTTCCTCACAGAGGTTGTAGGACTTGACAAGAACAGACTCTATCCATCGGTTTACCAGGATGACGATGAGGCATTTGATATATGGAATAAGGAGATCGGTGTCGATGCTGACCGTATATTCAGATTCGGCAAGGAGGACAACTTCTGGGAGCACGGAGCTGGTCCTTGTGGTCCTTGTTCAGAGGTTTACTATGACAGAGGCGAGAAGTATGGCTGCGGTAAGCCTGGCTGTACTGTAGGCTGTGACTGTGACAGATACATGGAGGTTTGGAACAACGTATTTACACAGTTCAACAATGACGGACACAACAACTACACAGAGCTTGAGCAGAAGAACATAGATACAGGTATGGGTCTTGAGAGACTCGCAGTTGTTGTTCAGGATGTTGATTCTATATTTGATGTTGATACGATCAAGGCTCTCCGCGACAAGGTATGTGAGATGGCAGGCGTGGAATATGAGACAGATCATGAGAAGGATGTATCGATCAGACTTATAACTGATCATATCCGTTCAGTTACATTCATGACATCAGATGGTATCGTTCCATCGAACGAGGGCCGTGGTTATGTTCTTAGACGTCTTCTCAGACGTGCTGCAAGACACGGAAGACTTCTCGGCATCAAGGGCAAGTTCCTGTCAGAGCTTGCAAAGACAGTTATCGAGGTGTCAGAGGATGCATATCCTGAGCTCAGTGAGAAGAAGGAATATATCTTCAATAAGATAGACAAGGAAGAGGAGAGCTTCAATAAGACCATAGATACAGGTCTTGCGATCCTCAAGGATTATATAGACGAGACTAAGGCTGCAGGTGAGAAGGTTCTCTCAGGTGACAAGGCATTCAAGCTCTATGACACCTATGGATTCCCTCTTGATCTCACAAAGGAGATCCTCGAGGAGGAGGGGATCGAGGTTGATGAGGACAGATTCACCGAGTGCATGAATATCCAGAAGGAGACTGCAAGAAAGGCCAGAAAGACCACAACATACATGGGTGCAGACTCAACCGTATATGAGCAGCTTCCTGTTGACATGACATCTGAGTTTGTCGGATATGACAAGCTGACATACAAGTCAACTATATCAGCCATCACAACAGAGGTTGGTGAGGGTGATGATAAGAAGTCAGTTCTTGCAGATACTGTATCTGAGGGAGCACAGGCTTCAGTTATAGTTCCTGAGACACCTTTCTACGCTACCATGGGTGGTCAGATCGGTGATAAGGGAATCATCAAGACAGAGAACGGTACATTCGTTGTTGAGGATACTGTCAAGGTTGTAGGCGGCAAGATCGCACATATCGGTTATGTTGAGTCAGGCGAACTCAATGTTGGTGATGAGGCAGAACTCACAGTTGATGCTGAGAACAGAGCACTCATATGTAACAACCATTCCGCAACACATCTTCTTCAGAGAGCACTCAAGATGGTTCTCGGAGATCATGTAGAGCAGGCAGGTTCACTCGTTGAGCCGGGAAGACTGAGATTTGACTTCTCACATGATCAGGCGATGACTAAGGAAGAGATCAAGAAGGTTGAGGATATTGTAAATGAGCAGATCCAGCTCGATATACCTGTATGCACGGATGTAATGTCTGTAGATGAGGCTAAGGAGACCGGAGCCATGGCTCTGTTTGGTGAGAAGTATGGTGAGAAGGTCCGTGTGGTATCAATGGGAGACTTCTCAAAGGAGCTCTGCGGTGGTACACATGTTGCCAGCACAGGAGCTATAAAAACATTCAAGATCATATCAGAGGCCGGTGTGGCCGCAGGTACAAGACGTATCGAGGCACTTACATCTGTCGGAGCACTTGATTACTACAGAAATGTAGAGCAGGAGCTCATTGATGCTGCAAAGGCAGCTAAGACTGATATCTATGGTGTGGCATCGAGAATAGAACAGCTTCTTGCAGAGGTTAAGGAACTTACGAATGAGAATAAGAAGCTCAAGGATAAGATGGCAAAGGAGGCAGCTGGAGACGTTCTTTCAAGTGCTATAGACAAGGATGGAATCAAGATTCTGACAGCGGCTATCCCGGATACAGATATGAATTCACTGAGAAACCTCGGAGATGACTTCAAGAGCAAGCTTGGTGACAGCGTTGTTGTTCTTGCATCTGCAAAGGATGGCAAGGTAAATCTCATTGCCATGGCTACAGACGGCGCAGTTGCTAAGGGAGCCCATGCCGGTAATATCATCAAGGCCGTGGCTGGCCTTGTAGGTGGTGGCGGCGGTGGCCGTCCTAACATGGCTCAGGCCGGTGGAAAGAATCCTGACGGAATCGAAGCAGCTCTTGCCCAGGCGGTTACAGAGGCTCAGAATCAGATAGCTTAAGGTTTCGTGACAGATATTTTATTAATTTGTCATTTTCCTGTTGACGATTAGGAATTTTATGTATATAATACATTTTGTGCTTAAAAATACCCAATCAGTTGTTATTTGGTAGCATAATTTTACAACTGGAGGGAGGTCAGGTGAGAGAATGTCAAGTGTAATAGTTAAAGAGAACGAAAACTTAGATAGCGCTCTTCGCAGATTTAAGAGAAATTGTGCGAAGGCTGGTATTCAGCAGGAGATTCGTAAGAGAGAGCATTACGAAAAGCCTAGTGTAAAGCGTAAGAAGAAGTCAGAGGCAGCTAGAAAGCGCAAGTACAAATAAATCATAGTATATATATTTGATTTTAAATTGATTTCTAAGAGTACCGAGTTTATTCGGTACTCTTTTTTTATGTGTATTCATATAATGTTCCAAAAGCGTTATGGTGGTATTCATGAAAGACAGAGCGAAAAAAGTTATAGCATTTGAACCTCCGTGCTGGTGTCCGGACTCGGCGGGAACGACCTCCAGACTCACCATGTTCAACAATGATGAGCTGGTGATAGAGAATTTCAGACATGTGATCTACTCTGACGACGAGAGAGTGTCTGTTAAGACCCGGAAAGGGATATTGAATATATATGGGAAAAGATTACAGATTGCTTACTACGCATCCTATGAAGTGAAAATATGCGGTTCGATAAACAGTGTAGATTGGCTGACAGTGTGACTGCATGAATATTAGAAGGGAAATAAGAGGTGTGTGCTATGTGAGCTGTGACAGCCGCGCAGCTCTGCGCCTGATGAATATATGCAGCCATAAAGGAATACGTACATGGTGCGAGAGGGATGTAAAGAAGAACAGAAAAAAGAACGGCAGTAAACAGAATGACAGTAAATGGAATGGCAAGGCAGAAAACTTCTGCATATATTCCGATGACAGAAAAAGACTTGAAGAGATAGCGGACAAATGTATGATAGATATCCGAATAGCTGAGAAGAAGACTCTGAGAACCGGTTTGCTGGGCAATAGGAAGAGGATCTCGATATTACTCGGAGTTTTATTATTTTTGCTGTTTGTATACTGGGAATCAGGGTATGTATGGTACATAGAAATTGACGGATGTGAGGATTATACAAGTGAGGAAATTGCAGATCTTATCGAGATGGAGTATCCGTGCTATGGACATAGAAAAAAGAGTATTGATCTGAGCGAACTGACAGACATGCTGACGGATAATCTTGGGGAGATATGTTGGGCATCCTGCAGCATCAGTGGGACAAAGCTTACAGTTGCGCTCAAGGAGTCCGTGGATGTATTTACAGTTCCGGAAGATGGCAGACCGTGTGATCTCGTGGCCACAATGGATTGTACGATCTATTCCCTTGTTGCATCGGCGGGGACGCCTGTTGCATCGGTTGGAGATGAAGTGAAAAAAGGGGATACTCTTATATCGGGAACAGTTAACATATACAATGATGACAGTGAGGTTGTGGATACGGTGTTTGTACCTGCTTCCGGAGAGATATATGGTCTTTGTGATGTAGAGTACAGAGATGTGGTTGAGAGTGAGCTCCAGGAAAAGGAGACTACAGACAGGAAGGTAAACAAAGTAGATATAAAAATTGGACGTCGGGTATTTACTCCGTATAAAACTGCTGCCTCAGACGGCTCATACGACCTTTCCGCCGAGGAAAAACGGCTGCATATCGGCGATATGTATTTTCCGTTATCCGTGAATATAGAGCGAAAAGTGTTCTATAAAGTAAATACACGTAAGCTTACGGATAAGGAGCAGAAAGACAGACTTAACCAGCATCTGCATGTTTATATTGGCAAAATGCAAGAAAAAGGGGTGCAAATTGTCCGAAAAAATGTTATTATTACTAATGAACGCGGTGAGGCTTCGGCTGAAGGCGATATCAGTATCAGACTCCCGGTTGCTGTGCCGAGATATATTGACGTAAACAATACATCGGGGAGCGAAGAGGTGGAGCCTGACTGACAAATAATAATGACAGGGGATACAAGTATTGAGCGAATATTCAGAATCCGTAACTGTTGCATCAAACTATATACAGACTGTGTTTGGACAGTTTGATGCCAATATAAAAAAGATTGAGAAAGAATACAGTGTGTCAATGATACTTCGCGATGACAAGCTTAAGGTCAGCGGCTCCGAGGAAGGCGTGAAGAAGTCTATTCAGGTTATAGAACAGCTCTTCCAGATGGCAGACCGTGGCTCGTCCATCGATGAACAGAAGGTAGACTACACTATATCGATAGTCAATGAACACCCGCAGGAGGCTAAGGAGAGTCTTGCTGAGCTTGACAGGGACATAATCTGTCACACGATGAGCGGCAAGCCGATCAAACCGAAGACTGTCGGACAGAGAACATATGTCAATTCAATAGAAAAGTCCATGATAGTATTCGGAGTGGGACCTGCCGGAACAGGAAAGACTTATCTTGCCATGGCAAAAGCCATAACGGCATTTAAGAATAATGAGGTTGGAAGGATCATACTTACAAGGCCGGCCATAGAGGCCGGTGAGAAACTGGGATTTCTTCCGGGTGACCTTCAGAGCAAGGTTGATCCTTATCTTAGGCCGCTCTATGATGCATTGTATGAGATAATGGGTGCTGATGCATTTATGAAGAATATGGAAAAGGGACTGATCGAGGTTGCTCCTCTTGCCTACATGAGAGGAAGAACTCTTGATAATGCGTATATTGTGCTGGATGAGGCCCAGAATACCACTCCTGCCCAGATGAAGATGTTCCTTACCAGAATAGGATTTGGCTCAAAGGCCATAATAACAGGAGACCTTTCACAGAAGGATCTTCCACACGACGCGCAGTCAGGTCTTGATGTTGCACTCAAGGTGTTAAAGGATATTGATGACATAAGCATTTGCCATCTGACGAGTCTTGATGTTGTGAGACATCCTTTGGTGCAGAAGATCGTAAATGCGTATGAGAAATATGAGGATAAGAGGAGCAGACAGGCAAAGCCTAGAAAAACCACAACTGCTCAGAAAAACAGAGGAAAATAATATGTCAGTTAATATTGAGAATGAGTATGGAGATATTGATATTAAGAATTATGAGGATGTCATAACAAGTATCGTCCAGGCTTCGCTGGAATTCGTTGGGTGTCCATATCCCTGCGAGGTGAACGTGCTGCTCACGGACAATGACTCCATACATGAAATCAATAACCAGCAGAGGAATATAGACAGGGCGACAGATGTTCTGTCATTTCCACTGATTGATTATACAATTCCTGGAAACTTTGATGGTCTCGAGGATAGCCGGTGTGACTACTTTGATCTTACTACAGATGAACTGCTATTGGGAGATATCGTTATATCTATTGATAAGGTGTATGAGCAGGCAACTGAGTACAATCACTCAAAGACGAGAGAGCTGGCTTTTCTTGTAGCCCACAGCATGCTCCATTTGTCAGGATATGACCATATGGAGGACGATGAGCGCAGGGTCATGGAAGAGATGCAGGAAAAAATACTTACAATGAAAGGATATACAAGAGACTATGAGGAGAATTAAGACGGGATTAGTTCTGGCAACCGCTCTTGTGATGGGATTATCACTTTTTGGATGCGGCTCGAAGAAAACGGAGGAGAATGTCACTACAACGGAGGCTAAGGCAGAGGTGGATGTATCACAGGCCGATATGATGAAGTCTGCCACAGCGGTTGATGAGACTTACCATGAGGGAGTATATAATGATCTTACAGGCGAGTGGAACACCGACAGAAAGGAAGAGTACGGAAGACCGATCGCTATAATGATCAACAATATTGAGAATGCGATTCCTCAGTCAGGCATAGGCCAGGCTGATGTTTTATATGAGTTTGTCGTTGAGGGCGGAATAACAAGAATGCTTGCAATATTCAACGACTATGACAATCTTGAGAAGGTCGGTTCGATCAGAAGCTGCAGACCTTACTATGTTACAACTGCCATGGAGTTTGATGCTATATACATGCATTATGGTCAGTCTCCACAGGGACAGGAGGAGCTTGACAGGACAGGAATAGATCATATAAGCGGACTTGGTGGAGAAGGATCTGTATCTTTCTACAGATCATCAGACCGCGAGGCTCCACACAATGTGTACACAAACAGCGATATGATCAAGGCTGGTCTTGATTATCTTGGATGCTCAACTACCCACAACAAGGGATACAAGAGCAAGTTTGAGTTCAATGAGGAAGATACGGTTCCTGAGGGCGAGTCTGTAAACAAGCTCACACTCAACATGTCAGTTTACACACAGCCTTGGTTTGAATATGATTCAAAGAATAAGGTATATAACAGATTCCAGTATGGTGACAAGCAGATCGATGACCTCACAGGAAAGCAGCTCACATTCAAGAATATCATCATACAGTTTGCTCACTACACCAGCATTGATGATCACGACAGACAGATGATCGATCTCGTTGGCACAGGAGACGGATACTATGTTTCAGATGGAAAGATCGTTCCTATAACATGGACAAAGTCAACCGATGACTCCGTGACAAAGTATTCAACAGCAGATGGAAAAGAACTTCAACTCAATCCGGGCAAGACATATGTCACAGTATTTGAGAGTGATAATAAGGCCGGAGTTGTATGGGAATAATACAGACATAAACCACATATATTAACAAGGACAGAAGATGGGATGGAATATCCTGTCTTCTGTTTTTTGTTATGAAGAGAAGGTGTGGTAATGTTTAAAAGAATTATATATTTTTTTGTTATCATTATAGCGGTATTTGTGTTATCTTTTATAACTAGAGAGATTGTGGTGAGCACGGCGTGCAGATCCGGAGACAGTAAAAGTGTGTATAGAGAATTTGACGGTATGGATAGCGGGCATATATTACCCATATCAAATGAGAGTGAACCGGAGCTTTACGGAGGGCTCGTGATTGCTGCTGAGGGTGGAACACCACATGGCAGTTTCTATGTGAGCACTTATAATGGACATGTGGCGGTGTACAACAGATTTGGCAGTCTTTGCAGGGAGACGACTCGTACAGTGGATTCATTGGACAAACGTATAAGAGAACTGATCCACAAGCACGTGTATTTCAATGATATAGATGACATGAACAGGTTTATTGACAGCCTGTAAAACGTATGATAAATGATTATGGGAAAGGTGTATCGGAATGATTTATGATATTATAGTTATCGGCGGTGGCCCGGCTGGGATGACAGCCGCAATAAAAGCAAAAGAGACAGCACCATCGGCTTCGGTAAAGCTTATAGATAAAAACAAAAAACTCGGAAAGAAGCTGTATGCGACGGGAAATGGCAAATGTAACATTGCAAATACGAAGCTTGATCTGTCATGCTATTCCAGTGCAAATGAATTTTTCCCATTTCAGTTCGTAACAACGGACAGTCATAATGATGTCATGGATTTTTTTGAAAGTCTTGGTGTTTCCAGCTATGATGATAATGGATATATATATCCTGCATCGCTGCAGGCATCTACCATAGTGTGGGCACTGACGGACAGGCTCAAAATTCTTGGTATAGAAAACAGCACATCGGAAGAAGTCCTGAGTATAAAACAGGGAAAAGATGGTACATATATTGTAGACACAGACAAAGGCGGGTATAGGACGACCCAGGTGATACTTGCACCCGGAGGTGCGGCTGCGCCAAAGCTTGGCGGATCTGATAGAGTATACAGACTTCTGGATGATCTGAATGTACGGTTTGTGAAACCGCATCCGGCTCTGTGTAAATTAAAATGCCATGAATATATATCTGATATGTCAGGGGTACGTGCAAAGGCTGTTGTCCGCCTAATGTGTGATGGCGAGGAGTATGACCACGAGAGAGGCGAGGTTCAGTTTGCATCGGGATATCTTTCGGGTATAGCGGTTTTTAATATGAGTATACAGTGTATAGACCTGATGGAGACTGGCAAGAAGCCATACATAGAACTTGAACTTGTTCCGGACATCAGTGATGATATGCTGGCGGACAGGATGAGACGATTTGCCGAGGTAAATGGCAGACGGAGAGTCGAGGCGATGCTCAATGGTATTGTCAACGAGAAGATCGCCGGGTATATTATAAAAAGTCTTGGTATCAAAGCTTCTGAAGCTGCCGGACTTGACGCGGCTGATATAACATCCATATGTGATATGCTCAAACATATGAGATTCAACATAGATGGATTCGGCAGCTATGAGGACAGCCAGGCGGCAAGCGGTGGAGTTGACACATTGCAGCTCAGGGCAGATAACCTGGAACTTGCTGGACACAGGGGCTTATACGCCGCTGGAGAGTATGTCGATGTGACCGGCAAATGTGGTGGATATAATATAATGTGGGCTGTTATAAGCGGCATGAGAGCCGGGGAGTCTGCAGGAAAGAGAATAAAAGATGATCAGAATTAACAATGTAAAACTGCAGCTTGGATTTACAGAGGCAGATGTTAGAAGTGTTATTAAAAAGACGCTGAAGACAGATAAGGAGTTTGAGTATTTTTTTTTCAAGCTGTCTCTTGATGACAGGCGGAGAAACCAGGTGAAATATATTGCATCCATAGATGTGGATGTTCCGAATCCGGAAAAATTATTGAAAAGACTTCACAATAATAATGTTATGTTAACAAATACTGCCCAATATAGATTTCCTGAGCCGGGAAATGTCAAAATGACCTATAGGCCTGTGGTGATAGGAACAGGACCGGGTGGCTTATTTGCTGCACTGTATCTTGCCAGAGCCGGATACAGACCGGTTGTTTTTGAGCGCGGCATGGATGTTGACAGGAGAATGGAGCATATAGAGAGATTCTGGAAGGGTGAGGAAGGACTTGATCCAAATTGTAATGTACAGTTTGGAGAGGGCGGCGCAGGAACCTTTTCGGACGGCAAGCTGAATACGGTCATAAAGGATGGCTCGGGCAGACGCACTGAGGTCATGCGGACATTTGTGGAGTATGGTGCAGAACCGTCCATAATGTATATAAATAAGCCACATGTGGGCACTGATGTGCTGTCTGGTATTGTAAGGAATATGCGTGAGGATATAAAGAGACTTGGCGGAGAGGTACATTTTGATTCACTTTTTACCGGTTATGATCAGATCACACAGGATGAGGTGTGTGTACATATAAAGAACCTTTCAGATGGCAGTGAGAAGGAATACAGGACAAATGCCCTTGTTCTGGCACTTGGACACAGCTCAAGGGATACTGTGGAGATGCTTTACAAAAAAGGTGTTCCGATGGAGCCAAAGCCATTTGCCATGGGACTTCGTATCGAACACAAGCGAGCAGATATAGATGTCATGAAGTATGGCGATGATCCGGCGTATGCAAAGCTGCTGCCGGCGGCAGACTACAAGATGACGCATCAGGCGTCAAATGGCAGGGCTGTATATTCATTCTGTATGTGCCCTGGAGGTTACGTGGTGAATGCATCATCCGAGCACGGTGAGACGTGTGTGAATGGTATGAGCTACAGCGGCAGGGATGGTGAGAATTCCAACAGCGCCATTGTGGTAAATGTTACCCCGGAGGATTACGGATCAGATCATCCTCTTGCGGGAATGAAGTTTCAGAGAAGATGGGAGAAGGCCGCATACGAGGCCGGACAGGGGGCTGTTCCGGTGCAGCTCTTCGGAGATTACAGAAGGGACATTCCTACGGAAAAGCTGGGCGGTGTTAAGCCTCAGATTAAGGGTAAGTACAGGCTTACAAGCCTCAAATGCTGTTTGCCAGAGTATATAAAGGATGCTATAATAGAAGGAGTTGTGTCCTTTGATAAGAGGATGCCGGGATATTCATCTGACGATGCAGTTCTCTCAGGAATCGAGGCCAGAACCTCATCACCTGTTCGTATGATACGAGGCGATGAGCTGCGCTGTGAGGGGACATGTATATACCCGTGCGGGGAAGGCGCGGGCTATGCAGGGGGAATAACCTCATCCGCTGTCGATGGTATGAAGGTGGCCGAGGCCATAGCATCCAGATTCAGCAATGAGGCAATAACAGACGGTACACAGGAGAATATAAATGGATAGAGAGTATTTGAAAGACAAGAAAAAGATAGTAATAAAGATTGGTTCATCTTCACTTATTCACGAGGAGACGGGTGGACTTGACTATACAAAGCTTGAGAAGCTGGTGCGCATCATATGTGATCTGAGAAATCAGGACAAGGATGTGGTCCTCGTATCATCGGGAGCCATCGGAGTCGGAGTACAGGCGCTGGGACTTGCCAGAAGACCTAAGACGACCTCGCTCAGACAGGCGTGTGCTGCAGTGGGACAGGGACAGCTAATGATGATATATCAGAAGCTTTTTCAAGAGTATCACAGCACAGCAGCTCAGGTTCTGCTAACATTTGATGTTATATCGTCGGATGAGAGGAGAAAGAATGCCATCAACACATTCAACGAGCTTCTTCAGCTCGGTGTCGTACCGATCGTCAATGAGAACGATACGGTTGCCATCGATGAGCTGGATGACAGCGTGGCATTTGGCGACAATGATACATTGTCTGCCATAGTTGCATCCATGATCCATGCAGATCTCCTGATACTTCTCACGGATATAGACGGTCTGTACACTGATGATCCACACAATAACCCTGATGCAAAGCTTATACCAGAGGTGAACTGTATAGACGACCATATAATGGATATGGGTAAAGGTGCAGGCTCCAAGTACGGAACCGGCGGAATGACGACCAAGATCGCAGCCGCCAGGATAGCAACCAACTCCAACTCGGATATGGTCATAGTATCCGGAGCGGATATGGACAATATTGTTAAGGTAATGAACGGAGAAAGTATAGGAACTCTGTTCACAGAATATAAGGATCATGACTTTGACGTTGTCAGATTTATTTTGAATAAGGAGTATCTTATATAGTTATGAAAGAGACGATAATCGATGCGGCAAAGATCGCACGTATAAATGAGTTATATCACAAGTCCAAGGCTGAGGGGCTCACCGACGCTGAGAAGAAAGAGCAACAGCAGTTAAGGCAGGAATATATATTTGCTGTGAAGAATAATCTCAGGAGCACGCTCAACAATATAGATATCAAAGAGAAGGACGGCTCCATAACCAGACTTCAGGACCTTGATCCTACAAGAAAGGCGTAGGCTGGCTTATGAATAGCGAGGATAGTGTAAATTCCGGCAGCAAGGAAGTTATAAGAAAAAGAATAAAAGCAGTCAGAAATGACATGGACAGGGATGATCGTGCGCAGAGATCAAAACTTATATGCAGACGGCTGTCAGCGCTTCCTGAATATGTGAATGCCATCAATATATGTGCATACATCTCCAAAGGGAACGAAGTGGATACAAGGCTCATAGTTGAGAGGGCGTGGGCGGATGGAAAGCATGTATATGTTCCAAAGGTTTATGGACAAGACATGGAGTTTATTGAGATCACAGACTACGAGGAACTTGCATCCGGAAACTTTGGGATACTCGAACCGGTTTCTGATGATTTTGAGGAGATCGAAGATGGGCTTATGTTCATGCCCGGGATTGCATTTGATCACAGCCGCAACCGCATAGGCTTTGGCGGAGGGTATTACGACAGATATCTGGCGAGGCATGCAGGGCTTGTCACGGTGGCACTGGCGTATGAATTCCAGATAGTTGATAAGATAGACAGTGAACCTACAGATATCAGACCACATATCATAGTAACAGAATCGGAAGTTATATCATAATGGAGGGTCAATGAACAGAGACGAGATAACAGCAAAGATCGCTGAACTTGAAAAGAAGATACAGATGGATAAGTTGCAAAATGCCGGGGCGGATGATGCCGGAAAAGTTGCAGGACGCACTCAGTCCGGTGATAGGGCTGACAGCTATGCGCTGTGCCTTGGCGGTGGCGGCGGTAAAGGTGCGTACCAGCTCGGGGTGTACAGAGCACTTGCAGAGTATGGACTTATGGACAAGGTCACAGCCATATCAGGAACTTCCATAGGTGCGATAAATGCCGTGCTTTTCGCGTGCAATGATCCTGACAGAAGCGAGGAGGCATGGAAGAAGATACATTTTGAGACGGTGTTTGACGTTGATCCTGATCTGATGTTCAACGACAAATCGGGATTCATGTCGCGCAGGGAGATGATAAAGCTCATGGACAGCTATGTGGATTACGGAAAGCTGTCTGATGGGCAGGTCACCGTGTATGCAGCCATAGCTGAGTGCGCGCAGGAAGGTGAAAGACAGGCTGAGTATATCAGTCTTGCAGGAATGGATGCGGAGGAGATCAGGACAGTCGTCATGGCATCATCCACCCTGCCTATGCTCTATGAGTCTGTGACTTATAACGGTAAGGAGTATTGTGATGGCGGTCTCGCCGACAATGTTCCGGTGAAACCTCTGTATGATATGGGATACAGAAATATAGTTGTGTGCGGCCTTAATCCCGACTCAAAGAAAGACATATCTGCATATACAGATGCGGATATCATAGAGATATATCCAAGTGTAAGCCTGGGAGATCTGATAGATGGAACCTTGAATTTCTCTGCAAATTCAGTAAAATTCAGAAGCCTGCTCGGTTATAAGGATGCCATGAGGGCACTTAAGGTTCATTTTGAGAATGATCCTGATTACATCGCGGCGCTGGATCATTACAGGGATATTGATCTTGCGGATATACAGACTCAGATGAGGATGGATGCCGCGGATTCCAGCGTGAAAAATACTATGGATAACATAGGCAGGATACTTGGTAAGCTAGGCATAGAGGAATAACTCCAGTCGGATTTACGTAGCTTTAAAGAAATAGATAAGGATACATAGAGATTATGAATGATTTGGAAAAAGTTATTGACGGCATAGATCTGGGGCTTCCAGCTCCGTTTGCGGAACCGGAGAGGCAGTATTATTTTATAAAAAAGGGCAGGGAGTATGTCACAGCAAGAAGCAAAGAGCTGGGACGTGACCTTACCTGTTCCATACAGACATTTGGCTGTCAGATGAATGTCCGGGATTCTGAGAAGCTTGCCGGAATACTTGAGCAGATGGGATATGTTAGGACCGAGTCTGAACATGCGGACTTTATAATATATAACACATGTACGGTCAGGGAGAATGCCAACAGAAAGGTTTATGGTCACCTTGGTCTCATGAAGCACCTCAAGGAGAAAAATCCTGAGATGAAGATAGCTCTGTGCGGATGCATGATGCAGGAGCAGCATGTGGTGACAACCATAAGCAAGAGCTATAGTTTTGTCGATATGGTATTTGGAACACACAATGTATATAAGCTTGCTGAGATATTTGTGAGCAGGATAGAATCCGGAAGCATGGTCATAGATATCTGGAAGGACGCCAAGGAGGTCGTGGAGGATCTTCCTGCGGTGAGGGAATTTCCATTCAAATCAGGTGTAAATATCATGTTTGGATGCAACAATTTCTGTACCTACTGTATAGTTCCATATGTAAGAGGAAGGGAGCGAAGCAGAAATCCGGAGGATATCATAGCTGAGTGTGAGAGGCTTGCTGACGACGGAGTGGTGGAGATCATGCTCCTCGGGCAGAATGTCAATTCATATGGCAAGAATCTTGAGCATCCGATCACATTTGCGGAACTGTTGAGGCGTGTGTGTGCCATAGAGAAGATACAGAGAGTAAGATTCATGACCTCACATCCAAAGGATCTGTCGGATGAACTGATAGATGTCATCGCGGAGAATCAAAAGATCTGCAGACATCTCCATCTGCCGGTACAGTCGGGCTCGACAAAGATACTGAATGCGATGAACAGACGGTACACAAAGGAGTCATATCTTGCACTGGTTGACCGCATAAGGGCAAAGGTTCCGGAGATATCACTCACCACTGATATAATCGTGGGATTCCCTGGTGAGACCGAGGAGGATTTCCTTGAGACCATGGACGTGGTTGAGAAAGTACAGTATGACACCGCATTTACATTTATATATTCAAAGAGAACAGGAACTCCTGCCGCCGGAATGGAGAATGGTTCCACAAAGGAAGAGATACAGGATAGATACAACAGGCTTTTAAGGCGTGTGCAGGAGATAAGTGATGTGAAGACCATTGCGATAAAGGGACAGACACAGCCGGTTCTGGTTGAGGGCTTTGACGAGAAGGGCGACGGCCTTCTGACCGGAAGACTCTCCAACAACATACTTGTCCATTTCCCTGGGTGTGCGGAGATGGTTGGAAAGATCCTGAATGTAAAGCTTGTTGAGTGTAAGGGATTTTATTACATGGGTGAATTAGCAGAATAGGAGTAGTTGAAGTGGCAGCATTAACACCAATGATGGCTCAGTATATGGAAGTTAAGAATCAGTATAAGGACTGTATTCTCTTCTACAGACTGGGAGATTTCTACGAGATGTTCTTCGACGATGCCCTGACGGCATCCAGGGAACTTGAGATAACACTGACCGGCAGGGACTGTGGTCAGGAGGAGCGGGCACCGATGTGTGGTGTTCCGTATCATGCTTGTGACATATACCTGAACAAGCTGATAGAGAAGGGCTACAAGGTAGCCATATGTGAGCAGATGGAAGATCCGAAGCTCGCAAAGGGTATAGTAAAAAGAGAAGTTATACGTATAGTTACGCCTGGTACAAATATGTCCCAGGCTATTCTTGATGAGACGAGGAATAACTATCTCATGTGTATATTTGGCTGTAATGATGAGTATGGTGTGGCCGTATGCGATATCACAACAGGGGAGTTCCGTTCCTGTCATATCTCATCTACATCCAAGCTGTACGACGAGATAAACAAATATTCCCCGACGGAGATCATAGGAAATGGCACATTCCTGTCATGCGATCTGAACTTTGATTACATGAAGGAGAAGATGAAGATAACGATATCGGAGGCTCCGTCTCATTATTTTAACGATGACACCTGTGAGGATTTCATTAAAAGACAGTTTAAGGTCGGATCAATAGATAGTCTCGGCATAGATGAGCAGGAGGATATGCTGCTGTCAGCGGGCGCACTTCTCCAGTATCTACATGAGACACAGAAGAACTCACTGGATCATATCAACAGGATAGATATATATTCCATAGAGGACTTCATGATCATAGACAGCTCATCCAGAAGAAATCTGGAGCTGACAGAGACACTCAGGGATAAGCAGAAGAGAGGCTCACTACTCTGGGTGCTTGACAAGACCAAAACGGCAATGGGAGCGAGAATGCTCAGAAATATGATAGAGCAGCCCCTTATCCACAAAGATGATATAGAAGCCAGACTTGATGCGATAACAGAGCTCAACGATTCTGTTATAACCAGGGATGAACTTCGAGAGTATATGAATACAATATATGATCTCGAGAGACTTATGACGAGGATATCGTTAAGAACAGCAAATCCGAGAGATCTTTTGGCATTTAAGACGTCCATACAGCTACTGCCGTTTATCATACAGCTTCTCGGAGAGTTTCATTCGGAAGAACTCACCGAGATCAGGGATGGAATAGATGATCTGCAGGATCTCTATGACCTTCTTGACCGCGCCATAGTTGATGAGCCGCCAATACTTATCAGGGAGGGCGGAATATTCAAGGATGGCTATCTTGAGGACATAGATACTCTGAAGAACGCCACAACTGATGGCAAGAACTGGATAGCAGAACTCGAGGCCAGAGAGAAGGAAAAGACAGGCATCAAGAATCTTAAGATAAAGTTCAACAAGGTGTTCGGATATTATTTTGATGTAACCAATTCATATAAGAGTCTTGTGCCGGATTATTTCATCAGAAAGCAGACACTTGCCAATTCTGAGAGATACACAACCGAGGAGCTTGACAGACTGGCTGGAGTTATACTCGGATCATCCGACAAGCTTGTTGCGCTGGAGTACAACACATATGTTGAGCTCAGGGACACCCTTGCTGCAGAGCTCACAAGGGTACAGAGAACAGCACACAGCATAGCCATGCTCGATGCTCTGTGTTCACTCTCATATGTGGCTGTTGCAAATGGGTATGTTAGACCTGAGATCAATACAGATGGAGTCATCGACATAAAGGACGGACGTCATCCGGTCGTTGAGAAGATGCTGAACAACGATATGTTCATCACAAACGACACATATTTGAACAACCATGAGAGCAGGATATCTATCATCACCGGTCCTAACATGGCTGGTAAATCCACATATATGAGACAGACTGCGCTCATAGTTCTCATGGCTCAGGTTGGAAGCTTTGTCCCTGCGGCATCTGCCAATATAGGCATATGCGACAGGATATTTACAAGAGTGGGAGCTTCCGACGACCTTGCATCAGGACAGTCCACATTTATGGTGGAGATGAGCGAGGTCGCAAATATACTCAGAAATGCCACGAAGAACAGCCTTCTCATCCTTGATGAGATAGGTCGAGGAACAAGCACATATGACGGTCTGGCGATCGCCTGGGCTGTCGTTGAGTATATAAGCAACAGTGAACTGCTCGGAGCAAAAACTCTGTTTGCGACACATTACCATGAGCTCACGGAGCTTGAGGGTAAGCTGTCGGCAGTCAACAACTACTGTATAGCGGTCAAGGAAGACGGGGACGACATAGTGTTCCTCAGAAAGATCGTCAAGGGTGGTGCCGACAGAAGCTATGGTATACAGGTTGCAAAGCTTGCCGGTGTGCCTGATGTAGTTATAGCGAGAGCAAATGAGATATGTAATCAGCTTATAGACAAGGACATAACCACCAAGCTGAAGGAGATAAAGGTTACAAATGATTTCAAGTCGAAGAAAGAAGACACCCAGATGTCAATGTTCGGCTCACTTGCCGAATCACAGGTGATCGAGGACATAAAGTGTGTTGATCTGTCCAACATGACACCTATGAAGGCGTTGCTTTATTTAAATGAATTGCAGGAGCGACTTAAATAATAAGGAGCGATAAGTAATGATAAAAGTATTAGACCAAAATACGATTAACAAGATAGCAGCCGGTGAGGTTATAGAGAAGCCGAGCTCGGTCATCAAGGAGCTTGTGGAAAATTCCATAGACTCAGGTGCCACAGCGGTAACCGTCGAGGTAAAGGGAGGCGGACTGTCATTTCTCAGAGTCACCGACAACGGAGCAGGCATAAAGAAGGATGAGGTCAAGCTTGCATTCCTCAGACATGCCACAAGTAAGCTTGTGACAGTCGAGGATCTCCTGAGTATCTCTTCTCTTGGTTTCCGTGGTGAGGCACTTGCAAGTATAGCGGCGGTTGCACAGGTTGAGATGATCACCAAGACCGCTGATGATGTGACCGGTCTCAGATACCAGATACATGGCGGTAAGGAGATATCCAGTGAGGAGATTGGTGCTCCGGGTGGAACAACCATAATTGTCAGAAATCTTTTCTACAATACACCGGCGAGAAAGAAGTTCATGAAGACTGATGCCACGGAGACAAGCTATATCTACGACTTGATGTGCCGTATATGCATGTCACACCCGGAGATCTCATTTAAGTTTATTGCAAATGGAACAGACAAGCTGTTCACATCCGGCAATGGAAAACTGAGGGATATAATCTACCATATCTATGGAAGAGATATCACTTCCAATCTTCTTGAGATAAATGCTGAGAATGACTATATGAAGATTTCCGGATATATAGCAAGGCCTTGTATATCAAGGAGCAACAGATCTTTTGAGGGTTATTATGTAAATCACAGATATATTAAGAGTGCGGTGCTCACCAAAGCAATTGAGGATGCATTCAGAACGTTTGTCATGATTCACAAATTTCCGTTTACCGAGATCAATTTTCAGGTTAGGCCTGATCTTCTCGATATAAATGTACATCCAACCAAGATGGAGTTGAAATTTGCAAACAGTCAGGATATATACAGCTTCACATACAATGCCATAAGGGAGACTCTGTTACACAAAGAGCTCATTCCTGATGTGGCGCCGGGGAAGGATCCAAAGCCGGAGACCTTCAAGCAGAGGGATGTTGGAAATGCACCGGAGGCATTCGAGAATAAAAGGCGTGAGGAGATAGTCAGGGCAGAGGAGCAGACTGTACCGCAGAGTCAGCCTGAGCAGCTTCGTCCGGCAGAACCGCAGAGTCAGCCTGAGCAGCTTCGCTCGGCGGAGACACAGACATCACCACAGCAGCTTTGCCCGATTGAACCACAGACATCATCACAGCCGGTCCGCCCGGTTATAGAAATCATAGATGAGACTAGCAGCTCAAACAATAAAGGATCAGACGTCATAGATAATAACAAGACGGAGAAGCCGGCAGGAAACTACATATATGCGGATAGGAATAATGATCTTGAGAGAGCTATAGTACAAAACAGGAATGTGGTAAACGAGAGTCCGGCATATACAGCTCCGGCACCAGCTAGACCTTCGGTCACAGCGGCGACACAAGACTCAACAGTATCTGCAGCTTCAGATGCAGCTTATATTGAGAAAGCCGGAAAAAAATATGTACAGCAGGATATGTTCCAGGAGAAATTCCTGACAAAGGAGGCCCGTGCGAAGCACAGACTCATAGGACAGCTTTTCAAGACATACTGGCTCATAGAGTACGATGGTAAGTTCTTCATAATGGATCAGCATGCCGCCCATGAGAAGGTTAAGTACGAAGAGCTTATGGAGAATTACAAGAATAAGAAGATATACTCACAGTATCTTATGCCTCCAGCGGTTGTTACACTCAGTGCCGCAGAGATAGAGTTTCTTCATGAAAATATGGAGATGTTCGAGGCACTTGGATATCAGATCGAGAACTTTGGAGGCAGGGAGTTCAAACTTAACGCTGTACCTGACAACCTGTTTGGCCTTGATGGCAGAGAGCTTTTTATAGACTTCATAGCTGATGCGAGCAGCAGTGCTAAAAAGGTGACTATAGACACATTTATACACAAGCTTTCCACTATGGCGTGTAAGGCTGCGATAAAGGGCAATACGGAGATAAGTTTCAAGGAGGCTGATGCACTTATAGACCAGCTCTTAAAACTAGAAAACCCTTATACATGTCCTCATGGCCGTCCAACAGTTATATCCATGACTGAGTCGGAGATCGAGAAGAAATTTAAGCGTATAGTATAGGAGATAACAGGATGGATAAGAATATGAAACCACTGATAATCCTGACAGGCCCAACGGCTGTTGGCAAGACGTCGCTGTCCATAGGACTGGCAAAGGCGGTGGACGGCGAGATCATATCCGCAGATTCCATGCAGGTATATAGAAAGATGAATATTGGAACGGCGAAGATAGAGCCGGAGGAGATGCAGGGGGTAAGGCATCATCTGATAGATATTCTGGATCCGGCAGAAGAGTTCAACGTTGTGCTTTTCAAGAAATATGCTCTTCGTGCTATGGAGGATATATATTCCCGTGGAAAAATTCCAATCATAGTAGGTGGTACTGGCTTCTATATCCAGGCGCTTTTGTATGATATAGATTTTGAGGAAAATGACAATGATATGTCATACAGGGAAAAGCTGCAGAACCTTGCAGATACCCACGGCAAGACATTTCTTCATGACATGCTAGCGGAGGTCGACCCTGAATCCGCTGAAAAGATACATGAGAACAATGTAAAAAGAGTGGTACGGGCTCTTGAATTTTATAAAAAAACAGGTATGAAGATATCTGAACACAACGAGACTGAGTCGCAGAAGAAGTCACCATATAATTTTGAATATTTTGTGTTAAATGATGACAGACAGAAATTATATGATAGAATAGACAGACGGATAGATATCATGCTTGAGGCAGGGCTTCTGGACGAGGTAAAACTGCTTGTGAGCGAGGGTTACAGCAGGGAGCTGGTGTCAATGCAGGGGCTTGGCTACAAGGAGATAATCGATTATATTCAGGGCAGATGCACTCTGGATGAGGCAGTATATACGCTAAAGAGAGATACAAGGCATTTTGCCAAGAGACAGATCACATGGTTCAAGAGGGAAAAACATGTGACCTGGGTTGATAAAAGTGAGTACGACAGCGAGTCTGAAATATTGTCATTTATGCTGGACAGGCTTCACGAAAAGGAGATTATATAGAAATGAAAGATATGTTAAAGGATTACTACAGATCACTGAATGTGGATGAAAAGGTGTTTGAATACTGCAACAGTGTGGAGGAGAAACTTAAGGATAGATTTGCAGCCATCGATGCTGTGAGTGAGCTCAACCAGCTCAAGGTCCTTAAGGCCATGCAGGACAACAGATTGTCTGAGGCACATTTTGCAGGCTCTTCGGGTTATGGTTATACGGATGACGGAAGAGATGCCCTTGAGAGGATATATGCAGACGTATTTCACACGGAGGATGCCCTTGTCAGGACACAGATAGTGTGCGGAACCCATGCACTCTGCACGGCCATGTTCGGTAATCTGCGCCCGGGAGATGAGATCATTGCCATATCGGGAAAGCCGTACGACACATTGGATGAGATCATTGGTATCAGGGAGTCAAGGGGCTCACTTGCAGAGTATGGTGTCACATATGCCCAGGTGGATCTGTTGCCGAACGGAGACTTTGACATTGATGGAATAAAGAATGCGATCAATAGCCGCACAAGGCTTGTGGAGATACAGAGATCCAAGGGATATGCGGTCAGAAAGACGCTGTCTGTACAGCAGATCGGTGAGGCCATAAAAGCGGTCAAGAGTGTAAATCCTGACATCATATGCATGGTAGACAACTGTTACGGAGAATTCGTACAGGATATAGAGCCGTCGGATGTGGGTGCCGATCTTGTGGTCGGTTCTCTCATTAAGAATCCGGGTGGCGGTCTTGCACCGATAGGAGGTTATATATGCGGAAAGAAGGAGTACGTGGAGAATGCTTCATACAGACTCACAACTCCGGGACTCGGCAAGGAGGTTGGAGCCTCACTTGGCAATACAAAGGCTCTCACTCAGGGACTTTTCATGGCACCTACAGTTACTGCAAGTGCGCTTAAGGGTGCGATATTTGCAGCAAATGTATACGAGGGACTGGGCTTTAAGGCTGTTCCTGACAGCACAGAGGACAGATACGATATTATTCAGGCTGTTGAGCTTCAGACTCCTGAGAGGGTCGTGGCATTCTGTGAAGGAATCCAGGCTGCAGCGCCGGTTGACAGTTATGTAAGACCTGAGCCTTGGGACATGCCGGGCTATGATTCACCGGTCATCATGGCCGCTGGAGCATTTGTGTCTGGTTCATCCATTGAGCTCTCAGCGGATGCACCTATGCGCTCACCTTACGCGGTATATTTTCAGGGGGGACTTACATATCCCCATGCCAAGTACGGCATAATAATGTCATTACAGAAAATGGTAGAAAAAAACCTTATAGTATGGTAGATTAATTAGTCGGCCATATAAAATTTTCTCTGGAGCTTGGAGAGGCGGAAGGAGGAAATATGGATAAAAATTATTGCAAAGAGAATTTTGCAGGAGGACTTTCGGTCTCCATGAAAGAAATGTCGGAGACTGAGAGACCGTATGAGAAGAGCTTTAAGTATGGAGTTGAGGTTCTCACAGATGCTGAACTTCTGGCAGTCATCCTCAGAACCGGAAGCAGGAAGGCAAATGCGCTGTCCACAGCCTACAGGATACTGGATGCCCATCCGGTCCACAAGGGGATAGTGGGGCTTAATTACCTGACTGTGAGTGAACTTGAAGAGATAAGCGGAGTTGGAAAGGTAAAAGCGATACAGATGAAATGTCTGGCTGAGATATCCAGGAGGATGGCCAGGGCTTCATTTAAGCCGTTTTTGTCGTTCCAGTCCCCACAGAGCATTGCGGATTATTTCATGGAGAACACAAGATATCTCGAAAAGGAATACGTGTATCTCCTCATGTTTGATGCGAAGCATAAGCTCATAAAGGATGTCCGCATTTCAGAGGGAACAGTGAACAGTTCGATGTTATCTCCGAGAGAGGTGTTTGTGGAGGCACTCAGATACGATGCTGTCTATATCATACTTGTGCATAACCACCCATCCGGAGATCCGACTCCGAGCGGTCAGGATATAGATATCACCAGAGAGATGGACAGAGCCGGGGAACTGATAGGGATAGAGCTTTCAGATCATATTATTTTAGGAAATAACTGCTATGTCAGCTTAGCTGAGCGAGGTATTTTATAATGAAACGAAGACGAAATAGGAACAGAAAAAGAATAGAGATCACACCGAGATATTTTTTGCTTGGACTCACAGGCTTTTGCGTTGTGCTCATGCTTGTATCTCTCTTTGCGGGGGGAATATTTGCACCGGTGAGGAATTTTACCAACATATTTGTCCAGCCCATGCAGAAAGGGGTAAATACCATAGGCAGATGGGTTCAGAGCAAAACTGAGGCTTTCCAGAATTACGACGCACTGTTAAAGGAGAATGAAACACTCAAGGATCAGCTTGAACAGAGTCAGAAGCAGGTGGCACAGTACCAGCAGAATTCGTATGAGCTCGAACGTCTTCAGGCACTTTATGAGCTTGATCTCCAGTATTACGATTATAAGAAGACTGCTGCCAGGGTCATATCAAAGGATACCGGCGGATGGTTTCAGGTGTTCTATGTCGACAAGGGAACAGATGATGGTGTTGTCGAGGGCTGCAATGTCATGTATGGCAACGGCCTGTGTGGAATAGTCACAGAGGCCGGAAAGGATTATGCCAAGGTAAGAGCCATCATAGACGATACATCAAATGTAAACGGAATGATATTACCATCAGAGGCTATTTGTAATGTTGAGGGAAGTGCCAGCAATTATGAGAATGGCTATCTTATCGCTGAAAACATTGACAAGGACGCAGAGGTCGAAGTCGGCGATCAGGTCGTCACATCCTATGTGTCAAGCAAATATCTGTCGGGAATTAACATAGGGTATGTAACAAAAATAGAGGAAGATTCCAACAATCTTACAAAGACTGCATATATCACTCCGGCATGTGATTTTTCAAAGATACAGGAGGTACTCATAGTCCTCCAGACCAAGAAAACTGTTTCGGAGTAGAAGTAAAGAGGTTAAACAGACATTGAGAAGAGTTATCACACTTGGATTATTAATCATAATATGTTTTGTGCTTCAGTCAGCACTTTTTCCATATATTTCAGTTGCGGGTGCGACTCCCAATCTGATGCTCATCCTCACGGTGTCCTTTGGACTTATGAGAGGTCGAAAAGAGGGAATGCTGGTGGGATTTTTCTGTGGCTTTTTATATGATCTGTACTTTGGCTTTGCCATAGGCCCTTTTATGATCATATATATGCTCATTGGATACTGTAACGGATTTTTCCACAGACTGTACCTCGTGGAGGATGTACTGCTGCCTATCATCATCATAACACTTGATGATTTCATATTTAATTTCATAACATTTATAATATTCTTTGTAATGCGTAACAGACTAAGTTTTGGGCTGTACATGAAGGATATTATTTTGCCGGATATGATATACACAGCCATACTTACGATGATAGTATTCAAGCTGTTTGTCTTTATAAACAAGCGGCTGAAGCGCGCTGAAAAAGGAAGTGAGACATAGTGATCAGAGATATATTAGAGATAATCAAAGATTTTATAGTAGAAAAGTTAAAGAGCCGTATTTTTTATGTCACTCTGTTTTTTTTGTGCCTGTCAGGCGTGCTTGTGTACAGATTGTTTAATCTTCAGATCATAAATGGAGAAAAATATCAGTCCAGCTTCCAGTACAAATCACTTAAGACGGTGTCGGTCAAGGCCACCAGAGGAAAGATTTTCGACTGCAACGGAAAACTGCTTGCATATAACGAATCTTCATACAATCTGAGTTTCACCAGCAATGCAGACCTCACTGAGGCGGCAGACAAGAAGAATATGTCGGTCAATGAGCTAAGAAATGAGATAGTTTATAAGACGATACTTATACTTGAGCAGAATGGAGACAGTCTGTCCGTGGAGCTTCCGATCAAGCTGGATGCAAATGGCAACATGAAATTCACGATAAGCGGCTCACAGCTCAATACATTTTATATGAATGTTTATGGTGCAAGCTCAGTTGATGCCCTCACCGATGCACAGAAGAATGCTACAGCAAGGGAAGTATTTGACTATATGAGAAGTGATGAACTTTTCAATATCTCGGGTGATTATTCGGATGCCTATGTGCTCAAGATCCTTGCCGTGAGATATGAGGTATGGCTCAACAGATACCAGCAGTACATGACAGTGGATATCGCCAACAATATAAGTCAGCAGAGCTATGCTGCGATAACTGAGAATATGGATACACTGCTCGGAATGGATGTGAGTATTGAATCAAACAGAGTATACAATGATGCAATATATTTTTCGCATATAATCGGATATATCGGCAACATTTCAAATGAGGAGCTCGAGGAGTACAATGCGAAGCTTGACGAGGATCAGCAGTATGATTCCAATGATATGGTTGGAAAGCTTGGTTTGGAACAGTCGTACGAGGATCAGCTTCGTGGTGTTGACGGTTCCCAGAAGATGTACGTTGACAACATGGGAAAAGTCCTTGAGATTATAGAAAAGACTGATTCTGTTGCAGGAAACGATATTTACCTCACACTTGACTCTGATCTTCAGAAATACTGCTACAACGCACTTGAAAAGGAATTGTCGTATATTCTCCTTGCAAATCTCAAAAACGTGACGACATCCAAGGAGAAAGAGGATATACCTATAACGGATGTGTACTCGGCATTCTTTGACAACAACATTATAGACATAAAGGCCCTTAATGCTGCGAATGCAACTGACAATGAAAAGAATGTGTACAACACATTTGTATCAAGCAAGCAGTACACACTCAATGCGCTTTCGGACATTCTGAAGAGCAGTCACACGGAACTGTATAATCTTTCGGATCAGTACAAGGATTATATGGAGTTTATATGCGAGACGCTGAGCTCAAACGGCATATATGACAGCAGTGCAGTGGATAAGGACAGTGACACATATAACAACTATGTAAATGACAAGATATCATTATATGAGTATCTGAAATACTGCATAAGCCAGGGAGTAATAGACATAACCGGCATTCAGACAAGCAGTGATTATTATGATACGGATGAGATATACAATGTTATTGTCGATTATGTACTCAAAGAATTTGAGGATGACTCCGATTTCGACAAACGAGTCTTCAAATATATGATATTATCAGGTGAAATAACAGGTTCCCAGGTAATATACCTGTTATACGACCAGGGAATCCTTAATAGTACAACAGACGAAGATTACGAGGAATTTACGTCAGGTGTCCTCAGCAATTTTGAATTTATTTACAGAAAGATCAAAAAGCTTGAGATAACACCTGCCATGCTTGCTCTTGACCCATGCTCGGGATCCATCGTGGTGGTCGATCCGGCGACAGGAACTGTAAGGGCTATGGTAAGCTACCCAAGCTACGACAACAACAAGCTCACAAATGTGATCGATCCTGACTATTATGCCAAGATAACAGAAGATAAGACGACCCCTATGTACAATCGTGCAACCATGCAGAGAACTGCACCGGGTTCCACATACAAGATGCTCATTGCTGCAGCTGGTCTGCAGGAGGGCGTTATAGACGTTGGATCAGTTATAACTGATTACGGTACATTCTCAAAGGTTGTTCCTTCACCGGCCTGCTGGCTCAGAAGCGGACACGGAACGCTTGGTCTCGCTGACGCCATAGAGGTATCGTGTAACGGTTTCTTCTATGAGGTTGGATACCGCCTTGCCACAGACAGCAAGGGAGTATATCAGGATGCACAGGGTATAGATAAGATACAGAAGTACGCTTCGTTATTTGGACTTGACCAGAAGTCAGGTGTGGAGATAGAAGAGATGGATCCGCATGTGTCAGATACTGATGCGGTACGTTCTTCTATCGGACAGGGTACAAATAACTATGCGCCTGTCCAGCTTGCCAGATATGTGACAACCATCGCCAATGAGGGCAACTGTTATGACCTGACACTGGTGAACGAGATAAAAAATATAGATGGAAGAACAGTGTATAAGAGTGGCAACGTTCCTAAGAATACAGTTGATCTGACGGACAGCCAGTGGGCGGTCATAAAACAGGGAATGCGTCAGATGGTAAGTGAACACACAAGTCCATCGGCTCTTATAAATCAGATAAATGTCAATGTTGCCGGCAAGACGGGAACAGCAGAGGAGGATACCACAAGGCCGGATCACGCATTGTTTGTGTCATTTGCGCCTTATGAGAACCCTGAGGTCAGTGTAACATGTGTTATTCCACATGGATATACATCGGGTAACGCAGAGGAGCTTGCCGGAATGGTGTACGCATATATGTATGACCCTGACAAGCTTGATACGCTTGACATAACAGGAAACAACCAGATGTCAGATTAATTGAGATACCAAAGATATATCACAGAACCTGTGTGTAGGAAATAATATGACAGGAGCAGATGATATGGATGGTATGGACAGATTATCAATCAAGGCAGACAGATCAGGCATAGTTGTCTATGTACCGGCGGCTATGTCTGTAAATGATATCTGCTGCGATCTGTATTGCAGGATCCTCGATAATATAAGTGCCTTCCAGAAAAAAGGAACTGTATGTATATCTTTCAGGGGATGTACCCTGGAGCGTGGAGACACGGAGGAGATAATCAGTTTTTTAAACAGCATTGATAAGATTCATGTCAGATTTGCAGCTAAACCTGACATAGATCAATATACAGGTTCCGGTGTCCGGGATGATGGGGATCGTGAACCACAACAGGCAAAAGTCAGTATGGCTTTGCCGGATATGACTAAAACGCACAGTGACAATGAAAGACCATATATCTTCCGCGGCGACATAGGGAGAAAGCAGACCCTTGAGATCAGGGGAAATGTCATTATCCTCGGAGATGTTGCCAGGGATGCCAGGGTTGTATCCGGTAAGAATATCGTGGTCGTTGGGGAACTGGCGGGAGCTGCCATAGCGGGTAAGCTGGCGGCTGGAAACAATTTCATAATAGCGATGAGAATGTGCCCACAGCTTTTGCAGATAGGAAAAGCGAAAAGTACAGGAATCAGACTTCCGGGTGCAAAAAGAATGCCAATGATAGCTACGAATGATGAAGGGATTATAAATATAACCTACATATGATAGTAAATTTAGGAGGATTTTTATTATGTGTGAAGTTATTGTTATTACATCAGGAAAAGGCGGAGTTGGCAAGACGACCACATCGGCGAACATAGGAACCGGTCTTGCGTCCCTCGGGAACAGAGTGGTGATGATAGATACAGATATAGGTCTCAGAAACCTGGATGTTGTGCTTGGCCTGGAAAACCGCATAGTCTATAATCTGATAGATGTAATAGAGGGAAACTGCAGATATAAGCAGGCTCTTATAAAGGCGAGGAACTACAACAATCTGTACCTGCTGCCTTGCGCGCAGACCAGGGATAAGACAGCGGTCAGCCCGGAACAGATCATCAAGCTCATAGACGAGATAAGAGACGAGTATGACTACATAATCATTGACTGCCCGGCCGGTATAGAACAGGGCTTTAAGAACGCCATAGCTGCTGCTGACAGGGCTGTCATAGTGACAACTCCCGAGGTCTCGGCCATAAGGGATGCAGACAGGATAATCGGTCTGCTCGAGGCGTATGGAATTGAAAAACAGCACCTCATAATCAACAGGATAAGATATGATATGGTCAAAAAGGGCAATATGATGTCCGTCGATGATGTGGTTGATATACTTGCAGTGGATCTGCTTGGAGTGATCGCCGACGATGAGGACATAGTCATATCGACAAACAAAGGAGAACCGGTCGTGTGCAGCAACACGAAATCGGGACATGCATATATGAATATATGCAGAAAGATAGTGGATGATTCCCTTGAAGTTGAAGATTATTATTCAGGGAAGAACCGCTCACTGCGTTCGCTTTTCAGACGTAAAAGAGCCTGAAGGGAGGAATATGGGGATGAATAAGATATATTTATATAACACAGGAAGTTATGCCAAAGAAAGGCTTATAAGCATGTTGGCTTCAGACAGGATAGGGTGTAATCCGGATTTCCTGGACGATATGAAGCATACCATAAAGCAGGAGATAGACAGATACATCAATGTAAAGGAATCAGATATCGATATCCAGGTCAAGGAGCGTATGCTAGTGGCATATATTCCATTGTTAAGCGTGGATACAGAGAAGAAGGATAACGAATATACATACAGAACAACAGGACGAGGATCAGTGAATTATGAACTTATTCAAGAAGGATCAACTGAACTTAAAACAATTCAGTCTTGATCAGGATCAAAAAAAATACAGTATACTGGATTACAATTTCAAATTGTTTTTCCTGATAATAGCAGCCATGGCCATGGGTACTGTGATCATAGTGAGCGTAGATGAGACAAAACTCACAAAGCAGTTGATCGGTGCCGGGGTGTGTATACTGGGAATGATAATAGTATCACTCATAGACTATAATTTCATATGCAAATACTATATGGTACTATACGCTGCAAATATAGTGCTGCTGGGACTTGTACTGGTGGTAGGATCAGGTGCGGATTCCCATGGAGCCAGCAGATGGTTCCAGATATCCGATTCATTTACCATACAGCCATCAGAGTTTGCCAAGATAATACTGATAATCTGCACGGCTGTTTTTCTTGAAAAACATGCGGATGATCTGAACACGGCAAAGACGCTGCTGAAGCTTGCAGCTTTCCTTGCAATACCGATCGGACTTATATTTGCCGAGCCGGATCTTTCAACCACGATATGTATATGTGCAACATTGTTTATAGTCATATTTATAGCGGGGCTCTCACTCAAGATAATAGGTATTGCGGTACTGATACTCATACCATTCTTTGGAGGCTTCTTCTGGTATATCCAGCAGGACAACCTGCCTCAGTTTCTGAACGGATATCAGAGACAGCGTATACTTGGACATATGTATGGAGGCGGATCCACCCAGGATCAGCAGAACAACTCGATCATGGCCATAGGATCGGGACAGTTGACCGGTAAGGGGATCAACAGCTCTGATGTGGCAACCGTAAAAGATACAAATCTCATATCTGAGCAACAGACAGACTTTATATTCTCGGCAGTGGGAGAAGAATTAGGTTTCATCGGAAGTGTTATTATTATTGCAATTTTACTGCTCATAGTGTTACAATGTATTAGGGTTGCTAGGCGTTCCGGTGATAAAAAGGGAATGTATATAGCAACAGGTATGGCAGCACTGGTCAGCATCCAGTCATTTATCAATATTGGTGTTGCCACATCCATACTTCCGAACACGGGATTACCTTTGCCATTCATAAGTTACGGACTGAGTTCACTCGTCAGTTTGTGTGCCGGAATGGGCATGGTTCTCAATATAAATTTGCAAAAGAAAAAGTATTAGGAGGATTTTCATGAATATTGGTTTGATAGCACATGATGCTAAGAAAAAACTGATGCAGAACTTCTGTATAGCATATAGAGGAATTCTTAATAAGCATGAGCTTTACGCAACAGGAACTACCGGAAGACTTATTGAGGAGGTTACCAATCTTACAGTTCACAAATATATTGCAGGACATCTTGGCGGTGAGCAGCAGCTCGGATCACAGATAGAGAACAATGACATCGATATGGTCATCTTTCTGAGAGATCCGCTTCATCCAAAGAATCATGAACCTGATATAAACAACATATTTACATTGTGTGATACACATAATATTCCGCTTGCGACTAATCTGGCAACTGCCGAGCTTCTTATACTGGCACTTGACAGAGGAGATCTTGACTGGCGTGAATTCTACAAGTAAATATATTTCAGCACCGTTATCAGGCTGTTGAATATATTTCGGAGGTTATATTATGTTTAATCAAAGCAGAATAGGAAAATACATGCGAAGAAGTATCTCTTTGATACTTGTGTTGTCGATGGTCCTTCTGACCGGCTGCGGAAGCAAGACCTACAAAGCTGGAAAACAGCTCGACATAGGTGTGTTGCCTGATCTTCCGGTGTATGGGGAGCTCGGAATGGCATACGATAACGCTGTGATAGCACAGGGCGAGGAGATAGATGCCGCAAACTACAACGGATGTTATGCCGCTATGCTTGTCGATGAGACGACCAAGGATACCATAGTGGCCCATAATGTACATGGAAGGATATATCCGGCAAGTATGACCAAGATCATGACAGGTATACTCGTTATGGAGAGCATAGAAAAGGGAGATATATCCCTTGACGATGTGGTAACTCTCAACAGAAAGGTAACATTTGACGATTGGGATGCCATGGCCAGTGACCTGGTCGGAGGCTGCAGCCTGACGGTCAAGAACCTGCTGTACGGTCTCATGATAACATCATACAATGACTGTGGTGTTATACTTGCAGAGCTGATAGCCGGCAGCGAATCAGCATTTTGTGACATGATGAATGAAAAGGCGAAGGAGATCGGTGCTACAAATACCCACTTTGTCAACTGTCATGGACTTCACGACGATGACCATTACACTACAGCGTATGATCTGTATCTTATAATAAAGGAATTTTCAAAGCATGACCTTGCGTATGTGATAGATTCACTTGATACATATGATTTCACATACACGGATGCAGATGGCAATGAACAGGTGGTAACCATAGAGCCGACAAATGAATTCTTAACTGGTGAGGTAAATTTTCCAGATGGATACTCGATAGGTTCGTGGAAGACCGGAACCACAGAGGAGGCACTCAACTGTCTTATCATGGAGCTTAAGAACGATTCCACCGGTGAAGAGTATATTGCTCTTGTAGCCGGAGCAGATGGAAAAGAGGCACTGTACAGCGCCATGACTGAACTTATAAATAAGGCAAAGTGATGTGTGTATCTGACATATATGATACGGACATTATTTGTATAAATTTTACATCAAGATTCAGGAGGCATGAAAAATGATTCACATTATTGCAGGAGATAAGGGTAAGGGAAAGACAAAGGCACTGATAGATAAGGTCAACAATGAAGTAAAGGTTGTTTCCGGTACGGTAGTATTTCTTGATAATAACAACAAGCATCTCTATGAGCTCAGCAACAGAGTCAAGATGATCAACTGTACAAGCTATGGAATTAGCAAGCTGGATTCGTTCACCGGATTCGTGCGAGGAATAATCTCCCAGAACAGTGATATTGAGAAGATTTATATAGATAATTTTAAGACGGTTGCATACGTTGGAGAGTCACATATCGTTGAGGCATTGGACGAGATAAAGAACATATCCGATATGTTCAATGTTGATATAGTGATCTGTCTGGCAACAGATGTCAATGACGTACCAGAGGATTTCAAGGACTGCGTTATTGCGGCATTATAAGCTGGATGCCGCCTTATATTTCAGATAGAATGTGGTTGGCATATGTATGTTGCCAGCCATTTTCTGTGCCAGAGTAAATTACGGGAGACATATTATGGCGACAATAAAACGAAAAAAACAAAAGACAAAGATCGAACTTCCAAAGCTCAAAATGCCGGGCTTTGGAACATTCCTTTTTGCACTCGTATTCATATATATACTCATCAGGGTCGTTGCGTATGTTAATGATTCTGATCCGATAATATTCACGGTTGAGCAGAGTACGTACGATACTGATTTCACGGCTACAGGGCTTGCGGTAAGAAGTGAGACTGTCATAAACGCCTCGGCGACGGGAACACCATGCTACTATATAAGAGATGGCGAGAAGGTATCCAAGGGTGCAAATATATATGCCATTGACAGCTCGGGCTCCATGCAGGCAGCAATGAGCGACATGCAGGAGAATGGTTCAGCACTTCTCACGAGCGCAGATTACACAAGTCTGAACAATCAGATAAAGATGTTCAAAAATGGATTTTCGGCATCCAATTTTGGTAATGTATATAATTTCAAGACAAGCATCGACAACAAGCTTTTAGAGCTCTATGAGGAGCTTGCTCTTGAGCAGGTCAGCAATGGTTCTTCATCATTTTCACTTGATGCCCAGAAGGCGCCATTCAGCGGACTTGTCACATACTATCAGGATGGATATGAGAGCGTCGATGTGAAGAATCTGACACCTGAGCTTTTTGATAAAACTGTGTATACAAAACAGTCACTCAAGTCAGATGGCCAGGTTTCTGCGGGCAGCGCTGTATGTAAGCTTATCAACGATGAGGAATGGAATATTGCCATATCGCTCAGCAAGGATGAATTTGACAAGGTTACACAGAATGAATACGCTTCATTTACCATCAATAATTCGAGCAGAAAGATTAGATCGACATACGATAAGATCGAAAAAGATGGTCATTATTATATAGTGGTATCATTCAACAAATATATCGCGCAGTATGTAAATGAAAGATTTCTGGACATCAACTTCATGTTCGAGGAATCCAGCGGTCTGAAGATACCGGCTTCATCCGTAATAACAAAGGATGTATATATGATACCTGTGGATTACCTGACAGGAGGCAGTGGTGATTCAGATCTGACTCATTTTAATCAGGTAACATATGGCAATTCGGGAAGCACTTCAATAAAACAGATATCACCGATAATATATTTTACCGACAAGAGATTCTGTTATGTTGATCCGTCAAGTATAGATTCAGATGCGGTACTGCAGAAGAATAATTCCAAGGAGACATTTTCCGTTGCCACAGCCGCCAAGTATACGATGGATGGTGTTCTGTGTGTATCAAGAGGAACTGCGGAATTCAGAAGAATAGAGGTTATCGTATCGGGTGATGATTACTCGATCATCAAGCCGGATCTTTCATATGGAATATCCAGATATGACAGAATATTACTGGACGGACATTCCATGAAAGAGGGAGAGCTTATATATCAATAGTACAGACACAGGAGATGATAATATGCTTAAAGAAAATTACGAAAAAGTAAAAGAGAACATAGTCAGGGCATGTGAAAAGGCCGGCAGATCACCGGAGGATGTCACTCTGATTGCCGTTAGCAAGACAAAGCCTTTGTCAGATATAGAGGAATTGCTCAGTGATACGAATGCCGTTGATTTTGGTGAGAATAAGGTTCAGGAGCTTGTGGACAAATACGAGAATGTCTCAAGACCTGTAAACTGGCATATGATAGGTCACCTGCAGACGAACAAGGTAAAATATATTGTAGATAAGGTGTGTATGATACACTCCGTTGATTCGTTAAATCTTGCCAAAACCATTGAGAAGGAGGCTGCAAAGCATGATGTCACAGTCAAGATTCTCATTGAGGTAAATGTTGCACAGGAAGAAACAAAATTTGGACTGTCATGCGACGAGGTACTTCCGCTTATCCAGGAGATAAAAGATTTCCCTCATATCAGGGTTAAGGGTCTTATGACTATCGCTCCATTTGTGGATGATCCCGAGGACAACAGGGTCTATTTCCGCAAATTGAAAGATTTATCACTTGACATACAATCTAAAAGCATTGATAATATCGATATGAGCGTCTTGTCGATGGGTATGACAAACGACTATGAAGTTGCAGTTGAAGAAGGTGCAACGTTGGTTAGAGTTGGCACGGGAATATTCGGTGCCAGAAATTATAATATTTAAAGGAGAACAATCATGGCAAAGGGAAATACAAAGAAAAGTTTTCTTGATTATTTCAAATTAAGTGATTCAAGCGACGATGACTTTGATGATGATTTGTTTGATGAAGATGAAGATGACTATGAAGATGAAGACGATATGGACGATCGCTTAGACGATGAGTACGATGATGAGGATGATTACGATGCGCCTCAGACAGAGTCCAGAGTGAAGGCTTCACCGCTCAAGTCCTTTAATAAGTACAAAGGTTCTGCATCATCTGACAATGGATCGGCCAGATCAAAAGCTGCAAGATCTTCTCATGGTCAGCAGTCAGGAGCAGGTAATGGAAAGCTCGTATCGATCAACAGCAGATCCAGAGCAATGGATGACAGTGAAGTATTTGTTATCAAGCCGGACGAGTTTGACGATGCGCAGATGATAATCGATCATCTCAATCGAGGACAGATAATCGTAATAAACATGGAGGATCTTGATCTTCCAACTGCACAGAGAATAGCGGATTTCATTGGAGGAGCAAGTTATGCTGTGGATGGTCTGTTTCAGGCTATTTCGGGCAACATATTCCTTGCCACACCTAATGGAACCTACGTATCTGGTGATTTAAGAGAGGAATTGGCTGGAGGATCTCTTCAGGGGGAAACTCTTTCAAGTAAGGCAACTTATTAATATATGTTTTTACGGGGGATTACATATGCTTACACCAGTTGATTTACAACAGAAGAAGTTCACGCATGGAATGGGATATGCGCGAAAAGATGTAGATGCATTTTTTGACATAGTTGTGCTCAGCTACACAGAACTGTATAAGTCCAATGCAGATCTTACCAATCAGGTGAAAACTCTGACTGACAGTTTAGTACATTACAGAACAACCGAGTCAAAGCTCCAGAAATCTCTCATGCTAGCAGAGAAGAATGCTGAGGAGTCTACAAAGAACGCCACTGATAAGGCGAGACTGATAGAGAATGATGCCAAGATCAAGGCTAATAATATAGTGCAGGAGGCCAGGGAGGAGCTTGAGCGCATAGAGGGAAGTATTGATGGAATAAAACAGCAGTACAAGGACTATGTATGTGCATTCAAGGCTCTGATGGAAGCCCATATGAATTACCTTGCCCAGAATCCTATCAATGAGGAGATGGGACTTAATTTCGACGATGTATTAAGCGAGGGCAGTTCAAATGCTTCTTATTCACAGTCGACACAGAGCGCAGCTATGAATTCGTTTATGAACTCCTATGACGGCGATCCACAGGGCCGCGAGGAATCAACTCTCGGATCAGGAGGCGGCTCAGCCATGGGTGATTCAACACTTGGCGGTGCCGGTGGCGGAAGTGTTACAAGTGATTCGTCTGTATACACAAAGAATCTTGGCGGTAAGTCATTTGTTAATCCATTTGGAAACTAACAATATATTTTATACTAATGGAGAATGTTTATATGTGTAATGCACTCACAGTTCATCTGAATGATGAACCAATCTATGACATTTTCTTTGCAAACGATTTTAATTCCCTGCCTGAGCTTTTAGCCGGACAGGGAATTGCTGATAGAAGGGTATGCATCGTTACAGAGAGTAATGTTGCGCCTCTTTATCTCGATGAGATCAGGAATCAGCTTGATGGAAAATGCAAAGAATTGATATCTATTATATTTGAGGCCGGTGAGTCTCAGAAGAATCTTGATACAGTAAAGATGATCTACGAGAAGCTTATTCTTGCAAAGTTTGACAGAAAAGATCTTCTGGTGGCTCTTGGAGGCGGCGTGACGGGCGATATAACCGGATTTACTGCTGCAACGTATCTCAGAGGCATAGACTTTGTACAGATACCTACAAGTCTTCTGGCACAGGTGGACAGCAGTATTGGTGGAAAGACAGGCGTTGACTTTGATTCATATAAGAACATGGTAGGAGCCTTTCACATGCCAAAGCTTGTGTATATCAATGTGTCAACACTCACCACGTTATCCGATGAGCAGTTTATTTCGGGAATGGGTGAGATCATAAAACATGGACTCATAAAGGATTCTGCATATTTTGACTGGCTTATAGAAAACCACGACAGAATACTTGCAAGGGATAAGGATGTCCTGATGGAGATGATCAGGGTGAGCTGCAACATCAAGAGAGTTGTTGTGGAGAACGATCCTACGGAGAAGGGCGACAGAGCTCTGCTCAATTTTGGACATACTCTTGGACATGCCATAGAGAGATACCTCGACCTTAAGCTGAGTCATGGGGCATGTGTCGGCATCGGATGCTGCCTTGCGTCTGTTATCTCATACAATAGGGGTGACATCACAGAGGACGAGCTTCATAAGATCATACATGCATTTGATATGTTTGGTTTCCCTACTCTCAAGGACTACCCTGTCGATGCAGATGCTGTCATAGAGTACACTAAGAACGATAAGAAGATGGTTGGGGACAAGATAAAATTTATCCTTCTTCACACTATTGGCGATGCATATATCAATACCAATGTCGTTCCTGATGATATGAAAAAGGCATTTGAGTGGCATTGATATTCAAAGGAGGAACGGATATTATGAAAAAGAGAATACCGATGGCTATACTTGCCATTATTATTCTTACAGCTTTAGATCAACTGGTGAAACATCTCATATCAACCAACTTTCAGGTTGGACAGACAAGGAAAATAATCGATGGAGTTTTCCAGCTCAACTATGTTCAGAACAGAGGTGCAGCCTGGGGAAGTTTCTCAGGTAAGATCGTTTTCCTGCTTGCGATAACATTTGTGATCCTGCTTGCGGCTATATATGTATACATCAGGCTTGCAGACAATCAGGAAAAGAAATATACACCGCTCAGGATATCACTGGTATTTCTCATATCGGGAGCTGTCGGCAATATGATCGACAGAGTTGCCCGTGGATATGTGGTTGACATGTTTGACTTCTGCCTTATTAACTTCCCGGTATTCAATGTCGCAGATATATTTGTCACATGCAGTTTTATTGTTATAGTTATTCTGGTGCTGTTCAAGTATAAGGATGATGAGCTCTCAGAGATCATACACCAAAAACAGACAGATGGACAGGAATAGTATATGGAAGAATATAACATCGAAGCCAGCGGCGACTGGGCAGGGAAAAGAATAGACAAGGTTCTCAGCGGGTATTTCAGCGATTATTCGAGATCTTTCATAAAGAAGTTATTTGATGACGGATATATTCAGGTCAACGGTAAGGCTTCAAAGCCGAGCTACAGTGTACGTACCGGAGATATTTTTGATATATCTGTGCCGGATCCGGTCAGCATTGACATTGAGCCTGAGAATATACCGCTCGACATCATATATGAGGATGATGACGTGATACTTGTGAATAAACCAAAGGGAATGGTGGTCCATCCGGCACCGGGACACTACAGTGGGACTCTGGTCAACGGACTGATGTACCATTTTAAGGATTCCCTTTCCGGTATAAATGGAGAATTCAGGCCGGGAATCGTTCACAGGATAGATATGGATACAACAGGTGTACTTGTGGTGTGTAAGAACGATAATGCCCATAGATCATTATCTGAGCAGCTTCACGAGCATAGTATAACCAGAAAGTATTATGCCATAGTCCATGGAAATATCGCACAGGATGATGGTACTGTGGATGCGCCGATCGGAAGAAGTCCTAAGGATCGGAAGAAGATGGCGATCAATACCAGAAATGGCAGACATGCCGTCACACATTACAGGGTTCTGGAGCGTTTTGGAGGAAAGTATACCTTTATTGAGTGTCAGCTTGAGACCGGCAGGACACATCAGATCCGAGTTCATATGGCATCCATTGGACATCCCATACTTGGGGATGAAGTTTATGGACCGAAGAAATGTCCGTTTAAGCTGCAGGGACAGACGCTGCATGCTGGTATTCTCGGTTTTGAACATCCCTCAACCGGGGAATACGTTGAGTTCAAGGCTGATCTGCCGGAATATTTTGAAGATCTTATAAAGAAGTTAAAACTGTTAAATTAATATAATGTAACAAACGAGTATAGACAATTGTCACAAATTACGTGCAATTGTCTATACTTTTTTATTTACAGTTTATTGTATAAATGTTATAATAACCCATATAGGAATTTAAGTATTTTGTACATAAGTAATATATTTTGATATTTTTTACATGGAGAATACGAGAAGATGGGAGTGGTTACTATGGCAGAGAAGAAGATTATTACTATAGGTAGACAGTTCGGAAGTGGAGGCAAGCAGATCGGAGAAGCTCTTGCAGAAAAGATGAACATACCATTTTACGACAAGGAGTTACTTAAAGAAGCAGCAAAGAACAGTGGAATATGTGAAGAGATTTTTGACAGCTTTGACGAAAAGCCTACGAATAGCTTTCTTTACTCACTGGTGATGGATCCATATTCACTGGGATTTGGCAGTTCAACAGAGCTTCCTCTCAACCACAAAGTTTTCCTTGCGGCATTTGACACCATCAAGAATCTTGCAGAGAAAGATGGTTCATGTGTATTTGTCGGCAGATGTGCTGATTACGCACTCAGGGATCTGGACAACGTGGTGAATATATTCCTGTATGCAGACATGGATGACAGAACAGCCAGAATCGCCAAGAAGTACAACATAAGTGAATCGAAGGCCAAGGATATGATCAAGAAGGAAGACAAGGCCAGAGCTTCATATTACAACTATTATACATCCAAGAGATGGGGCGAGATGAAGGGATACGACATATGTATCAATACTTCGAAGTACGGCATAGATAAGACGATAGATCTGTTATATGACATTGTAAATAATTATTGATCTCAGTCATGATTATTATTGAAAATTGTAATATATCATCATAATAATGTTATTATAAAATCTTGTATATAAAAAATGACAGTAGGTTGTTTGTTAAACGCTTACTGTCATTTTTGTTTTGTGATTGGATTTATTTTTTATATCCATAAGCTATTAATCAGTGCCTTGACCATCCGTCTATTCCGGCACCCTCGATGGAGGAAAATATACGATCTTTTACATCAGGCACGCGTACTTTGAGTTCGTCTATAATGTCTTTGCTTTCCTGACGCTTTGTGACGCCGTCAGCGGGACAAGGGTTCTTGCAGACTGGAAGATCGTTGGCGCGTGCAAATGCTCTTATTTCGCCTTCCAGGACGTATATAAGAGGTCTTATGAGTGTGACACCTGATTTCTCCAGATGAGTGACAGGAGAGAAGGTGTGAATGCGCCCCTCATACAGCATGGACATCAGGAAGCTGTCTATAACGTCATCCTTGTGATGGGCATATGCGATCTTGTTGCAGCCAAGTTCTGCAGCACAATCATTGAAGGCTCCTTTACGCATACGGCTGCAGAGTGAACATGGATTAGGTTCCTTCCTGTAATCGAAAACGATCTCGCCTATATGAGTTTTGCAAACCGTATAATTGACTCCAAGTGACTCGCAATATTCCTTAAGTCTGGACGTGTCAAAATCCTTAAATCCAAGATCTACGGTTATAGCTTCAATTTCAAATGGTATGGGATAAAACTTTTTCAGTTTGGACATTGCATATAAAAGTGTCAGACTGTCTTTGCCTCCGGATATTCCTATGGCTATCTTGTCACCGGGACTGATCATATCGTAATCAGTTATAGCTCGTCTTGTATATGATAAAAGCTTTTGTGATTTCATAAAAATACTCCTTAAGTTAACATAATATTATTATGGTTTAATTGTGCGTTTTTCACGAAGCTGTACTTCGTTCCTGAAACGACGTTTTCTGTCCTCATCCATATCAGCGTAGTGTTTTCTTGTTGTATTTACATCCGAGTGGCCTAATACGTCCGCCACCAGGTATATGTCGTCTGTAGCCCTATAAAGCTCAGTGCCAAACGTACTCCTGAGTTTGTGAGGTGTTATATGCTTTAAAGGAACGGAGGTAAGAGAGTATTTTTTTACAATATTCTCAACTGATCTGACAGATATTCTTTTTAATTGACCGGACAGAAATAACGCATCCTCATGGCCTTTTTCCGGTATCAATTTTTTCCTTTCATCAAGATATTCAAGCAAAGCTTCACTTGCCTCATCACTGAAGTATACGTATGCCTCCTTGCCACCTTTTCGAACGATCTTAATCCGCATATTATCGAAATCAACGTCACGTATATCAATTCCAACGCATTCGGATACACGCATGCCGGTGCTGAGCATAAGTGATAAAAGCGCCAGGTCACGGACTTTATTTTTCTCATGATATTTTTTCTGGCGTTCAGTCAGGCCGCTGCCATACTCAACATTATCAAGAAAATCTGCAACCTCGTTTGGCTCCATTCGTATAATTTTCTTATCGTGTATCTTTGGCATGTCGACCTTTTCTGCAGCGTTTGAGCTTATACGGTCGTTTTTATACAGGTATGCAAAAAATACCCGGAGTGCAGATAATTTGCGTTTTAACGCCTGTTCACCGTTGGTGTATGTACGTCCGTTTTTAGTGTAAAGCTTCATGGCATGCAGGAACTCCTCGATGTCCTCGGCCTCAAGTCTGCTGAGATCCTCAGTAGTAATATCAAGTGGAGTTTTATCACGAAAGAATGGGTTATTTTCACATAAATACTCGTAGAATGTTTTTATATCCCTGGCGTAACCAAGGCGTGTTCTTGTGGATGTAGTATTCTCAATTCCACGAAAAGCGATCGTTGCGTATTGTGGTAACTCGGAAAGAATATCTCTGAGCAATAATATATTATTCTCATCGACCTGTTTGTTGTATGGCTTGGCTGGCATCGTTATATTTGAAACCTCCTGATATATGTTAATTTGTGGGTATATTCATGTATATGACTAAATGGATTATAGCATAATCTAATATAATATGCTATATTTTTTCGTAAAACCTGAGTTTAGCGAATAGAAACATATAGACCAAAATACATTCCAACTGCACTGCTTTCACTGATTCTTACGACTTTCTAAGCAAAAATCTAAACAGAAAACGCATATAGAATCTATCATTTAATAGAATCTATATGCGTTTATCAAGAACATCTAATTCCTTGTTTAATTGAGATCAGTCACTTCATAATATGGTATTACCAGGTTGGTTCCGGCTACTATCGATGAATCGTTGTTCAGATTGTTGATCGAGACAACTTCATCGATATAATCCTGGGTTGATGTATATTCATCAGTCATATACTTCTGAGCTATATCCCAAAGTGAATCGCCAGACTCAACGGATATACATGTGTAATACTTGGTGCTGGCATTGGTGGCATCAGCTTCGGATGCATCCATGTGTGTGATCGAAACATATAATACTGCTGCTATGATTATGGCTACAATTATTGTCACCTTTTTATTGCTAATGAAATTAAATAATCTATTCATCTCTATCCCTCCTGAACGTATGTTTGCTACTATGTTTGTATTATATCGAACAGATGTTTTGTTGTCAAGTGATTTTCGAACACTAGTACGACTGCAGTTCGTATTGTAACTCTGAATCCTTAATACTCCTATATTATGCACTATCAAGTGTCCATTTTTATTCCCACGAAAGAATAGATCCGGTCAAGAATATTCAAAACAAAGCAAAATTAAAAACAGAACATTCGTTTGCAATATCAGAACATATGTGCTATCATATTTTGTATATAACAGATTATGTTAAATAGAATTTATTTGTGGAGGTTCAATATACATGGGAAAAGGAAAGATATCTGATAAACAGACAGAGATTTTGGAATATATCAAGGAAGAACAGCTTAAGAAGGGCTATCCACCTTCAGTAAGAGAGATCTGCAAGGCTGTTGGACTCAAGTCTACATCATCAGTACATGCTCATCTCGCATCTCTTGAGGAGAACGGGTATATAAGGCGTGATCCAACAAAACCAAGGGCTATAGAGATAATAGATGATGATTTTGCATTGTCAAGGCGTGAGGTTATTAATATACCTGTTGTTGGACAGGTTGCAGCGGGACTTCCTATCCTTGCCACACAGAATATTATGGATTATTTTCCTATTCCACCGGAATATTTACATAACACCAATAATCAGACATTCATGCTTCGCGTTAAGGGCGAAAGTATGATCAACATCGGAATCAACGATGGTGATCTCCTTATTGTTGAACAATGCTCTTCTGCTTCCAATCGTGATATTGTGGTTGCACTTATCGATGACGGGGCTACAGTAAAGAGATATTTTAAGGAGAATGGTCATATAAGACTTCAGCCGGAGAATGATTATATGGATCCAATTATCGTAGACCACTGCGATATACTCGGAAAGGTTATCGGATTATTTAGGCAGATGTAATTATAATATAATATAATAAATCCATTAAGAAAGAGATCCCCAGGTCAACATACGTCAGCAACATTTACGTATATGACCTGGGGATCAATTTATGTCATATTTTTAAGAGGGAACTTATTAAAAGTAAATTAACTTCAAAATAGTTAATTTATATCAACTTGTTAATTACATTATACCAATTAATTAGCTTATTTCAAGCCTAAATTCAACAAAAATAGGCTAAAAAACCATAAAAAACAGTTTTTTAGCCTATTAGCTTAATGTATATTTAGCCTATTTTTAAGTGATCACATTTTAGTATATGTGCTTATCAGCATTCTGTTCTGCTATCTGTTTGAATTCCTTGAAATGAGCCTGGAATAATAATACCACCTTTGGATCAAACTGTTTACCACTCTGGCTTACTATCTCGGTATAAGCCTCCTCCATAGACCAGCCTTTCTTGTAGTATCTTGCTGATGTAAGGGCATCGAATACATCACATACAGCCATAAGCCTGCTGATATATGCGATCTCTTCTCCCTTCATATGCAGATATCCAGAGCCATCCCACTTCTCATGATGTTCCTTGGCGATCGTTCTTGCAATCTGAAGGATCTGTCCCGGACATTTTGAGAGAAGTGCGTCGCCATATAATACATGACTCTTCATAATGGCGAACTCCTCATCTGTAAGACGGGAAGGTTTGTTGAGTATTTCTTCGCTGATCATCAGTTTGCCGATATCATGCATCATGGCTGCAGTTGAAAGCATGTCAACATAATCGTCATCAAAACCGGATGCCTTTCCAAGAACCTCCATGTATTTTGCAACTCTCTTGATGTGCTCACCTGTTGATTTTGACTTGCTCTCTGAGAGCTCGGCAAACGCATATATGAGTTCCTTCTGATTAGTCTTGACCTCTTCAGCATGGTCTATAACATTATTGAGCATTGTTGAGTTTCTTGATACTATGAAATATGATACAAATGACATGATAAAAATGGCTATAACACATGGCGCTATGACCAGTATCATATTGTCAGCAAAATCATCATGTGCGGGTGGAATAACAAGATCACATAATCTGTAATTGACTATATCTGCAGCGAATACACCGACTGTAGATAAAAGCGCAGTATAGAGAACCATTGTTTTGTTATAATAAAGGGAAGCTACAAGCATAGGAAATATCCAGACGATCATAGCTGTGTACGATAAAGTTGTATTGAGTATGGAGCATATGAGTACAGCCAATGCAATTACCACATATTTTATACATTTGCCCTCATTGTTCTTAAGTAGATCAATAAAAATCGTAGGTATAAGGGTCAGAATACAGCATACTCCCATGCAGGAACACAGGAGCACTATATTGCACTGCCCTCCAATATATGTAAATACCCAGTACAAAAGTATCAATATAGCAAAAAGCCTCATACATTTGGAGGCAATATGATTGATCTTGATATAATTGTCGCTTAATAGCCTGTTACTCTCCATGTTTTAATCCCCAAATTCTTACTTGCAACCAAATCTTATTTTAAACTGAATATCTTATATGCTGTCCAGAGATACAATATCTCCGTCACTCCATATCTTCTCTATGTTGTAGAATCTTCTTGATTCTTCAGAAAATATATGGATTATTATATCATAATAATCCAGCAAAATCCATCCACCTTCAGAATATCCCTCCACTCCCTTGTGGGAATATCCAGCTTCGTGCATATTGTCCTCAACATTATCGCTGAGTGCCTGAACCTGTTTTTTATTTGTTCCGTCAGCTATCACTATATAATCACATAAGGTTGAAATTCTGCTTATGTCTATGATCTTAATGTCAAATGCTTTTTTATCCTCAAGAGCAGCACATGCTATCTTGAGCATCTCTCTGGAATCTGCCATATTAGTCCTCACTGTTCAATGATGTATAATATTTATATGTCCGGACAGACATTTCGTCCGTGTCTCCACAGCTGCCACTGTCCAGATAAGTTAAAGTATTCTTTAATATGTGGGCCACCGAAGCGTCAATATCGGAGAATGCCTCATTTCTTATTTCATCTATCTCCGGCAAAGGCTTACGGTTCGGCTCTATATAGTCAGCCACAAAAACAATCTTTTCCAGAAGCGACATAGCCGGTCTTCCAGTGGTATGGAATTCTATAGCCGATCGGATGTCCTCATCGTCAACTCCGTATTTTTCTCTTGCGTAATATGCTCCCAGCTTTGCGTGTAAAAGCTCAGGGTTAGCAAATTCGACCTGGCTTATTGGAAGTCCGTGTTTTTGGCATCTTGCTATCTTCTCGTCTGCAGGCAGACATTTGGCGCAGTCATGTAGAAGTCCGGCAGTCAAAGCTTTGTTCACATCTGCTCCGTGAACCATGGCCAGGCAGCCTGATACATATTCCACACCAAGTGAATGTTCAAATCTTTTCTTTGTGAGCTTGTTTTCAAGGCGCTCACGCATCTCAAATCTGTTCATCTTATCTCCTATCTGTTGCAAATGTTCAAGTATAAGTAATATTCAATATATGTTGTTATACCTGCCAGATCAAACGTGATATAGACCATTGTCCCTGATATATGTTATCACGCTGTCGGGAACCATATCCCTGATATCTTCTCCTGACCGCACAGCAGCTCTTATATCACTTGAGGATATATCGTGCTGGTGGATGTACTCCCGGCGGATATCAGAAGCCGGAAACAGGCTGTGCAGGCTTGCTATCTTGTCGTTGATCATATCCTCAGAAGCTCCACTTCTTGTTGTGACAAGCAGCGTTGCATGCCTTGATATGATGTCAGGTCTGTGCCAGTGGTCAAAATACATAATGGAATCCCCGCCCATGATAAAATACCAGTGAACGTCAGGATATAACTCATGAAGGGCCTCAAGCGTATCTGAGGTGTATGTGATCCCGGGACGTCTGAGCTCAAAATCAGAATACTCCAACCCTTTTATGCCATCTATGGCAAGTTTTATCATGTTGACCCGGTGATCTGTTGTAACTTCGTTGGAAATATCTTTATAACCAGGCTTATTGTTGGGCATCACAAGCACTTTATCCAGTCTAAACTGTTCCAGTGCCTGTACGCCAAGCTCTATATGTCCATAGTGTATAGGATTGAATGTTCCGCCGAGTATACCTACATGTCCTGCTTTTTGTGCCAGCATGGCTTATTCCCCCCTATGGAAGTTCGATTTTCTTATGTTCCTTTGACTCCTTGTACAGAACGATCTTTCTGCCGATCACCTGAACTACCTGTGAGTGGGTTCTCTCACCGAGCATAGCTGCTATCTCACGAGGATCGTCAAGACAGTTCTTGAGAACAGAGATCTTGATTAGTTCTCTCGCCTCAAGAGCCTCTGCAACAGATTCTGTGAACTCAGGTGTGAGTGATGATTTGCCTATGTTGAGTATAGGCTGGATGGTCTGTGCCAGCCCCTTTAAATATGCTCTCTGTTTGCTATTCATACGTGTTTATTCCTTTACTTATAATAATCAAATTCAAGGAAATACATTCTTACAGTATCTCCGTCTACACAGCCAAGCTCCTCAAGCTGTGCAAGTATTCCATTGTCTCTGAGGAACTTCTGGAAGAAATCAAAGCCCTTCTCAGATTCAAGGTTCGTATATCCGAGCATCTTCTCGATTCGTGGACCCTCGACGATATATACACCCTCCTCCTCGTCTGACTTTCTGACTTCAAATGGAAGCTCAGGATCATCCTGCATGGACAGATCTATCTCAGGTTCAAATTCGATGATCTCCCTTGGAGACTGCTTTACAAGGTCATTGACATACCAGAGAAGTTCATTGATACCCTTTCCTGATACTGCAGATATAGGGAATATCTTATATCCTTCATCCTCCGGGAATTCCTCCTTAAGCATCTCTATGACAGTCTCATAGCCCATATCATCCAGAAGATCGACCTTGTTGGCTGCTATAACCTGTGGACGGTTCTCGATGTCTTTATTGTACTTCTTGAGCTCTTCATTGATTACGTGGATATCATTGATCGGATCTCTTCCATCCACCGAGGCTGCATCCACGATGTGGATTATAACCTTTGTACGCTCTATATGTCTTAAGAACTGAAGTCCAAGACCTGTTCCTTCTGACGCACCTTCAATTATGCCTGGAATGTCTGCGATCACGAAGCCGTTCTTATCCCCGAGATCCACCACACCCAGGTTCGGAACTAAAGTGGTAAAATGATATGCCGCGATCTTAGGACGGGCATTCGTAACTCTTGCAAGGAAGGTTGATTTACCTACACTTGGGTATCCGACAAGTCCTACGTCAGCTATACACTTGAGTTCAAGATCTACTGTAAGCTCCTTGGCTGGCTGACCAGGCTGTGCATACTTTGGCGCCTGCATGGTCGAAGTTACATATGTTCTGTTGCCACGGCCACCACGGCCTCCTTTAAGGAAAACAACAGGTTCCTTATTGTAGGCCATATCGAGAATAACCTTACCTGTCTCTGAATCTTTGACAACAGTTCCAGGTGGAACCTTGAGCACGATATCGGCACCATTGCTGCCATGGCAGTTCTTCTTGCCGCCCTCTTCACCGTCTCCGGCTTTGTATTTTGTCACATGTCTATAGTTAGTGAGCGTGTTCATTCCCTCGTCGACAACAAAGATAACGTCACCGCCATTACCTCCGTCACCGCCGTCAGGACCGCCGTTTGGAACATATTTCTCTCTTCTGAAGGATACATGTCCGTCACCGCCCTTGCCTGATCTCACATATATTCTGGCTCTATCGGTAAACATAATATACCGCCTTTCTATGTCAGATATTCTATACCGAATATTCAATGTCTAAACTACCTGTGTCAAGTTCTGCAGATACATCTGCACACTATTTCATAGTATACCCCATATCTGCACTTTTGTCTGTAAAAAAAGACTGGAATAATAATAATTACTCCAGTCTCTTGATAGTATTACTTATATATATCCAATATTACTCGTTAACTACTGGATAGATAGAAACCTGCTTCTTGTCTCTACCCTTTCTCTCAAATCTAACGATACCATCAGCTGTAGCGAACAGTGTGTCATCTCCGCCGATACCAACGTTAAGACCTGGATGAATCTTTGTTCCACGCTGTCTGTAAAGGATGTTACCAGCCTTTACGAACTGACCGTCAGCTCTCTTAGCGCCAAGTCTCTTGGACTCTGAGTCTCTGCCGTTCTTTGTAGAACCTACACCTTTCTTATGAGCGAAAAACTGAAGTTCCATCTTCATCATGTCAATTACACCTCCTTAAAGGTCATACAAATATAATCGCCATAGGATTCTTCGATTCCGGATATACCGATCACAAGCGCCTGCATCAAAGTCTGTGCCTTGATATCCGGCTCCTCTGTGAATATGAAATCCATATGTCCACTCTCCTGATCGCAGTCAAGTGTGAAATTCACATCTGAAAGCTTCTCAACAGAGTTCAGGATGGTTATCGTGATCGCTGAAACTGCGCTACAGACGATATCTTGTCCAGGATCATCATATTCCGCATGTCCATCTGTCTTAAATCCTATATATTCCGAATTGCTGTTCTGATAAATAACTACATCAATCATGTCTTATAATCGATACAATCAATACCAATTAAGCGTTGATCTTCTTGATCTCAACCTTAGTATATGACTGTCTGTGACCATTCTTCTTGTGATAGCCAGTCTTTCTCTTGTACTTGTAAACAATAACTTTCTTAGACTTGCCTTCACCAACTACTGATGCTGTTACAGATGCATTAGCAACTGCATCTCCACACTTAACGTCTGAATCAGTGCTTACTAAGATAACATCATCAAATGTTACTTCGCTTCCAGCCTCTGCTGCGAGCTTCTCAACCTTGATCACGTCTCCTTCAGCTACCTTGTACTGCTTACCGCCTGTTGCTATAATTGCGTACATGGTTAATACCTCCTTAATCAAACTCGCCAGTTTTGGTGGTGTCTGTTGACACACTTATACCTAACTGTGCGGCATACTCATATAATCTACCATTGAGATGATTATTTGTCAATAATTTTCTGATATATTTTTACAATATTTTTTGATTTATTTTCATCAAAGCTTAACCATTTCGTGAAGCGGTCTCTTTAACTTCTTTCTGGTCAGCTCTATAAGTCCAAGCTTGGTGATATCTACGAATTTGGCTGGTACAGGATCGTCTGCCAGCTCTCTTATCAGGGTATCACGTATCCTGAGAATATCATCGGGATTCTTCATGTTTATAAAGTCTATGACTACTATCCCTGACAGATTGCGGAGTCTTAACTGACGGCAGGTTTCGATGGCCGCCTCGGTGTTGACCTTCAGCATGTGCTGTTCCATATCTCTGCCTGATATAGCCTTGCCTGTATTCACATCCACAACTACCATGGCCTCAGTCTGCTGGATTATAAGGTAGGCACCTGACTTAAGCCATACTCTCTCCTTTAGAGCTCCCTCCACTTCTTTATTGAGATTGTAGATTGCCGTAAGCGGACATTCTGTATCGGTATGAAGCGTTAAGTCTATTGTTCCAGGCTGTTTTTTCTCTATGTAATCCTCAAATACGTGGAATATTTCTTCATCATCGGTTACCAGTGAATCTAGCTTATTACTTCCCATGAAAGTTATGTTTTCTATATATTCCGGTGGATTCCGGTACAGACAGGAAAAGCATTTTCTGGTTGCTGCGGCCTTCAGGATCTGTGTGAGACGACCGCCCAGCTCATTCAGTTCACGTTTTATGAGTTCAGGGTCCGCATCCACAGCATTTGTCCTAATGATACAACCTATACCCGCCGGGAGGGTATTTCGCGCGATGTCCTTAAGCTCGTCCCGGAGCTTTCTGCTGCTTATCTTGTTCGATACACCGATCTGTTCCCCGGTGTGGACCACACAGTAATCCCCGCGGAGGGTGAGCTCCGATGAACCAACAGGGTTCTTGGTCTTGACTGCGTCACGGCTGATCTGAACGACTATCTCATCGCCGATCCTGAGCTTTGTGTGTTTCCTGCCATCGGCGTATATAATATCATTGTCATCCAGACTGTAGTAGCAGGGAAGTCTGTCACCGTAATCCACAAAGCAGGCATTTATATTGTTTACGATGTTGGCCACCTTGCCCACATAGATATTGCCGAGGACTGTACTGCCCTCTGACAGATTAAGATCTGTGACTTTGCCATCCTGTATAACAGCCTGTAATATTTTGTTGTCGTAGTGTGTAACTACCAGCTTTTTCATGTGATATTCCCCTTATAATCTTTCAAATATACGGTCAGGCAGACTCTTAGAATGGTGAACCGGCCTTGTATAGAGGTATTATATTGCCATCAGGGCCATCCATGTACGTCTCCAGTCTGTGAATATGATAATGGAACTGGTTGTGACTGACACCCGCATACGCGCAGAGAGCCTGCATGACGAGCTCCGGCTTGAGGTTGTATTCACTTCCGGTTGACAGCAGCATATATATCTGATCGTCCCTCAGCTCGCAGGTCATGATACCAGGTTTTATATTCTCCTCGCGTTCGCTCTTCTTTGTTTTTTTCAGAATGACGATCTGATCCTGCGACATGAAGGATTCCACACTGTCCAGTATATTATGTCGTTCTTCAGTTACTGCTTTGTCAAGGAATGAGATGACATAGTCCGATGCTGACACAACTGACATGGAGTTCTTTGCATCATCGGGAAGAAGTACACACTCAGTGACCTTCATCTCATCAACCGATACGGCATTCAATGCGTCGATCATCTCTCTGGATGTTGTAACGGATTCAAATTCTCCGTCAAAGTATTCGCCATCAGAAGTGATCCCCATGGCCAGCGGAGCGGCAAACGAGATGATCTGGTGAGGCGAATATCCCTTGGAATAGCTCACATCCAGACCGGCACGTCTTATCTCCTTCTGGAAATATCTCATAACGTCAAGGTGTCCTATAAATCTGAGGTTACCGAGCTTGGAGTATTTAATTCTTATTTTCAAAACATACACCTCCTCCAAATCTTGCGGCACCACAGCCGGAACACTGCTGTCTGCAGTTAGGGGTTACCTTTTCGTTCTGGGCGTTCTCCCACTCTCTCTCAAGGAACTTTCTTGTGACTCCTATATCAATGAAATCCCATGGAAGTATCTCATCAACACTTCTGTCCCTGTATGTGTAGAAATCTATATCCAGACCGTGCTTTGCCATGGCGTTGTCCCAGTTTTCTTTTTTGAAGAACTCTGTCCATGCGTCAAATATCTGACCGGCCTTATAGACATCATATATTACATCGCAGAGCTTCCTGTCGCCTCGAGCAAGCAGTCCCTCAAGTATGGTGATATCTGCTTCGTGGTACTGGAACTTAAGACTCTTATGGTTCTTCTCTGCGCGGAATCTGTCCTTCACAAAGTATGCACGCTTGACAAATTCCTCAGGCCTTATCATCGGAGCCCACTGGAACGGAGTAAATGGTTTTGGCACAAAATATGATGCCGATGCGGTGACCATGACACGTCCATTTCGTTCTTCTCTTGGGATATTTGCAAAGAAAAGCTCAGTGATCTCCTCCGACAGGTCTGCAATCCCGGCAATATCGTCATATGTCTCAGTAGGAAGGCCCATCATGAAGTACAGCTTCACCTTATCCCAGCCGCCTTTGAAGGCCTTCAGGGCACCATCCATTATGTTCTCCTTTGTGAGACCCTTGTTTATAACATTTCTGAGTCTCTGCGTTCCTGCCTCAGGGGCAAATGTAAGTGAACTCTTCTTCACATCCTGGATCTTGCTCATGACATCCAGAGAGAAGGCGTCTATACGGAGCGATGGCAGAGAGATATTTACATGCTCATTGTCCATCTTCTCGATCAGGCAGTCTGTGAGCTCCGGAAGCTCCTCGTAATCACTCGACGACAGACTGCTGAAGGTTATCTCCTCGTGTCCTGTACTTGCCAGCATTTTCTCAGCATAGCCCTTTAACAGATTGACATCCTTTGGTCTGGTTGGTCTGTATATCATTCCAGCCTGGCAGAATCTGCAGCCTCTTATACATCCGCGCATGATCTCAAGAACAACTCTGTCCTGAGTGAGCTTCATGAATGACACAACAGGCTTCTCTGGGTATGTGACTTTGCTGTGATCCATGACGACCGTCTTGGTTATCGTGGCAGGCACATCTTCAAATCTAGGAGCAAATGAAGCTATCGTGCCATCTTCCTTGTATGTGACTTCATAGAGCTCAGGAACGTATAATCCCGGAATGTTGGACACCTTTATGAGAAATTCTTCCCTGGTCATATCAGAGTGCTTATACACCTTGTAAAGCTCCAGAAGTGCATCATATGATACTTCGCCCTCACCCATATAGAATATGTCAAAGAAGTCTGCTATAGGCTCAGGATTGTATGAGCATGGGCCTCCGCCTATAACAAGTGTGTCTCCCTTTTTTCTGTCTCTTGTACGGAGTTGGATCCCAGCCAGATCAAGCACCTGAAGAATATTGGTGTAACACATCTCGTACTGGAGTGTTATTCCAAGGAAATCAAAATCCTTTATAGGATCCTGGGATTCCAGCGCGAACAGAGGGATGTCATGTTCTCTCATCTCCGCGTCCAGATCAGGCCATGGCGAATAAACTCTTTCACACCATGTGTCCTCTCTCCTGTTGAACATATCGTACAGTATCTGAATTCCGAGATGGGACATACCTATCTCGTATACATCAGGAAAACACATGCAGAAACGCACATCAACCTTGTCCTTGTCCTTCATAACACTGTTGTATTCTCCACCTATATATCTGGCGGGCTTTTCAACCTTCATCAGTATTTCATCCGGTAAAGCTAATCTTCTCATAAAATAATATCCTTAAATAATTTTCTTGTGATCATATTATCAGATATCTCCAAATGGAAATATTCAATTACAGCAAAAGAGATGCGCACGGAATTTCCGTATTCAGTGCGCATCCTCTATATATCTATATCGTATCAGGAACTGTGATCCTATACCGCATTATCCAATATTAGTTTTTGAAACTATGGATAGGGGCTGGAATACGTCCACCTCTGTTGACAAACTTATCACATGCAAATCTGTTGACAGGCATGATAGGTGCGTATCCGAGAAGTCCGCCAAATTCAGCCTGATCTCCAACTGTCTTACCGATAACAGGGATAAGTCTTACAGCGGTTGTCTTCTGGTTGATCATACCAAGAGCCATCTCATCAGCGATAATTCCTGATATGGTTGCAGGTGATGTATCACCAGGAATTGCTATCATATCAAGACCTACTGAACATACACATGTCATGGCCTCAAGTTTCTCAAGAGTTAATGCTCCTGCGGAAACTGCATCGATCATTCTCTGGTCCTCAGATACAGGGATGAATGCACCGGAGAGTCCTCCGACGTATGATGAAGCCATAACTCCACCCTTCTTAACCTGATCGTTGAGGAGCGCAAGTGCTGCTGTTGTACCAGGAGCTCCGGCGTATTCAAGACCGATCTCCTCGAGAATCTCACCTACACTGTCTCCGACTGCAGGAGTAGGGGCAAGTGACAGGTCAACTATACCAAATGGTACGCCGAGCATCTTGGATGCCTCTTTTGCAACGAGCTGTCCAACTCTGGTTACCTTGAAAGCTGTCTTCTTGATGGTCTCGCAGAGTTCCTCAAAGTTTTCTCCTCTTACCTTCTCAAGGGCTTTCTTTACAACACCAGGGCCGCTGACTCCGACATTGATGACACAGTCTCCCTCGGTAACACCGTGGAATGCACCGGCCATAAATGGGTTGTCATCAGGTGCGTTACAGAATACTACAAGTTTTGCACAACCGATGGAATCTGCTTCCTTGGTGAGCTCGGCAGTGTCTTTGATCATCTCTCCGAGAATCTTGACTGCATCCATATCTATACCGGTTTTGGTTGAACCTACATTTATGGAGCTGCACACCTTTCCTGTGCTTGAGAGTGCTTCAGGAATTGAACGGATAAGAAGCTCATCAGCAGGAGTCATGCCCTTATTTACAAGCGCTGAATATCCTCCGATGAAGTTGACTCCTATGGTGTCTGCAGCCTTGTCAAGAGCCTTTGCGATCTTTACAAAATCTCCGGTGGTCTTACATACGGAACCACCAACCAGTGCTATAGGTGTTACAGAAACTCTCTTGTTGACGATTGGTATACCATATCTTCTTGATATCTCCTGACCTGTTGATACAAGATCCTTGGCATATGTTGTTATCTTGTTATATATCTTTGTACATGTATCATCCACATCTGTACCTACACAATCCAAAAGACTGATTCCCATTGTGATGGTACGAACATCCAGATTCATGTCTGAGATCATCTTATTGGTCTCGATTACTTCATTTATGCTAATCATGTATATCCTCTTTTCTGTCTGTCAGACTGTATATTATTAGATTCTGTGCATTGTCTCAAAGATCTTCTCGTGCTGTACCTTTATCTGTACTCCAATCTCTTCTCCGATCTGTCCGAGCTCTGATGCGATGAGCTCTGTTGATTTGGATGACTCCTGTGTATCAACCACCATCATCATGTTGAAGTACCCTGCAACTATAGTCTGTGATATGTCAAGTATATTGATCTGGTTGTTTGCCAGATATACACATACCTTAGCTGTGATTCCCACGCTGTCCTTACCTACTACAGTTATGATTCTCTTTTTCATTTCATTTATCCTCCTTGTTGATGATGGAGCCTGTACATACAGAACCCATCTTTATTCACTCCTAAAAATCAGCCTACGCCTCTATGGCAGCCATAGGCATGTCTCTTCTGGCTACTGCCAGCCCAAATTCCCTTACATCGTTGGCGTATGAATTGTTTTCAAGCTCCAGCTTGACTGTCTCGTATGCCAACTCTTCAAAATTGTTCTCCTTGCTCAGATGTCCCAGAAGGATACCATTCACATGGTCATTCAGAAGTCTGTATATGAGCTGCCCTGACAATTCGTTGGACAGATGACCATAGTTGCCAAGGATTCGTCTCTTGAGATAATAAGGATATGGTCCTGCCTCAAGCATTCTGACATCATGATTGGCCTCAACTACCATTATATCTGAGTTGTCAAGCTTATCTACAATATAATCATTATAATTGCCCATATCAGTCGCTATGGACACTTTTTTGCCATCTCCATATAGGCTGTAGCATACCGGATCCGCTGCGTCATGCCAGATGGATGACGGATCAACGGTTATATCCTTTATCAGTATCTTTTCATCAGGACGAATCTCATGAAACAGTCCCTCATCGATACTGCCAAGGGAGGTCATCTTCTTCATCTCAGCTATGGTTCCTGCAGTGGCATATATAGGAACACCGTGCTTTCTTGCCAGAACACCTATGCCCTTCACATGATCTATATGCTCATGCGTTACAAGAACACCATCGAGTTCAGACGGCTTTATTCCCTCATCCTTAAGGGCGTTTTCAACCCTCTTGCAGCTTATGCCTACATCCACAAGAAGATGGGTATCGCTATTGCCGACGTAATAGCAGTTACCGCTGCTACCGCTTGCTATACTTAGTAATTTCATAATCTACTCTTCTGTTGTAATTTATTTGTACCATGTGACTGTGCGGTCCATGGTCTGAGATCCATATGACTGTAATATCTTCTGTCAAAGCCCTCAAGCTCACCGAGATTCACAGCAGTCAGGGTCTCTTTAAACGCATATATTCTATCAATAAAACTCTTATCAATCAAGCACTTATGTGCTCCGTGCAGGGATGTATTTCCTACAAATTCTGATTTTCCCTGAAAACTGTCCGGAAAAAGTCCAAGGCTTACCGCACTTGATATATTAAGACTGCACCCGAAGCCTCCTGCCAGATATACACGTGATACGTCCTCTGCCGTTATCCCCGCCATATCCATGAGGGATTCTATCCCTGCACATATGGCTGCCTTTGCAAGGAGAAAGCTTCTGATCATATCCATGTCAATTGTCACTCCACCTGCAAGTCTGTAGCCTCCGTCTATATACTGATCAACCAGGACTCCATCGTCATTCACTATGTGTAGCAAATTAAGTCTGTTCAGCAGATCAAAGGCTGTGGTTGGAGCTGCAACACCTCTCCTCAGCATTCCCTCAAATGCCGGACCACATGCACATGAGGTGGCATAACCGATACCCTGCTTTGCAAGTATGAGTTCTCCGTTTGTTCCGAGATCTGCAAACAACTGATATTTGTCAGACCTGTCAATGTTACAGACGACTGCACCGCACAATGCGTCAGCTCCAACAAATGCACTGAGGTTAGGAAGACATGTGACTTCAGCACTGCAAAATCTTTCATCATCAAAGAAATCCTTCCCTGATACTGTTATACTGTCAGGATTCCTGATCTCAAATGGTGCATGCCCGAGATTGTCCAGAAGCAGCCGCTCCAGTATTGCATTCATGGTGGTGTTTCCGGAAATAATTATCCTTGATATATCTGCAGGGGCATCCCCCATTCCGGCCAACTCTGAGGAAATCCTTGTGACTACTGAGCTTCTGAGCTTTGTCAGTCCATCTTCTGTGGAGCCTGTTCGGATCCTTGATATGACATCGCTGCCATATTCAATTTGCGGATTCATAAATCCACATCTGTCCGTGACACTTCCATCAGACATATCTATCTGTTCTATGGCGATGGTGGTGGTGCCTAAATCTATAGCTATGCCTATACCACGACCATCGCCATTATATACGTTGTTGGATTCATCAGCACCCTTGTACGAAGCAAGGACTGACATGTTATCCTCACCTATGGTTATCTGTATGTTATCAGTGATAGTGTAGGTACAGCTTTTTACCGTGCCCGCACCTTTTACATCCACCAGACATCTCTGACACCTTCCAAGACCTCCGCAGTTTCCACTGAACACATATCCGGCGCTGCACAGCACCTTGAACAGATTGTCACCGCGTCTGCAGGCGATTATTTTGTTGTCATTTACGGTTAAAGTGAGTTCATTGTTAATCATCGATATCAACTACAATTAATTGTATATTCCCTTTGTCATGACTTCCTTTGGCTTGTAGCCCTTATCAGCAAGTGTGTTGATGATGAGCTGCTTGTGCTCAGGGCCAAATGCCTCCATAGTGATAACAAGCTCAACTGCTGAATTCCTGTTGATGGATACGAACTGGTTGTGCTCAAGCTTGATAACATTTCCCTGGAGATCAGCGATAACCTTTGAAATGTTCATGAGTGCACCCGGCTTGTCAGGAAGAAGTGTTGAAACTGTGAAGATCCTGCTTCTTGCGATAAGTCCGTGCTGTACAAGTGAGGCAAATGTTATCATATCCATATTGCCGCCCGACAGTATGCTTACGACCTTGGCACCCTTTACATCGAGATGCTTAAGTGCTGCCACTGTGAGAAGGCCTGAATTCTCAACAAGAAGCTTGTGATTCTCAAGCATATCGAGGAATGAAACTATGAGTTCGTTATCCTCTACAGTTATAATATCATCTATGTTCTTCTGTATATATGGGAAAATCTTGCTTCCCGGTGTCTTTACTGCAGTTCCATCTGCAATGGTGTCTACATATGGAAGTGTTGTAACCTTCTTGTTCTTCAGTGAGACCTGCATACAGTTTGCTCCGGCGGGCTCAACACCTATGACCTTGATGTTCGGATTCATCATCTTGGCAAGTGTGGACACACCTGTTGCCAGACCGCCACCTCCGATAGGAACAAGGATATAGTCAACGAAAGGAAGCTCCTTTATGATCTCCATCGCAACCGAGCCCTGTCCTGTGGCAACATCGAGATCATCGAACGGATGAATGAATGTATAACCCTTGTCCTCTGCAAGCTCAAGAGCGTATGCACATGATTCATCATATACGTCTCCATACAGTATAACCTCTGCGCCGTATGCCTTAGTTCTGTTAACCTTGATGAGAGGTGTAGATGAAGGCATAACGATGGTCGCCTTTACTCCATATGCTTTTGCAGCATATGCCACACCCTGGGCATGATTTCCAGCCGAAGCTGTTATCAGTCCCTTCTGTCTCTCTTCATCTGAAAGAGTGCTTATCTTGTAATATGCACCCCTGATCTTGTATGCACCGGTCTTCTGAAGGTTCTCAGGTTTGAAGTATACCTTGTTGCCTGTTATCCCACTGAAATAGTCACTGTATATGAGCTTTGTAGGGAGAACCACCTTATGTACAATGTCGTAGGCCTCCTCAAATTTCGCAAGTGTCAGTTTGTCTGTTGTGTTCTGTTCTGCCATTTGTTAATGTCTCCTTATGTAAAAATCCTTTTGAAAATCATATATGGTTGTGCACAGATATAAGTACATTGACATACATACATATGATCATTATATATGCCGTAGTATTACATGTCATCGCCGATGAGCATATCGATCTCGGATCTGTCCTCGTCAAAATCTGCGAACAATGCGTTGACATATTCCTGAGGGTCAAATCTCTGGAGATCACCGATCTTCTCACCAACTCCGATAAACTTGACCGGTACGTCAAGCTCTGCCTGGATCGCTATCGCAATGCCACCCTTGGCGGTTCCGTCAAGCTTGGTGATAACTATACCGTCAAGCTCAGTTACATTGCTGAACTGTCTTGCCTGTTCAAGGGCATTCTGACCTGTTGTTCCGTCCAGAACTATGAGCGCCTCAACATTTGCCTCCGGATAATCCCTTGTGATGATCCTTCTCATCTTTGCAAGCTCGTCCATGAGATTCTTCTTGTTGTGAAGTCTTCCCGCTGTATCAACGAGAAGGATATCCGTATCTCTTGCCTTGGCGGCAGCCACTGCGTCGTATACAACTGCAGCGGGATCAGCGCCCTCATTGTGTGAAATTATATCAACCTGTGCCCTGTCAGCCCAGGTCTTTAACTGATCTATGGCGGCAGCTCTGAATGTATCGGCAGCAGCCATGAGAACCTTCTTGCCTCTCTGGCGGTACTGGGCAGCAAGCTTTCCGATGGTCGTTGTCTTGCCGACACCATTTACCCCGATGACCAGCACAACGGACTTCTTATTCTCGAAGTCGTACGCTGAATCGTCCACAGACATCTGGTTCTTGATTATATTGATCACAAGTTCCTTGCAGGCAGCAGGTTCTTTGATGTGTGAATCCTCAACCTTCTGCTTAAGCCCCTCTATAACCTTCTCAGTCGTCTCATATCCCATATCAGCCATGATAAATGTCTCTTCAAGATTCTCATAGAAATCATCATCTATATGGGATGCACCGAATACATCTGTAAAGCTTTCTACTATATTATCTCTTGTCTTTGCAAGACCTGCCTTAAGTCTCGCAAAAAATCCTTTTTTCTCTTTTTCCTCTGCCATGACATACCTCCTGTTTAATATCTTCTATTGTTATTTATCCAGATCGTTCTCAATAAGGTTGACTGATACGAGGGTAGATACACCCTTCTCCTGCATGGTTATACCGTACAGGATATCAGCAGCCTCCATGGTTCCCTTTCTGTGTGATATAACTATGAACTGCGTATCCTTTGTAAGCCTGTTGAGATACTGTGCAAATCTTCTTACGTTCGAGTCGTCAAGAGCCGCCTCTATCTCGTCCAGCAGACAGAAAGGTGATGGCTTCAGACTCTGAATTGCAAATAACAGTGCTATGGCGGTGAGGGACTTCTCTCCACCTGACAACTGCATCATATTCTGGAGCTTCTTTCCAGGTGGCTGTGCTATGATCCTGATACCTGTTTCAAGAAGATCCTCGGTATCAACCAGCTCAAGTGCACCACGTCCACCACCGAACAGCTCCTTGAATACCTTGTCGAACATGACCTGTATCTCCTTGAACTTCTCGGCAAACTGCTCCTGCATTGATTTTTCAAGCTCCGCAATGATATTTACAAGGTTGGTCTCCGCACTGACTATATCGTCATGCTGTCCCTTGAGAAATTCGTATCTCTCAGAGACTTCTTTGTAGTCATCTATGGCATTGACATTGACATCTCCAAGGGATTTGATCTTGGCCTTTACTGCAACGATCTCCTTCTTTAGTGCCGGCAGTTCAGGAAGATTATCGTCCTTGAGTTCCTGGGCACTGCTGTATGTAAGCTCATACTCCTCCCACATATAGTTGCTGAGTTCGTCTGCTTTCTCAGTGTTCTTCTCGATTATCGATGTGAGCTTGTATGAGTCCTTCTCGAGTCCTGCAATCTTTTCGGAAAGTTCTTCTCGTCTGGCAAAGAATTCCTTGTGGCTCTGCTGTAATTCCTCTCTCTTGACTGAGAATTCGTTTACCTTGTCCTCGTTGTAAGCGATACTTCCGGTTCTGCTTGCGATATCTGTCTTTATAGCAGCTATCCTGTCTTCCAGCTCTGTGATCTCACTGAATGATGACTCCACGCGGCTTGTAAAGCCCTCAAGTTCTTCCTTGTATTTTTCGATATCCATATTTATTCTTCGGATATTTTCTACAATGAAGTCCTCTTTCTGCTTGACGGAATTAAACTTAATCATAAGCTCAGATACCCTTGCGTTTGCAGCGGTGAGCTTATCCTTGTTCTCCTGTCCCTGTCCCTCAAGTTCTTCCACTCTTGCCTCCGCTTCAAGCCTCATGGCTTCATGCTTTTTGTTGTTGTCGGCAAGAGAATTCTTATTGTTGTTTATCTCCGTTATCTGATTATTGAGCTCTGCTACCTCTTTCTCAATCGAGACAAATACTCTTTCAGATTCGGCAAGTTTTTCTTTGACCTGGTCAATACTCATGGTCAGAGTATTCTTTTTCAGATATGCCTGCTGCAGTTCGGAGTTGTATTTGTCTATATCCTGTCTGAGCTGATCTCTTGAAGTCTTAAGTTGTGCGTCGAGAGCCGCAGCCTTTGACGCTGTTGATTTCAGGTTATCGATTTGCTCCTTGAGTTCATCCAGCTCCCTCTTCCTTCCGAGAAGGTTACTGGAATTCCTGAATGCACCTCCGGTCATTGATCCGCCCGGATTTATCAGTTCTCCCTCTATGGTGACAAGTCTGAGCGACTGATTGTTCTTACGCGCTACCGCCAGGGCATTATCGATATTGTCGACAACTATGATCCTGCCTAAAAGGTTCTTTACCAGCGTGTTGAATTTGGAATCGACCTCAACAAGATCTGATGCAACTCCTATGACTCCTTTTTCCCTGAGCACATCATTTTTGACGGAACCGCGGTCTGTTATGGTGTTAAGCGGAAGAAATGTTGCACGTCCGAGTCTGTTAGTCTTCAGATATGAGATCATTCTCTTGGCAGTGGCATCGTCCTCAGTGACAATGTTCTGTATACTTCCGCCAAGGGCAGTCTCCACAGCGACCTCGTACTTCTGATTTACCGTGATTATGTCCGCAACAACGCCTATTATGCCCGGATTCCACTGCTTCTGTTCCATGACTCGTCTGATACTGTTGCCGTATCCGTCGTATCTCTCAGTTATATTTCTGAGAGCCTCCATCTTGGACTCTGTGGCCGAAAGCTTCTCGTTGGTGTTGTGGATCAGCTCACGGTTAGTTTTGTTTCTATTCTGGTTCTGGGCAAGCTGATCGGTTGCACTGTCCAATCCCGCGAGAATGACCTTTGATCCCGCCTCAAGTTCGGCAAGCTGTGATGACAGTGACTCATATTCCTTCTTGTCCTCGGCATCGTCGCTCTTAAACTGCAGAAGTCTCTGGTTGAGCTGTGTCTTTCTAAAGTTGATATTCTCCAGCATGGCGTCATATCTTCCGACCTTTGCTTGGAGATTACCGCTCTCATGCATATATTCTATGATGTCAGCCTTGCAGCTCTCAATCTCCTGCTGGCAGGCCTCTATGTAGGAGGTCATGTCGGAGCTTTCCTTCTGGGCTGTTTTAAGTGCCTGTTCAACTTCTGAGATAGAGTCATCCAGTTCATCTTTCTGGGATGTGTAATCTGCGAGTTCTTTCTCGCCGGACTCGATCTGGCTGTTGATTCGGTCTATCTGATCATGTATGTTCTGATCGTTCATTTTGAGTGTGATTATCTGCTGGTTGATAACATTTATCTCACCTTCAGCACGCTCTTTTGCAAGCCTGTTCTCATGAATCTCGTTTTTAGATGACTCAATTATGGAATTGAGCTGCTCTATAGCAGTCTCTATCTGGTCGTATTCTTCCTTTGTCTGTTCATACGCCTGCTTGCTCTCATCTATATCATCGTTTACGATAGTGAGCCTGTTCTGATCTTCCTCGAGAGCTGTTTTAAGTTTCTCTGTCTCAAGAAGGAATGCATTCACATCGAGTTTTTTTAATTCATTTTTAAATGCCAGATATTTCCTTGCGGTCTCAGACTGCTCCTTGAGTGGTCCGACCTGTTTTTCAAGCTCCTTGAGAATGTCGTTGACACGGCTGAGATTGTCCCTCTCTGCTTCAAGTGATTTCTCCGCAGCAGCCTTGTTCTTCTTGAACTTTACGATCCCGGCAGCCTCGTCAAAAAGCTCTCGTCTCTCCTCAGGTTTACCATTGAGGATCTTCTCGATCTGGCCCTGTCCGATGATTGAATAACCCTCCTTACCGATACCAGTGTCAAAGAAGAGAGAATATACATCCTTCAGTCTGCTGACAGTACCGTTAATCAGATATTCAGACTCTCCTGATCTGTATACTCGTCTTGCAACTGTGACTTCATTATAATCTATAGGAAGGCTGTGATCGCTGTTGTCAAGAGTTATGGCAACATATGCGGAGCCCTGCGGCTTTCTGAGCTGTGTTCCCGAGAAAATGACATCCTCCATCTTGGAACCACGGAGACTCTTGGCACTCTGTTCACCCAGAACCCATCTCACTGCATCCGCTACATTGCTCTTACCCGAACCATTAGGTCCAACGATACAGGTTATTCCGTGATTGAATTTGAATACTATCTTGTTTGCAAATGACTTGAAGCCATTTACCTCTATACTCTTTAAATACATAAATTAATCCTGCTTTTTTCTTAATTGTAACAATGTTTTGTATGCAGCCATCTGTTCGGAGTTTTTTCTGTTTGAACCCTCACCTCTGGCTGTAGCCTGGCCATCTATCATGGCATCCGATACAAATATCTTGTTATGTTCAGGCCCCTTCTCCTCTATGAGCTCATACTTTAATTCTTTTCCATTCTTCTGGCAGAATTCCTGAAGGGTTGACTTTGCATCGTAGAACAATGATTTTGTCTCAACGTCATCCAGCAGGAACTGATGGACAAACTTCTTGGCGACATCCATTCCGCCATCAAGATACATCGCACCGAGAACGGATTCAAAGAGATCACACAGAATGGATTTCCTTGTCCTTCCGCCTGTCTGGGCTTCACCCTTGCTAAGAAGGACAAATTTGCCATATCCAAGACTCTCGGATATCTGTGAAAGAGTAAATTCGCATACAAGACTTGCCCTCAGCTTTGTGAGTTTTCCCTCCTCATATTCTCTCTTCTTGCGGAAGAGATAGTCACTCACAATATACTCAAGGATGGCATCCCCGAGAAACTCAAGTCTCTCATATGACTCAGTTTTATTAACCTTAAGCTCATTTGCAAATGACGTGTGTGTCAGAGCCGTTATCAGAAGTCTTATATCCTTGAATTCGTATCCTATTCTTTTTTCAAGCTCACCATAATCCTTCTTCATTATGCCTGCTCCTCACTCAGCTTTTCAGCAATCTTGGCGTTTACTCCGGTCTCACTGAAGTTGATGCACTGGAATATTGCACTCTTAACTTCTTCGTTGTGTGAGTTGCCGTGGATCTTTACTACGAGTCCCTTAAGTCCAAGAAGAGGTGCTCCACCCTTTGTCTTGGCGTTGAATCTCTCCTTGAGCTCTCCGAGGGAATCCTTTATAAGTGCACCGCCGATCTTTGACTTGAATGAAGACATGACCGCTTTCTTGATCTCTCCAAGCAGCATTTTTGCAAGTCCCTCGTACAGCTTGAGGATAACATTTCCCACAAATGCTTCACATACGATGACATCTGCAGCACCATTTGGAATCTCACGAGCTTCTATACTTCCAACAAAATTGATGTCCTTACATTCCTTGAGCAGTGGGTATGTCTCCTTTACGAGGGCGTTACCCTTCTCCTCCTCGTCACCAATATTGACGATGGCTACTCTTGGCTTCTCGATCTTCTCGATGTTCTCCATATATATGGAACCCATCTTTGCAAACTGAAGCAGATGCTCAGGTCTCGCATCTACATTAGCACCGCAGTCAATAAGAAGTGAATATCCCTTGGTCGTAGGGATGAGTGGTGCCAGAGGTGATCTCTTCACACCTTTGGATCTTCCGACGATAAGCTGTCCTCCTGCAAGGATGGCTCCTGAGCTTCCGGCTGAGATTATTGCGTCAGCCTCTCCACTTTTTACCATATTCATTCCAACTGTAAGTGATGAGTCTTTCTTGCTTCTGATTGCCTGAACAGGTGCATCGTGACATGTGATCTCCTCAGTACAGTTCTTTATCTCTATCTTGGAGGTGTCATATGTGTATTTTGCAAGCTCACCCTTTATGACAGCCTCTTTTCCAGTGAGAATTATATGAGCCTTTGCCCCTTCGTTCACAGCTTCTACAGCACCTCTTATGATCCACTCCGGTGCATAATCTCCGCCCATAGCATCTACTACAATTCTTGTATCGCCCATATCAAAACTCTCCTATCTTACGTGTATTATGGGATATCCCACCATATAATTATTTTTAGGTGCAAACGCACAAGGTCATTATATATTTCTGAATTGTCAAAGTCAAATATTTCAGTACAAATATACAAACCGCCATGTATATATGTGCACGAAAAAAGACCTTCCTTATTATAAAAATAAGAAAGGTCTTGTTTATTCTACTACTCAAATACCGAGTGAGAACTGGAAATTACTCAGCAACTGAGATAATCTCTTTCTTGTTGTATGAACCGCAGTTCTTACAAACTCTGTGTGGAACCATTAACTCGCCACACTTGCTGCACTTAACTAATGCTGGTGCAGACATCTTCCAGTTAGCTCTTCTCTTATCTCTTCTAGCCTTTGAGCTCTTATTCTTTGGACAAATTGACATTATTCACACCTCCTCAATTCTTTAAGATGTCATTAAAAACTGATAATCTCGGATCAGGAACAAAATCATCACAGTTACATGTACCATGATTCAGATTCGTTCCACACACCTTACAGAGTCCCTTGCAGTCATCCCTGCACAGAATCTGTATTGGAACTAAACCCATCAGTTCCTTTTTCAACAGTGCGTCCATATCGATATTACAGTCTTCAAAATAGCTTAACTCATCTATCTCATCTACCTTATCAGAATCCAAAACGGAAGTATCAATAACTGTGTCGATATCTATATGGAAAGTTCTTTCAAACTCCTCCAGACATCTGTCACACACAAGCTCCATGACAACATCAGTGCTTCCGGTAACCTTGACTCTGTTCTTGCCGTCATTCGACAGATTCAGTTGAAAATCATCTGCCTGTCCAATCCGGTAGTCCATTCCCTTAAACTGGAAACTATCAAAGTCTACATGTACTTCAACGCTTTTAGTCAATCCCTCAGTGGATAAAATCTCAGATAAATCAATTAACATAATATCTCCTAAAAATCGCACATCTGCTATTATACATATACAGATATTTATTGTCAACAAAATATTGCAAAATTTTTATACAATTCCGTCAACTGAATCCTGTCGTTATACAGAAGACTTATTTTGTAACAAGCTCTACAGTCTCTCTTGCAATGGCAAGCTCTTCGTTTGTAGGAACTACCCATACCTGAACCTTTGAAGCGTCAGTGGATATCTTCTGCTCTTCGCCGCGGATCTCGTTCTTAGTCTCATCTATATCGATACCCATGAATGAAAGATCCATTGTTGATACTCTTCTTACATATGGATTGTTCTCTCCGATTCCTGCCGTAAACGCTATCGCATCAAGGCCTCCCATTGCGGCTGCATATGCTCCAATATATTTCTTGACACTGTAGCAGAATACATCGAGAGCAAGACGGCATCTGTCATTGCCATCCTTCATGCCGGCGTCAAGATCTCTGAAATCACTTGATACGCCTGAAAGTCCTGATACACCTGACTTCTTATTAAGAATAGTTGTTATCTCCTCAACGCTCTTGCCCTCTTTGCCGGCAATGAACTCAAGAATCGCAGGATCTATATCACCGCTTCTTGTGCCCATAGGAAGACCTGCAAGAGGTGTGAGTCCCATGGAAGTGTCCACTGACTTACCGCCGTCAACTGCTGTGATACTTGATCCGTTTCCAAGGTGGCATACGATAAGCTTGGTATCTTTGATATCCCTGCCTATAAGCTCTGCCAGTCTCTTGGATACAAAGCTGTGGCTTGTTCCGTGGAAACCGTATCTTCTTATCTTATAATTCTCGTAATATTCGTAAGGTATTGCATATGTATATGCTTTATCAGGCATGGTCTGGTGGAATGCTGTATCAAATACCGCAACCATAGGAACACCCGGCATATGTGCCTGACATGCTCTGATTCCAATGAGGTTGGCAGGGTTGTGAAGTGGTGCAAGATCATTACACTCTTCTATGGCCGCCATTACTTCGTCTGTTATAACTACTGAATTCGCAAACTTCTCACCGCCGTGAACTATTCTGTGTCCAACAGCGTCGATCTCTGACAGTGAAGCGATAGCTCCCTTATCTGTATCAAGAAGAGCGTCAAGAACAAATTTTACAGCAGCATTGTGATCCGGCATAGCGGCATCCACTGTATACTTATCCTTACCCATGGTCTGATGTGTGAGCTTTCCGTCGATACCGATCCTCTCACACAGTCCTTTTGCTATAACAGCCTCTGTATCAGAATCAATAAGCTGATACTTCAGTGATGAACTACCACAATTAATTACAAGAACCTTCATTTCAATCCTCCTGCACAACTTATGTGTAAATAAATCATCTTTAAAAATTATCTTTTACTATCTCTCTTTTGGAGTTACCTTCATTCTGCCGTCCTCCTGAGCCTGAGCCTGGATAGCTGTTATGGCAACAACTCCAACTATATCGTCTGCAACACAGCCTCTTGACAGGTCGTTTACAGGCTTTGCAATACCCTGTGTAACAGGACCATATGCATCAGCCTTTGCGAGTCTCTGTACAAGCTTGTATCCGATATTCGCTGCATCAAGATCAGGGAACACAAGAACATTCGCATGTCCTGCAACCTTGCTTCCAGGTGCCTTTGATGCTGCAACCTCAGGAACGAGTGCTGCATCTGACTGAAGCTCACCATCACACAGAAGGTCAGGGAACTCAGCGTTAACGATCTCTGTAGCTTCAATAACCTTGTCAACGTCAGGATGCTTTGCACTTCCCTTTGTTGAATGTGACAGCATAGCCACAACAGGTGTCTCATCAACCAGAAGTTCAAATGACTTCGCTGACTGCTCTGCAATATCTGCAAGCTCTGACGCTGACGGGCTCTGATTGAGTCCTGCATCTGCAAATACAAATGTTCCATTGGCACCATACTGACAATCTGGAACTACAACCAGGAAGAATGCTGATACGATTCTTGTTCCCGGAGCAGTCTTCAGTGTCTGAAGTGCTGCACGGAGCACATCTGCTGATGCGTTGATCGCACCGGCAACCATTCCGTCTGCATCATCCTGCTTAACCATCATACATCCAAAATATAATGGGTTTGTTAAAAGCAGTTCCTTGGCTCTTGCCTCGGTCATGCCCTTCTTTCTTCTCATCTCTACAAAAGCATCCACGTATTCATCAAATTTCTCATAATTCTTAGGGTCAACAAATGATGCTCCGCTGAGATCGATATCACCAGCTCTGCTCATGATATCTTCCTTGTCTCCAACCAGGATAATGTTCGCAATGCCCTCTGCCAATACCTTGCCGGCTGCCTCGATTGTTCTCATGTCTGATGTCTCAGGCAGTACGATCGTTTTCTTATTCTGTTTGGCTTTTTCTTTTAACTGATCAATAAACTTCATGTTTATTTCCCCCTTTGAAATAATGAAAACACACATAGTTAAAGTTTAACTCATTGCCCCATTATTCTCAATAGAAATAGCCAAAAAAATTGTCTTTTTATCCGTACAATCCGTGATAATAACTAAAAAAATCTAACACTCAATTCCCATCGCCAGCTTAAGCTGGTTTCTCAATTTTTCTAAATTACCTGAATTGTCTATCTTTTTTGAACAATTTTTCTCGTAATAGCTATCAGGCTCCTGCGAAGCGATGACTTTTCTTGCTTTTTCATCGGTAAATCCGCGATAAGCACACAAACGTTCAATTCGTTTTGAAACGTCTGCATAGACATACCACATCTCATCGCAGATGTCCAAATACCCATCCTGGATAAGCAGTGCAGCTTCAAGAACGTATAGTCTGCATCCTGACTTTTTCTGCTCCTCCATGGATTCAAGAATGGCCTTTTTTACATTTGGGTGGGTTATGGAATTGAGGATATCGAGCTGCTTCTGATCGCTGAAAACGACCGCTGAAAGCTTTGCTCTGTCGATCCTGCTGTCTTCATCAAGAATATCTCTTCCAAAGTGTTCCACTATGTCATTGTATGATATCTGTCCCGGTTCCATGAGTCTGTGAGCCAGGGCGTCGGCCTCCATAATGAATGCTCCGTAGTCTCGCTGCATTATATCAAGCACAGCAGTTTTTCCAGAACCGATACCACCAGTTATTCCTATGATCTTCATATTATTTTGCCTCATACCAGTTATTTCCTGATGCAACGCCCACCTCAAGAGGTACGGTCATATCTGCGGCATGCATCATCTCATCAACGAGAAGCTTCTTCACTATGTCCACTTCATCCTCGGCAGCCTCTATAAGAAGCTCATCGTGTATCTGCAGGATAAGCTGTGACTTCAGTCCGAGCTCCTTGAGCTTCATGTTAACTCTCACCATGGCGATCTTGATTATGTCCGCAGCGGTTCCCTGTATAGGCGAATTCATGGCAACCCTCTCGCCAAAACTCCTCTGCATAAAGTTGGATGACTTCAGCTCAGGGATAGGCCTGATTCTTCCGAACATGGTCGTCACATAGCCTTTTTCCTTTGCGTGGGCTACCTGTTCATCCAAATACGCTTTTATACTCTTATAGGTGTCGTAATACTTTGCAATGAAATCTGAAGCCTCTTTTCTGGATATACCCAGATCCTCACTCAGACCAAATGCGCTGATTCCGTACACGATTCCGAAGTTGACTGCCTTGGCATGCCGTCTCTGGAGAGGTGTCACTTCACCAATCGGAACCTCAAACACCTCAGATGCCGTAGTGGCATGAATATCCACGTTATTCAGAAAGGCATTCTTCATAACCTCATCTCCCGACAGATGGGCAAGTACACGAAGCTCTACCTGTGAGTAATCGGCATCTACAAATATATATCCCTCCTTAGGGATAAATGCCTTTCTGATAAGTCTTCCGAGTTCCAGCTTCATAGGTATATTCTGAAGGTTAGGCTCTGTTGAGCTTATTCTTCCGGTTGCCGTGATAGTCTGGTTAAAGGTTCCGTGAATACGTCCGTCATCCGATATATAGTTCACAAGTCCCACTGCGTATGTGGAATTGAGTTTTGTGAGCTGTCTGTATTCCAGAATATCTCCGATGATAGGATGTTCGTTTTTGATCTTTTCAAGTACATCCACACTTGTTGAGTAGCCCGTCTTGGTCTTTTTGCCGCCCGGTATGCCCATATCTTCAAAAAGGATAGGTCCAAGCTGCTTCGGAGAATTGATATTGAACTCTTTTCCTGCGTAACCGATTATCGAATCGTGAAGCTCCTGAATCCTCTTCTCAAGCTTTTTGCTGTATTCCTCAAGCTCTGCCTTATCGACTCTTATTCCGCGTTTTTCCATGTCGTATAAGGTGTAAACGGTAGGGAGCTCAACCTTATTGTACAATTCAATCATGCCTTCTTTGGCAAGCTTATCCATGACGATATCCTTTGCAAGGAGCGGAACGACCGCCTTGTACGAAAATACTTCAAGAAAATTATCACTTATAAATGTAAATATATTCAATTCATCTTTGCCGATGAGTTCCTTCTCAGAAGGAAGTATGTTGCCAAGATATTCCTTTGCGACATCATCGTAATCGTATGAATCCTCCATCGGATTGAGGAGATATGCTGCCACTCCTATATCAAGTACATTTGTGTCACATTCATGAAAATCTACATATTTCAGCGCGCTCTTAAGATCCTCCATGCATATGATGATTCCGGCATTCTTCAGATCGTATATGAATTTGACTGCCTCATCAGGATCTATACCCGATGAACAGTTTATCACGTACACATCCTTTGAATCACAGGCAACGGCTATGCCGAGCATCATGTCATTACTGTGGGCAACGTATACACCGACAGCTCCTGATTTCTTTGCAGCATCCTCGATATGAGCAAAGTCGGCTGTAGAATTTACCACTGTTATATCCGGTTTCAGTTCACTTACAGTCTGCTGGTTGTCAAACTTCTTTAAGAGACTCTTGAATTCCAGTCTTTTGAAAATGTTGTATGAATTGTCATTAAACGCATTCTCATATGTGGTATCCTCAAGCTTGAAATCCAGTTCACAGTCAAGCTTGATCGCTGCAAGCTCTCTGGACATTATTGCCTGTTCTGAGAACTCCGCAAGATTTTTCTGGGCTTTAGGAGGTTTGATCTCGTCTATATGTTCAAGAGCTCCGGCCACAGATCCCCACTGCTGAATGATCTTGGATGCGGTCTTCTCGCCTATTCCGGGAACCCCTGGGATGTTATCTGACGTATCTCCCATAAGTCCCTTCATATCTATAAACTGGACTGGTGTAACTCCGTAGAGATCCTTCACATCATCTGCGTAATAGTTCTCTATCGTGGTTCCGCCTGCTTTTGTCTTCGGAATACGGACGAGGATATTGTCTGTTGCAAGCTGAAGAAGATCCCTGTCACCCGATACTATCACGACTTTGTATCCGGCAGAATCTGCAACTCTTGACAATGTTCCTATAATGTCATCAGCCTCATAACCACCCTTCTCAACTATGGTGACGTTCATCGCTGTCAAGACTTCTTTTATGAGTGGTACCTGCTCCCGCAGTTCATCCGGCATAGGCTTTCTTGTGCCCTTATACTCTTTGTACACAAGATGTCTGAATGTAGGCTGTTTAACGTCAAATGCCACGCATACATTTGTCGGATTCTCTTCGTCGATTATCTTGAATATAATATTAAGAAAACCGAGGACAGCATTCGTGTGAAGTCCCTCATAGTTGGTGAGATCCGGAAGCCCGTAAAAAGCTCTGTTAAGTATGCTGTGTCCATCTATTATCAATATCTTTTTACCTGTATCTGGCATGAAAACCTCCTCTTATTTACCGCTCGCCATAGAGTATTCTGACTATTCGATACCCTTATGATTTGCATTATATTTTTTGATATTCTGCATAAATTCCGTACTTTCATCCCTGACTTTGTTTTGTTCTTCGTAATATCTGTCGATATCACTGAGATCATAGCGGGAATCGTCCAAAAGTCTTGAGCCAAAGAATTCAGCATAATAGTATTCAGGTTGCTCACTGAGTTTGGAATTCTGTTCATAGTTGTAGACCTTGTCAAGAGCACCGCTGTACAGCCATATAAGTCCGGCAACAACGGCTGCAATTCCGACCAGTATCGTGGAATTTGCTATTCTCTTTACCGTGGTAAGTCTGTTCATCTCTTCCTCAAGATGCTTATCCAGGGCATTCTTAAAATCTGTAGATATATTATCAGACTCGTCCAGTTGTTTCATACCAACTATAAGCGTGTAATAGATATCCAGCTCTTCATAGCAGTTTTTGCATGATCTGACATGCTTAATAAACTCTCTGAGTTCATCGTCAGGGAGTTTATTCTCAATAAACGCCATTATCTTTGACTGTGCTTCCAAACAATTCATATGATCCACCTAGTTAATCTCAAATGATCCATCATCCTGTGTGTTTTCAATCTTTCTTATGACCAGATAATACGGTTCACCCTTCTCTGGAACGACCTGGACTCTGTCGCCAACCTTGTGTCCCATGATCGCCCTGCCTATAGGTGATACGTTGCTCACCCTTCCGTCAAGCACATCAGCACGAACGCTTGTGACAACTCTGTATGTTTCCTCCTCGTCGTCATCCTCAAAATAAACGGTTACCGTGTTATCAATTCCAACCTCATCGTCTGCTGAAGTATCATCTATTATATCTGCAGTCCTGACAAGCCTGTCCAGATATCTGATCCTTCGCTCATTGGCATTCTTGTCTTTCTTTGCTGCATAATATTCGAAATTCTCACTGAGATCCCCCTGAGCTCTGGCCTCCTTTACGGCTTCAAGCTTCTCCTTCCTGACTACACATTTTCTATATTCGATCTCCTGTTCCATCTTTTCGATGTCTTTTTTTGTAAGCTGCTTACCCATATCGATACGCCTCCAAATCTAACGCAATACTTTATATATACTATCACAAAATCCATTCAAAGTAAAATGAGGTGTTGCTGAACTGGTTATCATAGCGGCTGCCTGTATCCAGTGCGGATACGGTCCTCAAAAAAAATACCCGGCAACCACTGCATGCAGTAATTACCGGGTAAAGTGTATACGTTTAAATATATAACCAGAAATTAGTTGTTGATAAGCTTGTCTGACTCGTTGTTCCAGCTATAAAGTGCTCTGATCTGCTCTCCAACCTTCTCTGATGGATGCTCTGAAGCAAGCTTTCTCATAGCCTTGAAGTGAACCTGACGTCCTGCTGGTGACATGTCAAGGAGGAACTCCTTAGCAAATGAACCATCCTGGATGTCCTTAAGGATCTGCTTCATAGCCTTCTTTGTCTCTGCTGTAACGATCTTAGGACCTGTTATATAGTCACCGTACTCTGCTGTGTTAGAGATTGAATATCTCATTCCAGCGAATCCTGACTGGTAGATAAGGTCTACGATAAGCTTCATCTCATGGATACACTCGAAGTATGCGTTTCTTGGATCATAACCAGCCTCGCAAAGTGTCTCGAAACCAGCCTGCATAAGTGCACAAACACCACCACAAAGGACTGCCTGCTCACCGAAGAGGTCTGTCTCTGTCTCTGTTCTGAATGTTGTCTCAAGAACGCCGGCTCTTGCTCCACCGATTGCAAGTGCATATGCAAGTGCAAGGTCAAGTGCCTTACCTGTAGCATCCTGCTCTACAGCAACAAGACAAGGTGTACCCTTTCCTGCCTGGTACTCTGAACGTACTGTGTGTCCAGGTGCCTTTGGAGCGATCATTGTTACGTCAACATCCTTTGGTGGCTTGATACAACCGAAGTGAATGTTGAAACCATGAGCGAACATAAGCATGTTACCTGGCTCAAGGTTTGGCTCGATATCCTTCTTGTACATATCTGCCTGTAACTCATCGTTGATAAGAATCATAATTATATCAGCCTGCTTTGCAGCCTCAGCGGCTGTGTATACCTTAAATCCCTGTGCCTCAGCCTTAGCCCATGACTTGCTTCCCTCGTAAAGACCGATGATGACATTGCATCCTGACTCCTTAGCGTTGAGGGCATGTGCATGACCCTGACTACCATATCCTATGATTGCGATTGTCTTTCCATCAAGTAATGAAAGATTGCAATCCTGCTGATAATAAATCTTTGCTTCTGCCATTTCTTTAATCCTCCTAAATATGTATAAAATGACTTATATATTAACTACCACTTGGATAATTAAAAACGTATTAACCTCTGATGAGACCTGTGAGACCTGTGCGTACAAGCTCAACTATCTCATGTCCATCGAGCAGTCTGAGGAACGCCTCACACTTGGTTGTTGTTCCCGTAAGTTCTATAATAACCGAATCTTTGGAAACGTCAACTATATTCGCTCTGAAAATATCTGCAACTGAGATAATATCCTTTCTCTCGGACGGATTCGCTTTAACCTTGACAAGAACGAGCTCTCTGCATACAGACTTGCCAGGCTCAAGCTCCACTATATCCACTACATCCTCAAGCTTGTTGAGCTGTTTCTTGATCTGGATAAGGCTGGCTTCATCGCCGCTAACTGCAACAGTCATTCTGGAATAAGCGGGATTCTCAGTTTCTCCTACTGTCACACTGTCAATGTTATAACCTCTTCTACTGAACAGTCCTGACACTCTGCTCAAAACTCCCGATGTGTTGTCAACAAGCAGTGACAAAACAATATTACCCATCTATATGTACCACCTTTCAACTCGTCTCTTTAAAATGTACTAAATTATTATAGTTATAAACCACTTTAATGTCAATTTATAACGTGAATTTTGTAATTATTTTTATCTGTTATTTCTGATAATTTTTGTTGTGTATTTACAAATACCCCAAAACTTATAGTGAGATATCCGGATTTTTCCAAATATTTACTCTATGCCCAGAAGATTCTTGACTACAACCACGCAGTTTGCCGCATCCTCGGAATATCCATCCGCACCGATCTCCTCGGCGTAGCTCTCGGTTATAACTGCACCGCCTATAACAACTTTACTGTCCAGGCCATTCTCCTTCACAGCTTCAACAACATCCTTCATCTTGACCATGGTGGTTGTCATGAGGGCTGACAGTCCGATTATGCTGGCGTTATTATCCTTTGCCGCTTGTATTATCACATCACAAGGAACATCCTTGCCGAGATCTATAACATTAAATCCATAGTTCCTGAGCATAAGAACCACGAGGTTCTTACCTATATCATGTATATCGCCCTCAACTGTCGCCACGACTATGGTAGGCATATCAGAGCTGTCCTTGTCCTTCAGAACAAGTGGACTTATAACACCTATCGCCATCTCCATGGTCTCAGCACTTGATATGAGCTGTGGCAGGAAATATTTTTTCTTCTCGAAGAGTCGTCCAACCTCATTTATCGCACCTATCAGATCGTTATCTATGATGGACTGGGGATCAGCTCCGCTGTCAAGCACAGCGTGTACATCGTCAAGTATTGATCTCTTATTTCCCTTGAGAACATCTATGTATATCTGGCTTTTTCCCTCCAGATCAGATCCTGCTTTGCCGCCGGATGCACCCGCTCCCGGTGAGGCAAGCTCAAGAGGTTTGACATTCTCAATATAACGGACATCGCTCTCCTCCTTGAAAAGCAGCATATCAGAAGCAAATGCAGCATTCATGAACATGGTCTGGGAAGGATTTGCTATAGCCATCGTAAGTCCACGAGAGATAGCCATGGTGAGGAATGCTGTATTTACAAACATTCTCTCAGGAAGTCCAAATGAAATGTTGGACAGACCACAGATGGTTGCAAGTCCGTTGTTATAACAGTAGTTTATGGTTTTCAGGCAGTTGATGGCAGCGTCCTTCTGGGCACCGACCGTTGCAACAAGTCCGTCCACAACCACATCATTCTTCGTAAATCCCATCTCATACGCAGTGCCAAGCACCGTGTTGATTATGTCCTCCTTCTCCTGTGGACTCTCCGGAAGTCCCTTATCCGACAGAGGAAGAAGAATAAACATAGCTCCGTACTTCTTTACAAGAGGCAGTATCTCTTCCATCTTCACCTTCTCAAGGGATACTGAATTGACAAGCGCACGTCCCGGATAGATACGAAGTGCCGCCTCAAGTACCTCTGGTGAGCTGGAATCAAGGCATAACGGAAGGTTTACAGCCTGCGATACCTGATATACTACCTTAAGCATCATATCTCTCTCATCGATACCATTCATACCGACATTGATATCAAGTATTGAAGCGCCTTTATCTACCTGCTCTTCGGCCATATTCATGACAAGCTCAAGAGATCCCTCCCTGAGCTCAGCCTGAAGCTTCTTCTTTCCAGTCGGGTTGATTCTCTCTCCAACAACCTTAAACGGAGCATCCAGATCTATTATGAGAGATGAACGCTCAGATGATATACATCTGACATGCTCTGAACTTATCTCAGGAACAGGCATCTTGGAAGCCATATCAGCAAGAGCCTTTATGTGTTCAGGTCTCGTACCGCAACAGCCACCAACCATTCCGGCCCCGGCCTCGATTATCATCTTCATATCTTCAGCAAATTCCTCAGGGGTCATCCGATATACGCTTTTATCATTTACAAGCTCCGGCATTCCGGCGTTCGGCTTTGCAAATACAGGGATAAATGCGATGCTCTTCATCTGTCTAACAAGCTCGACCATCTTATCAGGGCCTGTGGAACAGTTTACACCTATAGCTGCCACTCCAAGATTCTGAAGAACATTTACTGCTGTCACAGGATCGGTTCCATACAGGGTACGTCCATCCTCGTTGAATGTAAGGCTGGCGATTATAGGGAGATCTGACACTTCATTTGCCGCAATAACCGCAGCTCTGGTCTCAGCGAGGCTCATCATGGTCTCGACCACAAGCAGGTCACAACCACTCTCGTCTATGACCTTTATCTGTTCCTTATATACGTCGACCAGCTCTTCAAACTTCAGTTTTCCCATAGGATAGAGCATCTCTCCGGTCATGGTGATATCGCCCGCCACGAGGCCATGACCTGCAGCCTTGACCGCTTCCTTAGACAATTCTACAAGTCTTCTGTTCATGTCCTCAAGGTCATCGGCAAGCCCATACTCGTTGAGTTTTATCCTGTTACATGTAAAGGTTGGAGCATACAGAATATCTGTGCCGGCGTTCAGATATGCAACCTGGAGGTCAAACATTATCTGTGGATGTTCAAGTATCCATTTCTCGGGGCACACGCCAAGAGGCATGCCTGCATTCATAAGATTTGTTCCTGTGGCTCCATCAAGTATAAGTATCTTATCATCAAACAGTTTTCTGAAATCTGCCTTTTTCATGTCTTATCTCCTCGTACTCAGGCCTGATCCAGACCTTCATCAGTTATTTTTCCATCGCCGTCTGCGGCTGCTGTTGCCAGCATGTCACATCTCTCATTTCCAGGGTTGCCGGCATGACCTTTGACCCACAGGAATTCCACGTTGTGTGGTGCTTTTGCTGCAAGCAGACGTTCCCACAGATCCCGGTTTTTGACCGATTCATTCTTGCCGCGCTTCCAGCCTTTTTTGATCCAGCCCTCTATCCAGTGCTGGTTAAATGCGTTGCACAGATACTGTGAATCTGAATACAATTTCACATTACATGGCTTTATAAGAGCCTCAAGCCCGACTATCGCCGCCATAAGCTCCATTCTATTGTTTGTTGTCTTTATATATCCCTGGCTGTATTCTCTCTCATGAAGCTGTCCCTTTGCATCGATAAACTGAAGAACAGCACCATATCCACCAGGTCCATTTGGATTGCCTCTGGCAGATCCATCAGTGTACAATATTACATCCATATATGATCTCCATAATTATATTTTCTGTATAAATGAGTCTATGATACGAACAAGTCTTCCTGACGCTTCATCGCCCGCCGCAATGATCTCCTCGTGCGAAAGCTCTCCGCCGAGGCCTGCAGCTTTGTTGCATATTGAGGAAAGACCTGCGACACGCATTCCCATATGTCTTGCAGCTATAGCTTCACATACAGTGCTCATTCCAACTGCATCTGCTCCCATTCGCGCAAACATTCTTATCTCTGCAGGAGTCTCATACTGAGGACCGGTGACCTGAATATATACACCCGACCTGAAATCAATATCATTTTCAGCAAATGCTTCTCTGATATAGCTATTCAGCTCCACATCGTAGACATGTGTCATATCGGGAAATCTCACACCCAATTTATTATAGTAACTGCAAATGAGTGGCGATGGTACAAATGTTGAAATGTGATCACTTATCATCATGATATCGCCCGACTCAAGCTTCTCAGATATTCCGCCTGCAGCATTTGTGAGCAGAAGCTTATCTACACCAAGCAGCCCTATTACACGGACAGGCATGACAACCTGGCTCATATCGTATCCTTCATAATAATGGACCCGTCCCTGCATGATAAGGACCTTTTTCCCGTGGATACATCCGTATACGAAGCGGCCTCTGTGTCCTGCTACTGTAGATACAGGAAAATGTGGAATATCTCCGTAATCCACATACACAGGGTTCTCAATAACGTCCGCCATATGTCCCAGACCACTGCCCAGGATAAAGGCTATATCAGGAACATCTCCTATCGCATGTCTCAAATACGAGGCAGCCTCCGTCAACTGATCGTATGTTACCAAATCATCACCCCCATAATACAAAACAAGGTCAGGATATTATTCCTGACCAGGATCTATATAAGTTATAACGGAGACGGAGGGATTTGAACCCTCGCGCCGGTTGCCCGACCTACCGCATTTCGAGTGCGGACCCTTCAACCTCTTGGGTACGTCTCCAATTACACTTTAATAATAGCAGATGACGGGCATTCCGTCATATACTATATTAAACAACTGTTCTGCCGCGGATACAGGAAGATTTACACATCCATGGGATCCGCTGTTCTTGTATATATCACCGCCGAATGAACTTCTCCACGATGCATCATGGAATCCGATTCCCAGCTCGCCTATGAATGGCATCCAGTATGTTACAGGAGTCTCATAGTCATCGCCGATAAGCACAGCAGGTGTCTTCTTATACAGGATCGTATATACACCTTCAGGTGTTCTGTATTTGCCATTGTTTGCAAGGCTTCCGGTTACGCAGTCGGAATCCCACACAAGATTGCCGTCTACATATGCATATACATGCTGCTGGCCAAAATCACATTCGATATATGAATCACCGATATCATCGCCGCCATCGTGATAAACTGCAGCGTAGCAGTCAAACGGCGGTGTATGTGTTGTGGACTCTCCGGCTTCAAGAAGCTTCATGAGCTCTTCTGTCTCACCGTCCACATCGATCATCCAGCCATACCAGGTATTCGCCAGAGTGATGACATCACCATTATGAGTTCTGAAATTCCTCGGCACACCGTATGTATCGTATCTGCTTGCGATATTCTCGACATACTCACGCACCTTGTCTTCTGAGAATTTCCATTTTCCTTTTACGTTGCTGATCCAGTCGCCATATTCCTTGCTGGTAAGCTTCCATGACACCTGATCTATCTCATATGTAATGGTCATCTCAAGGATCTTTGCAAGTTCCTTCTGCTCATTTACTATCTCTTCACTGTCGGCTGTGAGCTCAGGACTCTCGTATGCGTCACTTTCCGATACATCAAGCACGGATTCACCTTTAACAATCGCCTCATCTATTATACAGCATAATCTGTCAAAATCAAGATAATTTCCTTCAGATTCAGGAATAATTGTTGATTCTCCATCCTTGATCGTAACATAGGCATCTTCCGGTTTCTCCATCTTGGACTCGTCAAGACTGTCATAGCTCTTCAAAAGATTCTCGAGAGCATCCTTGTCATACGACGCTGAATAGTAAAGGTCATAATCTTTTCTCTTTAGCATGTAATAAGGCCAGAGGAAACCATTTTGTTCGCTTATGATCTTCTTGGCTGTTATATTCGGCTTTATATCAAGCGATATATCTTCTGGTTTTATGACATGTTCCTCACCGCCCCTGAGCTTGAGTGTGAGGGAATAATCCTGTATGTAACTCTCTATGTATGCATCGACATCATCAAGTGAGTAAAACGAATAGTCTATATCATTGATGTATGTCTTGTAGTTGTAATGGAACATGAACCATATCGATATAACTATATATGTACATACGACCACCGCTCCAAATATAGCCGCTGTGATCTTCAAAGCCCTGTGAGTCTTTTTTGCAGGCTTGTCATCCGGTTCGTCCGCTTCATCAGAAGCTTCATTATCTGGGAATATCGGTATCCCTGCTCCATCGGGAATGGCTGCATCCGATGCCGCAGTCTCCGGTTCGGTCTCTGTCCCCCCGAATATTGTCTCTTCAGCAACTATCTCTTCAGCGGCATCAGTGTTCACATTATCTTTATCTATATTGTTATCATCTGTGTTATTGTTCATAAAATCACGCTCTTCCCCTTCGCACATAATTCCATGCGAACTTACATCCAACATACATAATATTATATGCTATATTACTATAATTCAACTCTTAATTATGTTTAAATATAAGAGGCTAACGCACTGTTATCTGGACAAATTGATGGTCACCAGATCCGGTTCGTTATTAACTCTGATTCGGATAGTGTGAAGTCCGAGTCCTGCACAGACTATCATATTATGTCCATCGCAGGAATATAACCCCTTATAGTACTTTGGAAACAGTCTGATCATAGGCGATATCACGCCCCCGAGAAATGGCAGGATCACAAGTCCACCATGTACATGGCCGGATACAGTAAGATCAGCGCCCCATCGGGAATATTCTTCAAAATAATCAGGATCATGTCCTATAAGTATATTGTAATCGGATCTGCTTATCGGTGGAAGTTCATTCAGCAAATACTCTTCATCCATATCGAGCTTTTTGAATCTTCTGTAATATTCCGTCTTCATGTCAAGTCCGTATATCGTGACATTGTATTCATCAAGATGAACACTTTCATTTATAAGCCAGGTGATGTTATCTTTTGTTCCTTCATATAACCTGTTCCACATATCACCATATTTTTCATATATGGATGCGCGCATCTCATGATTTCCTTTTCCCATATACACAGGAAAACGCTTGCCAAGTTCATTCAGGAAATGTATACCTATATCTACTGTAAGTCCCGGCTTTCCGACTATTATATCCCCCGCCACCAATATGAAATCCGGATTGATCTTTTCTATACAGCTTATAAGCTTCTCATTGTCCTTTCCAAATTCCGCATTGTGGAGATCTGATATCATGACTATCCGGGCTTTTTTTCTTATTCTCCTGTCATGCAGTTGATAATTTGAAAACGAGATTCTTCTGTTTTCGCGGTAACTCTCTATCAAAAGATTAACAAGCGTTATAATGCATAGTACGATAACTACAACTAAAAAAATCTTCATGTATTTAACCTCAATATGTAAATTGTAACTTGAGCACTTTAACGAAAGCGTACTTCATACTCATGGAATCAACCTTCTCCGCCGCATATATCGGCACTGAACCGATGCACCTCTCGCCAATATAATAGCTCATCTTTCCAAGCTCTTCACCACTGTCAACCGGGGCAGTCAGTGGATCTCTCATCTCCAGTTTCTTCTTCACATCCTCCGCGTGTTCTCCCGCAAGCAAGATCCCGGTGAATTGTGAGTCGGTCTTAATTGTAACACAACTTTCGGTGCCATTGTCTATGGAAATCTCTTTTTCCTGAAGAATATTCAGATCTGTATATTTCTGGCACATCGAATATCCATAATCAAGCAGCCTGCAGGCGTCTTTGTTTCTGATATCCTTTGTATCAGCTCCCATGATGACAGCAATAAGCTGTATGCCGTCCCTCTCAGCAGTCGCCGACATGCAATATTTTGCGGTATTTGTGAAACCTGTCTTAAGGCCGGTTGCTCCTGTATACATATTCAAAAATTTATTTGTGTTGACGAGATCAAACTGACTCTCGCCCCTTCGTGTTTTATGTATGATCGAATCCATCCATATGCCTGAATAATCAAAGATGGCAGGATATTTTGTTATGAGTTCTCTGGACATTATAGAGATATCCCGTGCTGACATTTTATGTCCATCCGCATCCAGGCCACACGCATTTTTGAAACTTGCATTTGTCATCCCCAGCTCAGCAGCCCTCTCATTCATCTTTTTCACAAACGCTTCTTCGCTTCCGGCAACCTTTTCCGCCATGGCAACAGCCGCATCGTTTCCGGATGCAATTATAATACACTTTATCATATCTTCAACAGTCTGTTCTTCTCCTGCCTCAAAGAAGCATTGCGATCCGCCCATGGACGCAGCATGTTCACTCACAGTTACAATATCATCAAGAGTCATTTGTCCGGCCCCTATCGCCTCAAAAGCCAGAAGAAGCGTCATAACCTTTGTAACCGAAGCCGGAGCCATGGCTTCATCACAGTTTTTTTCAAATAACACCTGACCTGTGGATGCCTCAACGAGTATACAGCTTGGAGATTCCACATCCAGAACTTCTGTCTGGTCTGCCGCCTGAGTCTCTGTCTGTTCCTCTGCATATACCATAAGATTCGTACTCATTGTGTTTGCAAATATGATAAAGATGAGTACCGTTATAACAGATAATCTTCTGATATTTTTCTTCCTGCCCATCTTTTTTCTATCCGGAAAATGCAGCATACAACTCCTCTTTCAGTTTCTGTTTATATATTATATTATGCATTTATCCGGCAATATGACTTTTTATCCCACCAATATAGTATTATTTTCTTTATTTTGTAAAGTTTTTCTGATATAATCAATGGCTAGAAAAAAGGAGGACATGTTTCATGAGTATGAAATTAGTTAAACGAGTACCAACTGGCGATGAGATCAAGGAACTATACCCTCTTTCAAGCGAGTTGAAAGCCATCAAAGCCAGAAGAGATGAAGAGATCAGAAAAATTTTCGTAGGCGATGATGACCGATTTATATTTATCATCGGACCTTGTTCAGCAGATAATGAGGATGCTGTTTGCGATTATCAGAATCGTCTTGCAAAGGTTGCAGATGAAGTTAAGGATAAGATACTGGTCATTCCACGTATATATACTAACAAGCCAAGAACTACTGGTGATGGTTACAAAGGAATGCTCCATCAGCCTGATCCTACAAAGGCATCAGACATGCTCGAGGGCCTTTACGCCATCAGAAAAATGCATATAAGAGCTATCAGGGAGACAGGACTCACCGCTGCTGATGAGATGCTTTATTCAGAAAACTGGCAGTATGTAGATGATATCCTCTCTTACGTTGCCATAGGCGCACGTTCTGTTGAGGATCAGCAGCACAGACTTACCGCAAGTGGAATGGATGTTCCTGTAGGTATGAAGAATCCTACAAGTGGTGACTACAACGTTATGATGAATTCCTGTATAGCAGGACAGCATCACCACACATTCCTCTATTCCGGATGGGAGGCACACACAGACGGAAATCCTTTGACACATTGTATATTGAGAGGTGCACTGAATAAGCATGGACAGTCTATATCCAATTATCACTATGAGGATCTTAGGCTCCTTGCTGACACATACAAGAAGTTCAACCTCGTAAATCATGCATGTATAGTTGATGCCAACCACAATAATTCTGGCAAGAAATTTATTGAACAGCCAAGAATTGTCAAGGAGATAATCCACAGCAGGAATTACGATTCTGAGATCAAGAATCTTGTAAAGGGTGTTATGGTTGAGAGTTATATTGAGGATGGCAACCAGCCAGTAGATGGTGGATGCTATGGTAAGTCTATCACAGATCCTTGTCTTGGATGGGATAAGACAGAGAGACTTCTCAAAGAAGTTGCTGATCTTCTGTAAAAAATACATTTTAAGCCTGCGCGCTTATACAATTACACATGCTGTGCTTATACAACAAAAGAAAACCGGCGGATCTATCATGATACCACCGGTTTTCTTTATTTATCTGTCAGGCCGAAGCCTCGCAGAGTTTGACGAGTATGCATCTTCCCAAAGACACATCTCCCATCATCTTATATTTACTTGTAGTATACGCATACATCGGATCGACAACTCTTCTCAAAAGTCTTGAAAGAACTGGAACTGTAAATACATATTTAACCTTATACTCCCTGTCCGAATTCTCTGTTAATCTGGCAACATGATCCCTTATATCTATGTAGAACACCCCACTATCATTGCCGATAACATTGAACTGAAGACAACAATCATCAATATCCGCCAATTCCAAAGAACTGAGAACGCCGTCGATACACTCCACGCATTCTTTATACGTCATATAAACACCCAATCTTTATAAGAACTCGAAGTCTGCATCCTCATCGCCATCTCCGATAAGTACCTGATTACGCTTTACTCCTTCTTCTACTTCACCAACAATAAGTTCTTCCTCTTCTTCCTCCTGAGCAGCCTGAGCACTCTTACCTGTGAATGCTGCCGGCTTTGGCTCTGCCTCTGGAGCAGCCTTTGGTGTCATCTTGAGCTTCTGAGGTGCATCTCCGCCCTGCGACTTCATCTTAAGCTTTGTTATAGGATCCGCCTCAACTGCAGCTTCAACCTTATTTGCAGCCTCAGCAACCTTTGCACTTGATCCGCTCTTGAGTGTCTCCATCTCTTCCTTGAGCTTGGCAAGCTCAGCCTTTGCATTTGCGATAACCTCGTTAGCCTTCTTCTTAGCATCGTTTATTATCTTGTTAGCCTCAGCATTTGCTGCGTTGGCTTCCTTCTTGGAACCAGGAGCAGCCTGCTCGAGCTGCTTCTCAAGCTCATAAATCTTTACGCTGTTCTCCATAAGGTTCTTCTTTGACACTTCGTTCTCTGACTCAAGAGCTGCATACTTTGTCTCAAGTTCTGCATAATCTTCTGCAACTGAGCGCAGGAAGCTGTTAACCTCATCCTTATTATATCCAAAAAGTCCTTTTTTAAAGGTTTTAGATTCAATCTGATCCTTTGTCATTGTATAGTTCTCCTTTTCAGTATTAGTTCTCTCTATAATATTATCCTTTGCATATAGAAACTCCACTTGTAATTATATTAACAAATATTCATTTTTTCAACAATATTGTTGGATTTTATAAAATTTTCCCAATATATTACAATTTTTTCGGCAAATCATGGATATATTACAATTCATTACTGTCAAGTAATATGGTAAATGGCCCATCATTGGACAGATCCACTTTCATATCTGCACCAAATTCTCCATGTTCCACCACAGGAACAAACTCACGGCATCTTTCAATTATATACTCATACATCTCATTGGCCATATCAGGCGCTCCTGCACCAGTAAATGATGGTCTGTTGCCCTTCCGGCAGTCTGCGCACAAGGTAAACTGTGAAACGATCAGGAGTTGGCCGTTTACACTGTTTATGTCAAGATTTGTCTTGCCATTTTCGTCGGCAAATATCCTCATCTTCACAAGTTTGTTTATCATCTTGTCAGCGATCTCTCTGGTATCCGAATCGTATACTCCGACAAACACCAGAAAACCTTTCTGGATGCTGCCTATCATATTTCCATCTACCTCGACTGATGCGTGATTGACACGCTGTATAACAAATTTCATTTTACGGATCCTTTCATAATCTTTTTACAGACTATTTTACCAGCAATATCATTTTGACAGCTATTTGCCGGTTGTACTATCTGTCCGACATGCTTATCGCTTCAACTGCAACGCTGCCACCTCTTACAACCTCTATCCTGTTAGGGAAGCTCTCCTTGAACAGCTTTATGGCATTGTCGTTCTTTGCATCCGTCTGGACACACTCAACAAGCACAGATTTCTTATTATAATCTGTTATCTTATAGCCAAATGCATTTGCAATTCGGAACACCTCGTCCTTATCTTCATTTGAGCAGCTATTGACCTTGACATATAAGATCTCGTTGTTGTGGATTGCAATATCTGTGTAGTCGACGACCTTGATAACCTCCACACTTCTGTTGAGCTGTTTTTTCACCTGCTCAAATGTCCTGTCATCACTGGTGAAACCGATGGTCATTCTGGATATTGTCTCATCCTCGGTTACTCCAACGGTTATAGTATCTATATTGTATGATTTGCTTGAAAACAAACCTGAAATTCTTGCAAGTACACCTACCTCATTCTCTACGAACAGGCATATCCATCTCTTCTTTACGCTCATTCTATATACCCCTTTCATCTGGATAATATACAAATCTATATATGTACATTCTATTACCAATATAAAATCAATTTATCAATATCAGCAGTCAAGTATCATGTCATTCAGTGACTTTCCACCCGGAACCATAGGAAATACGTTGGCCGTAGGATCGATGAAGAATTCTATAACTGTAGGTCCGTTTGTATTTGCCCTGGCAGCCTCAAATGCCGGCCTGATTTCCTCAGGCTTTGTAACTCTGATGCCCTTTGCATCATAGCTCTCTGCCAGTTTTACAAAGTCAGGAGAATACTTTGGACAGCATTTATCCGGATTCTGACAGTCTCTGTTGCATCTTCTTCTGTATCTGAGACATGTACTGCTGTATCTCTTATTGAAGAACAGCTCCTGCCACTGGCGTACATTGCCGAGATAGCCGTTGTTCAGTATACAGAGGGTAACAGGAAGCTCAAGCGCAACAGCTGTAGCCATCTCCTGAATGTTCATCTGGACTCCGCCGTCTCCGGATATACAGATAACATCTTTATCCATGTTGCCAAGCTTTGCGCCTATGGCAGCAGGAAATCCATAACCCATGGTTCCAAGACCTCCAGAAGTTAAGAGCTGTTTGTTCTCGTCTATATCAATGTACTGCGTTGTCCAGAGCTGATTCTGTCCAACATCAGTTGTAACGATGAGATTGCTGTACATATCGTTTATGGTTCTGATGATAGCCTCAGGAGTCACACCATCATATCTGTTCATGTTGATAGGATACTCAGCCTTGACATTCATAATGTCATCCACCCAGCCTTTGATATCAAGAGGTTCTGCATATTCAAGCATCTTGGATATGGCAACCTTGGCATCAGCAACAATAGGTATATCTACCTTTATATTTCTTGATATGGACGCTGCATCTATATCAACATGTATGATCTTGGCATTCTTGGCAAATGTATCTATAGTACCTGTTATTCGGTCGTTAAATCTACATCCGATGGAGAAAAGTACATCGCTCTCCATGATAGCCTTGTTGGATGCCATGTTACCATGCATACCGATGTTACCGACATAGAGTGGATGGTCAGTAGGAATAGCACCCTTACCCATAATTGTAGTAACTACAGGTATACCGGTCTTCTCTGCAAGCTCCTGCATTTCTTTTCTCGCATGTGCGATATTGACTCCGCCGCCGCAGAGGAACACAGGCTTCTTTGCATTCTTAAGCTCCGCAAGGGCTCGCTTGATCTGTCCAACATGTACACCCTCTGAAGGCTTGTAACCTCTGATATTTACTTCTGTAGGATACTCGTCACTTCCCATGGCAAGCTGTATATCCTTAGGAATATCAACAACTACAGGACCTGGCTTTCCGGTTCTTGCTATGTAAAAAGCATTTTTAATGATCCTTGCAAGATCTTCTCTCTTTCTTACTGTGACTGCATACTTACATATGCTTCTTGTGATTCCAACTATATCAACCTCCTGAAAAGCGTCATTTCCAATAAGGTTCAACGGAACCTGTCCTGTAAAACATACCAGTGGCACACTGTCGTAGTTGGCTGTGGCAATTCCTGTTACAAGGTTTGTCGCACCTGGACCGCTTGTTACCAGACACACTCCAACTCTTCCTGTTGAACGTGCATATCCGTCCGCTGCATGAACAAGTGCCTGCTCGTGTCTTGGAAGTATCATATCAATACCTTCTGCATCATACAACGCATCAAACAGGTCTATCGCTGTTCCACCAGGGTATGCGAACAGAGTGTCTACTCCCTCTTCCTGCAACGCTTTTACAAACATCTTTGCTCCATTGATCTCCATATCTTATACCTCCTGTAAAGTTCATGATAATCTAAACTTACGCCTCGGGATGTATATATGCACCCCATGCATAGAAAAAGCCCTAAGCGCAACTGTTTTACGCTTAGGGCGAATATGTTCATATCCGTGGTACCACCTAAATTCAGACAAATGTCTGCACTTATCAGATACTATAATAAATTATCACTGTAATCATTATTAATATCTTATTCCTGTAACGGGGAAAACCGTTGAAACCTACTCGACAACAGCCGACAAATATGTATGCTGCAATCTTTCAATCCACTGCTCGAAGGCTACCTTCCACACATTCCTGATGAAGACTCTCACCACCGTCTTCTCTCTGTTGATCGGGGGGATGCATGTACTCCTCCTCGTCATAGCATTTGACTATTTCCCGGTCGTTTTACGACCCTTAGATGTGATTATTTTATCATTAACATGAAGATGTGTCAACGATTCTTTTACTTGCCCGCCAGCAGTTCAAACCAGAACACATCATAACCTGCCGCAGCGGCAACTCTCTGTGATGCTATATGTGACATTCCTGTGCCATAATATGGAATTTTGCCACACCTGAGTATATCCTTGGTCAGTTCAGATACCAGCGATGTACCCACATGTCTTCCCTCAGCTTCTTGAACAACATTTATACCAATCTGCCAGAAGTCGTCACTGTCAGCGCTTGCGCCAGCCATACCAATAATCTCACCATCTGATACAGCTGCCACAGCAAGTACATCAGGTGTGTTATCATCAAAGCAGAAAGCTTCACACCACCTGTCATCTCCTTTGAATTGCAGGATCTCATCCCCCGTATACCTGACAAGGTTAAAATCTTCTTTTATCATCGAATCAACAGTTTTATCTGTAGTATCTTTTCTCACTGCCTGTTCGCTCAGTTCCGTCGGAAGGTAAAATGGGTGAGCAGATTTCAATTTACATCCGTATCTGGAAAGAATACTGTCAAGCTCACGAAATTTCTCTATATCCATGAACCATTTGCCAGATGCATTCTCATAGCGTTTTCTGCATTCTTCTACAATCTCTCTACGACCGGTAAATAGCAGCTTGCCATTTACCACAGCTATTTTGAGTGGGCACTTTTCCTGTCCTTTGAACCGTCTTTGTCCTTCTATCTGTCTGTATTCAGAAAATATATTGTCACTGGAATATATATCGGCCGCATCACAGCAATAATCCCTGGCCAGCTGATCATACAGTGAATTATTCATCTTTTCAGACAGCCAATGTTTTCTCGTCATAATATTTGTATGTCCTATCCGGACTTCATTCAAAAGAGGCACATCCACTTCATCACAGGTATGATGAAACACAAATCCGAGCTTTTCCTGTACTATGCGGGACTTGGAATTGCCATCGTAGTAACCGCACCATATCGTTCTCATGCCCAGATCAAGGAATCCATGTTCTATAAGCCTCCCAGCCGCCTCCGGTGCGTATTCGTTGCCCCAGTGAGGCTTTCCTATCCAGTATCCAAGCTCACATTCGTCATCGCGGTCTGTCATATCTGTCCTTCCGTTTAACAGTAATTCAATGGCTCCGACAACCAGACCGCAGTCCTTCAGACACACTGCGTAACACTCCGGTCCATTAAATACATTCCGTATCACATCAAGGCTATATTCCCTGCTCTCATGCACAGGCCAGCCAGCTATAGGTCCCACATCAGGGTCACTTGCATATTCAAATAATATATCTACGTCACTCTCCTGCCAGTGACGTAATATTAATCTATTAGTTTCTAAAATCAAATCATATATCCCCTTTCATATAAGACTTTCTTTTTCTGATACGTCTATTCTAAATTATATATGCCACTGAATGTCGCACCCACTGTTTAGCTAATTCAGCCTTTTTACCTCAGTCTGTGCTTTCCCAGTTTTTCACTATCCTCAGATATTTGCCGAGATTGATAAAAGATCTAACGATCTCGTCCACTATGACTGCAAGAAAGACACCTGCTATTCCAAGCTTAAGGACAAACACGAACAAAAGTGCCACAGAAACCACCCACAACGTGCCAAACAACTGTGTTATGAGCATCCATATCGTGTTGCCACTGCCCCTGATCGCATTGCCAACAACTATGTTTGCTGATTTTGCGAAAAGATTGATGCTGATAAAGATCAGATATATCCCACACGATGCAATTATACTCTTGTCGTTGGTGAAAAGTGATATGATCTGCTGTGGAAACGCAAGACAGACACCGAGTGTGATGATTCCAACTACTATACACAAGCCATACGCACAGACACATACACCCTTGTATTTACCCAGATCATTGTTTCCTTTTGCCTCACCGGTTAGTGTCATTGTACCGTTTCCTATCGCTCCAATGATGACAACCGCCAGAACTTCAACACTGAATATGATGGAATAAATTCCGGCAGCCATCTCATTTATGGCGTTGAGAATCCTTATAAGCAGCAGATTGCCAAGATTCCATGCAAAATCCTCAAGAGCTGTGTTCACTCCCAGCTTTGCCGACAAAAGATACGGCTTTATATGTGCCTTTACTACCCATTTCATAGATGGTTTAGTGTTAAGTTTCTTGCTTGATACCACGAATATCACTGCAAATATAAGTCCAGAGTACTCCGCTATTGTCGTCGCTATGGCTGCACCCTTTATCCCCATGGCTGGAAACCCAAATCTTCCAAATATCATAACCCAGTCAAGGAGTATATTTACACCAGATCTTAATATTCCATATACAACAAGTGGTTTGGTATAGTTTGATGTCTGGAGTATGACGCTGAATGCACCGCCCAGTCCTGTTATCAAAAATACGGGCGCATAATACCTGGAATAATCAAGACACATCGGCATCAGGCCATCTGACACACCCATGAGTCTGAATACAAATTCAGCGCAGAATGTCCAGAAGAAAAATAACAGTATCGGTATGATATTATTGTATTTCACCATGGCACCGGAGTATTCCTCTATGTGTTCGGTATCTCCTGCACCAACACCCTGACTTATCAGTATAGACGCTCCTGTCACGATGGAGAAACAGAACGACATGGTGGTCCACATCGGTGAAGTCACATTGCCAAGTGCGCTCATGTACATGCTGTTTACGTGTCCTAAAAATATTCTGTCTATAAGCATCTGAAGCTGCGATATAAGATTGCTCAGCATGATTGGAACCGCGATGTTTAAAAGTCCCGGAAGGTATTTTTTGTTAGTCTTTATTAAAGTGTTTTTCATTGCAGTATTTCTCTTTCTATTATCAATATTTTGTAGGTTCAAATGTCATGATGCTTATTGCCGATTTTGTGTTCATACTCACCGAAAACAAATATGATACATTATATCAATACTTAACATATCTTGCATCAAACTTATAGTATTATATAAAAGTTCTATAAAATCAACTCCCCAATATAATATATAGATACCACAAAAAGAGGTAAATATATGTGTTCCATCGCAGGATTCTATAACTCCAACAGGATTTTCAATACCGAACATGAACGATACTCATACATATTGAACGACATGAATAAGGCACTTGCTCACAGAGGTCCGGATGCACAAAATACAGTGCTGTCATCGCACTGTGGAATGGCACACACAAGACTTTCCATACGTGACGTAGCAAGAGGCGAACAGCCTATGAAAAAGGTCATCGGCGAAAATACTATATACATAGTGTACAACGGCGAGATCTACAACACAAAGGAACTGAAATCGGAGCTGCTCGCCCTTGGATATACATTTGATACAACTTCGGACACAGAGGTTATTCTCAACTGTTTTCTTCACTTCGGTCCCGATTTTGTTCACAGGCTGAACGGAATATTTGCATTTGCGATATATGACGAACATATCCAGACCATATATCTGTACAGGGATCACTTCGGTGTGAAGCCGCTGTACTACTCAGTAACTGATGACGGAACACTTGTCTTCGCCTCAGAGATCAAAGGACTGCTCTACTATCCAGGTATAAGGCCTGTCATTGATGCACGGGGACTATGTGAGGTGTTCGGAATCGGGCCGTCCAAGACTCCAGGCTGTGGAGTATTTCAGAATATAGACGAAGTAAAGCCGGGACATTTCATGAAATTCTCACCCTACGGAATGACAGACTTCACATATTACCGCATAACCAGCAATCCTCACACTGACAGCTATGAAGACACTGTGGAAAAAGTCCGTTATCTTGTCAAGGACAGTATAGAGAGACAGATCGTATCGGATGTGCCTGTATGTACATTTCTCTCGGGGGGCATCGACTCATCAATCGTCAGCAGCGTATGCGCCGCAAAACTCAGGGAGCAAGGGAAAAAGCTGCACACTTTCTCATTTGATTTCAAAGATAATTCTAAATATTTCAAGTCAAATGCATTCCAGCCGGAGCAGGATCGACCATATGTAGATATGATGGTAGCCCACATAGGTTCAGACCACACATATCTCACCTGCAATTACAGTGATCTTGCAGACTATCTGTATACTTCCGTGGAATCAAGGGATATGCCGACCATGGCGGACGTGGATTCATCACTTCTGTACTTCTGTTCATTGGTGGCAAAGGAATACAAAGTTGTACTAACAGGGGAATGCGCGGATGAGATATTTGGAGGATACCCATGGTTCTACAGAGAAGAACTGCTTTCATCTGATACATTCCCATGGATGAAGGATCTGTCGCCAAGGCTCTCAGTACTGTCGCCGGACATCATAGATAGTCTTGATATACCGGGATATGTGTCATCACTATACAATTCTCTCCTGTCCGAGATCAATCTTCTTCCGGGGGAATCCGATACAGAAAAGCGGCGCAGGCAGATATCTTATCTGAATATCAGGATGTTCATGCAGACATTGCTTGACCGAATGGACAGAACAAGCATGGCAAGCGGACTTGAGGCGAGAGTTCCATTTGCAGATCCACGAATACTTGATTATGTGTTCAATGTTCCATGGGAGTACAAATATTCCGAAGGCTGTGAGAAAAAGCTTCTCAGAGAGGCCATGAAGGATTATGTTCCGCACGAAATCATGTACAGAAAGAAAAGCCCTTATCCAAAGTCATATGACCCTCATTATGAACAGGAGCTTGCAAAGAGGCTTCTCTGCGTGCTAAATGATCCGGAAAGTCCTCTTCTGCCTCTCATCGACAGAGAATATGTGAAAAGTTTCATAAATGCGCCAAAGGATTACGGCAGGCCGTGGTTCGGTCAGCTCATGGCAGGACCTCAGATGATGGCATATCTTCTTCAGATTGATCACTGGCTGAGAAAATATGCTATTGTCCTTGACATATAAAAAGACTTCCAGACTTCTGTATACATGCGGCGTATCGAAAATGGCGAATACGCTGCATGTACAAGAGTTCTGAAAGTCTTGTTTTTACAGGCAATTTATATATTTGTTATTTATAGATTGCTTTCGCAGAAGGACTGCCCTTCTTTATCAGTTTCTTGTATGCTGTGGCCTTATTCCTAGGTACTGCAAATGTAATTTTGCTGTATGTTCCACTGAAGGCTTTTGCGCCAACGCTCTTGAGCTTAGCTGACTTTATCGTCATCTTCTTAAGGTTTTTGCATGATAAAAATGCGTTTGCCCCTATGCTTGTCACATTGTTGCCGATAGTGACATTCTTAAGAGCAGTGTATCTGCTGAATGCATTTGCGCTTACAGATGTTATCTTAAACCTTACATCACCTATAACTACAGTGTCTGCGATGGTCAGTGATGCAAATCTTTTATCTGACCTTGAGTACGTTGTTCCGGCAATTGCAACTGTTCCTGTGCCGTCTGCCTTTGCTCCGGTTATTGTGTACCTGAACTTTCCAACTGTATATGTCTTTCCCTTAGCAGCCTTTACTATGGCAAATGTCTTTGTTATTTTACCAGAATATGCATTCTTACCACATATTGTCACACTTGCCTTGCCCACCGCTTTGTTCTTGCTGTAGGTGACAGTGTAATCCTTGTTCAGTCTGAGCGTCTTTGTGCCAGCCTTGACAACAAGCGATCTCTGGGTGTGCGCTCTTCCATTGTAGATCTTGTTCTCTATTCCGGAAACCGTGATCTTGCTTGTCTTTTTGCTTATATCAGTTGTTGCAAGTTTGGCAATACTTGCTGTTTTCGCAGCCTTGCACACGGTACATGTGTATGTCCTCACACCGGCTGCTGTGTATGTAGGTTTCTTTGTTACCCTGCCGGAATTCCACTTATGTCCAAGTTCCTTTACACACACACCTGTGCTCATGACATCGCCGCAGACTGAGCACTCTGTATGTCCTGTTCCTGCCTTTGTGCAGGTTGGAGCCTTCTCTCCTTTTAGTGTATACTTTACAGTCTTACCATCTGAACATGGTGCTCTGTATATGGTTACCTTTAGCTCTGTGCTGTCATAGTTTTCCTTGTCATCGCCAGCGTATACAGCTGTTGCCACCACTGATCCGCCTGCCTTTATCGCAGTGGCTGTGTCAGCAGCAAGCCATACCCAGTCTCCCGGAAGTGCGATACTTCCAACGGTCTTATGTGTATTATCTACACTTAACAGCAGATTCGGCATTGCAGCCTTGCTCACATTTACCGTGATCTCAATTTCTGCTGTGTTGTAATTCACACTGTCAGCCGGCGTAAATACAACGGTGTACAGCGTCTTGTCACTGTCAGATACAAACGGCTTTAGAGAATCATCCTTCCATGCAAATGTTCCAAATATCTCAACCTTGTTAATACCGTCAAAATATGCTGTTCCTCCGTATAAAACAGACTTTGCAAGGCTGTCGCCATATGTTATTGCACTTGCTGTCGGCAGATCAGCTATGTTTACATTGGCCTTTAAGACATTTACCTGAATAGTTCCCCTGATCGAATTGTAGTGTTTCTGGTCATCCGGGGTAAATACTACATCATAGTCTGTTACATCAACCACAGGAACTGTGGAATCGTCAGCCCAGCTCCATGTTCCGGTTATGTTTTCTCCTGAAACTCCGATTACGGCTCCGCCCGAAATGCTTGCTTCATTTAAGGTTTTGTGTGGATCGTAACTTATCGGATCTGCCACCGGAAGTTCACTTATAACCGGATCAGCTTTAACTATATCGAATTCAGCCTTGCAGTTTATATCGTAATTTCCGCCCGTGGCATCCGTGATGGTTATCGTTGCTGTTCCAACTTCTGTGTTATCACTGTAAGATACTTCATATTCGCTTGAAGGAATGACTGTCTCACCGTCCATAAGAGCAAACTCAGGCTCTACCTTCTGTCCTGTGTATGTGTACTCAGGCTTAAGTCCGTCAAATGTTGGACTGCTGATCTTCTTTGGCTCAATGGTAAATGTCACGTTCTTTGTTCCTGAGTAAGCACCGATTCCTGTTACAATCGCAGTCGCTGTGCCAGCGTTGATATTGTCGGAATACGTTACATTATAATCTGAGCCTTCTTTTAGCTGTACAGAAAACATATTGTCCCAATTATAATATACCTTTACAGATGGTTTTAACTCACTTCCGGAGTAGATGATGTTTTTATTTTCATCTAACTCTGCATATACTTTATCGTTCAGCAATGCTCCAATTCTAAGCTTATTATCTTCTATACTTGTTGACAGATCAATTATAGAATCATCTGATGATGCGTTGAACCAATCTGACTTTAACGCAATGCCATCACCTGCTACAGCATATGCAGCACCTTGTTGTACACCTATTCCATCCAGAACAATCGGAATAACATTATGAGGCTCTGCATTTATAATTATTTTTTCTCCGTATATTCCATACAAATATATTCCGTCATTGATTTTTATATCACTGTTGTTAAAGTATAATTTTATTGTTTCATCAGCTAGAATTATCTTGTTTATATCTCCACCATTTAGTATCAATTGACCCATAGTATGTATCGTTCCCGAAATTTTTACATTACCAATTGTTACTGTTGAATCTTTTTTTATATCTAAATGACCTTTTACGTCTCCTCCCGTCTTAGAATCAATTATCGTTATTTTTCCGTTTTTTACATCAATATCATCTGTCTTATGTCCATTTATGTCTATAGTAAAATCAGAATCGGGATTGTTTATATCAAGAGCTGTATTTGTATCTTCCATAACGGTGACAACACTGTCCGGCATGTTTTCGGCATAACTTATTGCTTCTGGCAGTGAAACACAGGATATAGTCTCATCACCTTTTGTGACTGTCGCTGCAAGTTTCTCACCGCAGTATCTGCATATGCCATCCTCGAAGTTATGTTTGCCAAATACATCCTTTTTCTCATTGCTGTATGACACCGAGGCAATTTCAGATGAATCGTTACAGCCCATATAAGTTATGCTCTTATATACCTTCGGACCATGTAATACAGGATAGGTGTCTGTTCCGATGGTCTGTCCCCAGATTTCTGCTGACTGACCGTTCTGCAGGAGATACGCAACTTCACCTGTTTTGAATTGCTCTGTCGTTTTACCTTCAACCTTTTCAGTGGTTCCGTCATTCGCGCCTATCGCATTTCCAGTATAAATAGTGCTGTCGTAATAACAGTTTGTAATGCTTGCATTGGATTCATTACGTCCGATCACACCTCCTACATTAACCCCTGTACCACTGACACTACCGGTATTATAACAGTTTGTGATAATTCCTTTATTCCATCCGTTCACGCCTCCTACATATCCACTACCACCAACACTACCGACATTATAGCAGTTTGTGATAGTTCCTCCGTCATTATATCCGCTCACGCCTCCTACATAACGTTCTGTACCACTGACGCTACCGGCATTATAACTATTTGTGATGGTTCCTCCGTCATTATATCCGTTCACACCTCCTAGATTTCCTAAACCACTGACGCTGCCGGTATTATAACAGTTTGAGATAGTTCCGGTATAATTATTTCCACACACGCCTCCTACCTTGCTGGTACCATAGAAATAAGAATCCAAAATACCTGCATTGGCAATCTTACCATTGTTACGACCGAACAATCCTACATCATAACTATTCTCTTGATTGAAATACAATCCACTGATTGTGTGGTTTTGTCCATCAAATATACCAGTGTATGGACTTGCGCTAGTTGCAATCGGTGTCCATTCCTTAAATGTTCCCTCATTCAAGGTTCCATCCGACTTCAGAACATTTGCATTCACAACAATATCCGCTGTCAGGACTGCATTGGCTGATTTATTCTGCGCTACGCCTGAAAGTGTGCCATTTACAAGTCCGGCAAACCAGTAGAGCTGACCTGCATTACTGATCTCGTAAACCGCATCCTTTGTCCCGTCCTCATTAATATCATACTTGTCCGTAGTGAGCACCGCCGGCTGATATGCGTCGCAATCTGTACAAAATCCCTGCGAATTATAATTGTGTGCTTCCGTCTCTTTAGTCACATATCCGATCGGACAGTCTTTGCATGCTACTCCTTTTGTATGTTCTTTGTCATCTTGCCAAATGTATGTAATATCACCGTTTGTATTATGTTTGTGTTCAGCTCCATCTACCAGAATTGTGGCTCCATCTTCAACAATAAGCTTGTCCAGATTGGTGATGCTTGCACTACTCTCAAATTCTATGCTTTCTCCACTTGCAATCGTTAAATCTTCTTTTAAAGCGGCTTTGCCATATACATATGTTTTCGTTACATCATCACCGGTCTCAATGTCGTTCCATTGCTTTGTGATGACAGAGTTGCTGAAGTCACAATCACTTAATACAGGTTCTTGACAGGCTAAAGCACGGCTAACCACGATCTGGCTTCCTGATACATTAATTTGTTGATTTGATCTAATTACCTCACCTTCGTATCGTTCTGTTGTTGCTTTCGCTTCAACATAACTGTCTACTATATTAATTTTATCACCACTAATTACGTTTGAATGATCCTCCTCATTTGCTACCACATGGCTATTTTCAATCGTTAAGCTGCCGCTACATTCAATTTGGGAAGTCTCCAGCGTTGCTCCTATAATTTTTATATTATTATTATTTGAGCCTAAGTCATCTGCACTGATTTTTCCACAACTTAGACTTTCATTCTGATTGTTACCATTTATTTCTAATGTAGGCACAATTCCGCTTTCTGTTAAAATACTTTGAATCACCATATCTGATCTCATAGTATTTGTTCCGGATAACATAATCGAAAGATCACCGTTCTGAATCGTAATGTTTCCAGAAATATACGCATTTTCCAGTACAAGCTGATTCCTCGTGATGTCATAGTACCAATTGGTTCCCTGATATATCGTGTCATCATTACCAGAAACTCCATCATCTTGCAATTCCCCATTATCAATAAGCCTTGTTGAGCCCATCAATAAATATTTGGGTATTTTTTCCGTTGTAGTCTCCTCTGCCTTAGCATTCATCACTCCCCAGCCGCTTACACCCATCACCGGCGCAGGCGACGTAACCACCGCTGCAGCAAGTGCAAATATAATTCCCTTCTTAAATACTAATCCCTTTCTCATTCCATACCTCCATTTCCATAACAGTCTCTCCTGTGAATTCTGTTACTTTATCCCTTTTGTTGCGTAATCAAGTATCATTTCCTTAATCATTATCAGCTCGTCCGTGTAGTCCTTGTTGTCGTCCGATCCCCATATGAAGCCCTCCGCATAATGAGCGCAGGCCGTCATCATGGAGTGGACGGTGACACGCATGAATTCTGCTTCCGGTATGTCTGTCCGGATAGTTTTGTCCACCCTCGCTTTCTCGTACATCATGTGAAGTCTTGTATCCACCGAATACAGTGAACTGTGAAAATCTACAAGCTGATCATTGTTCTTGCCTTCATGTGTCACATAGTAGTTGAAGTTGTCATTGTACCTGAGCAATGCCTTGTGATGCTGATACATATCTATGTAGCTGTCCATGGTAAATCTCAGTCTGTCTATGGCTGGTATGTCATGTACAGACGATATAGGTCTTCTCGCGTCCAGGCCATCCAGGTATCTCTTCCACTGATCAGCACATACCGCTATGACCAGCTCAAGCTTACTTGGATAGTACCTAAACAATGTAGCCCTTCCCACGTCGGCAGCCCTTGCGATATCTCCCATGCTCACCGCCTCTATCTTCTTGTCTACGAACAGCTCAAATGCAACATCAAGGATCTTTCTTTTGCGCTCGTCCATTTCCTCTTTCAGTTTTTCCGGATCTCTCATATATTACTTTTCACTCCAAAGTTATATTGTGATACTCCCTGTCTCACAATAAATATTTTACAGGACTATCTTATGTCAGTCAACAAAAATCCCAGAAGTCACATTTCGAATCACATTTCGATAGTAAGTAACTTCTGGGATTTCGTATTATATTAAATTTTTATCAATCTGCCAAAATCAGCATTCTTTCCTCAATCAAATGATTGAAGTCTGATTTCATTTTTTCAGGTATATAAGATTCGTCACACATCTTTTTCATTTTATCCTTATTTTTAACTACCAAACTTATCATCTTCTCCGCTGATATCCGACTTAAACCACATACATCAGCAAATATAAGGAAATCTTTTCTTCTCACATTTCTCTTTTTCCCATTCATCGGTATCGCCAATTGCTCTGTATCCTCAGGCATGATAACATTTATCGGCAGCAGATCATAGGCTGGTGAGAGAACATAATCTCCGCTTCCCACCTCTGTTTCAATAAGCGAAAAATTCTTCAAATGCATATCGGAATTGCCAGTCACGAAAGAAAATACAATTCTCATATAGAATTCTGCCATATCCAGACCTACACGACTTGAATATTTTTCTATGATCTTTGCACATCGCTCGTATGAACCTTTATATTTGTCCTGTGTAAGACGATAGTCCAACTGACAGAAATCTTCCATTGCAAGCATTTCAACAGTTGTTTTCTCGAATATCCTATCCACTCTTTTAGTAATATATGCCATCTGCCCATTTCCTTTGATCAATGCATGCGGCACCGTTGAAATTCCTATCATATCAGCCATAGACATCACAAGCTGCTCCGCTTCAGGCATCGCTTTAAATTGATCAACCTGAGGTTTAAGTATATATCCTGTTGGGTAGTTTACCAATGTAAGTCTTGGATTACCTGGTTCAGAAAGCAGGTGTAACGACAGTTTCTTCTGTACACCCGGGACCGTATACCCCTTGTTTATACTTTCCTCTGCAAGAACTTTTAGTTTCTGATCATCTATATCTATGTCTGGCAGCTTAGTCGTCATAAAAAATCTCTTCACACAAGCTTTATGCCAGCCTGTTCCGTCGTCATTTTTCAAAGTTTTTCCACAGCACAAACAATTCATATGCGATCCTCCCTGACACTTACATTGCCTATCGCATCGCGGCATGCAACAAGCAGCAATCCAAACCTGTCCCTTACATCTATTTTCCAATTTCTACTGACCACATCAAGCAGCCAGCCCTCGGGGATGAGTCCATCAAAAAAAGAAAATAAAGTCTTGGATCGATACATGTCCTTCGACAATGGCATGGTAAGTGATACAGCACTGGCATTTTCTCTATCAAGATATTCTTCATCGTAAGAAAATGTATATCCCTCGTCGGTCTCACATAAAATTCCCGCAAATTCATTTCTTATATATACATAAGCCGTTCTAAAAGTATTATCCACCATCAATCATCCTTTCTCCCTGGAACCGCCTCCATGCCGAACATTGCAAGAGCTTCATTGACCTTGTCCATACGCACAGTTTCTTTCCCCTGTTCAAGTTCGCGGACAAATCTGAGTCCGAGGCCTGATCTTATTGCGAATTCTTCCTGTGTAAGACCCGCTTCTTTTCTGTTAGTCTTTATAAATTCAGCTATCTTATTCATCGTTATTACCTCTTATATGTGATTCCTCCTACACGTGATTCCTCTTACACGTGATTCTTCTTATACGCTATTCTCCTTATATATTACACCCGATAAGGTATAATTTCAATCAAATATAATATTTTTTATACCATAACGGGTATAAAAAATATTATATAAAACAAAACTACACCCGATGGGGTATAATAGCCGCAATAAGCAACAAACTTATACCCTATCGGGTGCAGTAAAACTACTTTATGAGAACCGGCTGTATCTGCCTTCCCTCAAGAGCCTCCTCTATGGTGGCTGGGATGAGATCAAGTCTGCTTATGAGTGAATTGGGTTTCTTCACACAGTTATCCTGTTCAAATGGAACAAAATAAATATTTTTCATGTTCATGAGCTGGCCGATATTCTTGAAGTTCATACCCATGGCATCATTTGTCGAAACCGATATGATGAGCGGCTTATTGTTCCTCAGATGTGCCTTCGCAGCCATGAGAACCGATGTGTCTGTTATTCCATTTGTCAGCTTGGCGATGGTGTTTCCGGTACAAGGTGCTATGACCAGCGCATCAAGATAGGCCTTGGGACCTATAGGCTCAGCCTCCTGTATAGTGTAAATACCCTTTCGCCCTGCTATCGTCTCAACGTCATTTACGAATTTGTCAGCTTTTCCAAATCTTGTGTCGTACTCTGCGGAGTGAGGCGAGAATATCGGATACACATTTATTCCCATCTCAACCATTTTCTTTATTTCTATCTTAATCTTATCAAAGGTACAAAATGAACCGGTTATAGCCATACCTACATTGCACTTTGATAAATCCATGTTATATACACTCCTATTTATTAAGCGTCAGTTCATACAAATCCATTTCAGCGGTGAGCCGACACTGCCTCTATCACTGCATCGGCAAGAATCATCCCCGAGGTCTTTGGAGACAGCTTACCCGGGATTCCCAGGCTGTGTTTATAAGGAATATCATGTTCCTTGCAATAATCAAAATCCACCCCTCCCGGCATAGATGCTATATCTATTACAACCGCATGTCTGCTGAGCAGAGACAGGATATCTTCACATACAACTCTCGCAGGTACTGTATTGAAGCAAAAATCCACTTCTGACAGTATATGCTTATATATCGGAATATCCTCAAATGACATAACCTTGTAGCCTATGAGCGCCGCATCACTCCTCTGCTTTGGACGTCTTGCCATAACTATTACATCTGCTCCCCAGGATGCAAGCCTTTCGGCAAGAACCCTGGCACATTTGCCAAATCCCGTCACCAGACATACGCTTCCGTCTATATTAATATCAGACAGCTCCTCCGCATCGCAGACTGCCCCCTCCGCGGTTGCAACTGCATTTCTCTCGGCCACAACATCATCTGCAAGAAAATCAAATACATAAGGACTATTTTCGTTTGTATCAGACATATATTTGCCTATCCCGCCTCCAAACACAATGTCAAATTCCTTGCTGCATTCCAGAATGCTGTTCACGGTGAGAAGGGTTCTGCCGTTGACAAATTCACCATCCCTCGTAACAGGCACAGGAAGAATGATAGCTTTCAGCATTTCTACAGATGGAGACGCACATTCGCCCTCTATCAGTCTGCGAAAGCCCACTCCTGAAGCCCCCGAAATAATGGTGACCGGCGAATGTCTCAGCAGATCGGCATCATATGGATCGAAATGAAACACATTACTGCCTTTCTCCGCCAGATTGAGAGACATATAGCAGCTTCTCCTGTCACCGCCTACCACGTAGTATACACAATCCATATCCATACCTCAGTGCACCGCCCTTATATTATTGATAATTTAGGATATGCCTGTGCCAGGCAAATGTTACATTGCAGCACGATATAAAACTTTTATTATCTCATCCTTAAATGTCACATCTGCTATCTCCTCGGACACAATAACATTCTCAACATCTATAAGTTCATCGTCCAGGTACACTTCAAGCGAACCGGCCACAGCGCCTTTATGCACAGGTGCCTTTAATGTATCCGCGACTTTGTATACATACTGTATACTACCTTCAGATGCTGTCACAGTCCTGTTCAGCCTGCATTTTGTCGCTGTGCTTCCATCTGCCGACGAGCCCGATGAATATGTTATCCTGATGTCAGGCGAAGCAGGCGCCTTAAGCTCCGTGTATATGGTGTGTTCCTGTGCAAATGCCACAAGTGCCCTGGAATCTTTCCATTTATAAGTCTTATTATTCGGCCATCCGCAGCCAAGGAGAGCCCATATATATGTATGTCCCTCAACCTCCGCAGCTCCTATATAGCAATATCCAGCATCGCAGGTAAAGCCGGTCTTTCCTGACAATGCGCATGGCATCATATCGAGAAATGCATTGTGATTAATGCATGCAAATGTTCTATTTCCGGTATTATCAGTGAATGTGTATGATTTTGTTCGGGTAATCTTCAGAAATTCATCCTTTTGGGGTGAAATAAGAATACAATACCTCATGATCCTGACAAGATCCTCCGCAGAGGTGCCATGGACGCCATTTTCGTCCTGGGCATCCAGACCATTTGGCGTGATAAAATATGTAGAATGGCAGCCTATCTCCTCAGCCTTTGCGTTCATCATCTCCGCAAAGTGCTGTACACTGCCACCGATATGTTCCGCTATGACTACAGCGGCGTCGTTGTAGCTCTCGAGCATCATGGCGTACAACATGTCTTCAAGTGTGTACTTCTCGCCGTCACGAACCCCAAGTCTGACCTCAGGCATCTTGGATGCATAGGATGAAGCTGTCACATCATCCGCCAGATTCCCGCACTCGATTGCAAGTATACATGTAAGTATCTTGGTCGTGCTGGCGTTGGGTCTGTGCTCATCACTACATTTGTCATATAGTATATCTCCAGTCTCCCCATCCAGCAGAATCGCATTTCTGGCAAATAGCTGTACATCCGCTGTATTGTCTTCCTCAGCATACGCTTTTATAAATATATTGTTACCAACGAGAAACTGTATTACCAGACTTGCTGCAGTCCAGGCTGCAACAAGCAACATAAACCGCCTTATGCGTGATCTTTTTCCTGTAGAAAACATATGCATATACCGTCATATCCTCATAATATTGGTCATGATATTATATTACAGGAACATGTCTGTTATTCTTCGGATGTCGTATCTACACTGAGCGTGAAATCTGCTTCCTCCAGCGCTTCTTTCTTGAAGTCCTCTATCTTATCAGGGCTTATCATCGGAAGATCATTTGTCGATGACACTCCAAAGCATCTGAGGAATTCCTCTGTTGTTCCAAACATGATAGGTCGTCCAGGAGCATCAAGTCTTCCAACCTCCTGCACGAGATTGTACTCTATGAGCTTGTTTATGGCATGTACACATGAAACTCCTCTTATAGCCTCGATCTCGGGCCTTGTTATCGGCTGTTTGTATGCAATTATAGACAAAGTCTCAAGAACAACATCCGTGAGGGAAAGCTTCTTCGGTGTATTGACAACCTTGGCGAGAATTCCATAGTATTCGTTGCGCGTACAGAGCTGAAGCGAACCGTCAAGATCTATGATCCTGATACCCCTGTCGCTGTTGTTGTAATTATATATGATACCCTCAAGCTGCTTTGTAAGCTTCCTCTTGTCCATCTCAAGAGCTGAGGCAAGTCTGTCGATCGATACAGACTCACCCACTGAGAAAAGTATAGCCTCGATGGCGGATGTGAGATAATCGTCACTGTACTCCTTGTCCGTCCTGGCCTCCTCATTCTCTTCTGAAGGGGTATTTACTTCATCTATTTCCTCATTCTGTAAATCTTCGTTATTCATCGTTACCTCATCTCTATATAGTATCCAGAGAATCAATGATTATCTCTCCGAATATATCTTCCTGTCTGATCGCTATTGCGCCTATCTTCATAAGCTCAAGTATGGCAAGGAATGTGACTATGATATTCATCTTTGATGCCTGCATCTCAAGCAGTGTCCTGAAGTTTATGCCCTCCAGTCCTCTGACTTCTTCTCTTACCTCCGCCATCTTCTCCTCAAGGGAAATCTCCTCCCTCTCGATCTCTTTGAATTTGCTTCGTATCGGATCTACCTTGTCGACCTGCTTACGCATAACCGATTTGAATATCTCATTGAGCTTCTGGAGATCCACATCAGCCTTGGAGATCAACTCATAAGGATCGACCTCCTGCTTGACATTCTTCACCTCAGCCGGTATGGTCGCCTTCTTGAAAAATGCCTTGTTTCCCTCAATCTCCAGATCCTTCAGTTCACCGGCAGCATACTTGTACATCTTGTACTCAAGCAGTCGTCTGACGAGCTCTTCTCTAGGATCCTCTTCATCCTCAGGATCCTCCTCATCCTTCGGCAGGAGCATCTTGGACTTGATCTTGATCAGAGTCGCCGCCATGACCAGAAATTCGCTCATGACGTCAAGATCTTCTTCCTCCATATTGTTCACATATTCCAGATACTGCTCTGTGATAGTGACGATCGGAATATCGTATATATTGACTTTGTTTTTCTCTATCAAATGCAAAAGAAGATCCAGTGGGCCCTCAAATACATTAAGCTTTACATCTATCGCAGACATATGTACGTCTCCATCCTGAATTGATAACCACCATAATGTTCCATGCCCGGACAATCAAATGTCTAAGGCATCCACCAGAACACCTTAGACATTTTAACATAGCCTGCCATAAATATGCAATCTTATATTATTATGCACACCATTCCGCCATTTCCGTCATTTACGATCTTCTCCATGGTATTCTGAAGCTTCTGCTGACTCTCCGCACCTATCTTGCTGACCTTGTTGTTAAGTCCATCGTCAACGAGTTGTTCTATGGTCTTGCCAAATATATTAACTCCCCACATATCTCCATCATCGCTGTTGTCAGATATGTATGTGACAAGATTATCCGCCTGCTCCTTGCTTCCCACAAGAGGCATGATCTCGGTGGTGATATTCGCCTTGATCATATGTACCGATGGCGCGCTTGCCGATATCTTCACTCCAAATTTTCCTCCGGTCTTTATAACCTCAGGACTTCCGAGCTGGACATTCGACTTATCCGGCATAACGAGGCCATAACCTCCATTGTTCACCTGCTCAAGCGCTCCCATGACACTCACACAATACTTACGATTATCTGCCATGGATTTGAGCTCAGTGATAAAATCGTACTCGTTTGTTATATCTGCGCCCATCATATCTGACAGCATTGCGTAATAATAATTATCGTAGATATCGACGTTTATATTCACACATCCATCCGCCATATTTATGCTGGAACACTTATATCTCTTGACATATTCATTCTCAGGGTAGTCCATATGATCGATATCCCTCAGGCTGTCTGCAGCCGCCATTATCTGGACTGCATCACATATAACGCTGCTCTTGATCTCATTGTCATCATCGACAACCTCAAGCCATTTCGGTATCTCAAAATATATAGATGTGACAGGGAAGCTCATAAGAAGTTCTGTAAAAATATATGTAATATCCGATTCTCTGAGCTGCTCCACGTTTACCGGAATAACACTTGCACCATATGTATCGCTCATTTCTGCCGAGAGCGCGGCCGTCTGACTACTGGATGGTTTGTCGGTGTTGAGAAGAATGACAAATGGCTTCCCAATGGTCTTCAGCTCATCAACAGTCTTCTGCTCAGCTTCAAGATAGCTCTCCCTCGGAAGCTCACCAAAGCTGCCATCCGTGGTCACAACAATCCCAACAGTTGAATGGTTATTTATAACCTTGTTTGTGCCTATCTCCGCCGCCTTGGAAAACGGAATGTCATAGTCAAACCACGGCGTTCTCACCATTCTCTCCTTGCCATCCTCAAACTGACCCTCGGCATCCTTGACGACATATCCCACGCAATCGATCATCTTTACCTTCATATCCAGATTGTCAGCAACATTGATTGATACAGCTTCCTTTGGTATAAATTTTGGCTCAGTTGTCATTATGGTCTTTCCTGATGCCGACTGCGGCAGTTCATCCTGTGCAAGCTGCCTGTCATTTTCCCCTGAAATGTTAGGAATAACCATCTGGTTCATAAATCTTTTTATAAATGTGGATTTTCCTGTTCTCACCGGTCCAACTACGCCGATGTATATTTCTCCGTTTGTTCTCGCCTTGATATCCTGATATACCTGATACTCCTCCATACATCCTCCTGACATGCTATTTATTTACATAATTGCATTACTGTAAACACAATAGATCTACGGTCATTTTCTATATATAGCATATGAATGTAACTGCTGTTTTATGAACAAAAAAATCCCCCAGAATACCACCATATAAGGTGATATTCCCGGGGGACATGTCACAGCTTTGTATTACTTGCTGCTCTGATTATCTTTTCTCTTTTTAGATGCCACAATAACACCGCATCCGGCAAGACTTATTAAGAGCACAACTGCTATTGGTACAACAGGAGCTCTGTCACCAGTATCCGGCTTGTTCTTGTCCTCTGTTGTTATTTCAGTTGTCTGTGTTGTCTCTGTGGTTTCGGTTGTCTCTGTGGTTTCCGTAGTCTCGGTCGTTGTTGTCTTCTTATCAACCATTGTGATAGTCACTACAATATCCTCACCGGCTGCAACCTTATCATCAGAAACTGTGAACAGTATATCATCAGCCTTGTCATAGCCCGAAGGAGCCTTAACCTCTATGAGTGCATAGATCTTGCCAATTACAAGTACATTGTTGACTTCATGCGCACTGCCATCTGTTACCCACTCATCAATGAGTTTTCCATCAGCATCCTCGAGTCGAAGTGTTGCGCCCTTTACAGGAACACCATCCTCATCTACTTTCTCAAAGCTGTATTTTACTGAAGGTTCAAGCCATGTAATGTTTCCATTCTCATCAACTCTGGCTGTGACTTTACCTGTGTCAGTATTAAAACCACCGTCAAATGATTCAACTGTAATCTTTCCGTTCTCATCTTTCTTGAACTTGATTGATATTGGCTGTTCAGATACATAGTATCCATCCGGCGCCTGTATCTCTCTGATCGTATACTCTGTGCCGATCAAAATACCGTCAAACTTGAGAACTCCGTTGCTGTCTGTTGTAGCCTTAGCGACAAGCTCTTCCTCACCATTCTCGTTCTCCTTGTAGAGTCCGTATACTGAATTTGGAAGCTTTATGCCATTGTTCTCCTCTGCAACCTTCTCTATCTTGAGATCTGTTCTAGGAAGATCATTTATCAGTGTGTTATCCTGAACACCATTTAACACTGCATAAGTGTCAATGTTTGCCTCTGTTACCTCTGCTGTGTAGACTGTGTTATCGATAATATAATCTCCGATAGTCTTACTCTCTTTTACAAGATACGTACCAATCTTAAGATCCTTGAATGTCACAACACCATTTACACTTGTTGCTGTCATTACAGGATTCTCACACTCTGTATCTGTACCCTCATAGAGCGCAAACTCTACACCATCAAGCATTTTTACATCATCAGGGTCTTCAGCACATGACTCCTTATAAAGTCCAGCCTTAGTGAACTTGACAGTGCCAAGCTTGTAGGTATCAACGAACTCTACATCGGCTGTATTTCCACCAATAAGTGTTATTCCGGATGCCTCTGTTCCTTCACCGTCTATTCCATCCACAGTATAGCTGACTGTTACCGCTGCTCCATCATATGCATATGATGTTTCCTCAACTGTATATGTACCATCCGGCACATTTACAAGAGTTATCTCATACTTGCCATTTCCAAGCTTTGCCACCTCAGAGTCTGTAAGCTTTATGATCTTACTGTAGCCTGCATTGTTTGTAACATTGAACGTTACATTTGCCGCTGCATCATCTGCTGTAATATCTCCATTTATGGTCTTGGTAAGTTTTATAACATTTGGCTTGTATGTGTTTGTTATGTCATATCCAGTAACAGATGCCTTGTATCCCGAAACAGCATTCTCTGATACAGAATACTTGATCAGGGTTCCATTATCTTTGTACTTTGGTAAATCTGTAAAGCTGTAATTCCAGTCAGTATCTGCTGTAACCACGAGGCTCTTTATAACAGTACCATCTGCAAGAAGCTTAACTGTTATTGAATCTGGTCTCTGACCATCGTGATCATCGTCATCAACCCACGTCTTAGTACCTGATACATTGATCGTCTCAGGTGTGTGCTGATTGTCAACCACATATCCATCAGCTGCATTTCCTGTTATGACTGTTGTGTAACCATCTATAGTTGTAGTCTCCTCAACTGTGTAGTCGATGGTCTGTCCATTTTTCTTCTCGTCAAGAGCATTCCATGTATGTGTCCAGTTATTTGCCTTGCTGAGTGTTACCCCAGAGCCAGCTACAACCTGTCCATCAGCCAGAAGACGAACCATTACGCTAGGTGTTCTCTTGCCGTCCTGGTTATCATTATCACTCCACTTCTTTGTAACTGATACACTTGTCTTTCCCGGTGTGTAACTGTTCGTGATATTATAACCTGTAACCTCACCTGTATATTCTGGTACATCAACCTCAGATACAGAATACTTGATCTGAATTCCACCATCTCTATACTTTGGAAGATTTGTAAAACTATACTCCCAGTTTTCTGCCTCGGTTACCGTCTTTGTAGCATATACGCTGCCATCTGCAAGAAGGTTTACCTTGATATTTCCAGGTCTCTTGCCATCCTGATCGTCCGCATCATCCCATGACTTGCTGCCGCTCACTGATGTCGTCTCTGGTGTATAGCTGTTCTTTATTGTGAATCCTGTCTCAGCATCGCCTGTGACTGTGGTTGTATATCCATCAATTGCGGTTATCTCTCTTACACTGTAGACGATATTCACACCACTCTTCTTGACATCAAGTCCTGCCCATGTATATGTCCATTTGTTGTCAGCACTGAGAGTTGTTTCTGATCCAACGACAGGAGTTCCATCAGCAAGGAGTTCAACCTTTACTGAACTCTCTCTCTTGCCGTCCTGATTGTCGGCATCATCCCAAGCCTTTGTAACTGATACACTTGTCTTTCCTGGTGTGTAACTGTTCGTGATATCATATCCATTTACAAGTGTCTGATAATCCTCAACAGCATTTTCTGTGATACCGTATGTGATCTCGTTGCCACCTGCGTACTTTGGAAGATCTGTAAAGCTGTACTTCCAGCCGTTCGCAGCTGTAACTTCCTTATCAGCCACCTTCACTCCGTTTGCAAGAAGATTTACTGTGATCTTTCCTGGTCTCTTACCATCCTGATCATTTGCATCATTCCATATCTTCTTACCACTTATTGAAGTTGTCTCTGGTGTGTAACTGTTCTTGATGATATAACCGGTCTTCGCAGATCCTGTGATAACTGTTGCATATCCTTCAACCGATGTAATCTCTTCAACAGTATATTCAATAGGTGATCCATTCTTGTTGATATCAAGATCACTCCATGTATGACTCCAGTTGTTGGCATCACTGAGATCCACCTCAGAATCTGCAACTACGTTTCCGTCGGCAAGAAGTCTTACTTTTATATTTCTAGCTCTCTTGCCATCCTGGTTATCAGCATCATCCCAGGCCTTTGTAACTGATACACTTGTCTTTCCTGGCGTATAACTGTTCGTGATATCATATCCGTTGACAAGTGTCTGATAGTCCTCAACAGTATCCTCTGTGATGGTGTACGTGATTTTATTGCCATTTTTGTACTTTGGAAGATCCGTGAAATTGTACTTCCAACCATCTGCCTCAGTTACTTCCTTCGTAGCATATATGTCTCCATCTGCAAGAAGATTTACCGTAATCTTTCCTGGTCTCTTGCCATCCTGATCGTTTGCATCGTTCCAGGTCTTTGTTCCTTCTATATTGATCGTTTCAGGCGTGTGACTATTGGTAAATGTATATCCGTTTTCTGCGTCTCCTGTCACAGCTGTAGTGTATTCGGAAACAGCATCCTCAGTTACTTCGTATGTTATCTCTGATCCATCTGCATATTTAGGAAGGTCTGTAAAACTAAACTTCCAGTCATTTGCTGCTGTGACTTCAAGACTCTTGATCTTTGTTCCGTTTGCAATCAGGTTGACTGTGATACTTGGAGGTCTGATACCATCCTGATTCTCACCGTCGTCCCAGATCTTAACGCCCTTTACTGATGTCGTCTCTGGTGTGTAGCTGTTCGTAACTGTGTATCCTGTTGTCATATCTCCGGTTATCACTGGAGTATATCCTTCAGTAATATCTGTTTCTTCTACAGTGTAAGCTATCGCAGCTCCATCCTTGTTCACGTCAAGATCTGTCCATGTATGTGTCCAGTTGTTATCTGCTTTTAATATAGTCTCTGAGCCATCTACTGCTATTCCGTTCGCAAGCAGCTGAACCTTTACACTCGTAGGTCTCTTTCTGTCCTGATTGTTTGCATCATCCCAGCTCTTTGTGACTGACACACTTGTCTTTGCCGGTGTATATGTGTTTGTAATGTTATATCCGTCTATTACAGTAGCATAATCACCGACCGCATCCTCTGTAATGGTATAAACTATCTTGTTGCCACTGCTATACTTTGGAAGATCTTTGAAACTATACTTCCAGTCTTCCTCAGCTGTAACAGTCTTTGTCTTGTATAACTGACCATCCGCAAGAAGATTTACAGTTATGCTCTCAGGTCTCTTTCTATCCTGATTGTTTGCATCATCCCATGTCTTTGTACCAGCTATATTGATGGTCTCTGGTGTGTAGCTGTTGGTTATTACAAATCCTGTCTTGGCATCACCCGTGACCTTCTTCGTATATCCGGTTACTGTAGCTGTCTCATCTACTGTATAACCTATAGCTGTACCGTTCTTATAAACTGCAAGATCTTTCCATGTATACGTCCAGTTGTTGTCCTCTTTAAGAGTTACCTCTGAACCGGCAACCTCTGTGCCATCAGCAAATAATTTGACAGTGATTTCTTTTGCCCTCTTGCCGTCCTGATTTCCAGCGTCATCCCAGATCTTCGTGACATTGACATCTGTAGTCTCTGGAACATGTGTGTTTGTAATATCATAACCATTTGGAGCTGCTGTATATCCCTCCACACTGTCCTCTGTGATGGTATACTTTATCTCCTGACCATTGCTGTACTTTGGAAGACCTGTAAAGCTGTACTTCCAACCTTCTGCCTCTGTAACAGTCTTTGTCTTGTAAGTCTGACCATTTGCAAGGAGATTTACTGTGATGCTCTTAGGTCTCTTACCATCCTGATCATTTGCATCATTCCAGGTCTTTATTCCATCGATATCTATCGTCTCAGGTGTATGACTATTGGTAACAGTGAAACCTGTCTTGACATCTCCTGTAACTTCAGCCTTATATCCTGGCACATTGCTTGTCTCTTCAACAGTATATGTTATATCCTTACCGCCGGACTTAAGTGGAATATCGTTCCATGTGTTTGTCCAGTTGTTATCGGCATTCAGTGTTACTTCTGAATCTGCAACATCTGATCCATCAGCAAGGAGCTTGACCTTAACACTGGTTTCTCTCTTGCCATCCTGATTATTGTTATCATCCCAAACCTTTGTCACTGAAATGCTTGTCTTACCAGGTGTGTAGCTGTTGGTGATGTTATATCCATCTATCAAAGTTGTATAATCTTTAACAGCATCCTCTGTTATTGTATACATGATCTCTGATCCGTTGTCATACTTAGGAAGATCTGTGAAACTGTACTTCCAGTTATCATTCTTTGAAACCTTCTTTGAAGCAACCTCATTGCCATTTGCAAGAAGTCTTACTGTAATCTCAGAAGCTCTCTTTCCGTCCTGATTATCTGCATCATTCCATGTCTTTGTTCCGCTGATATCAATTGTCTCAGGTGTATGACTGTTGGTGATGACAAATCCAGTCTTCACGTCGCCGGTTATCTTGGTATCATAACCCGCAACCGCATCCTCTTTAACGGTATAAGCTATCTCATTGCCGTTATCATCGTACTTTGGAAGATCAGCAAAGCTGAAATTCCAGTTACCTGACGCATCAGGGGTAACCGTCTTACTTGCGACCTCAGTCGTTCCATTCATAAGACGGACTTTAATATCCTTAGCTCTCTTGCCATCCTGATTATTATTGTCATCCCAAACCTTGGTTCCACTTACCGTGATAAATGCCTTGTATTCATTCGCCACAGTCACAAGTGATGATGACGATGATGAAATAACAACATCCGCAGCCGTATTGCCTGTTGATGAACCTACAGTATATGTAACTTTATGTGTATATCCATCAAACGCTGCACTTGTCTCTGTTACAGTGTATTTTCCATATGGAGCATTATTGATAACGTAGCTTCCTAAGTAAAACTGATCATATGTTACGATTGTAGGTCCCTTGTATCCCTCAGGGCCTGATATTGTAAATGTGATCTGCTTCTTCTGTGCATCTGTAAGCTTTGTATCATCGAGGTCTCCGCTGAAGAACTTCGTGATAACAAGGCTTCCAACATTCAGCTTGTTTGTGATCGTTGCAGCGGTAACTACATCGTTCTCATCCTTTGTGAGCTGAACATCGCTTGTATATCCTTCTACGTCATCCTCATCTACAGTGTAGTTGATAAGATTGCCATCGGCATCCTTCTTATCAAGATCTGTAAATGTTCCACTCCAGTTATTTGAATCATTGAGTGTAAGTGTCTTGTCAACGATCTTTGTTATATTGCCCGCCGCATCCTCTGTGGCAAGTGTAACTTTGATGTTCTTTGGTCTTGCTGACAGAATGTTGTCGCTGTCATCCCACTTCTTGGTTACAGGAATATCGATCGTCTCATTTGTCACCTTTGTGTTGGTGTTCGTGATGGTGATCGTTCCGGTTGCTGTTCCATTATTACTTATTGTGACCTGGTAATCAGCATTATCGAAATCCTCTTCTGCAAAGTAGTAGAGGTAGTTGCCATTTGCATCAGCTACTTTAAGCTCTATCTCATCACTTGTCCACTTATTTGCACTATTTAAGGTAATTGTCTTTACAACAGGATCTGTGTTCTTGTCGTAACTTGATGGATTAGTTGATGCATAGATCTTAACTGTTATACTGTCAACCGGAATATCCTTCAGTGTTCCACCTGCAGCATCCTTCCATACCTTTTTAACAGTTATCTTTCTGTTCTCAGGAGTGTTATCTACTGGCAGTGTATAATCCTGTGAACCTTTGCTGTCAAGGACTATGTCTGAGATAGAATCAGTTGTCACCTCAGCAGGTTTCGGTCCTGTCAGGCTGGATGAGATATTGTTCTCATATATGTATATAGGATCTGTGAGCTTCTCATAACCCTCTGGTGCTTCCACCTCTATAAGCTTGTAATAGTAATTATAATACAAACTTGATAATGTAAGTCTTCCCTGTTCGTTAGTTACTCTTTCCTCATCGCTTCCAGGTACCATGAGATTCCAGTTAGTGTCTGCACTGTTGTTTGGATCACCATATCTGTAAAGCGCAAACTTCGCACCAGCAAGCTTGATTCCTGTCATTATAGAGTCAGTTTTTATTATCGAAAGATTAAACTGCTCTGTATCAGTTCCCATTGATGAATCCTGATCATTGATGTTCGTGTCCGTTGATGACGAATCTGCCGAACTTGTAGATCCAAGAATACCAACGCTGTTCTTAACATCCGCTGTAAGCTTACCTGTATATACAAGAGTATATGTATACTTCAGAATAAACTTTGTCTCATCCGGCATGGTGAGTGTCAGTGTAGACATCTTAGCTGTCGTATCATCTGCATATGTATAGCTGTATTTGTCCGCCGGAACTTCAGCGCCTGTATCTGCGTACAGAAGCTTAAACGAACCATCCTTGATAAATACTCTCTTTACTGCATCCGCATTGCTGTAGTCATACTTGTCAACTACAGTTATGGATCCTGTATTGCCAAGAGCCTCACCCTTCTCATTGATATGCACAGTATATTCAATACTGTTGGTGTCATTATCATAGTTTCCTGCAGTTTTGGTAATATTCGGTCCAGTCACAGTAACCTTTGCGCTGTCATCCTTGGTCTTAGTTGAACCGTCGGTTCTGACAACTGTTGCCGAACAATTGTTGGTGAATTCCACGTCACTGCCACCAACAACGGATGATATATCCTTTGTGACCTTGACTGCATAGTAGACAACAACCTTGACATTTCTGGTATAAAACTCAAGTGACTTTATGTCAAAACTAATACTGTTGCTTGCCACATTAAAGTTCTCTATATAATTATTTGCACCTGTCTGAGGTCTCGTCTTATTATCTGCATAATAAGAAACAAAATATATTCCAGCATGGCCAATAGTCTCTCCTACACCCTCTGGAAGCATATCACTCTTAAGGTATGTAGTATCGAGCTCAGTTCCTGCAGGAAGTGTATCTGTAAAGGAAAGTCTGTCTCCATCTCCATACGCAAAGTCACCGTTGAGAACTACCTTATATACGAACACATTGTTAGCCTTGTCATATACTACAATGCTTTCTTTCTCATCAGTACCATTAGTGTAGCTGTACTTCTCTACAACAGACCCCTTCGTTATTCCAGATACAGGATGTGAATCCTGTGATGTCTTGGATGAACCATCAATAGTAAGAGTACCCTTGTTGACTGCCGTATACTTGCTGTCAGACTTTACTGTCGTATTATATGTGATAACATAATCTATCGGGGTCTCCTCCGTGCCTGTTATATCTCTGAGGAATTCTATTGTATATCCTATTATGTAGTTATCAGATGATGCCGGAACATCTGCAACGCTGTCAATAGTTGAAAGCGTTGGTGCCCATACATTTGAGAAGTCAGCGTATGTTACCTTTACCTTGTAGTCAACTCCCTCTGTGAGGCCAGCTATTGTAAGTCCGTTTATCTGATCTGCCGTAAAGTAATGCTTTGGAAGTGCTCCATTATCATATGTTACAGAGTCAGTATATGTATCATTCGCATTGAGCTTGTCAACGCCAGATATTGTAGACTTCCATGCAAGGGTATATGTATCATCGTTCTCCGTCTCTGATACGAATTCCTTCTTTACTGAATCACCGGCCACCTCTACAGTCGCCTCGGCGCTGTCCGTAACTCCGTTCTTCTCTATTGTCGCTACATTCTTATAAACATCAGTCAGCTTATCAAGCTTGGATGAATCTGTTGTGTAGGTGAACACGATCTTGGATTTGTTCTCTGTCACATCAACCCTTGAAGTTCCATCCGTCAAATAAAGTTTACCATTCTCTTCCACAAAGCTTGCAGGAAGATTGATAGTGGTTGAAACATCTGTGTCATTTATGGATACGCTGCACGTCTTTTCGTCTGTGAGCTCTGTCCCATTCTTTGTGAGTATATCCGATACTGACATTCCTGTCAGATTCTTCTTCTTATCCGCATTCACGGTTACTGTCCATGTTATGGTTGACTTGTCACCTGACAGTGAACCGGTCTTACTTATGGATGCTGTAGACTTGCCGGCATTGTACCATGTACTGCTGTCGTTATCAGTATGCTCGTCATGTGAATCATCTGACACGTCTACACAATTCTTATTGTGTACATTTATGCTTCCGATGTCATCGGCAATATCTGAGACAATAACCTCGTATGTGATCTCATACTGTGAATTAGCGTCAAGCTTCGGAAGCTTTCCATTTATAACTGTTTCACCATTTCCTATGGTTCCTGTTGCAGGAGTCACATATCCATTTGCTGTGACATCCGTGTACTGTCCGTTGCTGTCCTTGAGCTTGCATGTAACATTCTGTACTGTTCTCTTGGCATCAGATCCAAGTTTTGAGTCAAGTTCATTTGCAAGAATATCATCAAGTGTAATATCACCATCGCTTCCATACTCAGAACTTACTATAACCTTGTATTTGTAAACTATCTTGTGATCGTCAGGATCAATGCTCACACCATCTGAGGATTTTGTAACCTTGAGATCTGTGGCACCATCCTTCACATATTTGTAGCCCTTGTTGGTCTGATCCTTATCATCAACCTTTGAATTCTTAGCCTCTGCAATATTGCTCTGGTTCAGATTGATCACGTCCTGAGAAAGATCATCGACTTTACTCTTTACTGTATAGGTTATCTTATATGACTCCTTTGCTCCGAGTGCAGGAAGAGTTCCTTCTATACTAGAGGTACTACTGTTATATGTGAGTGATGAGCTGCAGTCTGTGTTGTCAGACTTGATCACCTTTATATCTGTAACTTCAGGTATGACACCTGCTATGTCGTTGGCTATAACATCACTAAAGTTCAGATCCTCACTGGCACTTCCATGATTGGATGAAACTTCTACGGTATAGTCAAAGTATACATATCCATCCTTAGGATCTGTAACTCTACCCTCGGATGCGGTCTTCTTCACATCCACATCAGGCTTGAAATCCACATCCACAGTCACAATCACAGTGCTTGTGAATTTGTTCTCGACCTGGTTTTTCTCATTGTACTTTGTGAGATCCATATCGATCCACGCCTTGAAGAAAGCCTTGAGCTGGGCTCCCCCCTCGAGTGCTGTATGATCGATCGTCGCAGTAAGGACTCCGTTCACAACTGAATACGAACCGATCCTGTTACCACTTCCATCAGTTATATTCTCATTCAGAATATCGGAATTAAACTTTATGGTATCCGGCATCGTATAAGTAAATGTTGCATCTTCACCAGACTCCACTATGCTATTAACAACATTTTCCGGAAACACTATATCCATAGACATCTGGATATCTACACCGGCTTTTGTAGGATCATTTGGATCTACAGGAAGCGGCGTTGTGGACGGTCTGGAACTGCTACCATATATATTACCTGCTTTATCAGCAATCGTAGCTCCAGTAATATAATCTTCAAGATTTCCGGTTACTGCTGCACTCGACAGCATTGCTATCGAATCAGTAGCCGTGGCGTATGCGTCTCCCCCTCTCGTCTCGGCCGCATTGGACCAACTATAATTAGAAGGCGAAATCAACGTAGTTATCATAACTACCGCCAGCAGCAGTGCTATAAGCTTTTTCGTAGTTTTTGCCATTGTAATACCTCTTTTCTAATTATTTTTCGACTTACACACTTGCTTTAAATTTATCATAACACATGGTAATTGTAAACAGTTTGTGAACAAAAAGAACAGTTTTCTGTTGCTTTTTTGTTCACATTTACTTTATCGTTTAATTATTAGTTGATTTTGTACTACTATTCTTCGGCAGCATAATCTATCGAAATATATCAAACATATAAAATATAATCGATTACAATTCACTCTTTCTGTCTCTGTTGAGAAGCTCTGTGAGAGCCTCTTTTGCCGTCATGCCATTAAATAATACGTTATTGACTGCTTCAACGATAGGCATCTCAACCCCATGCTCCCTGGCAAGTGCCAGTGTTGCCTTGGCAGAATAAACACCCTCAACAACCATCTTGACCTCCGCCATAGCTTCCTCATAGGTCTTACCCTGACCGATGAGATATCCGGCATTCCTGTTACGGCTGTGCTTGGATGTACATGTAACTATAAGATCTCCCATTCCTGAAAGTCCTGACAGCGTCTTGACATCTGCGCCCATGGCAAGTCCAAGTCTCATGATCTCCGCCATTCCTCTGGTCATAAGAGCAGCCTTCGTGTTGTCGCCAAGTCCAAGTCCATCTGATATTCCGGCTGCCAGAGCTATTACATTCTTCACTGAACCACCCAGCTCAATACCAGTCACATCAGTGCTTGTATATACCCTGAAATAATCGTTCATAAATGCGTTCTGGATCGTCTTTGCAATCTCTATATCACGGGCACCGGCAACTACCGTTGTAGGTATTCCGCGGCCTACTTCCTCTGCATGTGACGGACCCGAAAGGACAGCCACCTTAGCCTGTGGGATTTCTTCCTCAATGATCTCCACGAGAGCCTTGAGTGTGGACTCTTCTATTCCCTTACTGACATTCACGATAAGCTGTCCGTTGCTCACCTTGTCAGCGATGTTCTTTGCTGTGCTTCTGACAAACGGAGAAGGCACTGCGCACACTATCATCTCCTGACCAATAACAGCCTTTGACGCATCTGTTGTATATTCAATACTGTTGTTAAGTATAACGCCTGGAAGTCTGTCTCTCTGCTCATGAAATTCCTTGAGCATGGCAACCTCTCTCTCATCTATAGACCACACTATAACCTCGTGTCCATTTCCTGCCAGCAGATTAGCAAGTGCAGAACCCCATCCACCTGCTCCGAGAACACCTATTTTCATCGTAAAATACCTCCAAAATATTTATATTTCTTTTTTCAATCCTTGAATCATTTTTTTCTATTTTAACTTTTTTTCATCATTTAATCCAGTCTATAGTGACAATACATGGATGTTTTTGCAAATTTTTACTGTATTTTTAGATTCTGGGCTAGTTATGTAAACTCACATTATTCTAATCAACAGTTTTTAATACGCATTTCACTGCGTATAAATATCACATAACCATAATCTCAGTTTTATGTATACTCATTATGTTATCTGATTTTGTTTTATCCAGACATCTATAAAACGTTGCTCACTACAAAAAATCTCCTCCTTCCTGTTTTATCCAGTAAGGAGGAGATTCAATAACTCTCTATTCGCTTCCGCTTTCCATCAAGCCTTCTTAGAACCAAACGACAACTTATTCTCCGTTCCCGCTATCAGTCTCTTGATATTCTGCCAATGTCTTATCACGGCCATTCCGGCTATGATTCCCGCCATGATTATTCCTTCGATCATTTTGGCATTCGATGTGAAATTATAATCTCCATGAATTGCAAATACTGTGTATAATATGAAGAATCCGATCATGATCGTAAGTGATCCAACCGATACATATCTTGTTATCACAACACTTATAATGAACGCTGCAAGGAGTATCACTACCAATCTCCAATCCCACAGACCTACTATCATTCCGCCGCTGGCAGCAATTCCCTTGCCGCCCTTGAACTGCATATAGAATGGGAAGTTATGACCAAGCACAACTCCAAGTCCTGTATACAGTACGAACATGTATGCATTACCTATACCTAGCTGGCCAAGTATGATATGTGTCAGTGAGCAGGCGATTATTCCTTTGAGGAAATCCCCCAGGAAAACTATCAGTCCAGCTTTCTTTCCAAGAACTCTCAGTGCATTTGTCGTTCCCGCATTTCCACTTCCATACTTTCTTATATCAACACCTTTTATCCTGCCGTAAATATACGCTGTCTGAATGAGTCCTACTCCATAGCCCCCAACCAGACATATAGCCCTAATCAACATCTCCATGACTACTTCTCTTTCCTCTCCCTGATTATGAATTTTAGAGGTGTACCTCTGAATCCAAAGGATTCTCTTATCCTGTTCTCTATATAACGTGTATATGAGAAATGCATAAGCTCCTTGTCATTTACAAATATGACAAATGTAGGAGGTTTAACTGACACCTGGGTAATATAATAGAGCTTAAGTCTCTTACCCTTATCTGATGGTGGCTGCTGCATAGCAACCGCCTCACTCATAATCTCATTCAGAACACCAGTAGCTATGCGGAGTGAATGATTCTCTATAACAGCATCTATGGTCTCGAACAGCTTTGGAAGTCTCTGTCCGGTCTGGGCTGATATGAAGAGCAGCTCCGCATACGGCATGTATGAAAGCTTGTTTCTGATCTCCTCTGTAAACTTATATATGGTCTTGTCATTCTTCTCGATGGCATCCCATTTGTTCACAGCTATTATCATTCCCTTGCCACGATCATGTGCGATTCCCGCGATCTTGGCATCCTGGTCGGTTATTCCCTCCGTTGCGTCTATTACGAGGACTGCAACATTACATCTCTCAACCGCTGATACTGTTCTTATGATACTGTATCTCTCTATATCCTCTTTAATCTTGCTCTTTCGTCTGAGTCCCGCTGTGTCTATGAATACATATTCTCTGCCATTTCTGACGATCTCTGTATCCACGGCATCTCTTGTAGTTCCGGCTATATCTGATACAATAACCCTGTCCTCACCGAGAAGCTTATTAATTATAGAAGATTTTCCTACGTTTGGCTTTCCTATGATGGCGATTCTAGGTCTCTCATCCTCCGTGTCATCCTTTGCAGACTCATTGAAGTGTGATACCACCTCATCGAGCATATCTCCTATTCCAAGTCTGGATGAACCTGATATAGGATGTGGATCTCCAAGTCCAAGATTATAGAACTCATACACATCCGGCATGAACTTTTCAAAGCTGTCTACCTTGTTGACAACGAGAACTATAGGTTTCTTGGATCTTCTGAGCATATCGGCAACCTTGGCATCATCATCAACCATTCCCTGTCTGACATCCGTCATGAACAGGATGACGTCCGCTGTCTCTATGGCTATCTCTGCCTGTTCTCTCATGCTCTTAAGTATAATATTGTCTGACTCCGGCTCAATTCCTCCTGTGTCTATCAGAGTGAAATTGTAATCCAGCCAGTTGATATCAGCATAAATTCTGTCTCGCGTAACTCCCGGTGTATCCTGAACTATGGATATCTTTTCTCCGGCAAGCACATTGAACAGAGTTGATTTACCTACATTGGGTCTGCCCACTATGGCAACTATAGGTTTACTCATTCTATCTTCCTCCATATATAATTAATTACATATCATCGCCAATTACTGCATGAATAAAATCAGCACCACTTGATTCTACAATACAAACATCGACTTGTAAAGCATCTGTGAGCTCTGCAAGTGTCACATCATCAAGGAATTTTGGCTCATCCGCCATAAGAGTATTGGAAGGCAGTATAAGACGCTGCCCAAGAGGCTTTCCTGTGAGCTGCTTTCTTATATCTCCACCCGTAAGCAATCCAGTCACGGTTATTCTGTGTCCAAAAAAATCATTAATGATCTTATACAGATGCACCTTCACATTAGGAAACTTCTCAGGGATCCTGTTAGCAAGGAGCTTTATGGAATCATATACGAGCACTCCAGTAACCATGGACACCTCATACTCTCTGTCATCGCCCTCTACGCAGCTCCACTCTTCATCAAACTCATCAATGAGCAGTCTCACCATGCCCACACCATTTTCAAGCTGGATAAAGCCATCATACCTGTCAGCCTCAGGGAAATCCCTGCCAGCATTTATATACCATTCATCACTTGCCTGGACAAAATGTGTGCCATGCTTTTCAAATGCCTTTTTCTGAAAATGTTCTATTATATCAATAACCTCGCAGGCGTCCTCTCTGTTGAACGGTTCAAGATGGAACAAGCCATCTCTGTAATCTGACAAACCGACAGGAACCACGGACAAGCTCTCCATAACAGGAACAAACTCCATAAGATCAGAGATCGTACGCCACAATTCCTCCCCATCATTTATCCCCTTGCACAGAACTATCTGTCCATTCATAGGAATACCAGCTTCATAAAATTTCCTTATATAGTCAAGTATGGCACCGGCAAATCTGTTGTTCAGCATACTGCAGCGCAGCTTGGGATTGGTAGTGTGCACCGATATATTTATCGGAGCAAGGTGATAATTGATTATTCTGTCAATATCCTTTTCCTTCATATTAGTAAGGGTAATATAATTTCCCTGAAGAAATGACAGTCTGGAATCATCGTCCTTGAAATATATAGTGTCTCTCATACCTTTCGGGTTCTGATCGATAAAGCAGAATATGCACTTATTATAGCAAGACTTGTAATTATCCATCAGGGAATTTTCAAAAACAATCCCTAGATCCTCGTCATAATCCTTATCTATCTCCAGAAGCCACTCCTCGCCGTCAGACTTCCTCACGAGAAGTTCTATATATTCGTCATTTATGAGATACTGATAGTCAAATATATCCTCTATAGGATGGTCATTGACCGCCAGAATATTATCTCCCGGTTCGATCTCCATCTCCTGGGCTATACTTCCCTCAAGTATTTCCTTTACAATATGTTCCATAATTTCCTCTTTTATATTAATTGTCTACTGATCAAAAGCTGCAGCAAATGAATAACGCCCTATCATTCAGGGAGCATGATCACTGCCGCAAGATTACCCCGCAGGCCTTTGCTCGCCCTGTGTGAAAAAAGCCATTCGCTGTTACAGCATGTACATATATTTGTCACGTCAATATTCTCAGGTTTTACACCTGAATCAACAAGATTGTAATAGTTGGCCTTGTGGAGATCAAGCAGATATTTGCCATTACCCTTGCTAAATACGATCTGAGCCGTCTCTGCTTCCGTATATGCCGCCATAAAGCGTTCAGCTACATCTTCACTCACCTCATAGCAATTCTTGCATATAGAAGGTCCTATGGCGCAAATAAGATTCTCTGGAGATGTTCCATATTCAGACTTCAATCTGTTTATCATATGTCCGCTTATCTTGCTGACGGTTCCCTTCCACCCGGAGTGATTCGCCGCAACAACCTTTTTCACCGGATCATAGAACAATACAGGGACACAGTCCGCATAAAATGTCATAAGTGGTATCCCCGGAACATCCGTCATAAGTCCATCGATCTCCAGAATATCCGACTCTCTGATTATTCCCTTTCCGGCATCCTTCTCTGTAACTTTATATATGTCTGTCTTATGCACCTGATCTGAGAACACAAGCTTTTCGTAATCATACCCCACTGCAGCGGCAAATCTGCGGTGATTCTCCATTACCAGATCCGCATCATCGCCTCTGTGGAAGCTCAGGTTCATGGAACCCAGATATCCCTCACTCACTCCGCCGATCCTGGTGGAGAATGCATTTACAACTCCGGCTCTGTCCAATTTGTCAAATGATATATAATCCACGCCATCCACCGTGTGGACATGTGTTGAATTGTCTTTCCTAATATACTTTATATCCATATCCGCCATCCTATCAATATCCCGAATACTCAAATGCATTTTCTATATGATGTATATCCTCACCAAGTATGGTTATCACATCAAATCTAACCGGGGTGTCCATTCCATATCCATATTTGTTCAGGAAGAATAATGCAGTCCTACATATCTGTCTCTGCTTGCGCACATCGACAGCCTCCTCCGGCAAGCCCTTATGTACTCCGGACCTATACTTCACCTCGATAAACACTATATATCCATCGTGTTTTGCCACTATATCTATCTCACCGCTGGCCACCCTGAAATTCCTGCACAGGATCTCATAGCCCCTGCCAGCCAGATGATCAGCAGCTAAAGCTTCCTTTTCATTACCGGTTGCTCTGCTGTTATACATCATTTCACCTTTCCATGAATATATGTGTGATGAACAATTGTTATACAAAGTTCTTGATAAACGTCCTTCTGTGTATTGCGCACGGACCGATCTTCTTGAGCGCATCAATGTGCTCTGCCGTACCATATCCCATATTTTTTGCAAATCCATAACCCGGATACAGACTGTCATACTCAACCATAAGCCTGTCCCTTGTAACCTTTGCAATTATACTTGCTGCCGCAATCGACGCAGACAGCGTATCACCTTTTATTATGCCTACCTGCTCGATATCAACACCCGGAATATTAACCGCATCGTTTAACAGGAGCTGTGGTTTAACCTGAAGCTTCGATATAGCCTGCTTCATCGCCTCGTAATCTGCATTGAGAACATTTATCTCGTCAATTACTTTCTCGTTTGCCATACCCACGCCTACAGCTACAGCCTTCGCCATGATCTCATCGTATAGAGCCTCCCTCTTCTTCGGTGTGAGCTGCTTGGAGTCGTTGAGGTATAAAATATCACAGTCCTTTGGAAGAATGACTGCAGCAGCCACTACAGGGCCTGCAAGCGGGCCTCTTCCGACCTCATCTATACCACATATATATCCCTTATCAGCGTATTTTCTCTCAAATTCAAACATTTTATAGCTGCGGGCTTTTTCCTTTTCAAGAGCATTGATCTTTTTCTGAGCGGACGCTATGATCTTCTTTACCCCATCTCTCTCATCGTCGCCATACTTCTCGATAAGCCCCGAATATTCACTTATATCAGCATCAGCAAATACTTTTTTTATCTCCGCTATACTTTCCATATGTCCTCCACCTAAAAACAAGGACCATTGCCACTTTTTAGGCAACAGCCCCTGATATCTTATCCTATTCTATCTTGCCAAAACCGCCTGTAAATCTGAATACAGCCCTGCCGATGATGTCTTTCTTGTGTATATTGCCAACATCCTCCACACGGCTGTCACGGCTGTTGTTTCTGTTATCTCCCAGAACAAAGTACTCGTCATCACCCAGTGTGATCTCCTCGGCTGCAACTCCGCGCTTGTCGCTGGCTATGGCCTCTCTGCCATACACATCGCCCTCCAGAGGCTCGTCATTTATATTGATAACACCATCTTCGTCTATATACACTGTCTCACCCGGAAGTCCGATTATACGCTTGATGAAGAAGGTCTCATCATCGTCTCCATACGGGAATACAACCACATCAAATCTCTTCGGCGAGCCAAATTCATACTCAAGCTTGTCGATCCATAATGTATCTCCGCTGTGAAGAGTATTGCTCATGGACTCTCCACTGACCTCTGTTCGCTGTCCGACAAATGTGAGCACAGCCCAGCATATGCCAATTACTATTATTATATAAATACACAGAAATATGAGATCCTTGACAATATTGACTTCCTTTTCGGCCTTTTCTTTCTTTTTTGCCTCTTTCTTCTCTTTCCTGAGCTGCTTCTTTAAAGCCTTCTCGTCAAGTTCTCCATCCCCATTGTACACTTCTTCAGAAGAGTCTGTATTAACCGCTTCTGCAGTTTTATCTGAGCTCTCAGATTTAGCTGCTCCTGCAACTTCTTCCGATGTCTCCTTCTGAGATGCTTCTTCCGATTTATCTGCTGTCTCCGCCTTTGCATCAGCCGAACTCTCAGCGACTGCTTTGTCCCATGACCAGGAGGACTTCTCCTTATTTTCCTGCTCATCGTCGGCAGTTTTCTTTTCAGCTTCCTTTGCTTCCTTCGCAGCCTTTTTTGCAGCCTTCTTCTGTTCTTTATCTATCGCTTTCTGACGCTTCTTCTCATATTTGGCGATCTCTTTGTCCCTTTCCTTCTTCGCAGGGTCATCCTCAAATATATCGTTTAACGCATCAGCAACATTCTTGTTTTCTTCACTCATCTAGTCTTCCTTCGGGGTCTCCAATGTAATACGCCCCAGCTTTCCCGATCTGAAATCATCGATCAGCAGAGCCGCAGCCTTGTCATAATCGAGCTCCCCGCCCTTCTTAATGCATTGTCTCTTCTCTGCGATACCTGTCAGCATCTGTACAGGATCATCAACACTTTCAATATTATACCTTTGAACAAGGGTATTACAATAGTTTGCCTGTAAAAATTTAATTAATTCAACCGCTATATCCGTTATGCTGAGTATCTCATCATTGATCGAACCTATGAACGCAAGTCTGAGACCAACGGCCTCATCATCGAATTTCGGCCATAAAATACCGGGAGTGTCCAGAAGCTCAATATTCTTTCCAAGTCTTATCCACTGCTTGCCTTTTGTGACACCAGGCTTATTTCCAACCTTGGTGCAGGCCTTTCTCGCATAGGAATTGATAAACGTGGATTTGCCGACATTCGGGATACCGACTATCATCGCCCTTATCGGACGGTTTATGATTCCCCTTTTTCTATCCCTCTCTATCTTCTCTTTGCAGGCCTCCTGCACGATATTGTTGATACTCTTCATCCCCATACCGTCACGGGCATTTATCTTTGCAACGGCAAAGTCTTTATTCTTATAATAGTTTTCCCACTTTGTTGTGACTGCATCATCCGCAAGATCTGATTTGTTGAGGAGTATGAGTCTGTATTTGTTCTTTGCAAGCTCGTCTATATCAGGATTCTTACTACTGAATGGGATTCTTGAATCCACCAGCTCTATGACGATATCTATAAGTTTTATATCCTCCTGCATCATTCGTCTTGCTTTTGTCATATGTCCGGGATACCACTGTATATTCATATCTCTACCTCTATTTTATCTTTACTCTGCCCAGCATCTCGCTCTTTTGCACATTGCCAGCCGCCTGAAATCTTGAATCCTGGCTGTTGTCCGGATTGTCTCCGAGCAGGAAGTATTCATTCTCTCCAAGTGTGATCGCAGATTCCGCTATTCCGGCTGTTTTTATCTCACAGTCGACGGGATAATCTGCAAGCGGATTGCCATTTATATATACCTGACCATTCTGGATAAGCACAGTCTCACCCGGCAGGCCTACCACTCTCTTGATGGAATAGTATTTGTCCTGATTCTCAACTATACGATACGCTACCACATCGTATCTTTCCGGGGATGTCACCAGATAAACAGCCTTATTGACCAGATACGATTCTCCATCCGTCAGTGTCGGCTCCATGGATGGTCCTACCATATATACCGTCTGGAATCCAAATGCAACAAAACCATAACCAAGTATAGCCGCTGTCAGTATCGATATGAACCAGCCAAGTGCGCTCTTCATAGTCTTTTTCAATGATCTCTGTTGTCTTCTCTGACGCCTTTTTTCTCTCCTTATCCTTCGGAGTCTGTCATATCTCTCACTCATGAATTCTATCCTTCAATCATCAATATATTTGTTCAGTTCATTTCATCCATTCTAAAAATGGCTGGAGTAGAAATACTCCAGCCACTTTTACTTTCATGTTACAAGCTTTATTATTTAACAAGCTCCTTAACCTTTGCTGCCTTACCAATTCTTGAACGTAAGTAGTAAATCTTAGCTCTTCTAACTTTACCTTTTCTTACAACTTCAATCTTCTCAACGAAAGGTGAGTGTACAGGCCATGTCTTCTCAACACCGCATCCGCTAGAGATCTTTCTAACTGTGAATGTCTCTCTGTTGCTTCCGCCCTGTCTCTTTACTACAGTACCCTCGAAGATCTGGATTCTCTCCTTGTTACCCTCTTTGATTCTGTTGTGTACCTTAACAGTGTCTCCTACGTTGAACTCATCAACGCTCTCCTTCATCTGTGAAGCTTCAAGATTCTTAATGTAATCGTTCATTGTGTTCCTCCTTAATATTCTGATGTTCTTACTACCATATCCACCGGATATATGGGCACAGAGGACCATCACTCTTTTCACAACTCATTTAATATAACATACTGAAATTGTAGATGCAAGAAGAATTTTCGGATTTTATCCGTTTTTTAGCAAACAGGGCATATAGATTGATTTCTATATGCCCTGTTGCATTAAATATCTTGTTCGACTTAATTCAGTCAAGTGGAGCAGACGCATTAGAAGACGAACTTCGTTCGCAGGCGTCTGCGTGCTTCACAAGGATTCCTCCCACCTACGGCGGGCCCCTCCTTATGAAAAATAGTGGAGCTGGCGGGAGTCGAACCCGCGTCCAAAAGCTCATTCACTACAGTTTCTTCCATCACAGTCAGTGCTTTAACATTCCCTCAGCCTATCGCCCACTAACATGCTATAGACCTTAGTAGCTTCATGGATTTTCCTACATCGCAAAGCTTAGATGCAGGAGTTTGCCGAAAATCGACGCCATTCCTAAAGGCTCGGCGTTCCTAAAGGATGACGACTGCCCTTAGGCAGCGTATGCTAAATTATCGTTAGCGTTTATTTTTTTTCCAGCTTTTAGCGTGGCTCTGGTCCACGGATGGCTTCCATAGCTTCAAAACCCCTGTCGAAACCAGTCAACCCCTGATCATAGATCAGTGATAACCAATCATTTATAATATATGCAGCAAATATCAAAATAATACTTGCGCCTATATATCTTAATTTATCAGATGCTCTTACTCAGCGTCAGCAGTTGTATCTTCCTCTGCATCTGTCGCCTCTGCTGTATCTTCTGCATTTTCAGTTGTGTCTGCTGTGTCCTCAGCATCGGAAGCTGTGGCAGAAAACAGAGTGTCATAACCGCTGTCCTTCCAAGTCTTGTCTACATATTCTGACAAGCCTGAAGCATCAACATACTTAGGTATCGCCTTATATATCTTCACACCCGCAACGCTTCCAACTATAGCAGCGATAACAACGATCGTAACTGTTATAGCAATAATCTTCTTGATCTTCTGCTTCCTGAGTATCTCCTTGCGGTGCTTTTTCTCATATTTCTTCTTATCTACTTTACTCTGACTCATAACGCCCTTCTCCAGACTATCGTTTATTTGATTCCGATACACACATTATATCTGAACCAGCTTATCTTATTCAACACCTTGCTAGTATAACACAAGCTGCATTATAATTCCAATAATAAGTTTGATTTCACAGAAATTCCACAAACGCTCACGATCAGAAGTCCTTGCTCCTGCTCTTAAGATCTCTCTCCATCTCGCGCTTCATATCCTTCTTGGCGATATCCTCACGTTTGTCGTAGAGCTTCTTACCTCTTGCCAGACCTATCTCCATCTTGACAAGTCCATCTCTGATATATACCTTGAGCGGCATAATGGTATAACCCTTCACCTTCTGCTGTCCGATAAGCTTGTTGATCTCGTACCTGTGGAGCAGCAACTTTCTCGTCCTGAGCGGATCTTTATTGAATATATTCCCCCTCTCATATGGGTTGATATTCATTCTGTACACATACACCTCGCCGTGGTCTATTCCGACAAATGCTTCCTTGATACTGCAGTGTCCCTGTCTTATGGACTTTACCTCGGTTCCCACAAGCTCTATTCCGGCCTCAAACTTCTCTTCTATAAAATACTCGTGATATGCCTTTTTGTTATTTGCGATGAGAGTGTTTCCTCTTTCCTTTGACAAATGTATCCTCTCCTTTATATACAATACTGAAATCTATCGACTTCGTCATCTTGTCTGTATTCTTCACCTTTATCTGTATAGGATCACCGATGGCATATTGTTTGCCCGTGTCCTCACCTATCATAGCATAATCTTCCTGAGAAAAATAGTAATAATCGTCGCGCATATCTGCCACGTTCACAAAGCCTTCCACCGTATTCGGCAGTTCCACGAACATTCCCCGGTTTGTAACTCCTGAGACAAATCCGTCATAGACCTCGCCAATGTGAGCTGACATATATTCCACCTTCTTGAGCTTCTCCACATCACGCTCAGCTTCCTCAGCTCTTCTCTCCTTGCGCGAATTGTCATCAGCCACCCTGTCAAGTATCATGCTGTAATGTTCTATTCTCCTCGAGTCAAGTCTGCCATGTATATTTTCCTTTATTATACGATGTATCTGCAGATCTGGATATCTCCTTATAGGAGAAGTAAAATGACAGTAATACTTACACGAAAGTCCAAAATGTCCTGTGCACTCCGTTGAATACTTCGCCTGTTTCATGGTCCTCAGCGCCATCCTGCTCACAAGATTCTCATAAGGCTCACCCTTTATCCTGTCAAGTAGCTTCTGGAATTCTTTCGGATGTATATTCTCCTTTGATGCCTTAAAGTACATTCCAAAATTACTTATAAGGAGCGCCAGCTGCTCAACCCTGTCTGCATCAGGTGTCTCATGGACTCTGTACTCAAATGGTATATCCTGCCAGAAATAATCCTCAGCAATCGTCTCATTTGCAGCAAGCATAAAATCTTCAATGATCTCATTGGATCTGCGTCTCTCATATACACCTATTGATACAACTTTGCCGTCGGAGTCTATCTTGATCTTCGATTCGTCAAAATCAAAATCTATTGAGCCTCGCTTTCTTCTGTTAGCTCTGAGAAGATCCGACACATGAAGCATCATCTCGAACATAGGCACAAGCTCCTCATATTTTCTGGTCTCCCCTGGATCGTGATCCTCGACAATTGCAGACACACTTGTATATGACATTCTACGGTCCACATTGATCACAGTCTCACATATCTTATGTCCTACTATGTGGCCCTTCTGATCTATGTCCATAAGGCAGCTCAGCGCCAATCTGTCCTGCCCTTCATTCAGCGAACAGATACCATTTGACAGCTTGTGCGGAAGCATAGGTATTACCCTGTCCACGAGATAACAGCTTGTACCTCTGTTAAGTGCCTCTTTATCCAGAGGGGAATTCTCCTTTACATAGTGGGTCACGTCAGCTATGTGCACACCAAGCTTGTACATTCCGTCCGCCTCATAGAGTGTTATGGCATCGTCCAGGTCTTTTGCATCCTCGCCATCTATCGTCACTGTCTGAAGATGTCGGAGATCCGTTCTGCCTGCCATCTCCGATGCGCTGACAAAATCAGGGATCTGTGAAAGGCTGTCCATGACCTCGTCAGAAAAATCGACTGGAATGTCCAGAGCTCTGACCACAGACAGCACGTCACTCTCCGGATCATTTATATGTCCAAGTATCTCTATAATCTTTCCCTCCGGAGACTTCACTTTGTCTCCATAACTGATGATCTCCGCCACAACCTTATGTCCAGCCATGGCGCCCATGGAATTTGCCTTGGATATAAATATGTCTCCATCTATTTTCAGATTGTCAGGTATGACAAATCCAAAGTTCTTATTCTTCTGATAGACTCCGACAACCTTCTTTAGTCCACGCTCAAGTACCTTTATAACCGATGCTTCCTGCTTCATTCCCTTCGGTCTGTCCTCCGCACGTATGAGGACTGTATCACCGTGGAACGCTCCCATGGTATTCTTCTCAGGGACAAAGAAATCCTCCTTCATGCCCTCAACGCGGACAAATCCAAAACCTCTCTGATTGCCGATAAATATTCCCTTGTATGTCCCTTCTCCGACCTTCTGATATCGTCCTTTTGCCGATCTGATGATCAGTCCCTCCTCTGTGAGGTCATTCAGTATATCGAGAAATGTCTGTCTCTCATCTCCAGGGACCTGAAGGAATGTACACATCTCCTTGAACTTCATAGGCGGATAATCATCATCGCATATAAATTCATATACCGTCTGTTTTCTTCTGTTGTATAACTCCAAATCCTTATTATCCATAACAAACCCTTTCTATATACATTATGCCCGCATCCCTACCGCACAAATACATTGCATAATGAGCAAAAAAATGCTTACATATATCAGTTAATATATGTAAGCATCAGAAATCATTATTAGTTGAAAAGCTTTGAGTCAAGCAGTAATGCAAGTACAAAGAAGAGAACTGTGAGAACTGCTGTTATCTTCTTAAGTATCTCCTGCTTTGAGCTTCCCTTATTCTTGCTCCAGTAGGAATTGTCAAATCCGCCGCCTGCTCCTGATATGGAACTTGTAAGGCTCGCATCCTTTCCTTCCTGTGAAAGAACCACTATTGCTAATACTATACATACTATAACATAAATTACCATTAATATTGTCTTCAGCATCTTAACACCTCCGTTTCCGAAAAAATGGTGTGTGTATAATTTTAACACCAACTTGAAACATAATAACACAACAAAATAATATATTCAATAACTATTTTCTTCGTTTTCTGTAAAACTCCGCAAATACCAGCATTGCGATACCTATTATCGAACAGGCAATACCTGCGCCTGCATATTTCACATGGAATTTCATCTCAACAACATTCTCACCCTCAACAAGACTTATAGAATACAGGCTGTCTACCACCTTATCCGGCTGTACCTTCTGGCCGTTAACTTTGACTGTCCAACCATCACAGTAAGGAATAGATGTGAATAAACTCTGTCCTTCCTTGGCATTTACAACAATTTCTGCGCTGCCATTTTCTATATCCATCACATCAGGGGTATATTTCTCAAGCTCCTCTGCTATGCTTTTCAGCAAATCCAGATCAAGAACATAAAACTGCTCTGCTCCATCATCCAGATCTAGCTTCTGCTTTGAGTGAAGCACAACCTTGTAGTAATCACGATCCTCATTTACAGGAATATTGAACACTGACGGCGAAAGCCATCTGGCATATCCGGTCCTGTATATTCCATTGACATTCAGCTTTGCATTAAACAGACTGTTCCATGGGATATTGCCATAAGCGATGTAATTGCCTTCCGGGATCTCCATCTTGTATACACGCTTCTTCGCTTTACTTACAACCGTCTCGTACTTTAAAGGCTTATAGATCTCAACCTTTCTGCCGAGCAGCTCGCTGTAGAGCTCATTTTGATATTCAAACGGATTGCCGTTATATTTTGCCGCTGTATATTTGCCTGAATCATATACAAATGCCATAGGCAGGCTGTATGGGTTCTCGTATACACCGGCTCCATTTGCATTGTCTGCAATATCCTCTACTTTATCCATGCCCTCCAAAGCATAATCAGATACGATGTATCTGACTCCCAGCAGTGAATCAGTTCCAAGCACCGGCATGTTGACAACACTTAGGTTATCGCCTTCGCTCCTGTATCCCGTGTCCACAAGGAAGTTCAGCACTGTGCTGTCAGCGGTTGACACATACGATCCTATCGCCCAATACCCATAACCAAACGACTCGTCATAATTTGCTCTGACATTGTTCTTATATTTAAAATTATCATCCGTATCTTTGCCATTATTGTTTTTCTTTTTTTCGAGTGATCTTGTCGCCCTTGATCTGGTCTGGCTGATCCTGTATGTATCGGAATCATATTCTTTCAGATCATTTATAAGGCCTTCCATAGCCGTCTCATACTCAACAAAACTCTCACCGTTGTCGATATGGATATTGTCCATTTGCAACATCACGCTGTATCCTGTCTCAACAGTCAGCACTGCACACAGAATGACCGTAAATATAATCCCGAACACTCTTCCGGCTCCTACGTTTTTCGAAAGCCTGCTTATGAGTGCTATCAAAACGGCTACCCCTACAATAAGCGCATCGGTCAGCCATACAAGTTTGTTATCCTGGACTCCATGCAGATAGTTTACACCAAGCATAGCCGCACTGAATATCGCACTTGCAATGATAACCCGCCATTTTACAGCATTCAGATCCTCCGAGAGGAAAAATTCAGCGGCAAAGAATAATATGCAGAATATTCCAACATGTGAATATCTGTACCAATATGATCCAACCTCTTTGAACAGAGAAAATGCCATGCACAATGGATTCCAGTAAAACATGAGCAGCATTACCACAAGCGTGACAAATGCTAATATCTTCTGCTTTACATTGTGTTTCTTACCGATGAAGATTCCAATAAATCCTATCAACGCCAGACATCCGCAGTACAGAGACACGCTTCCCTTCTGACTCTGTGCGCCAAGCGAATATCCGTCTATCACAGATGAAACATCACCGATAAATGACATGTCGAGCAGAGAGCCTAAATCAAGACTTCCTCTTACACTGTAACGCATCGCACCTATCGTCGGAAGGAACAACACCCCACTGATCAGAACTCCCGCCAGCATTGAATATATAAACCGTCCAAGTTTTCCGGCAAAATCCTTTATGACAGTCTTCTCAGCCTTAGTATCCCCACTGTACAATCTTGAATATGCAAATTCAAACAAAAACCAGAAACAGGCAAATACACAGTTGATTCCGCCCATATACCAGTTGAACAGAACTGCCAATGCAACTGATACGGAAAGCATAACAGGCCTGCCACCGTTAACCACTCTGTACACGCCCAGCATTATGAGCGGTAACATATAGAAGCCGTCAAGCCACATTATATTACATGCCTGGGCGATTCCATACTGACTCACTGCATAGCTCACCGCCAGAAAAATGATAAGTGCCTGTTTTTTCACAGAACCATCATTCCACTCTTCAAATCTCCTGTTGAGATAAAATGCAAATGTCGCCGCCGCACAGGCAAGCTTTAACGTTATGATCACATGTACGAACAATACAAGCTGGGATTTGTCGAATAACAACAGCAATAAATTGAACGGGCTGGAAAGATAGTAACTGAATACTCCTATGCAGGCCCCTCCTATAGATTTGCTGAAAGAATAATCTATATTATTTTTGCCGTCAAATACATCCTTCAGATATGCCGGAAAATCAAGATACTGAAAATCAGCATCCTTGGATGCGAGTGAATGTACTCCGAACGGCACATACTTTTTTATATAAAACAGAAGCCACAGCAGGCAGAATGTGATAATGCCCGCTGTAAGCATCTGAATAACGAGCTGTTTTCTCTGTTCTTTCTCCATCATATTCTTCTCCAGATTATTTAGTTTTAATATAATACTACACAATCTGTGAAAATACTATATAGATTAAAAATTTTTAATGAAAGAATTTCTAACTTTTACATACTGATTTATAACATATACCTACTTCGTATATCGAAACCATGATTCAGCGGTCCACTGCCCGATCCCAGATCCAGCATGGCCGCCAGGGCACCGGATATATATTGTTTGGCCATTCTAACTGAATCACTTACATCATATTCCTTTGCGAGATTTGAAGCGATCGCACTTGAAAGCGTACATCCTGTGCCATGTGTATTCGGATTATCAATACGCTTACCCGAAAACCAGGTGATATTCTCCCCGTCAAAAAGCATATCATTTGCATCATTTATGCTGTGTCCACCCTTTACAAGGACAGCGCAGCCATACTTTCCGTATATACATCTGGCAGCATTCTCCATATCAGCTACGCTCTTCACCGATATACCAGTGAGCGCCTCAGTCTCAGGTATGTTTGGCGTTATGAGCTTTGCAAGTGGGAACAGTTTACCGGTCATGACCTCCACCGCATCATCGCTTATAAGCTTAGCACCACTGGTCGCCACCATCACAGGGTCAAGCACGACATTCTCCGCATTGTATCTGGCAAGTCTGTCAGCTATCACATCAATAAGTTCAGGAACAGATACCATTCCTATCTTGACCGCTTTCGGCCGTATATCGGTAAACACCGCATCTATCTGGGCGCCAAGTACATCAGGGATAACGTTCATGATAGCAGTCACTCCTGTGGTATTCTGAGCCGTGAGGGCTGTGATCGCACTCATACCAAATACGCCATTTGCCTGCATGGTCTTGAGATCCGCCTGCACACCTGCGCCACCTGAGGAATCGCTTCCGGCTATGGTGAGGACAGGCACAAGACGGCTTCTGTCAGAATTTATACTGCACAGCATGTCATCCATACTCTTAAAATAATGATCACAATGTGCTATAAGATCTCCCTGTCTGTCCCTGCTGGATTCGTCAAAGAGACCGACCACAACAAATCCTCCGTTCTGTGCTGTCTCCGCCGCATGATATGCGTCCTCGAATACAAATGTATCCGAAGCCGGAGTTCCCATAAACTCAGCCGCCATCTCATATATCTTAGGTGAGGCTGCCTTGCCCACGCCCACCTCAGAACATGTAAATATCCTGTCAACATACTTCATAAGTCCTGTCCGCACAAGTGCTGCCTCAACATGGCATCTGTCTGTGGATGTTGCAACAGTGACCGGGATATCATATCTCTTTAAGAACCTCAGCAGTTCAGGCACACCTGACTTCGGCTCAACTTTATTTGCATAGAAATCGCGCACAGTCTCATTGATACCGTCTATAATCTCCTTCGCGCTGAGTTCAAGTCCATAGTGTTCCTGCATATATTCTGCGCCCTTCATCATGGTCATGGTGAAAAGCACCTTCTCAAGATCAGGTTCTGCCTGTATCCCCTGTCCCGCCAGATACATCTCTCCGGCATGATCCCACATAGGCATAGAGTCAAGCAGAACCCCATCCATATCAAATATCGCACCTTTTATATCACTGATAACTATTTTTTTCATGTACACCTCTATATCATATATTTAGTCAGGCATCAAGCATATTCTCTACAGAAAACTTGAGCTCCTCTGTGGCCTTCTGTATGTCCTTCTGTCCGAATATGGCACTTATAACTGCCACACCGCATATTCCGGAGCCCGCAAGCTCGGCCACATTATCCTTTGTTATGCCGCCTATGGCAATGACCGGTATGGACACCGCCTCACAAATGGCCTTGAGAGTTTCATGGCTCACATCGTCCGCGTCATCCTTTGAACCTGTTGTAAACACTGCTCCTACACCAAGATAATCTGCGCCGTGCTTTTCCGCTATAATCGCCTGCTCGACAGTCTGTGCAGACACTCCAAGTATCTTGTCAGGGCCGAGTATCTTTCTGACGTCCATGGCCTCCATATCACTCTGTCCCACGTGTACACCGTCAGCATCTATATCTTTTGCTATGCTGACCTCGTCATTGATGACAAATGGAACTCCATATTCCTTACAAAGCTTCTGTATCTCCTTCGCCTCAGCGAGGAAGTCTTCTCTGTCGAGCTTCTTCTCCCTGAGCTGTACAAATGTTGCACCGCCGTCAAGTGCCTTCTTTACCTGATCATACAGAGTCTCTTCACCAAGCCAGTGTCTGTCAGTTACTGCGTAGAGCAAGAGCTCTTTCTCACTGCAATTTATCATACTATCCGTCCTTCCTATATGTTTCGATCCCGATCTGATGCAGATCCAGGCAATTATTAGACTTCCGTCAATTATCTGATTTCAAACTTTGCACCCTGTTCAAGTGTATCCCCGTCCATATTGTATATGGCGTCGATTATCCTGTTCCTGTATGTTGAATTCCCCTCAAATGCCTGCAGATGGGAATAACCAATCTCCCCAGCAAGTCCCATGACCATGACAGCCACTGCAGCAGCCTCAAGCTTGTTGTCCTGATTTGCCACAACATATGCTGTCATCATTCCTGAGAGCTGGCAGCCTGTTCCAGTGATCTTACCCATCTCAGGACGGCCGTTTCTGATTACATAACATTTCTCGCTGTCCGCAACAAGGTCTATTGCGCCTGTTACAGCTATGATAGATCCCGTTTCAGCAGATAGCTTCTTGACAAATGCCACTGCATTATCAAGCGTATCCTCCGTAACCGCATCTGCCACATCGGCATCAACACCCTTTGTACTGCCGGAACCATATGCCAGAGTTTTGATCTCAGAGATATTTCCCCTTATAACATCAAATCTAATCTCCTTCATAAGTCCAACAGCCGTATCAGTTCTGAGCTTACTTGCTCCTGCTCCAACAGGATCGAGAAGTACAACATGTCCAAGTTCATTTGCCTTCTTCCCTGCCAGGTACATTGATGGAATAGTGTTCTTGTTAAGTGTTCCTATGTTGATATTCAGACCACCACATATACTTGTGATATCCTCCACGTCACCCTCATCATCCGACATGATAGGACTTCCACCGCACGCCAGAATGACATTTGCCACATCATTTACAGTTACATAGTTTGTTATATTGTGTACCAGAGGTACATTCTTTCTCACATTTTCAAGGCACTCTTTTATCATGTTTTTCTGTCTCCTTTATATATACTCTGTTGTTTATCTGCTAATCTTTTTTGACGAAAAGCGGCCATACCATAAGGCACAGCCGCTTTTCTTATGCTGTATGTATCCCTACGCCGGCGCTGATCCAGGTCAGACCTGATCTACTCCTGGGCAGGAGGTACATCAGATGTACAATGCATACACTTTGTTGCTTTGATATCTATCTCACCCATACAGTATGGGCACTTTCTTGTGAGAGGAGCTGCCTCCTCTTTCTTCTTACCAAGATCCATGATCGCATTGATCCCCTTCATGATGACAAATATAACAAATGCCATGATTATGAAGTTGATAACTGCTGAAATAAACGCTCCATACTCGATATACTGTCCTGTATGGAATATCTGAAAATGTCCACCAATCTCTGCTCCACCGATACTGTTGATTATTGGTGTGATGAAACAGTCTGTAAAAGATGTAACCAATGACTGGAACGCTCCACCAATGATAACACCGATTGCAAGACTCATCACATTTCCCTTAAGGGCAAACTCCTTAAACTCTTCCAAAAACTTCTTCATATGTATCCTTCCAACTGAATACAGCACCAATCATAACAAACTTATATTATAATTCGGTGCCGTATCTTTTATTTATTGTTTCTCGCGCAATTGATATGACATATATCTACATTTGCTGTCATTGCTAATCGCACATCATCTTTTTTTACTTTCTTACAATAAGTGACTTGCCTGTCATCTCCTTAGGCTGAGGAAGTCCCATAACCTCAAGAAGTGTAGGTGCGATATCTGCAAGACATCCGCCCTCACGAAGCTCTACATCTTCACCATAGTTGTAAAGGATAAATGGTACAGGGTTAGTTGTATGAGCTGTATGTGGAGCACCGGTCTCATAGTTGATCATCTGCTCTGCGTTACCATGATCAGCACAGATAAAGAGAACACCATCAACCTTATCAATTGCCTCTACAGCAGCGCCAACGCACTTGTCAACTGTCTCTACAGCCTGGATAGCTGCTGGGATAATACCTGTATGACCAACCATATCAGGGTTTGCAAAGTTGATGATGATCACATCATACTCGCCACCAAGGATAGCTGCATTGAGCTTCTCGCTTACCTCTGGAGCGCTCATCTCTGGCTGGAGGTCATATGTTGCTACAGCAGGTGACTTTACAAGGATTCTGTCCTCGTTCTTGTTAGGCTCCTCAACACCGCCGTTGAAGAAGAACGTTACATGAGCATACTTCTCTGTCTCAGCAAGTCTGAGCTGCTTGAGGCCCTTAGCTGCAAGGTACTCACCGAATGTGTTGTCAATCTCTTCCTTCTTGAATGCTACAAGCTTGTTAGGTATTGACTCGTCGTAGTCCTTGAAACATACATATGTGAGTGGCATGCGGCCATTTGCTCTCTCAAATCCATCAAAATCATCACAGCAGAATGCTCTGGTGATCTCGCGGGCTCTGTCTGGTCTGAAGTTAAAGAATATAACTGAATCATTTGGCTTAACAAGTGATACAGGCTTACCATTCTCTGTGATTACTGTAGGAAGAACGAACTCATCATATACTTCCTTGTCATATGACTCCTGCATAGCTGCAACCGGGTCCTCAGCCTGAACGCCCTCACCTGTTACAAGTGACTTGTATGCAAGCTCTACTCTGTCCCATCTGTTATCTCTGTCCATTGCGTAGTAACGGCCTGACATAGATGCAACCTTACCTACACCAATCTCCTTCATCTTTGCGATAAGCTCCTCAAGGTATCCCTTACCTGATGCAGGCGGTGTATCTCTTCCATCGAAGAATGGATGAACGTATACGTTCTCAAAGTTCTGCTTCTTGCAGAGCTCAAGGATCGCATAAAGGTGTGTATTGTGGCTGTGAACACCACCATCTGAGAGAAGTCCCCAGAGATGAAGATCTGAATTGTTCTTCTTGCAGTTTTCTATTGCAGCAAGCATCTCCTCGTTCTCAAAAAAATCTCCATCAGCGATTGCCTTTGTGATTCTTGTAAGCTCCTGATATATGATACGGCCTGCGCCGATATTCATATGACCTACCTCTGAATTGCCCATCTGACCGTCTGGAAGTCCTACAGGAAGTCCTGAAGCTGCGCCCTGCACAAATGGTGCTGTAGCCATAAGTTTGTCCATAACAGGTGTCTTTGCAAGTGCTACTGCATTGCCCTCTGTCTTGTCACTGAGACCATATCCGTCGAGGACCATTAAAACTACTGGTTTCTTACTCATAATTTTTCTCCTTTTTATTTATTCCGGCTAAATGCCTCTTAATCATAATTCACTCATTTGAGATTATACTTATATAATGCCTATTTTTCAAGTTCAAATCCAACTCAAATCACAGGTCAATATCCAGTTCAACCGGGCAGTGATCAGATCCCATGATATCAGTGTGTATCTTAGCATCGACAAGCTTGTCCTTCAAACTCTCAGATGTGAGAAAATAGTCGATACGCCAACCTGCATTCTTCTCCCTTGCCTTGAATCTGTACGACCACCATGAATATATATTTTCCTGATCCGGATAAAAATATCTGAATGTGTCGATGAAGCCATCATCTAGAAGCACCGTCATCTTCTCTCTTTCCTCATCAGTAAATCCCGCATTCTTCCTGTTTGTCTTTGGATTTTTCAGATCTATCTCATTGTGAGCCACGTTCATATCGCCGCACACTATAACAGGCTTATTCTCCTCAAGCTTTTTCAGATATGCTCTGAAATCATCCTCCCACTTCATCCGGTAATCAAGCCTTGCAAGCTCGTTCTGTGAATTTGGTGTATATACAGTCACCATGTAGAAGTTCTCATATTCAAGTGTTATGACACGACCCTCATGGTCGTGTTCATCTATGCCTATACCTTTTGTTTCACTCAAAGGTTTCTCTTTTGTGAAAATAGCCGTACCTGAATATCCCTTCTTATCCGCATAGTTCCAATACTGATAATATCCTGGCATATCAAGTGTGAGCTGTCCCTCCTGCATCTTGGACTCCTGTATACAAAATATGTCTGCATCTATGCTGTTAAAAAAGTCCATGAAGCCTTTACCGGCGCATGCCCTTATTCCATTTACGTTCCATGAGATAAGTTTTTTCATAAATTTATATACCATTTTATCCTTTCATTATTATTTGGGGAAAATCATGTTTTATTTTATCATGTCGCCTACCGGCTCCATGCAGGCATTCGCATTATGACGGCTTGCGCAAGCGCATCCGTCGCAATGCTCATTATATCATACAAACACCCATTCTGACTGTCAAATCATTTAAAAATTCACCAAAATCCTGCTATGGCCACAATGAAAAAGGCAGCGACGATCCGCCGCTGCCTAAGGGTATATATTATTTTTAGGGGTCAAATTTAATTTTTTACAAATGATACATTTGATATAGAAACTGTATGTGCTCCAAGTGTGTATCCTTCAACATATCCCATTGAGAAGAATAATCCGGCACCTGTATCAACAGTGATACCATCTGTGAAAACTTCTTCCTTAGGTGTAATTGTGAGTGTTACATCCTTAGCCTCACCAGCTGTAAGAACTACATCTTCACCGCCATGCCATGCATATCCGGCTGAAGGAGTCATAACAGCAACCTTCACAACTCTATCAACATCAGAAACCAATGTACATTTAAGAGTATATGACTCGCCCTGCTCAAGAGATAATCCCATCTGCTTAAGCTGGATGTTCCAGTCTGCCTCACCCACGTTTTCAACACTGTATGTGATCTTTCCATCTCCAGCCTCAAATGTGGCATCTCCAGGAGCAGTTACTGCATTTTCCCAACCGGCAAGGCTACCATCCTCACTCATCTCAAATTCTGAATTTGTGATAAGATTCTTGCCTACAGGCACATCTATCTCTGGAGCTGAAGTCTTTTCAAGAACAATATTGTCAATACAGATTCTATGCTGATCAGTAATTGCCGAACCATTTTCTCCGCCTGCGCCAAGTGCAATATTGAAAATACTCTCTTCGTCTGTGTCACAGGCCATCTGGAATGTGTTTGAAACAGTCATATATTTCTGATCAGCCTGATCGTATGCATCAAGCTTTACTGTTTCCTGAACATATGGTGTCCAGTCCTCTGCACCTGTACTATCCTTATGCGTGCTTCCATCTCTCTGTATCGCGTACTGAACAGTTCTCGACACAGAGCTCTTTATATCAAATGAAAGCTTGTACCACTGACCTTTCTCAAGCTTGATATTATTCTGCTTGAGCTGTATCTTCCAGTTTTGGTCACCTGAATTCTTTATTGTGAAGTCAGCAGCATTGTCCTCCTTCTGGCTGTCCACAACAGACTCTGCATCCGCACTGCTGTCTATATACACATCATATCCAGCAAAATCTGCTGAAAAGTTCCCATTGAGAAGAAGTGAATCCTGCATTATCTTCACATTGTCTAACAGAACTTCTCCGCTGTTACCAAAATCAATGCTGATTGAACTGTCAGTCACTTCTTCTCCGGTCTCAAACTTGTAAACATAATTCTTAATTCCTTTATCCAGAGTTACAGCAAACTTTGAATCTCCTGTAGTGATAATTATATTCTTTCCCTCAGTTGCAGTCTCAGCATCAAATTTAAGTACATACTTTGTATTTGGGGCATACGCAAGCTCATCCTGTGATAATACGAAGTTGCCATCTATACTCTCATCCAATGACTTGTATGAAAATCTTCTTCCGTCAGACAGACCTGTCACCTTATACTCAGCACCGCAATTGTTGCTGACTGTCCAATATCCAAGTCTTCCTGTTCCTTCCTGAAATTCTCCATTGTAAACTAGGTTTCCATCAGCGAGGATCGTCTTCTTGTCAACTATCTCAGTCTGATTTGTCTTTACCAGCTTTACATTTGCAATATGTACACCAGCCACGCTTCCCTGATTGCCGAAGTTGAATTCTATTCTTCCCTTGTCATCAGATGAATCAGTCATCGTATACTCATACTCAAATGTCTGTTTCTCTGTTGTCATATCAAATTTTGTATCCTTAAGATATCTTCCCCATGATCTGGTTGGCGCTGAGACATCAATTATGCCTGTTCTCGCCTCATCCGCCCACGCATCAAATGAAAGCTTGTATGTGGCACCTTTTTCTACAGGAATATCAGGCTGTACCAACTGTATGCTGTAATCAACCGTTCCTGCATCAATTGTATTTATGTTGATTGTATTGTTCTCGATGACCGCTGTTCCTTCGCCGCCATTCTGCGCCATAAAAATCCAGTTTTCTGCATCTCCCAGATCCTCGGTCTCACTAAAATCACCATTTATTACATAATTGCCATTTTCATCCGGATCACGAATTATAACTTCACGCTCTGGCTTTGTCACATTTTCGTCATAAGACTCCTTCTGGTATACTCTCACATAATCAACATATAAGCTCTCACTGTTAATATAATCTGCATCTGCATCCGGATTTCCTGGCCAATTGCCGCCAACTGCAAGATTGAGTATTACATAGAATGGCTGATCAAACGGTGCCGGATAAGTAACTGTACCTTTTCCGGCAGTTGTAGAATACCAGTCATTTTCCTCATGCATCTTAACTCCATCTACATACCACGTAATTTTTCCAGGCTCCCAGTCGCATGTAAATACATGATAGCTGTCCGCAAATGACTTTCCATTTGAAAGTGTATATTTTCCCTGTGACTCTGAATGCGGATTGCCATAGTGAATCGTTCCATAGGTTGTATATGTATTGTCTCCAAGAACCTCCATCACATCTATCTCACCACATCTAGGCCACTGTCCATACAGACTCTCATTTGTAGGCATCATCCATGCTGCAGGAAGATAGCCCTTACCTGTAGGTACCTTTGCTCTGAACTGTACTCTGCCATACTTGAAATCCTGCTTATTCTGTGTGTTTACTCTTCCCGATGTATATGATATAGAACCATCCTCATTCACTTTTTTCTTTGAGCTTATAATAAGTGTGCCATTCTTGACTTTTATATTATCTTCAGAATCAACATATGACTGAAGCTCATTATTGACCCAGCCAGGCTCATGGAGTTCAACATTCCAAATATCACGGTTGAGCTCTGTTCCGTCAAATTCATCATGCCATAAAAGTTTATACCCCTGCGACTCGTATTTATTTTCTACAGTCACCTTCTTATTTACAGTCACTTTACATGTTGCTTTCTTTCCTGAACCGTCAGCAGCTTTTGCTGTGATTGTAGCTGTACCTGGTGCTATAGCCTTCACAACGCCTTTTGCAGAAACCGTTGCAATCTTTTTATTGCTCGATGTCCAACTTAACGTCTTGTTGGTTGCCGATGCAGGAGCGACAGTAGCTGTAAGAGTTTTACTGCTTCCCTCTGTGATAGTGAGTGTTGCCGCTGAAAGCTTGATAGAAGTAACTGGCTGTTTTACTGTAATCTTACATCTTGCATATTTGCCACTTCCATCCATAGCCTTCGCAGTTATATATACTCTTCCAACCTTAACTGCTTTTACAACACCTTTCGAGGAAACTGTTGCTATTCTTTTATCTGATGATGACCACTGAATTCTCTTATATGTGGCATTCTTTGGAGCAATTGAAGCTTTTAACGTCCTGCTGGTTCCTTTAAACATGTTCACAGCCTTTGCAGACAATTTAACAGTCTTCGTAGGAACCCCAACATAAACATTAAACCTATACATTACCTTTGGGTTTGCAGCACTCTTCACTGCTACAACCGCTTTTCCTGATTTTACCGCTTTGACAACACCCTTGTTATCTACTGTAACTATCTTCTTATTTGATGATACATATGTTACTTTTTTGCTGATCTTACCTGTAACTACAACTCTAGGTTTCACCCGAAACTTTGTACCCTTTTTTAGTACAAGTTTATTTGTGACAAGATTTGTCACAGTTACAGACTTTACCGCAGCTTTTGATGTTCTAGCGCTAACGTCTGATGGACACAGAGTGATCAACATACAAACTACAAGTATCATAGCCACAAGCTGTTTTAACCTTCTCATAAAATACTCCTCTCCAAAAATAAAATAATAATATTTACGACGTCGCATCTTTATAAAGTATTTTGATAATAACATCTTATACATTTGCCATATATCGTTTTATTGCTTTTTATATAGTTTACATGATATATTATAGAGGAGTTGTAAAGTAAGACTTTTATAAACTTTTGATAACATATAAATTTTTACCCTGACACAATTTACTGGAAAGGATTTATACACATATGAAATACTCAAAGGAAATATTCTACCAGGAATTTATAAGACGCGAAGATTCAACCAATAGAGCGCCCTATAACCCTGAACTTGAATTTTACTCAATAATACAAAATGGAGATATAGAACAGGTTAAAGAATTGTGTAAAGCCTCACCACTTAAGGATAAAAAAGGACTCGGCTTACTATCTGAAAAGCCGGTCAACAACATAAGATATCATTTTGTCATAACAACAGCCCTTGTTGCAAGATACTGTATTGAAGGTGGTCTCGATGTGGCAACTGCTTACAATCTCAGTGATTTTTATATAAAAAAGTCAGATACAATGAAGTCTGTGGAGGATATATCTGAATTACATGCATTCATGTGCATCGACTATGCAAAAAAAATGCGAAACCTTAAGAAAAATTCCATATGCTCCAAACCGGTCGCAGAGTGCATAGACTACATATACGATCATCTGCATACTAGGATCACTGTTGAACTTCTGGCAAAACGTGTCAATCTCACCCCGTCATACCTGTCAAGGCTGTTCAAAAAAGAGACCGGAGATAATATCGGACATTATATAAAAATGCTAAAACTTGATACTGCAAGGAACATGCTCATATACTCTGATTATAGCCCTGCCCAGATAGCACAGACTCTCGCATTTCCAAGTCAGAGTTATTTTACCGAACAGTTCAGATTACATACTGGTCTAACACCTGCGAACTATAGAAATATAAATTTAAGGCAAACCCCATTTCATAAAAACAATACTTAGTTCCTGAAATATACCTCCTTGTTTTTCTAAGCGTAAACAAAAGGGATTACCTTGTGATAAAGCACTTGATAATCCCTTTCAATATTCTATATCAGATTTAATCTAAAACTAATATATTTTGGCCTGTTTAAAATTACTTTCCGGCATTTACAACCTGACCGAAATCAGCCTTGAGTGAAGCACCGCCGATAAGACCACCGTCGATGTCTGGCTTTGCAAGGAGCTCAGCAGCGTTGCCAGCGTTCATAGAACCGCCGTACTGAATTCTTACCGCCTCAGCTGTATCTGTATCGTAGATCTCAGCGATGAGATCACGGATTCCCTTACATACTTCCTGTGCCTGATCTGATGTAGCTGTCTTACCTGTTCCGATAGCCCAGATTGGCTCGTAAGCGATAACCATTGACTTAACCTGATCTGCTGTTACGCCAGCGAGATCTGACTTGATCTGAAGACGGATCCAGTCCATAGTAACACCGAGCTCTCTCTGCTCAAGTGACTCACCACAGCAAAGAATAGGGGTGATACCAGCCTCAAATGCCTTCTTAACCTTCTTGTTGAGAAGAACATCATCCTCCTTAAAGTAATCACGACGCTCTGAATGTCCGATGATAACGTACTTAACACCAGCATCAACAAGCATTGCTGCTGAGATCTCGCCTGTGTAAGCTCCGCTCTCCTCGAAGTACATGTTCTCTGCACCTACAGCTACGTTTGTTCCCTTTGTTGCCTCAACAACTGGTACGATATCGATAGCTGGTACACAGTATACTACATCTACGTCATCATTCTTTACTAAGTCCTTTAACAGGTTAACAAGCTCAACAGCCTCGCTAGGAGTCTTGTTCATCTTCCAGTTACCTGCAATAATCTTCTTTCTTGCCATTGTAATCTACCTCTTATATTTGTATTTTTTGATGAGTACCGGCCTGAACCGGCACCCACCAGTATAATCTTTATATCTCAGTGATATACAAATTACTTGTCGTTAGCTGCTGCTACGCCCGGAAGCTCCTTACCCTCAAGGAACTCAAGTGAAGCTCCACCACCTGTTGAGATGTGGCTCATCTTTGAACCGTAACCAAGCTGGTTAACTGCTGCTGCTGAATCTCCACCACCGATGATTGTTGTAGCATCTGTATCAGCAAGTGCTGCTGCAACTGCCTTTGTACCGGCTGCAAGTACAGGGTTCTCGAATACACCCATAGGTCCATTCCAAACAACTGTCTTAGCTGTCTTAACTGCGTCTGAGTAAAGCTCGATAGTCTTAGGTCCGATATCGCAGCCTTCCTTGTCTGCAGGCATCTTGTCAGCGTCAAATACCTCTGTCTTGATGCTTGGATCGTCGATAGGGTTAGGGAAATCCTCGATCATAACTGTATCAACTGGAAGAAGAAGCTTCTTGCCAAGGCTCTCTGCCTTTGCCATCATCTCCTTGCAGTAATCGATCTTAGAATCGTCTACAAGTGACTTACCGATCTCATATCCCTTAGCCTTAAGGAATGTGTAAGCCATACCACCACCGATGATAAGTGTATCACACTTCTCAAGAAGGTTTGAAATAACATTGAGCTTGTCAGCAACCTTAGCACCACCGAGGATAGCTACAAATGGTCTAACTGGGTTCTCTACTGCATTGCCAAGGAAGTCGATCTCCTTCTGCATTAAGTAACCAACTACTGCTGTGTCAACAAGTCCAGCAACACCAACGTTTGAGCAGTGAGCTCTGTGAGCTGTTCCGAATGCATCATTTACAAATACATCACAGATGCTTGCAAGATCCTTAGAGAAAGCCTCTCCGTTCTTTGTCTCTTCAGCTCTGAAACGTGTATTCTCAAGAAGGATTACATCTCCGTCCTTCATAGCGTCAACTGCAGCCTTAACTGTGTCGTCAACAACCTCAAGGCTTGGTACAAACTTAACCTCCTGTCCAAGGAGCTCTGTAAGTCTCTTAGCAACTGGTGCAAGGGTCTTAGTCTGCTTGTCCTCCTCAGTCTTAACCTTTCCAAGGTGTGAACAAAGGATAACCTTTCCACCGTCAGCGATAAGCTTCTTGATAGTAGGAAGAGCTGCAACGAGTCTGTTCTCGTCTGTGATCTCTCCGTTCTTTAATGGTACATTGAAGTCGCATCTGCAAAGCACGCGCTTGCCCTTAACATTGATATCATCTACTGATTTCTTGTTTAATGACATTTCTAATTCCTCCTAAATAATGTTATAGAACAGAAAACTATAAGTTGTCCTCTGCCCAGCTACCTACCCGCTCTTATGCGGGAACATAGAAACGCATAATTGCTTCCTACGAAGAAAAAAGGGCCCGGTCCTTGGAGACCGGACCCTCTATTAGGTCTAATAAATACTTTTAAATGAGCTTACATTATAAAAGCTAATTATAGCTTGAAATAACTTATGCTAACTCTGCGAAGTACTTGATTGTTCTAACCATCTGGCTTGTGTATGAGTTCTCATTGTCATACCATGAAACAACCTGAACCTCATATAAATCATCAGCGATCTTTGATACCATTGTCTGAGTTGAATCAAATAATGAACCATATCTCATACCGATAACATCTGATGAAACGATTGGATCTGTGTTGTAACCGAATGACTCTGAAGCAGCAGCCTTCATTGCAGCGTTGATTCCATCAACTGTTACATCAGCACCCTTAACAACTGCTGTAAGGATTGTTGTTGAACCTGTTGGAACTGGAACTCTCTGAGCTGATCCGATAAGCTTGCCATTTAACTCTGGGATAACAAGACCGATAGCCTTAGCAGCACCTGTTGAGTTAGGAACGATATTAGCAGCACCTGCTCTAGCTCTTCTTAAATCGCCCTTTCTGTGTGGTCCGTCAAGTATCATCTGATCACCTGTGTAAGCGTGGATTGTTGACATGATACCAGACTGGATTGGAGCATAGTCATTAAGAGCCTTAGCCATTGGTGCAAGACAGTTAGTTGTACATGAAGCTGCTGAGATGATCTGATCATCAGCTGTTAATGTATCCTGGTTAACTGAGAATACGATAGTCTTAAGATCATTACCAGCTGGAGCTGAGATAACAACCTTCTTAGCACCTGCGTTGATATGAGCCATTGACTTCTCCTTTGAGCAGTAGAAACCAGTACACTCAAGAACTACATCAACACCGATCTTACCCCAAGGAAGGTTGTTTGCATCTGCCTCCTTGTAGATTGTAAGAGTCTTACCATCAACTGTGATTGTGTTAGCCTCATCATCAGCTGAAACTGTGTGAAGGTTCTCACCGATCTTGCCACAGTATCCACCCTGTGCTGTATCGTACTTGAGAAGATCTGCAAGCATTGAAGGCTTTGTTAAATCGTTGATTGCAACAACTTCATAACCCTCTGCACCGAACATCTGTCTGAATGCAAGACGACCAATACGTCCAAAACCGTTAATTGCTACTTTTACTGCCATTTTTTATTCCTCCTAGGTTTTTGAAATATAATAAAAGTATTTATCAATCTGCTACGCGGGAACGTAGCAAATAAATCGTGTTAAATACACAAGCTAATCATACATTCTTTAGGTATAAATTTCAAGCCTTAATCTCATTTTTTTAGTTATCATCTATCCAAAATAGACAAATTTGTTTTAACAAATTATACTAATGGGCTGAGGCTATAGAAAAAATGTTTCTACTACAATTTGATAATAATAAGATTACTCAACAGCTTTACTTTATATATTTTTTTCAGTGTTTTATGTTATAATATGAAACGCAATGATTATAAACGGAGGTATACAGAAAATGATCATCTGTGATTCGCATATACATTCGGAGTTCTCAAGCGACTCTTCCGCTCCACTGGACAGTATAATCCAGAAGGCAATACAACTTGGAATTCCAAAGATCTGTCTGACAGATCACCACGATATAGACTTTCCTATCAATCCGGAGGACGGTTTTGACTTCCAACTTGATTTCGATTCGTACTTTGCTGCGATAGACGAAATACGACACAGATACGGAGATCGGATTGACGTGAGAAGCGGCGTGGAACTCGGTCTCATGAATACGGTTGCCGGCAAGGCAAGGGACATTGCTGATAAATACAAAAATGAACTGGACTTTATCATAGGATCATCACACCTTGTCAGGGGCCTCGACCCATACTATCCAGCTTACTATGAGGGACGTACAGAGATAGAAGGTATACGTGATTACTTTGAGTCCATTCTTGAGAATGTGACTCTGATAGATGACTTTGACGTATATGGTCATCTTGACTACGTAGTAAGATACTGCCCATCAGGCGAGAAGATCTTTAGGATGGCAGATTATAATGATGTGCTTGAACAGATTTTCAAAATAATCATCCCAAAGGGAAAAGGTATAGAGATCAATACCGGAAGCCTGTACAAGAATATGAGTTACGCACATCCTCACATGGATATCCTGAAACTCTACAAGGATATGGGTGGCGAGATCATCACAGTGGGATCTGATGCACACAAGCCCGAATATCTGTGCTATGATTTTGAGACATATGCAAGGGATGCCCTCACATCACTCGGCTACAGATACTACTGTACATTCAAGAACAGAAAGCCAGAATTCAATCCGCTGTAAAAAAAAATTGCAAAATATCAATTTATTTATATACTTATAAATATAAAAAGATGGAACACATACGCCAGTTCAATGGCTTATATGTTCCATCTTTTTTATACCGTAAATTCAATTCCGGCAGTCACCTGACTGCTCTATTTGTTTCATATCTCATTATGTATTGTTTCCTGTATAGTACGGACTATGTGGTATATCATGAATGTCTGTTTTTCTCATTTTTTCAAGATAATCGCCTCCGGCGCCATCCAGATCACCATATATCGCATTTGGGCAATAACTGAGGAGCATGTCAAGGACTTTCTTTTTTCTCTTTCCGGTCACAAGTCCTCTTAAATTAATATATACATTATTTTCATGATTTCCAGTATACATACAGTAATATTCCAATTTGCCTCTTCGCATACTCGTATATACATATGTTATAAGATACACATCCCATCTGTACGCAAGGTTGTATCTCATTGTCTTTGATGCGATAACCTCATGTGAAGCCATAATGTATTTATTCTCATAGATAATATCACCATACAATTTGTCTGCCATTTCAAACACACTGCCACCATGATTTTTATTCTCTCGGTTGAGCAACTTCTCCGGAGTCCGTATAATCCTAATGCCATCCCATATGCATATAACCGAAATTACAGTCAGAAAAATCAATGGTCCTGTGAAACTATTCAATTCAAACTCTCCATTATGTATCATGGAGCATATAGTGATTATCATAAAAACAAAAATCACTGAAAAGATACCAAACAATATTCATCCACGCACTTTGACGTCTTTGCGCAAAACTTCTCTGCCTGTATCACCCATACGAAATCTCCTTATGTCAGACCATCACCCTTTGTAAAACCCTGTCAACAGATGCTTCCTCCGCCAAGCACATGATCATCTTCATAGAACACTACAGCCTGTCCCTTTGTCACAGCTCTTACCGGCTCGTCAAATACTGCTTCTACCAGATCTTCATCTATCTTTCTGATGGTACACATACTTCCCTTATGATTGTATCTGATCTTCGCCTTGACATGCATTGGCTCCGTGAGATCCTCTATGGACATAAAGTTCAGTCTGTTGCATATCAGCCTTTCTGAAAATACATCTCCGTTCTCTCCTATAACAACCTGATTTGTCTCAGGTATGATGTCCACCACAAATACCGGATGCCCCATCGCAAGTCCCAGTCCTTTTCTCTGTCCTATGGTGTAGTGTATGATTCCCTTATGTCTTCCGATCGCATTGCCATGTATGTCTACAAAATCTCCCGGAACCGCCTTAAGTCCTGCTTCATTCTCAAGATAACCGGCGTAATCTCCATCTGGCACAAAGCATATATCCTGGCTATCCGGCTTGTGAGCCACCATAAGTCTGTGGTCCTCTGCAATTTTTCTGATCTCAGGCTTGCTGTACTCTCCAACCGGCATGAGTGTCCTGGCGAGCTGCTCCTGGGTGAGATTGTAGAGAGCATATGTCTGATCCTTCTCTATTCCCCTGGCCTCCTGGAGAGTATATCTGCCATTTGGAAGCTGTATGATCCTTGCATAGTGTCCCGTAGCAATATAATCGCCCCCGATGGCCATGCATCTCGTAAGCAGAGACTCCCATTTTACATATCTGTTGCATGCAATACATGGATTCGGAGTTCTTCCGCATTTGTATTCGTCCACAAAATAGTCTATTACGTACTTCTTGAATTCTTCCTTGAAATTCATAACGTAATACGGAATATCGAGCTGCGATGCCACACGCCTGGCATCATCCACAGCAGAAAGTCCGCAGCATCCGGCATGGGCACTCACCACGTCCCTGTCCTCATCCTGCCATATCTGCATGGTAACTCCTATTACATTGTAGCCCTGCTCCTTGAGCAAAAGTGCGGCAACCGACGAGTCGACTCCGCCTGACATACCAACACACACTGTCTTCTTATCTGTATCGACCAAATTTTTTCCCTCTTTATACATAGTTATATCTTGTGTAATTTACATGTTTCTCCTGGCAAAATCCTGATACGCAGGTGACATTTTTCTGAGATTTTCCACGATTCTCTTGAGATTATCTACCACCGCATCCGCCTCATCCATGGTGTTCTCATATCCCAGAGTCAGTCTGACCGCACCATGGGATATCTCCTTCGGAAGCCCTATAGCTGTCAGCACATGGGAGGGATCAACAGAACCCGATGTACATGCGGAACCGGCAGAAGCACATATGCCCGCCATATCAAGCATGATGAGGATCGTCTCGCCCTCAACGAACTGGAAGCTGACATTTACATTGTTCGGAAGTCTGTCTTTGTCATGTCCGTTCAGTCTGGAATAAGGAATCTCCGATAAAATTCTGTGTATTATATGATCTCTGATATCTGTCTCCTGCTTCATCCGATCTTCCATTGAGAGCATCGCAAGCTCCGCAGCTTTGCCCATTCCTACAATCCCCGGTACATTCTCTGTTCCGGCACGTCTTCCTCTCTCCTGCTGGCCTCCGTGGATAAAGCTTCCAAGCTTTATTCCGCTCCGTATATACAGAAACCCGATTCCCTTCGGGCCATTAAGCTTATGTCCGCTGCTGCTGAGCATATCTATGTTCATGGCATTTACATCCAGTGGTATCTGTCCATACGCCTGAACCGCATCCGTGTGGAATAGAATGCCATGTTCATGCGCAATAGCTCCTATCCTGCTTATCGGCTCTATGGTTCCTATCTCATTGTTTGCAGCCATAACCGAGATGAGGATCGTATCCGGTCTTATCGCCGACTCCAGCCTATCAGGATCAACCATCCCCTTCTCATCCACATCCAGATATGTCACGTCAAAGCCCCTCTTCTCCAGATACTGACATGTGTGAAGAATGGCATGGTGCTCTATCCTGGTCGTAATTATATGTTTTCCCTTATCCTGAAAGGCTTCCGCTACAGCCTTTAAAGCCCAGTTATCCGATTCCGAACCACCGCCCGTGAAATAGATCTCCTCAGGCTTTGCGCCAAGCGAATCAGCAATTATATCCCTCGCCACATTTATCACATCCTTATTTCTCGATGCAAATGTATATACGCCTGAAGGGTTTCCAAACTTTTCTGTAAAATAAGGCAACATGGCGTCGAGCACTTCAGGTCTCACCGCCGTCGTCGCTGCATGATCCATATATATTAACTTTCCCATTTTCGCTCTCTTTCCATTACCTTTTCTGTCACTTGTCAATGACAAATGCAACACTGCATTCATCACACGAAACTATATTACTATATAGTATTCTACCACTATACAAATGCCACGTGCTATGTATATATTATTATGCTCTCATCATATCTCATTATCTTCGTCTCTTAATCTCTTTGGACGCTTTCCATAGGCTTTACTATTTTCTTATAGACCCTGAGAAGAAAGATCGTCGATATGATCACACTGAAAACCTCTGCGATAGGGAACGCTGCCCACACACCATTCACACTGTTCATTGCTTTCGACAGGAAATATGCCACAGGAAGTATGACAAAAAGCTGTCTCGCCATAGACACTATCATACTGTACACGCCCTTTCCTACAGCCTGAAACATTCCCGAACATGTGACAGAAAATCCCGCAAATATAAACGCTGTACTCATGATCCTGACCGCTGGTATACCCATCAACAGCATCTCATCTGTGGCATCAAATATTTTAAGTATCTGTCCCGGAAATACCTGCATGATAGCAAGACAGAATACCATAATGGAACAACCGACCATCACACCAAGCTTCATGGTGCGTTTCATTCTGTCAGGTTTCTGCGCTCCGTAGTTGTATGAAATTATCGGTATCATTCCGTTGTTCAATCCGAATACAGGCATAAATGCCATACTCTGCACCTTGAAATACGCTCCGAACACTGCAACGGCCAATTTCGAGAATGAGTACAGTATCAGATTCAGGAAATAATTCATCACAGAACCTATTGCAACCATGATAACCGACGGCACACCTACGCTGAGAATCTTACCAATTATCTCGCCATGTGGCCTGAATCTTCTGAGTGTTATATGGAGATCCGGATTCTTCTTGATATTAAATATCATAGCAAGAGTTCCGGCTATACACTGTCCACATACAGTTGCAATGGCAGCACCCTTTACTCCCATTTGTGGACATCCGAGAAGACCAAATATCATTATAGGATCAAGTATAAGATTGATGACAGCACCGAGTATCTGGGTTATCATACTGTACATTGTACGTCCCGTGGACTGCAGCAATCTCTCAAATGTCATCTGGAAAGCTATACCGAAAGCACAACAGCAGCACACCTTGAGATACTCTGTTCCATATTGGATTACCCGTGCATCCCCCGTCTGACTTTCCATGAATGTCCTTGCAAAGAATAAACCTATTATCAGGAATATCACATATCCTATCGCCTCAAGGAATATTCCCTGTCTGGCAACTTCATTTGCCCTGTCAAATTTCTTCTCTCCAAGTGCCTTGGATATAAACGCATTAAAGCCAACTCCCAGTCCCGAGAAAACTCCTATCATCAGATTCTGTATCGGAAATGCCGTGGACACAGCCGTAAGTCCGTCCATGCTGAATCTTGACACAAACACACTGTCCACAACATTGTACATAGCCTGGAACAGCATGGAAATTATCATAGGAAGTGACATTGACATCAGAAGCTTTCCCTCAGACATCACACCCATCTTATTTTCTCTGCTCTCACCTGCGAACGCCTTTCCATTAGCAGATATTGTTTTATTATCAGATATTATTTTCTCACCAGATTTTTTTCTGTTATCAGGTGATTTTTCATTATTTTCGACGCTGTCTTTCTCTTTCATATGTACCTCTCCTCTGCATGCTCCTGCTGTGCATAATGTACTATACCTGCCATTTGTGCTTATCCTCACACACACTTATCTTCACTTGCACTTATCCTCACATGCATACTCTCTTTATCTACTATACTCAAACTAATTAATATTACATTATTTTTGTATTATTTACAATACACTTGTATTTTGATTTTCGATCTCTATTTTCTGATTTCTAATTTTCGATTTATCGATTTCTCATCGACTCAATTCACCGACTCGTATATTGGACCCATATATTCACATTTACAATCATCAATTCATTTATAGCTCACTAATAATGCTATTCACTCATCATCGAGCAGAGTATCCCTAGTAATGAAAACGGACACTCAATAAAAAACAGCACATAATTTTTCGCAAGTATATCCTCAACACAACCCTCACGTAGCCGCACACAAATCATTCCGTACCTGAATTCATCCTGCAACAGCCCTATGCAATTCAAACGATTCTACAATTCAGACCACCATACAGCTCAAAAAATCCCCCTCTTGAATATCAAATCCAAGAGGGGAACTTATAATTGATAATCTAAAATTATCTATATGACAAACAAGCTGTTAATTACTTATTAGCAAGCTCTGCTTTGATAGCCTCTGTAAGAGCTGGAACGATCTTGTTGAGATCTCCAACTACACCATAGTCAGCTACATCAAAGATAGGAGCATCCTCATCCTTGTTGATAGCAACGATGATGTCTGACTCTTCCATACCAGCTACGTGCTGGATAGCACCTGAAATACCGATTGCGAAGTATACCTGTGGACGAACTGTCTTACCAGTCTGACCAACCTGAAGCTCCTTTGGCTTCCAGCCTGAATCTACAACTGCACGTGAGCATGATACCTGTCCACCAAGTACCTCTGCAAGATCATCAAGGAGCTTGAAGTTCTCTGCTGAACCAACTCCACGACCACCTGAAACAAGGATTTTAGCATCCATGATATCCTTGATATCTGAGATAGCCTTTGAGATCTCAAGAATCTCAACATACTTGTTGTTAGGTACGAATCCTGGATTGTACTCGATAACCTCTGCCTTCTTACCAGCTACCTTGTCAAGCTTCTGCATAACACCTGGACGAACTGTAGCCATCTGTGGACGGTTGTCAGGACATGCGATTGTAGCGATTGTGTTACCACCGAATGCAGGACGTGTCATAAGAAGCTGATTGTGCTTCTGCTCCTGATTTGGAAGTGCAACAAGAGGGAAATCACCGATCTCAAGTAATGTACAGTCTGCTGTAAGACCTGTAGCAACTCTTGCTGAAACTGTTGGACCAAGATCTCTACCGATTGCTGTAGCACCAACTAAAACGATCTCTGGCTTGTACTCATTGATAACTGATGCAAGTGCGTGTGCATATGGCTCAGTTCTGTACTCCTTGAGCTCTGGATCGTCAACAACGATAACTCTATCTGCGCCGTACTCTGCAAGCTCATCTACAAGACCCTTAACGTCTGAACCGATAAGGACTGCAGTTACCTGCTCATCAAGCTTCTCTGCCAGTCTCTTTCCTTCGCCGATAAGCTCGAAAGAAATACCACTTAACTTATTATCTACCTGCTGTGCAAAGACAAATACGCCTTTGTAGTTCTTCATTTCTTCTGCGTTCATTGCGCCCATTTTATTCACCACTTTTCCTTTACTATATTAGATTACATGCTTATCCTTTAACTTGCCAACAATATAGCTAACTGCCTCATCTGGAGAATCAGGAACAACCTTCTCGCCTGCACCCTTTCTTACCTTATCTGAAGCCTTAGCGATCTTTGTAGGTGAGCCCTTAAGACCGATGTTAGAATCATCAACATCAACGAGGTCTGCTCTGCCAAGTGTTGTGATCTCTGCATTAACTGCATCGAAGATTCCACCTGGAGTCATGTATCTTGGCTCATTTAACTCAGAAAGTGCTGTTACAAGGCAAGGCATCTTAGCCTTTAACATATGATATCCGTCATCATACTGACGCTTAACGATAACTGCGTCTCCGTCAACCTTGATCTCCTGTGCATATGAAATTACAGGAATTCCAAGATGCTCAGCGATCTGTGGTCCAACCTGAGCTGTATCTCCATCGATAGCCTGACGACCTGTTATGATCAGATCATAATCAAGCTTTCTGAGAGCTCCAGCGATTGTTGTTGATGTAGCCCATGTATCAGCTCCACCAAGAACACGGTCTGTTACAAGAACACCCTTGTCAGCTCCCATAGCGATTGCTTCCTGAAGAACGTCAGCAGCCTTTGGAAGACCCATTGTAAGAACTGTTACCTCTGCACCATACTGATCCTTTAATCTAAGCGCAGCCTCAAGTCCTGCCTTATCATCAGGGTTCATGATTGTAAGCATTGCTGCTCTGTTTAATGTACCGTCTGGGTTGAACTGTACTCCACCCTTTGTATCAGGTACCTGCTTTATACAAACTATAACCTTCACGTTAAGTACCTCCTATATTACTTTAATAAGTTTGCAGAAATAACCATACGCTGAACCTCTGAAGTTCCCTCGTAGATCTCTGTAATCTTAGCATCACGCATCATACGCTCAACATCGTACTCCTTGATGTAACCGTAACCACCGTGTAACTGAACACACTTTGTAGTAACTTCCATAGCAACCTCGGCTGCGTAAAGCTTAGCCATAGCTGCCTCTACTGAGTAAGAAACCTTAGCACCGCTCTGGTACTCATCCTTCTTTCTTGCTGCCTTGTATACGAGAAGCTTAGCTGCCTCGATCTTTGTTGCAAGGTCTGCAAGAACAAACTGTGTATTCTGGAACTGAGCGATTGATCTGCCGAACTGCTTTCTCTCTTTAACATAGTTTACTGTTGTCTCGAGAGCGCCCTCTGCAATACCAAGAGCCTGAGCAGCGATACCGATACGTCCACCGTCAAGTGTGTGCATAGCGATATTGAATCCCTTACCCTTCTGTCCAAGAAGAGCGTCCTTTGGAATACGGCAGTCTGTGAAGATAAGCTCGTATGTTGAAGAACCACAGATACCCATCTTGTTCTCCTTTGTACCGAATGTAAATCCAGGTGTACCCTTCTCTACGATGAATGCTGAGATCTCCTTCATCTTTCTGCCACGCTTCTCAACGATACCAGTAACTGCGATAACGATATATACGTCAGCCTCTTTACCGTTTGTGATGAAGCACTTTGATCCGTTAAGTACCCACTCGTCTCCGTCAAGTACAGCCTTTGTCTGCTGTCCCTGAGCATCTGTACCAGCACCTGGCTCAGTAAGACCGAAAGCACCAAGCTTTCTGCCTGAAGCAAGATCAGGAACATACTTCTCCTTCTGAGCTGGTGTACCAAATGTTACGATAGGATCAACACAGAGTGATGTGTGTGCTGATACGATAACACCTGTAGTACCACAAACCTTTGAAAGTTCCTCAACGCACATAGCATATGTGAGAATATCACAGCCCTGTCCGCCTAACTCCTTAGAAACAGGGATTCCTAAGAAACCATACTTTGCCATCTTCTCTACAGTCTCTCTAGGAAATCTGTGCTGTTCGTCAATTTCCTGAGCAAGAGGCTTTACTTCATTCTGCGCGAACTCTCTGAATAAATTCTGCGCCATTTCATACTTCTTGTCTAAAGCGAAATCCATTCTAATTATTCCTCCATGAATATATTATATTACTTAGCACTATTACTGAGCATCAACTGGTGTCTTTGTACGATCAGCATTGTATACATAGAATCCTCTGCCGCTCTTAACACCAAGGTTGCCGCCACGTACCATCTTACGAAGTAATGGACATGCACGATACTTGCTGTCACCTGTCTCATTGTACAGAACGTCCATGATTGCAAGACAGATATCAAGGCCTACGAAATCACCTAACTCAAGTGGTCCCATTGGATGGTTAGCACCAAGCTTCATAGCAGCGTCAATACCAGCTATGTCTGATACACCTTCCATCTTGATGAATGCAGCTTCGTTGATCATTGGGATGAGGATTCTGTTTACTACGAATCCAGCAGCCTCGTTAACCTGTACTGGAGTCTTACCGATCTCCTCTGAGATCTTAACGATCTTCTCTACAATCTCAGCTGGTGTATTAACACCTGCGATAACCTCGATAAGCTTCATTCTGTCAGCTGGATTGAAGAAATGCATACCGATCATAGGACGTGTAAGACCATTTCCAATCTCTGTGATAGAAAGTGATGATGTGTTTGAAGCGAATACACACTCTGGCTTGCAGATCTTGTCAAGCTCAGCAAATGTTGTCTTCTTTACTTCCATGTTCTCGAAAGCAGCCTCAACTATAAGGTCGCAGTCTGCACATAAGTCTTCCTTAAGACCTGGAGTGATGCTGGCAAGAATACCATCAACCTTCTCCTGTGTCATCTTTCCTTTTTCTACGAGTCTTGCATAACCCTTAGCGATCTTGTCCTTACCGCCTTCAGCCCACTCCTGCTTGATATCACAGAGTGCAACCTCGTATCCGTCAACCTGAGCAAATGCCTTAGCAATGCCCTGACCCATGGTTCCTGCACCAATTACGCCAACCTTCATTTTTATGTCCTCCTAAATCTTTTTTTCCGGTAAACATGAGAAATTCATATACGTTTCGTTTAACATGCTACCATAATACTTATATCACACATTTAGGATGGTTTACCTTTATCAGATTCCCCACCCTAAATGTTAATATCAGAACTGTTAATTATTACTTATTCTGGAAAGGAACAACCTTAAGTTTCTTCTCCTTGTCTTTCTCAAGGAAATTGCCCATTCCTGCCTTCTGATCCTCTGTCTCGAAACAGTCACCAAAAAGCTTCTCTTCAATAACAATTGCCTGATCCATATCTACCTGTAAGCCATCGTTGATAGCCTTCTTGCAGTTTCTTACTGCAATAGGAGCGTTTGCTGCGATTCCGGCTGCCATCTTCTTAGCTGCTGGAAGGAGCTCCTCAAGTGGATAAACAGCGTTCACAAGACCGATTCTGTAAGCCTCGTCTGCCTTGATGTTTCTTGCTGTGTAGATAAGCTGCTTAGCCATGCCTGCACCTACAAGACGTGCAAGTCTCTGTGTTCCGCCAAAACCAGGTGTGATTCCAAGACCAGCCTCTGGCTGACCGAATATTGCATTCTCTGAGCAGATTCTGATATCACAGCTCATTGAAATCTCGCATCCGCCGCCAAGAGCGAATCCATTCACTGCTGCGATGACTGGGATAGGGAATGTCTCAATGGCTCTGAACACATCGTTACCCTTCTTACCGAAGGCCTCTCCCTCTGCCTTTGTGAGTGTTGACATCTCACCTATATCAGCTCCGGCAACAAATGACTTCTCACCGGCACCTGTAAGAATAAGACATCTTGTTGTATCAAGATCAACTGCCTTGAATGTTGCATCAAGCTCTTCAAGAACTGCACTGTTGAGTGCGTTCAAAGCCTTTGGACGGTTGATTGTGATAATTCCTACATATCCATCCTGTTCGTATGTAACAAACTCCATGATGTATCTCCTTTATTATCTAAAATTAGTCCTCGATCTTAACGACTGTTGAGCAGCCCATTCCACCACCGATACAGAGAGTAGCAAGGCCTGTCTTAGCACCCTTTGCCTGCATCTCATGAAGAAGTGTAACAAGAATACGGCATCCTGAAGCTCCAACTGGATGTCCAAGAGCGATAGCACCACCGTTAGGGTTAACCTGCTTGTCAACATCAAATCCAAGTTCCTTAGCAACTGCTACTGACTGTGCAGCAAATGCCTCGTTTGCCTCGATAACATCGAAGTCCTCAATCTTGAGACCAGTCTTAGCCATAACCTTCTTGGTTGAAGCTACAGGTCCGATACCCATGATTGAAGGATCAACTCCGCCAAGTGCTCCAGCTACCCATGTAGCCATAGGCTTAACGCCAAGCTCCTTAGCCTTCTCCTCGCTCATAACAACGATAGCTGCAGCACCATCATTGATACCTGAAGCGTTACCAGCTGTAACAAATCCGTTAGGATTGATTGTTCTGAGTCTTGAAAGTGTCTCAACTGTTGTACCAGGTCTTGGTCCCTCATCCTTCTTGAACTCAACCATCTCTTTCTTCTTCTTTACCATAACTGGAACGATCTCAGCATCAAATGCACCTGACTCCTGAGCTGCAACAGCCTTCTGCTGGCTCTTTGCTGCAAACTCATCAATCTCCTCACGTGTAAGACCCCACTGCTCACAGATATTGTCAGCTGTCTTGATCATGTGATAATCATTGAATGCATCCCAGAGAGCATCGTTTACCATTGTATCTACGAGTACACCATTGTTCATTCTGTAACCGAAACGACCCTTCATCATAGCGTAAGGAGCCATAGACATATTCTCCATACCACCTGCAACTACGATATCAGCATCTCCTGCCTCGATCATCTGTGCAGCCATGTTGACACAGTTAAGACCTGAACCACAGACAACGTTAACTGTAACAGCAGTTGTCTCGATTGGAAGTCCTGCCTTGATTGAAGCCTGACGTGCAACGTTCTGTCCCTGACCAGCCTGGATAACACATCCCATGTATACGTGGTCTACCTGATCTGCAGGAACTCCTGCTCTGTTGATAGCCTCCTTGATAACGATTGAACCAAGCTCTGCTGCTGGTGTTGTGCTGAGTGATCCACCCATTGTTCCGATAGCTGTACGACATGCGCCTGCTAAAACAATCTTCTTTGCCATTTTCAAATCCTCCATTTAAAAAAATATTAGTGTGACATAAGACTACATATAAAAAAACCTTAAAGGTTCACACAATCTGCCATAATTCTAGCACAAAAGCATGTGCCACGCAACCAAAAATGAACGACTCCGCGAAGGAGCTATTTCCTTTTATTCCTGTTTTTGCCATTTTTAGCATTCTTCTGCCCGGATGATTTTGTGTTTTTCTGTGGAACAACTTTATTATTTTTGCTGTTTTTACCATTATTGATTGAATTGTTCTTACTTTTATCATTTTTGCCATACGAACGTTGTCCCTGGTGTTCACCTTTCCTGTCCATCTTTCTCGGCGCTATCAGACATTTTTTATCAAAACCGATAAGATCCTGTCTGCCGGCCTTTATGAGCGCCTCTTTGACCAGATCATAATTCTCCGGTTTTCTATACATCATAAGAGCCTTCTGCATTGCCTTTTCATGTGGATTATGAGGTACATATACCGGTTTCATGGTTCTAGGATCGACTCCGGTATAGTACATACATGTGGATATCGTGGACGGCGTAGGATAGAAATCTTGCACCTGTTCAGGCATATAGCCTATATCCCTTACATATTCGGCAAGCTCCACCGCCTCCTTCAGCGTAGATCCGGGATGTGATGACATCAGGTACGGAACAACATACTGCTGCTTTCCAGTCTTTGCATTTACCCTTTTGTATCTATCAATGAATTTCTCATATACACTGTTCTGTGGCTTGCCCATCATCCTGAGAACATTATCCGATACATGCTCCGGCGCAACTCTGAGCTGTCCGCTTATGTGCTTCTCGCAAAGCTCTTTCAGGAATTCATCATTGCTGTCCGCCATCACATAATCGAATCGTATTCCCGATCTGATAAATACTTTTTTCACACCCGGAACCGCTTCCAGCTTCCGCAGAAGCTCAACATAATCCTTGTGGTCAACCTTCAGATTCCTGCACGGTTCCGGGAACAGACACTGCTTGTTGGTGCATACACCATATTTATCCTGCTTTGCACATGATTTATGCCTGAAATTCGCAGTCGGCCCTCCGACATCATGTATATAGCCTTTGAAATCAGGATCATGCGTCATGCGCTCCGCTTCCTTTATCAGTGACTCGTGGCTTCTTGTCTGTATGATCCTGCCCTGGTGAAATGTCAGTGCGCAGAAGCTGCATCCTCCGAAGCAGCCCCGGTTGCTCGTCAGGCTGAATTTTATCTCTGATATAGCCGGGATACCGCCCGCCTCCTCATATATCGGATGGTAGTTATTCATATATGGCAGATCATACACATCGTCCATCTCCATCTGGGTGAGCGGATAAGCCGGAGGATTCTGAACAACATATCCTCTGTTTCCGTATCCCTCAACCAGCGTTTTAGCCGAGTATGGATCTGTATTTATATACTGTGTATAAAAGCTTCTTGCATATTCCAGTCTATCCTTTGAAAGACTGTCATAATCCGGCAGTATAATGGAATCCTCGGGCACACCGGATATATCCTTTGTCCTGTAGCATGTACCCCTGACAAATGTGATATCTTTCACATCTATTCCGCTGTCGAGCGCCTCCGCTATCTCTATCATGCTGTGCTCACCCATGCCATACGAAAGTATATCGGCGGATGAATCCACCAGAATGGAATGTTTCAATTTATCAGACCAATAATCATAGTGTGCCATACGTCTGAGGCTGGCCTCTATACCTCCGATTATGATCGGAACATCCTTGTACGTTCTCCTTATCAGATTACAGTAGACCGTGGTGGCATAATCAGGCCGAAGTCCCATCTGTCCACCTGGAGAGTACGCATCCTTCTGTCTTCTCTTCTTGGACACAGAATAATGGTTCACCATGGAATCCATATTGCCTCCGCACACCAAAAAGCCCAGTCTTGGTCTGCCAAAAACATCAATGCTCTTGTCATTCTTCCAATCAGGCTGGGCAATCATACACACCTTATATCCATATCTCTCAAGCAATCTGCTTATGATTGCAGGGCCAAATGAGGGATGGTCAACATAGGCATCACCTATGACAAACACAAAGTCCGCCTGTGTCCACCCTCTCTTCTTCATGTCCTCCATGCAGATCGGCAAATAATCTCTTTCCATACATTTAATCTTCTTTCTTATCGCTGAGGTTGACAGACATTCCAGCGCCGAGAGCCACTGCCTCAAGTGCTTTTTCCGATACATATGCCTCTATCCCTGTGCGCTCTTTGATTATTCTGTCCATTCCGTATATAAGACTTCCTCCTCCGGTAAGCACAATGCCCGATACCGCAATGTCAGCCACCAGCTCCGGCGGTGCAGTCTCAAGAACATTGTGTATTGCTCCAAGAATATGCTCTGTAGTCTCCTCAAATGCATCCACTGTTTCATTCGCAGTTATTGTTACAGCCTTTGGAAGTCCCTTGATAAGATCACGGCCCTTGATCACATACTCAACATCTTCATCACGCTTTACGACTGAGCCAACAGCAATCTTCGCATTCTCCGCTGTCTGATAACCTATAAGCAGGTTGTATTTTCTTCTGGCATACTTGATGAGTGCATTATTATAGTCATCTCCGGCGTATTTTATGGAGCTGCTCTCCACTGCACCACCAAGGGATACGACCGCAATATCCGTGGTTCCACCGCCTATGTCGACCACCATATTACCCTTTGCCTCATAGATATCTACATTTGCTCCTACAGCAGCAGCCAAAGGTTCCTCCATGACATACACAGTCTTGGCACCGGTCTTGTACACTGCTTCCTCAACAGCTCTTCTCTGCACCTCGGTAACACCGCTTGGAACACACACGCATATCCTTGGTCTTCCAACTCCCGAACGTTTCTCCATTGCGCTTCTGATAAATGCCTTAAGCATTATCTCCGCTATTGTATAATCAGATATAACTCCCTTATTGAGAGGTCTGACGACCTCTATATTCTCCGGAGTCTTTCCTATCATTTTCTTGGCTTTTGTTCCTATTGCTATTACTTTTTTTGTAGATACTTCATATGCGACAACAGACGGCTGGTTTACAACAATTCCCTTACCTCTTACGCTGATCAATACATTTGACGTTCCTAAATCTACTCCAATATCAGTTGAAAGCATATAAATTCTCCTTTATCACAACAAAATAATACCAGTGCTATAACACAGATATTATAAGCACTGGTATTGTTTTTTTCAACAAAATTCTACAACGGTATATCCGTCACAAAACTTATTTTATCTCTTTTTTAAGAATCTTCTTATCGATAGGATCTCTGGTCTCAGCAGCCTTCATGGCATCATCCATAGCACCGAGAAGTCTGTCGATATTTCCTGACTCCATCGCCATCAAAGCATTCTTTATAGCTGTATCTGCTCCGCTCTCAAGCTTGAAGCCCTTCTCATCAGCGTAGCACTCTGCCACATTGATCATTCCACTCTCATTGATCTGGTCAAAGTATACTCTGTTGTTGAACGATCTTGCCTGAGTCATATTTGCTGCAAGCATATTGCTGAGAGCTGTCTTCTCTCCTGTGAGGATGATCTTAACATCATTCTTCTCAGGTGAACACATATCAACCATCTCTTTGAATCTCTCAGGTGTTATAAGTCCTGCACTCTCAATGATAAGACATCCGCCCTTGAGCTTGCCAACTGCTCCTGCAAGCTTACCGCTGTTTATAACCTTTGCCTTAACCTTTGCCTTTGCCTCAGACTTGCAGATTCCCATATCATAATAGAACTTTGCAAAATCCTCACCGACCATGGTAAGTCCAAATCCGTGCTGTCCAAGAATAACAACATTCTTAGATCTCTTAGGATCTACCTTGAGAGTCTGGAGAACGTTAACGATCTGTGCACCAGCAGGCTCGACTCCGAGATACTTGTAGAGGTACTTTGCCTCCTTAGGCAGTGATTTACGTCTCGCAGCAACAGCCTCACTTACTGAAGCAGCCATAGTTGCTTCTTCATCCTGTGTGATAACCTGTGCAGCTTCCTCAACCTTGCCTTCCTTCAGAAGCTCTTCCTGCTTCTTGTACTCTTCCTCACGCTTTATAGCCTTTTCAAGTACCTTTGCAGCAGCAGTAGCCTTGCTTCTTATATCCGCGAGCTGTTTCTTGACATCAGCCTCGGCCTTGTCTATTGCTGAGAGATCTTTCTTCTTCTTCTCCTCAGCCTCGGTCTTGGCCTGATCAGCAGCCTCTTTTCTTGCAACAACGCGCTCAGCCTGTTTTGTCTTGAGCTCAGCGATCTTGTTCTTTAACTCTTCTTCTTTCTTCTTTGCATCATCGAGAAGCTTCTTAGCATCAGCTTCAGCCTTTGTCTTCATATCTGAGGCTTCCTTCTCAGCCTTCATAGCTGCAGTCTGAACCTTCTCGAGCTCACTTGCCTCTGCCGTAGCATACTTCTCTTCCTCAGCAGCAAGGAACACCTCATGCTTGGTCTCTCTATCTTTTCCTTCTGCCGTAAGCTTATCTGTCTTTTCCTTGGCAGCAGCTTCCGCATTCTGGATCTCAACCTCTTCTGCGATCTTAGCCTCTTCGACTACCTGCTCCGCTTCCTCGGCAGCAGCCTCTGCCTTTGCCAGAAGATCCTCAGCCTCAACAAGAGACTTCTTAGCTGAGTCGAGAGCTTCCTGAGCCTCTGCCTTCGCAGCCTTGAATGAGTCATTCTCCTTCTTTGCAGCGGCAACATCCTCACTGATCTTCTTGTTGTCGTTCTCAGCAGTTGTAATCTGATCAGCAACCTTCTTTATGAACTCTTCGCTGTCTGAAATCTTCTTCTGAACCTCTTCCTTGGCTTTCTTTGCTGCCTCAAGAGCCTTTGCAGCCTCCTCCTCAACCTTCTCTGCCTTCTTCAGTTCTTCCTTCTGTATTGCAAGCTTTGTGTTTGCATCATTTCTGCTGTTCTTTGCATTCTTAACAGCCTTCTCTGACTCCTCAAGCTTCTTCTGGAGCTCATCAAGAGTCTTCTGTGACTGACTCTCCATCTCAGTGGTATTCTTAAGATTAGCATCAGCCTCTTCCTCAGCCTTCTTAGACTCGCTGAATATTGCACCAGCCTTTGTCTTGTCTGCCTCGGCAGTCTTCATGATCTTGGCTGCTCTTGCTTCCTCATCTGTGCGCTTCTTCTTGGCCGTCTCTATAGACTTCTTCTTATCCGCATCTATGTCTGCCAATTTCTTCTTATCAGCATCAACAGCCTTGTTGTACTCAGCAACACCCTTATCCACATTAGTCTTCTTGGTGTCTGCAAGTGCCTTTATAGCCTTGTCGGCAGCAGCCTGAGCCTCATTGATCATATTGTTCTTATATGTATCAGGATCACTCTCCTTGAGGATTCTGTCTGACTCTTTCTTAGCAGATTCATTTGTATCTGATATCTCTTTCTTGAGCTTTGCAATATTGGCATCAAGCTCTTTCTCCTCTCGCTCAAGCAGTTCAGCATCATTATTCTTCTTTGCCTCAGCCTCCTGTGCCATCTTTGCATCATAGTTCTGCTTCTTGGCAGCAAATTCTTCAAGCTGCTTTTCGAGATCCTTCTCTGTCTTCTCGCATTCCTCGATGGTCTTCTTCGAGGTCTCAGCATGTTTCTTTGCCTCTTCAGCATTCTTTCTGGCATCGTCGATCGCCTGCTGCTTCTTTGCCTCAGCCTCAGCCTTAGCCTTTTCAGCGGCAGCCTTCTTTCTTGCCTCTTCTGCCTCTTTGCGCTTCTTCTCCTCTTCAGCCTTACGCTTAGCCTCTTCCTCGGCCTTCTTCTTAGCTTCTTCCTCAGCCTTCTTCTTGGCTTCCTCCTCAGCTTTCTTCCTAGCCTCCTCTTCAGCCTTCTTCTTGGCTATCTCCTCAGGACTCTCCTCGTCTATATTGGACAGGTTCTTTATTCCTGCTCCAAGGAAATCGTCATCATCGTCATCATCATCATCAAAATCATACAATGACTCTCCAGCCGCAGCCTGCTTGTTTCTATCTGGGAGAATGCTGAACAGATCTCCGTTCGCATCACTGCCTCCCTTAGGTGACTTAACTTTATTCACCTTTGCATTCTTATCAGTTACCCACTCAAGTGTCTCTTCATCCTCAGCATTTTCATCATCATCAGTGAGAACAATATTGCTTCCACCTGTTGACTTAACTGTACCTTCAGTTCCGGCGCCGAACTTAAATCCGCCACCAAGACCGCCTTCTGTTTTAGGTGTTTTTCCAAGACCGCCGCCAAGGCCGCCTGATCCAAGGCCTCCCTCTGTCTTAGGTGTACTTCCGAGTCCTCCGCCAAGGCCGCCTCCGAGTCCTCCAAGACCGCCTTCACCTAATCCGCCGCCAAGGCCTCCTCCGAGACCACCGCCCGACATATCATCAGCGATGCCTCCAAGGTTAAGACTGAGCTTAGGTGCAGCTCCCTCTGTTTTTTTATCTTCTTTTTTATCTTCAGGCTTCAGTCCCTCTCCCTCTTTTGGAACATCGTCCTGCTTTTCATCCTCAGTTGAAGTTTCCGGTTCATCCTCATGAACAATTCCAAGAGCCTCTTCTCTCTTACGGCGTTTCTTAGCCTCGATTCGTTCTAACTCCTCCTTGGACAAAGTTTTGTGTTGGCTTTTAGCAGTCTCAGCATCTTTCTTCTTGCTGCCGCTCTTGAGAAGTTCTTCCTCTTCTTCCCTCTTTTTCTTGGCAGCTTCTGCAGCTCTTTCCTTTTCAAGCTGTGCCTTGATCGCCGCAATCATTGCTTCTGTCTGATCTAAAGCCAATTCCCTCGCCTCCTTCCGTTTGTTCAAATAAAAAGCAATACACTATATGTATGATCATGCTACTTTATTTCTTCTTTGATCAGCCCTTCAGTCTGAACGGCTTTTTCTTCGGTTGCTCTGGTTCAGCGTCAACCGTTTCCTGTTGTGGGGATTCCTGCTCATCTGTCTTCTCCTCGTCGGGAGCTGCCACATCATCCTCTTTATCTTCATCATCAAAATTCAATATAGAATTGAATTCCGTGTTGAATTTAATTCCAAGTCTTGCAAGGAGTCTGTCTGTTTCACCGATAAGATCCTCCTCTTTCTTAAGACTTTCCAATATCTTGGCTTCATCAGCCTCTATCTCTGCATTTATATCTTTCTCTGCCGACAGATCATACAGTGCTGCATTCTCTGTGTTGTAGTCAGGGAACAGACTGCTCTTAAACACCGGGAAGCCATTATTCTTTGGCTTTTCCGGTTCTGTCTCCATCGCAATTTTCTCTTCTGACTTATCCTCTGCTTCCATTGTGAATTCCTCTTCGACCTCTGATTCAGCTTCAGCCTCAGTTTCTTCGATCTCCAGTTCAGCCTCAGCTTCAAATTCTTCCACCTCTGGTTCGACTTCCACTGGAACTTCTTCCATCTCAGATTCCTTAGATTCCGCATCGATTGTAAATTCTTCTAACTCTGGCTCAGCTTCAGTCTCAAATTCATCTTCAATCTCCGCTTCGGCATCGATTGTGAATTCTTCCTCAACCTCCGGCTCTGCCTCGACTGTGAATTCTTCCTCAGCCTCTGGCTCTGCCTCGATCGTGAATTCTGCGCCAACCTCAAGTTCTTTTTCGAATTCAGGCTCAGAATCTGCATCTACCTCGAATTCTTCTTCGATCTCCGGTTCGATCTCAACTGAAACTTCATCAACTTCCGGTTCATTCTGCTCTACACCCGGCTCAACAGCAGTTTCTTCCACATCATTCTGAGACTCCGCATCTTCCATCAGATCCTCGAGATTCTCATCGTCAACCTCGAACTCCTCAAGAGATTCAAAGGCTTTATCAAAATCAAACGTTTCTGATTCAACCGGTTCATCAGGCAAAGTCTCCGGCTCTGCATCCGCCTCAAATCCATCCTCAAAGTCTCCCTCGAACTCAGGATCAAAGGTCTCCACAACAGTATCGTCTTCAGAATCGCGATCTGACGCACTGTCAGATACGTCATCAGAATCGTCACCATCAACTTCAACCATGACTACTTCCTCCGGCTCTTCTTCGATAACATAGTTATCTTCCTCCACCGGTTCGGAATCCTCATACTCATTGTCGTTATCTTTGTTATACACCGCTGCATCCTCAGGAGTCAGCTCCCCGCTTATCTCAGTCATATCCTGTGACTTTCCCTCAGGAGCTTTCTCACTGTCACTGCTCATCGCCTTGAGCTCAGGCTTTGCCGTATTCCCGGCATCATCAGCAGTATCGGAAATAACTTCCTCGAGCAGTTGTTCCTTGTCAAGATTCTCGTTCTTCAGAGATTCCATCTCCTGCTCGACAAGCTCTTCCTCTTTCCTTGACATCAATCCAAATAAACCTCTGGATTTCTTCTTCGGCTCAGAATTCTCTTCTTCCTGACGAGCTTCCTTTTTCTGCTCTTTTTTATCCTTCGATCTAATCCACATCTGCTTGAATTTCATGGAACTCGTCACAGGTGCGTCATCCTCGACCATGATCATGATCTTAGCATCCTTTGGATGCATTCTCAGATCGTCTTCTTCCAATATCTTATTTTCATTTGCTCTTGTATCTGCCTGCTCAGGATCATCATCCGACATCTCCGTGTCAGGATAACAATAAATCATGGATTCAAGATCCACATCGCCGCCCATGAGCTTGTCCAGCATATACAAATGTGAAGAGTTCTTGTAATGCGCTCTGAATTCAACACAGGCGCTGTCAAACTTCTCCCTGTTTCTTATGTACGCATGAAGCAGAAGCATCTCAAAATCCCACTCTTCATCCGTCTCAACATCATTCGCCGACACCAGTATGCTGTAAAGTTCATTCACGGGCTTCCTGTGTGCCTTGGCTATCATATATTCAAGTCTGTATGTACCTGCATCCTTATTGGCCTGATTAAATGTATATATCTCAAAATAATGCTCTGCAAGCTGTGTAAATCCCATGGATAAATACAGTTTTATCAAAGAATATATTATCTTGTTACCAGCCGGAGCCATGGCATGTGCCTTGACAAGCGCCGCTCTGGCCTCAGGATATCTTTTGTTCTCGTAATACACCTCGCCGCATATTCTAATAAACTGTGGACTAAGTGACTTCGACAGATCCTGATGTTCAAGTATATCGAGAGCGAGACTGTAATCGCCATTGTCTGCAAGTTCCTTTATTTTGTTTACACTTGACATACTGATTCCAGTACTCATAACCCAGCCTCCCACTTTTTTATCATCGTATTATTTTATCATAAACGGCTATTCTTTACAACCTTTTGATTGGTCAGCAAAAGGACTATCCCGGCCACTAACCCGGCCGCAAATCCCGCCACATGGGCAACATTATCAATACCTTCTGACATCTTTCCGTTAACCAGTGTCAGAATAAATAATATAAGCATATTAATAAGTGACAGATCCTTCACCCGGCCTTTATTATAAAATGCTATGACAACCAGCACTCCCAGAAGACCAAATATCGCTCCGGATGCACCAGCCGAGTAAGCATATGTATTATTATAAAAACAATCTATGTATGATGCAAATGACGCAGTAAGACCCGTGGCAATATAAACTATGATATAATTGAATCTGCCTATTATATTCTCAACCCTCGCACCGAGTGCGATCAAAATCACCATATTTCCAACCAGATGTGCTATTCCAAAATGTGTAAACATTGATGTCAGGAATCTGTAATATTGTCCTTTTTCTGATATCGCAAGCACTTCCACAGCCAGTTCCGTAGGTTGATATACAAAGATACATGCAACGTACACCAGAATATTTATCAACAGTAATATCGGTGTTACAACACCGAACATTCTTATCAGATTGTGCTGGGATCTGCGGTTATCCACCACCGTTTTTTTATCGATCACATCATAGAGTGAGTCAAAGTCAGTGGGCTGATTCTCAAATATATACAGCTTTCCGTAATCCTCCGCGAACAGCCAGACATTGTCCAGTTCTTCAACTATCTTTTTTGTCATATCATCAAACATTCCGTTTGGAGTGATGAGTATATTGAGAAGATTGACTTTTATATGCGAATCCGAAGAAACATCAAGCAATATTTTATTATTGAACTTTTTCAGAGTCTCAGAATCAAGATTATGATTACTGCCTATAACAACAATATATACGGCATCGCTGTCTGCTCTGCCGTATACATTGTTACTTTCCGGATTGAGTTGTCTGTAACCCTTCTCCTTAAGATTTTTTATTATCTGTACCATGTACTGTTGCATATCGTCTTATAATCCCTATAATCCAAGGAAGAGATTCTCAACTTTCTCGATAACAGAGTCCTTCATGGATCCTCTGCTCTTCTCGTAATTAAGACCGGACTCCATGATCTCAAGAAGCTGCATTCTCATTCCTGTATCAATGTCCTTGATGTACTTCATGAGTACATCCTTGATCTCTATTACATACTCTTTTGTCTTCATCTCTTCAAGCATAGGCTCGTAGTTGAATGTGATAGAGTTCTTCATCTCATCCTGCTTTCTTCCACAGATCACACATTCCTCTGCGCCGCCTTCGTTTACGTGTCCACAGTTACATGTCCACACAAGTCCGTCTGACTTGTAGTTTGCAACTGCATCAATTCCCTTTTTGAGCTTGAGTGCCTTAAACTTAACGTCAGACATCTCAATTCCGATAGAATCCGCATCTATCTCGTATACTCCGCTGGCCTTGACATACTTCTTGATGTATACCTTGACGGAGGATATCATTTTTATATACTTGTCCGGAAGCTTACACTCCACATAATCCGACTTGAGGAGCTTGAGGTTGGTCTTATCAAATGTAAAATCAACATCCGGCAGTGTTATATTGTCACCATAGATATTGGTGAACTGAAGCTCTGCCTTAAGTGCCTTTATATCGTCGTTATTGTAGTTGTTGAACCACACGGAAATCTTTGTTCCCTTGCCCTCTGATGCAAGCACCACCTTTGATGCTCTTGGCACGAGCAGGTCGTAATAGTTTCTTACATATATCTCGTTTCTGATAAAGCTGCTCTTGTCAAATTCCGACTTGTACTGCTCCTTTATGTTTACCAGAGTTCCACTGGCAACAACAGCAGTTACGTTGTTGGTGTATTCCTCAACACCTGTTCTGAATCCAACTACAGCATTGTACTTCGTCTCACGGACCATATCTGTGAAATTATTGATTGTTTCATTGAGGATCTCATCGATCTTCTCCTGATAGATATCTCTTCTATCCGTGGCAATATCCGCAATAGATGTTCCGAAATCCTTCAAAAAGTTGGAATTAAGTATCGTCTGTGTGAACTTGTATGTTCCATAGCCAACGATATCATATCCCTCAAAGCTTGTTCCCGATGTAATTAATACTTCCTTCATTAGCGCACCTCCCAAATATAAAAAAATTGTATCACAATAATCTTCATTTAACAAATGTTTTTTGTGAATTTTTAATCAAAAAAAGGTGCTTTTTTGTGAATATTATAAAAATAATTATAATTTATTTCTTCAGGTCACTATTTTTATATGTGACAAATGTGAAATTCACCTCTGACACATCCTCACCCGGTCTCTCATCCGTCACATCCCAGTTGTCCAGTTTGTCGAGATTCGAAATGAAGGCATCGGCCTCAAATTCCCTGTCTATTTTGGTGATTACTGCCTCATCACAATATGGTATGAGCTCATCGTAGATAGTCTGTCCGCCTATGACAAAAATGTCATCCGTATCATATTTTGCCAGTTCTGTAAACAGTTCGTCCATAGAGTGGACAACCACCGCATCCTCAACTGCATATTCAGGTTTCCTGCTGAGAATTATATTTGCCCTTCCCTTGAGTGGTCTTCCGCCCGGAAACTCCTCCAGAGTCTTCCTTCCGAGAACAACGACATGCCCCATCGTGGTCTGTCTGAAATTTCTCTGATCCTCCGATATCCTTATCAGTAATCTGCCTTTATTTCCAATGGCCCAATTCTTATCTACCGCTGCAATAAACTTCATATGTCCTCCATCTGTATAATTCCCGTCCCATGCTTCATAGTCTTATATCGCAATAGGAATATTCTTAATCTGTGGTCCTGTCTCATAGTCTTCTATCCTGAAATCATCCAGAGTAAAGTCATAGAAATCTTTGACATCCGGATTCATATAGAACTTTGGAGCAGGATGTGTAGGTCTTGTTATCAGCTCCTTGACTATCGGTATATGTCTGTCATATATGTGTGCATCCGCGATCACATGTACCAGTTCTCCCGGCTTAAAGCCCGTGACCTGGGCAAGCATATGTACCAGTACCGCATACTGGACAACATTCCAGTTGTTGGCCGCAAGCACATCCTGGGATCTCTGATTCAGTATAGCGTTGAGCCTGTCCCCTGTTACATTGAATGTCATGCTGTACGCGCACGGATACAGATTCATCTCACTCAAGTCCTGATGAACATATATGTTAGTGAGCATTCTTCTGCTGTATGGGTTATTCTTAAGGTCATATATCAGTCTGTCCACCTGATCCATCATGCCCTCTTTATATTTATGCTTTACACCAAGCTGATATCCATATGCTTTTCCTATGGAACCGTTCTCATCTGCCCAACTGTCCCATATATGGCTTTTGAGATCATGAACATTATTTGACTTTTTCTGCCAGATCCAGAGCAGCTCATCAATAGCCGACTTCACATACGTCTTTCTAAGTGTTATCGCAGGGAATTCCTTTGACAGATCATACCTGTTGACAACACCAAAACGCTTTATGGTGTAGGCATATGTTCCATCTTCCCACTTTGGTCTGACCTTCTCCCCCTCCGTACTATATCCATTATCGATTATATCTTTACACATGTTTATAAAGAGATCATCTGCAAGACTCATTTTGGTAACCTCCGATTGTTTTTTCAGATAATTATATCATACTCTCCATCCCACATGTGATTAATTATTACATCAAACAACACTTTTATTACATTTTGATTTACAACGGACTATTTTTGTGTACAATGCAGAAAAACATTCAAAGGAGGTGAAACATGAAACCACATTCATCCAATCCACTACCTGCCCTTCTCAGATATTTCAGACAGAAGGCAGGACTCACACAGCAGGATGTCGCAGCAGCGCTATCTATTTCCAGATCCGGATATGCCAACTACGAGGAAGGGAGAAACATCCCTAATATAGAACAGGCCATAAAGCTGTCAGAGCTTCTCAACCACGATTTTCTATATGCATACACCCTGTCATCAAGATACATGCAGGGGCATCCAAAGCCACTACAGATCGTCATGGAGGACAATTCATACATGACCGCCATAGAATCTAACCAGAGCACAGCAGACATGCTGGGCAATTACAGATCTCTCAGCGACAGCGACCGTCAACTTATAGACACATTTGTGGCAAATCTAGCATCTAAAAATTCCAGACTGTAAATCCAGTATTATACCCACCAATTACAGTAAATATTATTTTTAAGGAGAAAACAGGAAAATATGAAAAGAAGAAAAGAACGCAACATTGATCCGTCGGTGTATGAAGACGATTCATCCGATCAGGATTTTAACTGTGCAGTGATAGGCGGCGCACTGAAGTCTCTAAGGCGCAGCCACGGAAAAAGGCAGCAGGAAATAGCCGCCATCTTGAAGGTGTCCGTCTCCGCCTACTCGCACTATGAATGTGGAGAGCGAATCCCGGATCTCATAAATCTTATCAGGATATCCAATTTATACAGTATTAATATGAGTCATCTGGTGCTGCTCACCTGCATCGATATAGCAAAGAAAAATAAGATGGACATCAGCGAAGTGTTCCTCGCCTACAGCCACGGCAGGACTCTTCCACCGGAAGCGACAGGAATAATGTCCGACTGTGATCAGCTTGACGACAACGGCAGGGAAAATCTCAGGCTGTTTTTAAAGTCTGCACTGAGCTGCTAGCAGACTCACAATTTCGAAATAATACGGTTCAGATCGTTTATAACTCTCTTCTTATCAGCACTCCACAGAGGCGCAACAAGAATATTCTTAGGCCCATCCCCGGTGAACCTGTGAACAACCATATCAGGAGGAATCTCTTTAAGACAATCACACAAAATATCTGCGTATTCATCAAATGTCAGTGCACGGAACACTCCTTCCTCATACATTTTTTCAAGAACAGTTCCCCTGAGGACATGAAGCAGTTGGAGCTTTATACCATTTGCGCCGCTTCGCACTATGTACCTTACCGTATCAATCATATCCTCCTTCGTCTCACCGGGCAGGCCTATTATCATATGAACTATAATGTGAACTCCCAGTTCTCTGAGTCTGTTCATCGTCTCATCATACACACTTATGTCATAACACCTGTTGATGAGCTGTGCTGTCCTGTCATTTGCTGTCTGGAGGCCAAGTTCTATCCACACAGGTTTAACAGCTATTATATCTTTTATCATATCTATGACCTCCGGGCCAAAGCAGTCCGGTCTGGAGGCTATCGATACAGCCGCAATGTCATCCCTTCTTGCAGCCGCCAGAAACTTTTCGCGCAAAGCGTCGACATCACCGTATGTATTTGTATATGACTGGAAATACGCTATATATCTGTCGCATTTGCATTTGCCTGATATCCTCTTTTTTGCCAGTTCTATCTGTTCACCTATGCTCAGGTCTGCATTTTCTGAAAAATCTCCGGAGCCGCTGGCACTGCAAAAAATACAGCCACCTGTCCCGGCTTTACCATCACGGTTGGGACAGGTGGTTCCTGCATTCAATGATATCTTATATAATTTCTCTCCAAATGTATCTCTTATATACGCATTTGTTGTATATATATCCATACTGTTACCTTCTATATACGATCCTGTCTATATCTGATGTGTCGCCTTTACAAGAGCAGGGACTATCTGTTTCTTTCTTGATACAACACCGGGAAGATATGCATAGCTATCCTCAAGCTCCACACCAAATGCTTTGCTGCACAGTTCCTGTGCATTCTCTCCCACGCATATGATACCTGAGCCCTCCTGAAGAATATTGGTCATTGCAAACATGACCACATCACAGCCAGGCTCCATATATCCACCGAGGAATTCACGCATACCGTTTCTTATTCTGTCTATCTCTTTCTCATTGACGGAATTGATCTGTCCAACAGCAACAACCATATCTCCAATGTCGAATTTCTTGAAATCCTGATGAAGTATCTCATCCATGGTCTTGTCCTTGAGGTTGCTTCCCGCGTCGAACATCTCCATGGCAAATTCATATATGTCTATCTCTGCAAGCCTTGCAAGCTCCTTTGCAGCAGCCTCGTCTATGAATGTACACGTCGGAGACTTGAATGCCAGTGTATCGGAAAGTATCGCTGCGCAGAGAAGTCCAGCTATCGGCTTATCTATCTTGACATTCTGCTCTTTGTACATCTGATAGATGATCGTAGCAGTACATCCAAGTGGCTGATTTCTGAAATACACAGGATTCATGGTCTCTATATTCGCAATCCGGTGGTGGTCGATTATCTCGAGTATCTCGGCATTCTCCACGCCGTCAACAGACTGGGTTCTCTCATTGTGATCAACAAGTATGAGCTGTTTCTTTCTCGCATTGATGTAGTTACGCCTTGATACAAGTCCCTTGTAGTTGCCATAGCCGTCCGTAACCGGAAAGTATCTCACTCTGGTCTTTGCCATGGTCGTCTTAAGCGTATCTATATCGTCATCCTCATAGAATGTCATGATGCGGTCTCTTATCATAAAGAATCCTATAGGCATGCTCTGTCCGATAAGTCTGGCAACAGCATAGGTGTCCGTCGGTGTAACAACAACCGCACAGCCCTTGTTCTTTGCAAATTCCAGAACCACGTCAGATATACTGTTCACAAGACATACTATAAGCATGCTCGCACCGCAGTTTATGGCCGCAAGCTGAGCCTCAACCCTGTCACTCACTATGACTATGTCATTTTCCTTGACATGTCTCTCAAGGATGTCAACCTGGGCAGCTCCCACGATCACTCTTCCATCCTTAACATATTCGTCGGCGTCACCGTACACAAGCTCGCCATTTATAGTATCTATTATGTGTGAGAACTTTGTACCAGCTATGAACAGGGAATTATCATCCTTCTCAAGCATATATGCCTCGGCTATATCTCCGACCGTTATTATTCCCTTTATCTTGCCATTATTGACAACCGGAAGTGTCGTGGCGTCGTTATCCTGCATTATCTCAAATGCTCTCTTCATGGTGATATCTCCCGACACACCATCAACTATTCTGTATGCTATATCCTTCACCTGTACATTTACATTGCTCACAAGTGCCGGCGCCTGCACACCAAAATAATCAAGGACAAACTGTGTCTCTTTATTTATATTTCCAGCTCTCTTTGGAATGTATTTGTTCTCATGCTGATTTTTCAGATGGGCGTACGCAATCGCTGAACATATAGAATCCGTATCCGGATTCTTATGTCCTATGACAAACACCTCATCTGTAGGAACATTATGCATATTTCACCTCTTATTTCTATCAATTATAATGTATTCATTTCTATGCCACGCAGGGAAGATGCCTTGTGACATCCCACATGCTAACAAGCATAAATTGAATGAGGCAAAATGACAACCCCTTTTAACGTTGTTTATCATTTTGCCCCATTTTTTATCTGTTTAATCAGAACTTATATCTCGCTTATATCCACGAGTGAAAGCTTTGTGGTATCAGCGGTCTCAAGGCTTGTGAGCAGCGCATCGGCTGTATCAAGGCTTGTAAGACATGTAACACCTGTCTCAACTGCGTGACGTCTGATAATAAATCCATCCTTGCTTCTATCAACACCCTGTGATGGAGTGTCGATTATCAGATCGATCTCATGGCTCAGTATCAGGTCAAGCAGATTTGGTGATGGCTCCTCAACCTTGTTGATGAGCTTTGCAGGAACACCATTCTCATTGAGAACTCTGCATGTGCTTCTTGTTGAATATATCTCATATCCAAGAGCAGCAAATCTCTTACCGATATTTATAGCATCCATCTTATCTGAGTCCTTGACTGTGAGGATCATCTTCTTGGTTTTTGGAAGATTGATTCCGGCTCCAAGGAATGCCTTGTACAGAGCCTCATTGTAGTTCTTGGATATACCAAGGCACTCTCCTGTTGACTTCATCTCAGGTCCAAGGCTTATCTCAGCGCCTCTGATCTTCTCAAATGAGAATACAGGCTTCTTGATTGCGAAATACTCTGACTCCGGCTGAAGACCAGGTGTGTAACCCATATCCTTGATCTTCTCACCTGTGATAACACGTGTTGCAAGATCTACGATAGGTATTCCTGTTACCTTGCTTATATATGGAACTGTACGGCTTGAACGAGGATTTACCTCTATTACATATACCTCATCATTGTATGCAATAAACTGTATATTTATAAGTCCGATTACGTGCAGGCTGTTTGCAAGCTTCTTGGTGTAATCAGCGATGACTCTCTTTGTCTTTGGTGAGAGTGTCTGTGCAGGATATACCGAGATACTGTCTCCTGAATGTATTCCGGCTCTCTCAACATGCTCCATGATACCAGGGATAAGTATGTCATCTCCATCACATACAGCATCGACTTCGACCTCTTTACCCATGATGTACTTATCTACAAGTATTGGGTGCTCCTGGGTATGTCTGTTGATGATATCCATGAACTCTATGATATCCTTATCAGAGATTGCGATCTGCATTCCCTGTCCACCGAGAACGTATGAAGGTCTTACAAGTACCGGATAACCCAGCTCATTTGCAGCCTCAAGCGCCTGCTCTCTTGTAAATACCGTCTTACCAGCAGGTCTTGGTATACAGCACTTCTCAAGGATCTCATCGAAGAGCTCTCTGTCCTCTGCTGCATCTACATTCTCTGCACTTGTTCCAAGGATTGGTACCCCCATCTCCATGAGTGCCTCTGTGAGCTTGATAGCGGTCTGTCCACCGAACTGTACAACAGCTCCATCCGGATGCTCCAGATTTACTATAGCCTCAACATCCTCCGCTGTAAGAGGCTCAAAGTAAAGCTTGTTTGCTATATCAAAGTCTGTACTGACTGTCTCAGGGTTGTTGTTGACGATGATTGTCTCGTAACCCTTTCTCTCAAATGCCCATGTGCTGTGAACTGAACAGTAATCGAACTCGATACCCTGTCCGATTCTGATCGGGCCTGAACCAAGTACCATTACTTTCTTCTTTGAGTTATCCTCAGCGACCTCGTTCTCCAGAGAATCAAAGCATGAATAGTAATATGGAGTCATGGCATCAAACTCTGCTGCACATGTATCAACCATCTTGAAGTGTGCTGTTACACCGTAGTCGTAACGCATCTGTCTGATCTCTTTCTCTGTCTTGCCTGTGAGTCTCGCGATAACCTTGTCAGGGAACTCAACTCTCTTGATCTCCTTCATTAGCTCCTTGGAGATATCTCCCTTGGACTCGATTATCTTTCTCTCAGCCTTAACAAGGTTGTGGATCTTGTCTATGAACCATCTGTCGATCTTGGTGATGTCATAGATCTGATCGTATGATATTCCACGTCTGATAGCCTCAGCTATGACATAGATACGTCTGTCATCAACATGTCCGAGAAGCTTTATAACCTCTTCGTCTGTCATATCCTTGTATCTGCTTGACCAGAGACTGTCTACATGCTGCTCCAGTGAACGGAGAGCCTTCATAAGTGCACCCTCAAAGTTTGTACAGATACTCATAACCTCACCGGTTGCCTTCATCTGTGTTGTCAGATCATGGTCAGCGGCGATGAATTTATCAAATGGAAGTCTAGGGATCTTGACAACCACGTAATCAAGTGCCGGCTCAAAGCTGGCATATGTCTTCTTTGTAATAGCGTTCTTGATCTCATCCAGGTTGTATCCAAGGGCTATCTTGGCAGATACCTTTGCAATAGGATATCCGGTTGCCTTTGATGCAAGTGCTGATGATCTTGAAACTCTTGGGTTTACCTCGATAACACAATACTCAAATGAATTAGGATTCAGAGCAAACTGAACGTTACATCCACCCTTGATGTTGAGCTCTGAGATAATGTTCAGTGCTGAGCTTCTGAGCATCTGGTACTCCTTGTCACCAAGTGTCTGTGATGGAGCCACGACTATAGAGTCTCCAGTGTGTACTCCGACAGGATCAAGGTTCTCCATGTTACATACGGTTATACATGTACCATTTGCATCACGCATAACCTCGTACTCGATCTCCTTCCATCCTGCGATACATCTCTCGACAAGAACCTGTCCTACACGTGAAAGTCTCAGACCGTTCATGAGGATCTCCTTGAACTCTTCCTCATTCTCAGCGATACCACCACCTGAACCTCCAAGTGTATATGCAGGACGGAGAACTACAGGGTATCCAATCTTCTTGACAAAGTTAAGACCGCCCTGAACTGTTGTAACGACCTCTGAAGGTGCTACAGGCTCATGGATCTTCTCCATAGTCTTCTTGAACTCAAGTCTGTCCTCGGCCTTCTTGATGGTCGTTGATGATGTTCCTATGAGAAGCACGTCATGCTCTCTGAGGAAACCTGACTCATCAAGCTCCATGGCGATGTTGAGGGCTGCCTGACCGCCGAGTGTCGGCAGAAGGCTGTCCGGCTTCTCCTTCTCAATGATAGCCTTTACAACATCAACCGTAAGAGGCTCAATATATACCTTATCTGCTATATCCTTGTCCGTCATGATGGTTGCAGGGTTTGAGTTGATGAGGACAACGCACAGTCCCTCTTCCTTAAGAGAACGGCACGCCTGTGTTCCGGCGTAATCAAACTCAGCAGCCTGACCGATGACTATAGGACCTGATCCGATAACTACAACCTTTTTTATATTAGGATTCTTTGGCATTACTTTGACACCTCCATCATATTCATAAATGTATCAAACAGTGAATCTGTATCCAGCGGACCTGCACATGCCTCCGGATGGAACTGAACTGTCTGTGCATTCTTTCCAAGATAGTGAACTCCCTCTACTGTTCCGTCATTTACATTGACGAAGCTGACCTCTGCGATCTTTCTGTCGAGGCTGTCTTCCTTGACCATATATCCGTGATTCTGTGTTGAAATATATACCTTGCCGGTCTTCATATCTCTTACAGGATGGTTTGCACCTCTGTGTCCGTACTTCATCTTCTCTGTATCACCGCCGTTGGCAAGCGCCATGAGCTGATGTCCAAGACATATAGCAAAAATTGGAATATCTGTATCGAAAAGCTTCTTTACCTGAGCTATTGTGACCTTACACTCCTTTGGATCTCCAGGACCATTTGTAAGCATGATTCCGTCCGGAGCGTCTGCGATGATCTCCTCAGCAGGTGTCTCTGCAGGATATACAGTAACCTGACAACCTCTTGCAAGGAGGGACTTGACGATGTTCTTTTTAACACCGAGATCGATGACTGCAACCTTGAATCCGTCACCAGGATAGAATATTTTCTCCTTACATGTAACATCGAGAACAACATGTCCCATCTTCCATGCCTTAATACGCTTCATGCACTCATCAAAATCATAATTCTCATCAGTTGTGATCATACCTCTCATGGTACCATCTTTCCTGAGGATCTTGGTAAGTGTTCTGGTATCTATTCCTTCTATACCAGTTATATTATTCTCAACAAGAAATTCGTTTATGGTCATCTCGCTTCTGAAATTACTAGGAGTCTTGCAGAGCTCTCTAACAATGAATCCTGACTGCCAAGGTCTGCCAGCCTCCATATCCTCTCTGCATACACCGTAGTTGCCTATAAGCGGATATGTCATACATACTGACTGCCCTGCATATGATGGATCTGTAAGAATTTCCAGATAGCCGGTCATCGAAGTATTGAATACTATCTCACTGATTATCTCATCAGTAGAGCCAATACTTTTACCTTCAAACACGTGTCCGTCTTCAAGTATCAAAAAAGCTTTCATAATCGTATTCCTTTCGTTTTTTCTATTTTTGCTCAAAAAAAAAGAGTGAAAACGGGGGAAACGCTTGAGATAACCCACATTTATTGGCCTCTTTTTTCTTAATTTAATAAATACTACCACATTTGACAAGGCGGTACAATATTTTTTTCGATATATTTTTTATTTTTGTGTTCACGGCAAAAATCTTGTTTTTTATTCAATATTTTTATTAATTTTTTCATCTCTGAGCTCAGCAGCCCGTCTGCTAAATTCACATCCACAGAAATTCTGTCTGTATAATCCATATTCCTTTGACAGCTCTATCGAGTGCTTATATCCATTTTTCTTCTTGAAATCACTGAACAGATAATCTATGTCGTATTTCCTGCTCATCTCTGCACCTATCTCGTTCAGCCAGTCCGCATTCTTGTGGGGGCTTATCGACAATGTGGTCGTAAATACGTCATATTCATTTTTCTTCGCATGGATCGCGCTCTTCTCAAGTCTCAGCTTATAGCAGTCATAGCACCTGAGTCCTCTCTCAGGAAGATCCTCCCTGCCCTTAGCCATATCCAGAAACACCTGCGGCTCATGCTCCGCCAGTTCGACATCCACTCCTTCCACATATACTTCATGTACAAATCTGTCAAGCTCACGGAATCTTTTTATGTACTCATCGTAATCCGTTATATTTGGATTGTAAAAATAAGCTGTTATGTCAAAATGCTCCGCAAGGACCGACAGACAATGGCTGGAACATGGCGCACAACAGCAGTGCAGCAACAGTTTTTTTCTGCCGCATTGTGTATTTTCACTATCAAATTCAGCTATCTGTCTCTCCATCATTTGATAATAATTTGCATTTTGCATCATTGTTTTCTCCTTTTTTTGTCGATATTTCACACCACATTTTACAACATTCGATTATCTTTTGCACATTTGTGCATGTTTACTAGTTGACTTTGTTATATCTTTACAATATACTGTAGATAGTTACTAAAGCACGTTATGATCATTTATCAATGGAGGTGTAGATTATGACAGTTCAGCAGGCAATTAAAAAGTACAAGTTAGAGCCGCTCAGCGTCAGCGTTGCCAAGGTCAAAGCCAAGGAGCTCAACGTTGATGAAGTTCTTTACATGAATGTGCAGAAGAACAAATATGCGTATATCGTACGCGATTCACGTGGTATAATGTTGTACTCTGATGAGCGCAATCTTTATACTAAGCTTTATAAGGGTTTAAAGATTACTCCCCTTGAATCATAATATTTTCACACGGAATTTATTAAATATGCACACACATGGAATATGGGAAAAAGCTGTTACTCCACTCCCCTATGGAATCAAGAGCTTTTTCCCATATTTTATATTAATCTGTACTCAGGCCTTTCTTCATTATACATATGACACCGTATCTCATCATCCACATATATTATGATCAGCGACAGGAACATCCACAGGATAGAATAAGGCACACATATCTGCCCCGCAAGATTTAACGGCATATCAGAGTAATCCCACACGTTAAGTCCTAGTCTTATATTCACAACATACCCGGTCAGGAACTCCAGCTCAGATATTATCACAGAGGAAACCAGCATCTGCGCAAGTATCCCCATCTTCGGAAACATCTGGTTCAGTCCGCCGCACAAAAGCGTAGCAAGACCTCCACAAATTATCATGGAATAATGGGAATAATGCCTGGCTGATATCTCCAGGAAATAATATATCATCCCACCCGTCATAAATATAGTAAAGCACTTACACACAAAGACCCTCACAGCGACACCTCCTGTATATATACAGTTTAGTATCAACCGTGAGGGTCAATATTATTTATTCTTTATACTTTCCTCTGAAAAAGTTATTTACATGATCAATAGTTCTGTCTGAGAGCTCAAGCTTCACGAATTCAGCCTTGCCGTTCTTGTTGAGGACGAACACATACACACCATCCTGATTCTGCTTATTGCCGGATGTGAAATCCCTGGTCTTTATTGAGCTGTCCTGCTGAAGCTCATTGTCGAGGTAAATGCATCCCTCTTTCGCAATGAACTTTACATCGGCGTTGCTGAAGCTCATGATCTTTTTTCTGCTCTTCTTTGCAATGATCCTTGCGATGTCTATATCCTCATTCACCATTATATATTCATACTCCGTCTCTCTTCTGGAAACAAAAATACCAAATACAACAGCACCTGCAATCGCAACTAAGAATCCAATACTGCCAAAGCCCTGAACGAACATCGCTGCGCCAAGTCCGGCGATCATCAGCACGATTCCGGCAGCCATACCGCAGGTAACACTCGCAGGTGTCTTCGCCTTAACTATATGTTCTGCATAACCATCATTTAACATACCTTTTTTCTCCTTAAGTTCTTTAAAATTCTAAGCCCTTATATTCTAGCATACATGGGCTGTTTTGTCATCTTATTCCCGCTGGACATCCACCGCATCCGCCACAGCCTGCCGTTCTGACAGCTCCGGCATCATCTCCGGCGTAATTAAATGCCGACTCTATGAGGCACACCGCCTGGGAGCTTATTCCAAGTCCCCCTCCGGTAAACCCAAGCTTCTCCTCCGTTGTCGCCTTGATATTGACCTGATCCTTGTCTATACACAGGCAATTACAGATATTCTCCCTCATCTGATCAATGTACGGCGCCATCTTAGGGCTCTGGGCAATTACGGTCGCATCTATGTTCTCGATGATGTAGAGCTTCTCCTCGAGAAGTCTCTTCACTTCTGACAGGAGCTTCATGCTGTCCGCTCCCTTATACCTCTCATCAGTATCAGGGAAATGCTTTCCAATATCCCCCAACGCTGCAGCACCGAGAAGCGCATCCATTATCGCATGAAGAAGTACATCCGCATCGCTGTGTCCAAGGAGTCCTCTCTCATATGGAATCTCAACTCCTCCGATTATAAGTTTTCGTCCCTCAACTAGTCTGTGGACATCGTATCCAATTCCAACTCTCATGTGATATCCTCCTTATATGAATAAAAAAAAGACGGAATGTCTTCCGTCTCATCAAATAGTAGCGAGAGGGGGATTCGAACCCTCGACACTGCGGGTATGAACCGCATGCTCTAGCCAACTGAGCTATCTCGCCATGTCTTGTAAATGGGACCTATAGGGCTCGAACCTATGACCCTCTGCTTGTAAGGCAGATGCTCTCCCAGCTGAGCTAAGATCCCATATTACTTCGTGTCATCGCTGACACCTTTGTTAGTATACTCAAGTGACCATGTTTTGTCAACAACTTTTTTCACTTTTTTTATTTTATTTTTTATCGGCCTCCACCAAACAGGTAAATAATGAGATTCACTATGAACAGAATGATGACAACAGGTATCACGATATACCACACTATCTTAAATCCCAGCCAGATAACTCCAAGCACTATACCTATAACAAGTGCAGCCACAAGAATGAGTATTATCGCTGTCAGCACCTTGCCTATCGGTGAACTGAAATCAAGCTTGCCATAAGCAAAGCTTGTATTGCCCTCGTCGTCCACATTTACATGCCAGCCCTTCTGACTGCTTCCGCTGGCTTTGCGGGTGTTGTAGCTGCCATCATACGAAGAGGATTCTGTATCATAATATCTTCCGCTTGCGCCCTGTCCCTCTGTGTCAATGATCGTCTTGGCGATCAGTCTTGCAGATCCCAGAGATGAACATATCTCCTCCTCTGACTTGCCTGCTTCTTTCTGCTTCTTAAAATAATCCTCATAATAATTTATCGTGTCATAATATGTCTGCGTTGAGACATTTCCATCAAGAGCTTTCTTCAGCTCATCCATAAACTCTCTTTTTCGCATATCGCACCTCCGCGCCATTATGTCAATTCTATTTTTATCACTTCATATTAAGATATACGACGACAACTTTGTAGCCGCCCATATCTTCCACCACATAATTTATAGACCTTATATTGCCATAATTGTACAGAAATGACAAGTCAAATGTTTCGTCATCTGTATATATAGCAGCTTCCAGCACATTACTGCCGCCCATCTGTATCCTTATGCCTTTTTTATACTCATCGAACGAGTCATAGGTATAAAACCTCTTTTTATAGAAATTATACGCTGTGTCGGCACACTCTCTGTAGAATTGCTTTTCCCATGAGTGAGTCAGTTCCAGTGTGCTGTCATCGACATTCACATAGGTGTGCTTCAGATAGCTGCCCATATCCGGCAGCGAGTCATCCCATGTCAGATCCACATTATACCATTCTCCGCCGAGCTCTATCTGATTCCATGCATGAAGTCCTTCCTCCGTGCTTCCGACTACTATGTCACATTTGACGCCCAGACAGGACATGATTATGAAGAACGCCTCAGCGTAGCCGTCGCACACGCTCTGGTGAAGCACCAGCGCTCCATATGCCGTATATGCATCATCATTATTGTCGGGATATCCATAGACACAGTTTTCCACTATATAATCGTGCACGGCGATCTCCTTGTCAAGGTCGCTCATGCCATCTGAAATGTTGTCATTTATAAAGCTGTCGATCACCTCATATATCTGCTTCGCCCTTATGTTGTCCTCCGGGATATCCGTTCCTTCTATATATTTTCTGACAGCATAATAATTATCCGACAGTTCATAGTTGAGCTGTATTGCCAGATATCTTCCCGTCTCGATTATTATCCTGTACGTATCCACTGAGCCGTATGCCGAATCTATATATTTGTTGATGTTGTGCACATCACTTTTCGCCACATTACTTACATAATACATGCCCGACTCGTCTCCGTCCTCCATATCCTGGACAACGGCCGCCCGGAACTCCACCAGGCCATCAAGCATCTGGCTGCTCTTGATCACATTGAAGAACAACCACCGCACTCCCACCATCATCAGCGAGAGAACAACTACAATACTTATAACTCCAAGAATCTTCTTTTTTGTACCCAAACTTCCTGTCAATCCTCCATCCCTGCTTTGCTGCGGTGATCCGCCTGTATATTTTATCATCTGTACTTTTGCGCCGCAAGCACCAACCACGCATTTCCTGTGGTTATAAATAAACCTTATTTGTGTTGATATGCGCACTTTTATGTTGTAAAATGTACGTTGTTTGAAAACTACCTTATAATTTACTCAGTTTTCAACCTAAAACAAAAAAATAACAGAAAAGAGGATTTAATATGGCTCAGCTCTGGGGCGGACGCTTCACAAAAGAAACAGACAAATTAGTATATAACTTTAACGCATCTATTTCATTTGATCAGAAATTCTACAGACAGGATATCCGCGGAAGTATCGCACATGTAACCATGCTCGCTTCATCCGGTATTCTCACTGACGAGGAAAGAGATCAGATCATAGCGGGACTTAAGGGCATACTGAACGATGTGGAGAACGGTTCTCTGCAGATCACTTCAGAATACGAAGATATACACAGCTTTGTCGAGGCAAATCTCATCGACAGGATCGGCGATGTGGGCAAAAAGCTCCACACCGGACGAAGCAGGAACGACCAGGTCGCATTGGACATGAAGCTCTATGTAAGAGACGAGATCATCGAGCTCAAGGAGCTTATTTACAAGCTTCTGACTACTCTTCACGGACTTATGAATGAGCACATCGACACATACATGCCTGGATTTACCCACCTCCAGAAGGCACAGCCAATAACTCTGGCACATCACTTTGGAGCATACATGGAGATGTTCAAGCGTGACTACGACAGAATGAACGATATATATGACAGAATGAACTACTGTCCTCTCGGATCAGGTGCCCTCGCAGGAACCACATATCCGCTCGACAGAGAGCTCACCGCTTCTCTGCTGGACTTCTACGGTCCAACTCTCAACAGCATGGATTCAGTTGCCGACAGGGATTACTGCATAGAGCTTTTATCCGCCATGTCTACCATCATGATGCATCTCTCACGTTTCTCCGAGGAGATCATCATCTGGAACTCAAATGAATATCAGTTTGTTGAGCTCGATGATTCATACAGCACAGGAAGCTCTATCATGCCACAGAAGAAGAACCCGGATATAGCCGAGCTCGTAAGAGGTAAGACAGGCAGGGTTTACGGTGCTCTCACCTCCCTTCTCACAACCATGAAGGGAATCCCTCTCGCATACAACAAGGACATGCAGGAGGATAAGGAGCTCACATTTGACGCGATAGACACTGTAAAGGGATGTCTCGCACTGTTCACAGGCATGATAGCCACCATGACAGTCAACAAGCCTAGAATGGAAGCATCAGCCAAGAACGGATTCACCAACGCAACAGATGCCGCAGATTACCTTGTAAATCACGGTGTACCTTTCCGTGATGCACACGGCATCGTCGGCCAGCTCGTTCTGAAGTGCATAGAGGAGAACATCTCCCTCGACCAGCTTAGTCTCGACGAGTACAAGGCCATCTGTCCTGTATTTGAAGATGACATATATACAGCCATCAGCATGGAAGAATGTGTTCAGAAGCGTAACACAATCGGTGCTCCGGGACACGCTGCAATGCAGAAGGTGATCGATGCAAACGACAAGTTCTTAGCATGGGCTGAGCAGGATTTAACCAAGCACACCAAGGAGTGATTTTTATGAACAATACAACAAAAGCCAAATACGATATGGCAGAAAAGATGCTCAAGGTCGATATCTCTCTTGAGGAGGTTGCTCTTATGACCGAACTTCCAATGGAAACACTGAAAAAGATACAGCACGACATAGAAAAAGATGGCCTTGTGACCAGACACGATGTAAAGGATGTTGATCTCGGTACAAGTTATCTCATCTGATCGTCTTCTATCACTATATGCATGTATTGCACAATAAATATCCCCGCTGTTATTGTAAAAACAGCGGGGGTATTTATATTGTGTATCACTATTACTTGTCCTCAAGATACCTTCTAAGACTTTTTATCGCATTCTTCTCGAGGCGGCTGACCTGCGCCTGGGATATGCATATCTCCTCCGCCACCTCCGTCTGGGTCTTTCCCTCAAAAAATCTCAGCCTCACTATATTCTTCTCCCTGTCGCACAGCCTGTCCATAGCCTCTCTGAGATCAAGGTTTTCAACCCACATCTCCTCCTTATTCTTTCTGTCTCTTATCTGATCCATGATGTACAAGGTGTCTCCACCCTCCTGATACACCGGCTCATACAGAGACAGCGGTGCCGATATGGCATCAAGCGACATGACTATATCTTCCTTCGGTATACTTATCTCCTCCGCTATCTCCTCTATCGTCGGCTCCTTATCCTTTGTCTTCTGGAGATTTTCCTTGGCATATATCGCCTTGTAGGCTATATCACGCAATGACCTTGATACTCTTATAGCATTGTTATCTCTGAGATACCTTCTGCACTCACCTATGATCATAGGCACAGCGTACGTACTGAATTTGACATTGAGACTTCTGTCAAAATTATCCAACGCCTTGATAAGCCCTATACAGCCAACCTGGAACAGATCATCCGGATTCTCATTTGAACTGCCAAATCTCTGGATCACGCTGAGCACAAGGCGGAGATTCCCCTCTATAAACTCCTCCCGGGCAGAGCTGTCTCCCTGCTCCATCCTGTCAAACAGCATGTTCTTCTCATCCTCTGTAAGATATGGTAATTTCGATGTATTTACACCACATATAACTACTCTGTTCAGCGCCATATCATGTCCCTCCACGTGTTATCTGTCTAACACTAGGATTGTCAGATACATGCCAATTTATTCATATTTGCACCACTTTTACTGATATATATGCACGCAAAAAGACCATGAAAACCAATTTGTGCCCTAAGACACTCATCGTCTTCATGGTCTCTTATCTTCGTATATCTAGTTCTTTCTGAACTCCTCAAGTTCAAGTCCCTCATTGTGCTGGAGAACCTGATCGATGACCCACTCATTTGCAAATAGGAGAAGCGGATTACCCTTCATGTCCTTAACCTTCTTGACATCGCTCACACGCTTGAGCTTTGTCACGTCTATGGTAGGATCCTTCACCCATCTGATATAGTTATATGGTATCGGCTCAAGTCTTATCTCACAGCCGTACTCATTCTCAAGTCTGTACTTAAGTACATCAAACTGAAGTACGCCGACAACTCCGACTATGATCTCTGAAAGACCCGCAGTGTACTCCTGGAATATCTGTATAGCACCCTCCTGGGCAATCTGGGTAACACCCTTGACAAACTGCTTACGCTTCATGCTGTTGAGCTGAACAACCCTGCAGAAGTGCTCCGGTGCAAATGTAGGGATACCCTCATACTCAAACTTCTTTCCGCCTGTTGTGAGTGTATCTCCAATTGAGAACAGATCAGGATCAAATACACCTATAACGTCACCGGCATACGCCTCGTCGACGATCTTCCTGTCCTGAGCCATAAGCTGCTGTGGCTGGGAAAGTTTGATCTTTCTCTTGCTGGCAGCATGATATACCTCCATGCCTGCCTCAAACTTACCAGAGCAGATTCTCATAAATGCGATTCTGTCTCTGTGAGCCTTGTTCATATTTGCCTGGATCTTGAACACAAAAGCTGAGAACGGCTCTGTTACAGGATCTATGATTCCCTCTGATGAATTACGTCCGAGAGGAGGTGTCGTCATCTTAAGGAAATAGTTCAGGAACTGCTCGATACCAAATGTATTCAGCGCAGAACCGAAAAATACAGGGGAGAGCTCTCCGGCTCTGACCTTCTCTATATCCATCTCCTCTGTGGCACCATCTATAAGCTCTATCTCCTCATTGAACTGGTCAAAGAGGTATGGGCCGACAAGCTCCTTGAGAGCCTCATCGTCTATATGATAATCTGTTTCCTCCGCCTTCTTGGCTCCACCTGTCGATATAGCCTGGAACGTGGACACTATCTTGGTCTTTCTGTCATATACACCCTTGAACTCTTTTCCTGAACCTATAGGCCAGTTGACAGGGCATGTCTTGATACCGAGAACAGTCTCTATATCATCGAGAAGCTCAAATGTATCCCTTGCATCTCTGTCCATCTTATTTATAAATGTGAATATAGGTATATGTCTCATGACACATACCTTGAAGAGCTTTATGGTCTGAGCCTCAACACCCTTGGATGCATCGATCACCATGACCGCAGAATCCGCAGCCATAAGTGTACGGTAGGTATCCTCCGAGAAATCCTGATGTCCAGGTGTGTCAAGTATGTTTATGCAATATCCGTCATAATTGAACTGCAGAACAGACGAGGTTACCGAGATACCTCTCTCCTTCTCTATATCCATCCAGTCCGACACTGCATATTTGGAATTTGCCTTTCCCTTTACAGATCCCGCTGTGTTTATTGCGCCGCCAAAGAGCAGAAACTTCTCTGTGAGTGTAGTCTTACCTGCATCAGGATGTGAAATTATGGCAAATGTCCTTCTTCTGTTGATCTCTTCTCTTAACTTGTCATCCATTATCTTTTCCTCATATACAATTTATTGATTCTTATTCTTCAAAATGTCCCTGTTCTTCTGAGCCCAGAGCATAAGCGACTGTATATTCACAGACATCTTCTCCAGCTCCTCAAGGACAGCATCAAAAGCTGCAACCTCGGTCTCATCGACTATTCCATCAGCGGTGATCTCTATAAGCTGCTCAGATATATCTTCCATCTTCTTGGAGGATCCGAGGAACTGAAGTATGAGCCTGTCAAGGCTGTCCGCATTTATCGGCTTCACCGTCTCTTTTCCTATAGGGCAGTCGCCTGAACAATAGCTGTTACAGAGCTCGGGTATGTCATACGCCTTTGACATGGAAAGTACCTCCTCAGGGTACGGAACTACTGTGCCAAGCTCTATTCTTGAAAGCCTTGTCCTGTCTATATTGAGCACCTCTGCACTCTTCTCCCTGCTTGTAAGGTTATCGTTCACCTTAGACGCATTATATCTTGCGACATAATATTTATTGTTAAGCGCCTTTGTAGCTTTTTTACTCATTTTTTTCTCCTTATGTAGTTCTTCCTAATACACCTAATTAAACATAATAACACACAATATCAGCCGAATCAATCATCTTAATATCCGGTGAAAAAGTTCCATCAGAAGCTGCGCAAAATGCAGCTATAAAGTCTATATTCATATCTCCCTCTGCATGCGCAGGATCCGCTATTTCATCCATATGCATACGGCCGTCACACTCAGCCCTGCATACTGCATAATTGCCCAGCCAGATATTCTTCTTCTCCATATGCGCATTGTCCATGACCATTTGCTGTTCCTCATCCTTCATAAGTATGCCTGTTCCGGTCATCTTGCTGTACGCCTCGCGCCTTGTCCACACACATGTGCTGTATATTTCCGGGTGTGCACACGACATCACACATTTTTTATCCTCATCCGAATACATGCGGTTAACTATGCTGTCCGGTATCCTTCTGACTCTCTCAACGTCTATACCACAAGGCTCACTGCCTATCGCAGCCGCCACACAACCCTCGGTATGGCTTATCGAAAACTGAATGTCCTTTATAAACGGCTTTCCCGCCTTATTCTTCTCATACGTGACCAGCCGTTCATCAATTCCGGCACATTCCCTGAGAGCATGTGCAAGCAGGATTCCCGCTGCAAGACTGGCATTCCTGTCATCCCGCCTCCTGAGACGTTCCACCTTACACCTTCTGTATTCCGATACTGCATCCAGACATCTGCCATATATCCCATCGTCAGCAAATGCCCCCGTATCCATTATATATGCTCTGTATCCGTTAAAAGATTTATTCAAATCCAATTCCATCTCTTTCTACCAAATACGCCATGGTCATAACAACAATACAGCCCCTTAATACTCGCATATTAAAGGGCTGTATAAACTAACCTATATTGTGACAAAATCAGGGAAGCTCTTCATATCCTTGTTCACCTCATCAATATGAAGTCCCTTGTAATCATATACTGCATTGTAAGCCATCTGCATCTCCATCGCACACTGCATCATGGATACCGGAACACCGACAAATATATCATCGATCGAGATCTCTATCTCACCCGGATTGAGCGTTATTGAATCCTCCTTCTCATTGTAAGGTGGAGCCATCAGTATCGCTTTGACTGCCTTGCTGAAATACGGCATCACATTTGGAACCGATATATATTTCTTTGCAAGAAGCTTCTCCTTATATCCGTCAGCAAGAACACACAGAGGCTGTTCCTCTGATATATCATCCACAAACGCCCTGGCAGCCTCCTCCATGATGGATGTTCTCCTGTCGTTGATCGGAGATCCGTACATAACGTTGAGATCCTGCTCAGTGAGCTTCTTATCAGCAAATGCCACTGTGAACATCTTCTCAGGACCATATGCTCCGACACCGGAAAATAGCTCTCTGTATATCTTCTCCATCTCATCCTTGACAGGAACAACTCTTCCACTGTCTATATTGGACTCGTTGTCCAGCATGAGCTTGATGATCCCTGTCTCCATCTCTTTTATCCTTCTGGATGTGACATAATCAGTCGGAAGGAATTCATGTCTCTTGGCTTTCTTGAGTATATTGCCAACAGCCTTATCACCGTTATTCGCAAGATCCTCGATGGAATTCTTCAGATCCTCTCCAAACTGTGAATATATCTCGTCAAGTCTCTCTGCCCTCTGCTGAAGCCATCTAAGTGTATCTCCAAACAGATCCTGTGCATCGAGTTCATCTATAAGCTTTGTTCTCTCCGCAGCAAGTGCTTCCTTGATGCATGCATCGAAATAACCATTTTCAGTCTCCCTCTTCGCTGAAGGGAAAGTGAAGAATCTCTTCGCAACAATGGTCTTGATGGAATCAATGATTCTGGTATATTCACCCGACGGTGTATAATCCTTCATCATCTTCTCAAGCTTTCTGACTTCAGCCATCATACCCTTTGTAGAATCTGTTACACCGGCACTCGGTGCACCTATGACATCTATTGCGCCATATGGGCCAAACTCATTCATATATTTGGATATCACATCATCAAGTGAACTCCAAAGCTTGTTCTTCATCGACTTTATGATAACCGGAAGTTCCTTCTCAAAGTTCTCCATCTTCTTGGCAAAGCCCTCTCGAAGACCGTCCGTATTCTTCTTTATCATCTTATATGTAGGCTTGGTGATCTGACCGTACTGTATGAGACCGTTCACGGCAAGTTTGATATTCTCACCCTGCTCCTCCTGCAGGAATACAGTGAGCTCTGTGAGTACATTCTTGATATCCTCCTCGGCATTGCCCTCCTTGAACGGAGATCTGAACAATCCCTTATATGCCTGGGAAAACAGATCATTCTCACACATATTCTCTATCTCTTTGATAGGAATATGGTAGTCAGCCTCGCTTACTACCTTGTAATAGCAGTTTGACTTCTTGATATTCTCGTCACTGTGCTCCATCTTCCAGTTCGTGATGGAATATCCCTCATTCTCAAAAAATACATCCCTGAGAAGCTTCCTGTCGTTCTCCACGTCATTGTTGCCAATGAACTTGTTACTGGCTAGCCTGTAGAGGAAGCTTGCTGTATCCCTTGTGATGTATCCCTCAGGTATGTAGCCCTGTTCGTCCTTTCTACCTGATACAAGCATGCAGGCATCAAAGAGATTCTCCCTGATGACCATCTTGTTTGACTTACTGATAAATGTATAGTTGTCATCCTTCTCGGAGAGCTTCATATAATAATCAACTTCCTTGAGGGTCGCACATCCATTTGCATTGAGTCTCGCCACAAGCTCTGTATCTTCATATACAGCCTTATGACCGAACAGTACATCCGGTGTGAGCAGGCAACCGCCAATCCTCAGATTGTTCCACTTCTTCGCCTTGCCATACGCACGTATGTTATATGCGACATCTGAGAGAATTCCACTTCCGGTTCCTCCGGCAATTCCGGATACGATCAGAACATCGACTGTTCCCTCCGTCGTCTTGTCGTATACATCCTGAAGCTTATCAAAAAGAAGCATTCTGACATCCGTATATGCATTCGAGAACATCAGACGTCCAATCTGTCTGTTCCCCTTTGCTCCGTCTCTTCCTATCGTGATAGCCGGGAATTCAGGATCCATCCAGTTTGCAAGATTCTCATGGATCGGATTCTTCTGGATTCCATTCTCCAGAACATTCTCAATGTCCGGTCTGTATATACTGATAACCTCAAGGGCATTGAAACCGACACCCTCCTTGCTATCATCTATGGTAGCCTCCATCTCTGCTATATCTGAATCTATCATGAGGAAATTAATGTTATCCTCGGGTGTGATGTTATCCATCAGCATACCCTTAAGCGCGCAAACGGTTCTGCCTCCAAGTCCCCCAAGACCTATTACGAGCAGATTCTTGTTGAATCTGTTCTCATGACTTATACGTCCAAAAACACGTATGTCTTTTAATTTGCTAAACTCCTCTTTTTGAGTATCAATAAGTATCATAGATTATGCCTCTCCTTAATATGCACGTACACTTCTTCCCCCATAGTGAATTTTCTGTACCTGAAAACCCACATTTTCAATTTATCACTATTCTTATTGATTTTCAACAAAAAGCGTTAATTTATTTGGCATTTTTTCTAAATTTTGACATATTTAAGCATTAAACACTTTCTACTTATCTGTCAATTTTACCCTGTCTCCCACAATCTCAAAACAACCGAAGCTTTTGAGAAAGCTTGAAAACTTACTGTATCCATATTTCTTTATGCTGAAGCCGGGTATAATATTCTTAAGTTCTGTATTCAGCAGTCCCATATTGTACATAGTGTCAGAATTCTCCGTGAGAAGTCCCACTATGCGCAGCTTGACAGCACTCTTAGGATCGATATGGTTCTTGATGGACACAAATTTCTGCCTGCCGCTGTCTATATCCAGATCGTCAAACTCCTCACTGAGGAATGTTGACAGCTTGGAATATCCATAATTTCTCACGTCAAAGTCAGGATATTTGTTCACAAGGCGGCTTCCGATCTCACCCATATGAGTCTTCTTATCCTTGTCATCGTTCTCATCTATTATATTGTAGACCGTCTTCTTTATGTCCCTTATGCTTGTGATATATGACTCGTCCACAGCCGCAGCCTCAAGCATGGCATTCTTCGATGCCGGCTTGTTGAGATCCTCTGTCACCAGTGAATCAAGGATCTTGAAGCTTGTACACGCACTCACGAACGCTTTCGGAGTCTTGCGTTCTCCCATTCCGATGACCTGCTTGCCAGCCTCCCTGAGTCTTGATGCAAGCCTAGTGAAATCGCTGTCGCTTGTCACCAGACAGAATCCATCTATATTGCTCGTATAGAGAAGATCCATCGCATCTATTATCATGGCCGAATCCGTTGAATTCTTTCCCGCCGTGTATGAAAACTGCTGTACAGGCTGTATAGAATATGACAGCAGACAATCCTTGTCCCAGCCATTGTTATTCTTTGACCAATCCCCATATATCTTCCGCACCGTTATTGAGCCGAGCCTTGACAGCTCATCAAATATACTCTCAATATATTTTGCCGATACATTCTCTGAATCGATAAGTATCGCATACTTGTTAGAAATCTCACTTGATATTTCTTCCATATAAAAGTCCCTTTCATTTATCAGTTCTCTTTGCCGGTCTCAACCCCAAACTTGCCCGGTCCATCCTGAAAATACTCACGGGTAAGCTTCACAACTGTACCTGACAGCATGAATACTGCGATCAGGTTAGGTATGATCATAAGTCCGTTGAAGGTGTCCGCTATATCCCAGAGAAGTCCGAGATCCATGGTCGCACCGATGATTGCTACAAATGCATACACAACCATGAACGGCTTGATAAGCTTACTTCCGAACAGGAATCCGACACATCTTGAACCGTAAAGTCCCCATCCGAGTATGGTTGAGAACGCGAAACAGCACAAAGCCACCGCTGTGAATATCGATATCCAGTTGCCGTAGGTTGCAACAAAGCCGTTGATCGTGAGATCGGCTCCTGCAGCCTGTCCGTAGGCTACCTCAGTTCCACTGCACAGTATTACAAGTGCTGTAAGTGTACATATAACTATAGTATCAATGAATACCTCGAATATTCCCCAGAGTCCCTGCTGTACAGGATGTTTTACATCAGAGCACGCATGTGCGATCGATCCTGTTCCAAGGCCGGCCTCATTTGAAAAGATTCCTCTCGAAACACCCTTTCTCATGCTGAGAAAAAGGCTTCCAACCACTCCTCCGGTCACTGACTTCGGATTGAATGCCCCCTCAAATATAGATGCAAATACGCCTGGAACGCTCTTGATATTTATAAACACAAGGACCACCGCCATGATGATGTACATAGCCGCCATGAAAGGGACCAGCTTCTCTGTCACGCTTCCAATTCTTTTGATTCCCCCTATCAGAATAAGTGCAACCAATATGGCTATAATAATACCTATCACAAGATTGATGGTAAATGTATTGCTCCTGTCAGCCAGATTATAATTAAAAAGTGCTGAATCTATAGCCGTAGTTATGGTATTTACCTGTGTCGCATTTCCAGTTCCAAAAACAGTGAGTATTCCGAGAACAGAATATGCTATGGCAAGGAAATATGCATTCTTGCCAAGACCATTCTTGATATAGTACATTGGTCCGCCGACCCAGTCTCCATTTGAATCTTTCTCTCTGTAAAAAACAGCCAGTACAACCTCAGCAAACTTTGTTCCCATTCCAAGGAGTGCTGATATCCACATCCAGAACACGGCGCCAGGGCCTCCTATAGCAATCGCTCCCGCAACCCCCGCTATATTACCGGTTCCAACTGTTCCCGCCAGCGCAGTACACACAGCCTGAAACGGACTTATAGCACCGTCCGATGTCTCTTTCTTGTTGAATATCTTTCCGAATGTGTGCTTGAACGCATAACCGAACTTTGTAAACTGAACACCTCGGTTTCGTATAAGGAGCCACAGTCCTACACCCACGATACATATCATGGATGGCACTCCCCATATAAAATTGTTCACCGATGAATTAACATCAGTAATGATCTTAAGTAATTTATCCATATCTGCTCTTTCTCTTTTCGTTTTTCTTATTTTTTACATACCAAGTATGATTTTACAATACATTGTGCTTGTTGTGCAAGAAAAACCGCATCCACTTTAGTCATGGATGCGGTTTTTAATTTATATAATATTGTTATATACTTTTAACTCAAATTATGTATTTGGAGCTATTCAATCTCTGCCCAGCTAAGTGATGAATCACTTTCTACAATTACATAATCATTTGTATAGTCATTATTGTATGTATCATCATTTTCTGAAGCATATTCTGCAAGGCCACTATCCAAAGAAGTTATTTTCTTCTCGCCATCGCATAGCTCCCACTGTTTTAATTCGCTATTATACACTGCTCTAACCCATTCTTTTTGACGAACCTTTGTGTTTTTGTCTCTCCACAATGCATAATATTCCAAAGCATCATAATTGTCCGTTATAGATGCAACACATACTGTTGCAACCTCATACGGGCCTTTCACACCAATATAATCTAACACGTCACCAACAGTATACGCCGGTGCATTCGTGTACTCAAATTTAACATAATGTTGATCACCAAACGCCTCGTCATTATTATCCAAAACATCTTCTGCATCTGCATTCTCCTGCCGTTCCTTGATTACTGTCTCATAATAATATACTTTTTCATCAAGATTGTAATCCCACTTGACAATCGTATCTGAGCCAAACATATTTTTCTCAACAGTAACAGGAACACCTCTTAAATATCCCTGAGGAACTTTTACATCCACAGATACATCATATACAATATAGTATTCATCTGTTTTTATCACATTGTCAACAGACAGAACATCTATCTGACTTTCATCACTAATATCAACATCAACAATATGCCCATTATCATCACACACTCTACCTGATGTATTCATTAGATTCTTTTTTATTTTGTCCGCTCCTTTATTAGCCAGCATTACGAATTCAGGAATAATTCCCCAAACAATTGTGACAATGCCTACACACACCATCAAAATTATCTCACATACTCCGAGCGCCGAATGTTTGTCCACATTTTTCATAAATAAATGAACACACAATATGAACAAGCAAATGCATCCTATTATCAATATTGGTAATTGCATAATTTAATTTTCTCCCGTAAAAAAATAGTGCGTGTCTATTCGATAATGTCAATTATGAACGAATATCCAGATGTTCGAACACAATATAACCCTGCAGGTGTACCTTCTGGAATCTTATAGTATCCATATCCCTCTGGAGCAGTCTGCGCTTCTGCATAATATTTTTGTCCTAATACATAATACTTCACAGATACCGTAGCTGATCCTTCCTTGCTTTCATAATCTGAATAATATTTATAGAATATGCCTGTCGGTTCTGTATACGATAAATAGTAATCACCATTTACTTCGACGTAATCCTGTATACTACTTGCTGTTTCTCCATTTATCTCATAGATTTTATTTAAAGGCATATTGTTTTCTTCCATTTTTTCGCTCAAATTCTTTCTGCGAAACTCTATACAGCCATTATCTGCATCTACAGTAAATTCCTGTGGCATTGTATATCCCTCCGATTCAATAGGGTATATATCATAATTCCAGCCTCCGCCAAATTCCACCAACAAATCACCTGGATACATCTTTACGCAGGAGAAATCTGAATCGGTAAATTTAATATAACTATTATCATTCTCATCAAGGACATGTGAAGAATCCATTGAATACAATCTGTCCTCATGCTGTATCCAATATTTTTTAAAATATCGTTCACCTTCATTCTCATATGCATTTACAGCCTCTTTGTACGACATAGGTGAGCCATTATCTGTAATTATATTTGACGCTTCTGTTGTGGTTACCTCAGTGGTTGTTACTTCTGTTGTGGTTTCTTCTGTTGTCACTTCTGTTGTTGCCTCTGTTGTAGTTGCTTCTGTTGTTGTCGCCTCTGTCGTTGTCTCCTCAGTTATTACCTCTGTAGATAACACTCCAGAACCTGATTTACCATTATTTCCACAGGAGCACAATAATGCAATTCCTAATACTGCACAGGATCCTATTATTGTTTTTCTTAATTTCATCATCTCTTCGCCTCTTTCTCAGCAGATTGCCGTATATTATTCAAATTATAAATAAGTTTCTAGTATGCCTCCCCTCTTTTTGATTCTTTTATTATTTTTTACTCATGTAGCTCTTCTGAACTATAGGAGTTACAACGCCTATCTCTATTTGACCCATGTCAAAACCATACGGCGTTAACATCCATATAAATTCGATTTTTAATCTGTTAACACCAGTTATATTCAAATCAAAATTCTGAGGCAGAACACCACTCTTAACAACATCCGATGAATATAGCAGCTCACCGTCGCCATATATTTTTACTTTACCAGCCGCAGAGGATTCAGCATTATCCTTACAGTCATAATGTAATACAACCTTACCTGACAACTTGTCATACTTACCGCCGAGTAAATATTCTATTTCGCTGCTTTCCGAGTCTGAAAACATATATCCTCCAGATTCACTAAGTAATATACCGGAAGAATAAGAAGTTCCAGTGTTATCCTTATCTATTCCAGCCCACTTATGTATGTCGCTATCCTTGTAAAATTCATCCAAATCAGAGAGCGACACAGGCTCAAAACTAGAAATTCTTTCAAGCTCATCTAATAACTCTACATCTTTACCAACTATATTTATTGCATCGTTAATTACTTTTTTTGCTGTATCATATTCATTATTTTTTGTATGAGTTTCTGCCTTATCTATTGCAGCGTTAATACATTCATTTTTAGTTTCTGCTTTCTTTACCTTATATGAGTCATCCTTAAAATAATTTTCCAACTCATCATATATACCTATTGCATCAGACCAGTCCTTTTCTTTCTCATATGATGCAGCTTCACTCTCCATATAATCCCTATATGTTTTTTCCACATCTTCTATTTTTCCGCTAAGTGACCCATCATCATACACTTTCATAGCGCTCTTATATACATCTATTGCCTTAAGATATTTTTTATCTTTAACGTATATTTCTGCCTCAGCTACAGTCATCTCTATAAATTTTGTCTCAGATTCCTTTATCTTATTTTGAGAATCATCGTAATTAGTATCATTTACAGATACTTTTTCATAGTAGGGAATTGCCGCACCATATTTTTCTGAATTATATAATTCCTCTGCTTTATCATAATTGAGCTTTGACTTTCTTAGATCCGCTAAATCTGCTTTTTTCTGAGTTATATATTGTTCAACTTCCTGATTATCCGTCTCAATTCCAGACAATCCATCTACTGCAGCCTCATAATCTATACTCCCGGAATTGTATGATTCAACATAATTTTCTGTTTCTTCTTTTGCCTGTTTTACAGTTGTACATCCATACAACAGAGGCAAAGTAATCACACACAGCACAGATAAAATTATTACTTTACTTTTCATTCCCATCCCCCTATTCATTAAGATTTCTCAGAATTTGATTGTTTACATCACAAACAGTATCCATCTGAGAATCATCAAGATATCCATCTGCCCTCATATATTTTGTCATACCAAGCATCAAAAAATCAGAATGAATTTTTTTGGTAGAAGTCTGTGATGCTACAACATCCCAATCTTCTGAATTCTCATTCCAGTCAACTGTTACATAAATATAATCTGTTGTAAGATCATTATGCCAAAATTGAACATAATACTCCAAAGCATCAAGTTCATCTACACAATAATAAAAATCGTAATCAGGATTGTACATATCTATTTGTTCACCAGCACTTACAAGCATGACCGTTTCAACATTTGCATAATCCGTTCCCTGTTGACGATTGATATAATTCAGAAGTTGTCTTGGTGTCAGATATGGAGACTTATTATATTCAAATTTAGATGATGTATATTCTGCATTAGCCCATACCAAATAATATGTTGTGTTAAATAATCCCTTAACTTTATAATTAAATCTAATATTATCTACATACAGTTTTCCCAGACTGCTTTCATATGAAAATTCACAATTTACTTTTATTTGATTTTCACTTGTGGTTATCTCATAGTCTGTTATATGCCCCTCCCCAAATCCATCTACATCTTTATAGTTGCCCATCAATGAGCCACTTACTTCGAAGTCTTTTATATCTCTTTCTATTTTTTCAGGAGTAATCCTCATATATAGTTCAGAAATGTCATATCTTTTTTTATAGAAGTATCCAACTACAATCAACCCTATAACTATAATAACTACAACATTTATTGTTAGCACTGTCACAACTGTTTTATTTTTTTCCCTATTCATATACTCTCCTCACTTCATCGTTAAAATTTAACTTATAAGCATTATAACGAATATACGTCATATTTTCAACCTTTATAACGTATTTATATATCTAACTTTCATTTCATGAAACTGTAAAATAATTATCATGCGAGGTAGAATATATGAATAACAACGAAATTCTAAAAAAAATAGAAACATATATGAAATTAAGGAACTGGTCTATCTACAAATTGGCAAAAGAAGCTGATATTCCTTACTCTTCTTTAAACTCAATGTTCTTGAAGAACACACAGCCCACAATTCCTACATTAGAAAAGATTTGTTCCGGATTAAATATCTCCATGTCTGATTTTTTCTCCGACAAACATGCTGAAAACATTCCTTATATGAGCCTAACAGAAGATGAGCAAGAGTTATTATCTCTATACAACAAATTATCAAAATCTGACAAAAAACTTTTTATGTACTACGCTCGAGGATTTGCTAAATCAGATTTATCTACCAACGATTCTGAATAAATTATTTGTTTCATATTATGTTATAGATAAGAAAAAGCGCAGGTGAAAACAATTCACCTACGCTTTTACATTTTTGCCATAATCTATTTTTTTCTTACTCTCTGTTCTTCAGCACCTCAGCCGGCACGATCTTGTTCAATCTGCCGACCAGAACTCTGTTGATTATAAAATACAGGACAAGTATTCCGCCGTAAAGCGCAGCCCAGAGCCACGGGGCAAATGTCAGCTTGACACCGCAGTTTACATTTGACACCAGAGAAGGATACACTGCACTCATTATGAGCTTTGCAAGTGGCAGGCATATTGCTGCTCCGATTGCGATTATGAAGAAATTGCCATCAAGATATAGCTTTCTGATCTCCTTCGTCCTGAAACCAAACACCTTTATCAATGAAATTGAGAATGCTGATCTGTCAATCATGACCTTCATCATCAAATACATTACCACTACGAATATAAGTGTCGAGATAATAACTATCATAACAACCATACTTCTCATCTGATCTGCAAATATTCCGGCAGCCGACTCTATATCGGCCTTTGTTGTGGTTGCGTAAAGTCTTGCAGGATCAACCCCCAGGTCCTTGTCTGCAAACACTACATTGTACTCATTACTTCCAGCTCCGAACAGTTCCCTTGCATCATCTATAGTCATGAAAACATAAAATGCCGGAGTATACTGTGTCACACTGTCCACTGTAAAGCCATAATCTATATCATTCTCCTCGTCGTGGAGCACGATTTCGTCACCCACACCATAACCATATTTCTCAGCAAATGATGATGATATGGCAACTCTGTTCTTGCCATCCTTAAGGTCAACATCAAAATACTTAGTATTCTTTGAAAGTCCAAGAACTGTCACATCCCAGTTGTAACCGTATATCTCTTTCTTCAGAGTCTTTGCATACGCTGCCTCACCGCCCTCTGGAGGATTCTCTGTAGGATATTTGTATGTATACATATATTCATAATGGGTATCCTCCACATTCTGCTTCTTGACCTTTGAACAGAAAGTTGCAGTGTTAAGACTTAACATCAGGCATATGAGGGCTATGAACATTCCGATCACAACGGTCAATCCTGTTCTCATCTCTCTGAGCATCTGCCTGACTCTGAATCTTCCGACAAATCCCATGTCTCCTAGATCGACATTGCTGCCCTTCGGCTGCTTGACCTCATTTTTTATGAGTGAAAGAGCCGTCTGTGAGAGCTTCTTTCTTATAACAAAATAGTTTACAACTATCGCTGCCAGTGGCGGCATCACGATACCGTACACTACAAGAATCGGCGGAATCTTTACATCCATATCAGGGATCGAATAATACGCATATGCATCTGCCATCTGCACAGGGATTCCCACATTACTTATCCCGATCAGGAAACCGATTATGCCTGCAACTGTTGTGACTATGACCGGAAGTGTAAGGTAGTGCATCATGAGATCTCTTCTCTTGACACCAAGGGCATAGAGCGCGCCTATGACGCTGCTCTCCTTCTCTATTCCATGTACAACGAATACCGATATGACATATGTGAACAGGAGCATGAGAAGCACTCCGAAGAAATATCCCGCCTGTACATTGATCTGCTGGTCGTCAGCGGCTCCACCTGTTCTCGGGTTGTCATCACTTGTCACAAATGATGTGATGTTGGCAAGATCTGTGTCATAATCCTTGAGGAATGAATCAGTCTCCTTCTTGAGCTCTGCCATTCCATCCGCCAGTTCATCCGAGCCATCCTTTGCCTCTGCAGCTCCATCGGTATAGTCCTTAATACCGTCCTTGAATGCCTTGATGCTATCGATGTCACTCAGAGCACTCTCGATGCTCATCGCCACTACTCCGCCCTGGCTGTCGGCGATCTTCTTCATCTCGTCGCTGTAATTATCCTCTGTGAGTTCTGTGTCAAGGCCGAACGCTGACAGAGACGAAGCCGCCTGCTCAAGATATGCATCAAACAGCTCCTGTGCCGCATTGTTTAGCTTTCTGTTGTTGTCAGTGAGTTCTCCGAGTCCATCCGCAAGCTCATTTGCACCTGACTTAAGTTCCTTTATGCCATCCTTGAAATCGTTTATGGCTGCGCCAGTTCTATCCCAATACTCCTGGAAATACTCATCATCTATGCTGTCTGTGTCGACCTTGATGTCTTCAAGTGCATCCTTCACGTCATCACAGGTGGTCTTGCCCTCGAGTCTGAACGCATACAGATATGTCTCAGTCTTGACACTCTCGCCTGTTGCATTGAGCTTATCATACGCCCCCTCTGTAACGAATACCGTTCCAAACACCTTACTGTCAACTACAGTATCTGACATCTCCTTGAAAAGAGCATTATAATCAGGTGATGTCCCTATTCCTGTCACCTTGAATTCATTTCCTGCTATCTGTATTATATCTCCGACAGAAATATCATTTACCTGACTGAATCTCTTCTCAACAACTATCTCATCATCAGCCTCCGCAAGATTTCCCTCATCACATTCCACAAGATCTATGTTCTCCCTGTTGGCAAATACCCTCAATGTCTTGCCATCCATGACCTCGTAGTCCTCGTAGAACATCCCCTCAACCTCTGCGCCAGCATCCTCAAGCTGGGAGATCTCATCATCGCTCAGTGGAACGAATACGGAAAACTGACCATCCTCTATCTTATTTGCCTCGTCATGTGTCTCGCCATTGTCAATGATCGTATATCCGGCTCCTATCAGCGAGACAATGACATACATACCCATGATGATAAGAAATGCAAGTGCTATGTATCTGAACAGATTATTCTTCAGATCCCTCAGAACCCTTTTTCTCAAAACCTTCTGCATATTACAAATCCTCCAATTCTGACGCTGGAACTCTCACTTCGTTCTCATACTCCTTGCTTATAAGGCCATCCTTTATGAAGATAACCTTGTGAACCATATTCTTGATGGAATTGTTATGTGTTACTATCAGCATGGTCGTTCCATACTTCGCATTTATCTCCTCGAGAAGAACAAGAATATCTCTGGATGTCTTGGAGTCAAGAGCTCCTGTCGGTTCATCACAGAGGAGGAGTTTTGGATTTTTCACCAGAGCTCTCGCTATAGCACATCTCTGCTGCTGTCCACCTGAGAGCTGTGAAGGGAACTTGTTCTGATGCTCCGTAAGTCCCAGTGTCTCGATAAGATCATCCACAGGAAGCGGATCATCAGTCAGATACTCACACACCTGTATGTTCTCTCTCACTGTGAGGTTTGGAACTAGATTGTAGAACTGAAATATGAATCCCAGATTATCTCGTCTGTAATCTGAAAGCTGGTCGCTGGTCATGCCAAATATCTCTGTGCCGTCAACCTTTATCGAACCTGAATCCATGGTGTCAAGACCACCTATACAGTTCAGAAGTGTTGACTTACCTGAACCTGACGTTCCCTGTATAACACACATCTGTCCTTTTTCAACACCTGTGTTTATACCTTTAAGCACCTGCACATAGCTTCCACCCTCTCCATAGCTCTTCTTTACTCCTGACACTTCCAAATACATAATTTTTCCTCCTTTATGATATCCTCGTTGTTCTAATTTTCATTTACTATATTTTTTATAGCAATCCATTACACTTTAGCAGCTATTCAAATGTTCATTTGCATACATAACGCTGTTATGGTTTAAACCTTTTTTTAGGTCTTCCCTGTAATTCGGAAGACCTGTAATAAGACATAATGGGAATTTGATTCCCCTGTACCACATTTTTCATTTTACTGTTTTCAATTTTCTATTCCGGTCAAATCTTATTCTGGATCCTGCCACGGCTTAACCAGGCCATACCAGCCTGAGATCAGATATTTCATACCTGTCTCAACGAACTTCAAGGCATCCTTCTCATTGTCAATATGTGTCACCATGAATATAAACATATCAATCTGTGAATAAGACATCCAATGTACCACATTCCTGTCAACCATCGGTGTTCCATAAGCCCTGCACATCGCCTCACATATAAATGCATTGTGTGCATCCATCTGATCCACTATATTGTCTGGCATGCTCTCCATGCTGGATCCCTGTGACTTCGTAAGAACAAGAAGCACTTCTTCTCTATGCATATAAATCTCATGCACTATGTTCCTGGCCGACTCAAAATCACTGTCCTCATTGTGGTCTGATGCCATGCCATTGTTCATCTCGTCCACCTCAACGGAAAAATGCTCGGTTAACACAGCATTGAGTCTGTCCATCATGTGTCCCACAACATTGCAGAACAGATCGTCCTTATCCTTAAAAAAGAAATATAAAGCTCCGGTTGTCACTCCTGCCTTCTGACATATATTTCTAAGTGACGCACCCATAAATCCCTTATCCATGAACTCTTCCTTGGCACACTTTAGAAGTTCTTTCCTCGTCTCGCTGTCATGTTGTATTTTCTTTGCCATAATCCTCACCCATTTAATTATAATATAAAATAACATAACAGTGTTACGTTTAATAACACCGTTATGTTAAAACATATCGATCATTTTGTCAACTATTTTATTTCTTATACATATCGCTATAAATTCTGTCTATAGTCTCATCACGGCTCAACTTATCGTACAGATAATAGTCAGAATCTGATTTAAATGATCCATACACATCCTCAGATTCCAATATCGGTGCCATAATCGACAATTTGTCGCTGTTTTCTTTTCTCATAGCATCTGCCTGTACCTCAAATCCAGTCAGCATATCATGCTCATCAAGAACAGCAAGTGCCGAACTGCTGATCGGAACACCCTTTTCTGTTCCCTGTCTTAAAGTCATTTCCTCACCGTTCAACAGATAATTCAACAGCTTTGCGGCCGCTTCTGGGTGTTCAGTATTATTACTTATCGCATACATTGTTGCAGGTTTAACAAACCAGCCTAAAGATTTTGCCCCCGGCTCACATATGTATTCTCCTATTTTTACATCATATCCATTTTCCTTCAAAGGATCACAATATCCTCCTGCATCACTTACCCACGCAAGAGTGCCGCCAACCTCACCGCTGGCAAAAGCATTCCTGTTAAATGAATCTACAGACATTAAGACTTTTTTATCAAGTAGTTCCTTATAAAAATCCAACATGTCACCTATCTGTTCCTTATTCAGATTCAATGTGCCATCAGATTTGACCGGATCATTTCCGGTTGTCTGTATATAATGTGAAAGCAGCATAAAAAATAATGATTTTTTTGTCATGCCCAGAGGATATACCCCATCTTTGCTCATGATTCTGGCTGCATCAAACAAGTCATCCCATGTTCTGGGAATACTAAGTCCATATGAGTTCCAAAGAGTCTCATTATAATAAAAAGTCTCCGTATTGAACGCGATAGGAACAGCATTTAATCTTCCATTTTTTGTTCCAAAGGCAAGCTCTTCTTCAGTATAGTTTTCAAAATCAATATAATCCGAAAGCGTATTAAGATCATAAAAGCCAGATCCGTCAGAAGAATATGTATCAAGCCAGCCATAATTTATGAGCATAACATCCGGAGTCTCCTGTGATTTCATATATATATGCTGTCTTTTCTCGTATCCATTCCACACACCATATTTGCATTTGACGTTTATTTCTGGATTTTCTTTTTCAAATATATCAACAGCATCCAGTGTGTACTGGTTTCTACTATCATCGCCCCACCAGGAATATTCTATAGTTATCGTATCCCCGACAGCCATATCTGTTTTTTGCTCTCCGCAACCACTAATTACAAAAAGCAAAAAAAGCATCATCAAAACCGATAATCCTCTTTTGTGATTTTTAATTATATGTTTCATCTGTTTCACCTCTGATCAATCCTGATTTTCAACGAACCAGCTATACTGACTTTTTCCGTTTCTCTTTGATTTATACAAAGCGGTATCAGCCTTCTTCATCATGCTTTCATAATCAGATGAGTTCTCTCCATCTACTATGTAAACACCTGCTGATAACGAAAGATTACATTCAGTATATTGTTTCGAAATCGTTCTGGTAAAATCTTCAGCCAACAGTCTCAGCTCAAATTCCATTTTCTTTCTAACACTTTCCAAAGTCCATCCAGTAAACTTCCTGTACACTGCAAACTCATCACCACCTACCCGTCCGATCACGGAATCTGCTCCAAGCATTTTTGTGAAGAGTTCAGCAGTTTTAGACAGAACCACATCCCCTTCTCCATGACCCAAAGTATCATTTACCTTTTTAAAATTGTCCATATCTATCATTATAAACACATGTGTGACTGTTTCTGACTTTTCCTCAAGACAGGATCCAACAACTTCTCCAAACGAAGCTTTATTCATAAGTCCTGTAAGCTGGTCATATTCAGCCTTTTGCTTTAATTCCTCAATAGCTCCGGAAACAGGTGTATATATTCTTTTCAATACAATGCTTCCTGTCACAACAACCAATAAAGCCAGCACAAGAGTTGCTACAAATGAATACAATTTCAATCTCCCTACTTCTTTGAATATCTCAGATTCACCTATGTAAGACACTACTCTCCAGCCATTTGAACATTGTGCTACGGATATAACATATCCATCCGAATTTGTCTGATATTCGAAGTCGTCATTTTCCTTTGGAAGGTTCACTTCAATTTTTTCTCCAACGCATTTTGCATTATTTGAATACGCAACTTCCTCGGAATCATTTACAAGACACACCCTCATATCCTTGAGTTCATGACTTAAATTCACCACTGAACTTAGTTCCCTGCTATAGAAAGAAGTTACGATCACAGCATTTTCATTAAGTTTCTTGACGTAGAAAAGCCTGTCTGGACTGTTTAAATAATCAAAAAACCAACCGGACATTGTCTTCTCGTCATTTATATGTCCAGTAAAATATGTATATATTCCTCCATCCGGAAAAGCCTGAAGTGTTGTGTTGGAAATCCATCCCACGCTCTTGTCATTGGAATATACGACACCAAAATCTGTAAAGTTGTCAAACACACCAAGGTCACTTATCCTATTCTGAATCGCCGCTTCCTGCTGTATTCTGGTAAATTCATCCAGACTATCATCTGTGGCATCATACTCACACAGCTGATCATCGGAGAAAAAAAGAGCCACTGTATCTTCTATACCGACAAGATAATTGTCGACGTTGTATCCAAGCTGTTGGTTGTTAGACGATATAAGATTCACTATCTTGCTTCTCATATTATCAACTGCCTGTTTTGTTATGATAAAAGATATCATACCTGCTGTGGCAACAACAGCAGCCAGGAAGATGATAGCGAATCTCCTCCTGGCTTTGCTTATCTCATATTCAGTTCTGTTCCTGCTGTTTGCTGACATATCTTTCTTCCCCCGTGTTATATACATAGCTATTATATAACAACTATTATTTGTAAATTGTCAATCTTTTTTCTTTCCGTAATCTTTACACGCTAGTATCCATATTGCACTCATTCCACAAAATCCTACTATACTCACCAACACTCCTGGCCAAAATAATGGATATTTAAACTTTATGTTTGTCACTCCTGTTCCAACACACAGCATATTATTTTCATCCATTATCTCCGAATCAGATACGAAAATATCCTGATATGCAAGAGTAGTATTTATCACGGCTCCATCAGCAATATCTGCCGGAGCATCATTTACTGTTATCACCATTCCACCGTCCGTTATCTCACTACTTATAGGAATCAGCGTTCTCTCAGGAAGATCCTCCGGGCTCACGCCAAGAATATCCTCAACTATCTTCTCTGCACCGCTGTCCCCTGTCACACTATAATAGTACAAAAGATTCAGTCCCACATATTTGATATTCTGACTGTTCTCGTCCGTGGCTGCAAATGCAAGCTGTTCCATCTCATAAGCGAATGTACCTGTCACGTTCATGGCTCCGGTTATATATCCGGTATTCCACTCTGACATATCATCAGGAAATCCTGTAGTAGATATCTGCTCACCGTCATAGCTAAAAATCGGATAGCTGGACTTTAATGATACAGACATATCCGTAACTCCAAGAAATACATGCTGCCTCGTTGCGCTGTCCGCTGGGACATGTGTCATGTCTATGACAACATTTACACCAGAATCCGCAAGAGATCTCACCATCTCCTCAGCCTTCTGTCTGGTGTCATATGAGAATCCGGTCAAAATTACAGTATGGTAGCTTTTCAGTTCGTCCGTAGAATAATCCTCTATATTTGAGGACATTCCTGCCTTAAAAGAAGGAAATGCAAGGGTTATCCCATCCGCATAGTCACCTATGACAATGCCATCATACTGCGTGACAACACCGAACTCCTCCGGACCATCAAGCTTAAACAGGCACACCTTATCCGACTCATATGTCAACGTGTAGCCACTCTTCTTTGCGCTTGCAGTGACATCATCGAGAGTCTTTCCCTTTGCACCTATATACTTTCTGTCAATTGCAACTGTATCGTCTCCAAGCTCGACCGATCTGTCAAACAGATAATCATACTGTTCATTCTCAAGTGCCTGGTTGAGCAGCATTATGTTGTCAGCGGTCGCAGCCCCCTGCCATGCCCATCCAAATGTATATGACGCCCCCCCATCTGTACACACTCCGTACGATGGATAGGAACCGAGACTTGAAAGATCCATGAGCGATGCCCTCTGACTTGTGTTATCCCTCAAAAGGCCCGCCACAGCCACACCGTCATCATTTGCCGGAACGCTGTACCTCTCAAATGTGAATGACGGTATCGCATCCACCACAAGTATGATCACCGAGGCAATCACAAATGGCTTTCTGAGCCGCTCCCACTCTATGAGCGACAGGAAGAAAAATCCATATGCTATAACTGTAAATCGCGTCATCCAGAGTGCCTGACTCATCGGCATCTTTCGAAGTATCGGCAGAACATCCGGTGTCGTGAGCACAAGGATTACAAGAGCCAGGATAAATCCTGATTTTTTCTTGTTATCTGCAAGCAAAATTCCCGCTATGGAGAGCAGGACAACGGATATTCCAAAATAAAATGCGCCGATATCTCCATTTATACGGTTTAACGGATTGAGCGATGAAGAAAGATCAGACATCCACATCGTCATTACATCTGATGCTGCCTCGGAATCCATGGATGATATTCCGCCCGAAAGTGATGGCACAAGCCACACTCCCATGATGAGTATGCCACATATCATCGTGAGCAGGATGATCACCTGACGTCTTATACCCATTTTCCTGTGATGATCGAACAACAAAAACAAGAAAGTTCCTATTCCGATCATAGCTATCATCATGATATGGGTAACGGTTATGAGCATTGTAAATATGAGAATCCCGGCAAGTGCCCATCTCTTCTCTTCCCTGAGATACACCCAGATAAAATATATGAGATATGGGAGAAGGAAGGACACGACCATTCTCGGCATATTGCCCTCATCAATGTACATTCTCGCATTTTCAGGCATGAAGAACCACAGCACAGCAAGTGCTGTTCCAAATACAGGCCTTCCGATTCTTCTGCCGATGAGCAGAAATGCCAGTCCGCCGAAGAATATATACACGCCGAACAAGAGGTAATATGCATTTATCACATTTCCCCCCGTGAAACACATGAGAAGTGCTGTTATATAATATGAAAGAGGCGGCCAGTACCTGTATAACTGGATTCCGTTATACCATGTCTCGTCATACAGAGGATATATCTGTCCACGTTTCAGTGCCTTATAGAGATACTCCGACTTGTACATATGCCCCCATACATCATTTCCCGATGGTTCAGTCACTACGTTCTTAAAGTGTATGACTCCAACCGCTGCCAGTGCGGCAAGGACAACCACACCAAGAGCGAAATAAATATTAAGTTTTCTCCTGCTGAGTTTATCCTTTTCTGTCATTTGGTCTCGTCATTTTCCTTTATATCTTTGAGTATCCTGTCAGTTATGGAGTTTATCGTCTGCATCTCCTCCGTGTAACTATCGTCGATAAGACTTACCACATACGACATCGATGGGGACTCGCTGATCTCCATCATGAGAAATATCCAACCGTTTCTGTTCAATATCTTCGTTAGTTCTTCCTTGAAATACTCACATATATTCTCAAGTGTCGGATTGATCATATCAAACGGCGGAACATCGTTTAACGTCTTGTCCTGGTATGCACTTAAAAACTCCTCAACCCTGTGTTCAAGATGGTGAAACTTGACAGTCTCATCACGTCCCTTGACAACATTTATCACAATCTCCCATGTGTGGGGATGTATTTCTCCCATGAGTCCATTTTTGTATATGCCATGTCTGGCATTCAGATAGAATTTGAATTTATACTGTCTGAACCTCATATAATTCACCTCTCAAAACATTTGAACTCAACATCATTTGAATTTGTTCTCATCTGCAGCCGCCTTACCAGTTCGCAAGGTCCAGCAATCTGTCCTTCTCATGGTAAAATGTATTTCTTGGATTTTCCGTGGATACAACTTCTCTGAGTACAGTCTCCAGCTCCGCTCCTTTAGAAAACGCCTCCCATTTGGACAGCATTTCCTCTCTCGTCTTTTCAGCTGCTGCAAGATCCGTCTTGTACATGATCACCACGAAATATCCCTTTGAAAGTTCCGCTGTAACATGATTTTTTCCCATGGAACCCTTTATAAAGTCCATGATCCTGAAAATGGCATCCCGTGAGAAATACCTGTCTCCCATCCTGACGCGAATGAACATAAAAGTGATCGGAAAAAGTTCAGTATCCGAAGATTTCGACAACAGCGTGTCAACTATCTCCAAATCATAGTAACCTTCCCTCTTTATCTCCGTCTTATCGAAATCCCTGTTTCTGAGTTCTTCCTCGTACTGGTCTGTCAGTCTTTCATACTCATCAAACTTTTCATTCCGCTCTGTAAGATCGGACTGCAGCGCAATAACTTTTCTTCCCTCATGTCCAATCCTCCCTGCAAATTCAATTAATATACATCCAAACACCAGTATCGTAGCTATAACGGCTGTCACAATGTAGAATTCCATATTTGAGGTTCCATACTCCTCAAGAACATAATCTTTGTCTGTAAATACACCACACACATACTCTGTTCCAGACACAGACGCCTCACTGACTATTCCGCCCAAATCTTCCATATAGAGTTCAAATTCCGCCTTAGATGATATATTCTCCAGATTCTTTGTTGTATCATCATCCTTCATATACAGCACTCTGCCATCTTTGAGAATGAATCCCCACGTAGTTCCGGATACCGGCACAGAATGTCTTATGAAATGTATCATCGCATCCTCCGATTTCCCAGCCAGCCCATCTGCAATAATCTGCGCTGTGCTGTCCTGTTCATTCTTAAACGAATGTACAACATTGTCCCTGTTGTCCATGATATGGTATCCATAATATATGATCTCAAGCAAAGTGGTGACCAAAACAACTACAAATGCTGCCACCAGTCTTCCCCTGTACGTTTTTTTATTTTCTTTTCTCTTCTCTGTATTTTTATCTGTAGATCTGTCCATCATCTGGTCTCCTCATGTGCACCTGCCAGCTCATCCTCAGGATAGTTGACAAATCTGCGTACCTTATTTAGTCCGTGTGTAAACCGCAGAAAATCGCTCCTTACTACGCCCACTGCCGTATCCCTTTCATCTGAAAAAGTCTGCATCTTCCAGCTGCCCTTTGACTTCATGGAATTTATTATTCCGGCAAACCTGAACCAGAATACAACAAAATTGTAAAGTGGCAGCAGAAATATCAGATAAATTTTTCGCACATAGTATCTTCTAAGCTTTTTAAAGGGCTTTAAAAACAGGCTTATACATATATAAAGAAGTGCTGTGGTAAAAACATACAGCATGTACATAATGATGACCGACTGTATGATAAGACTAAATGGGTAATTCACAAATCCCAGACATATTAGTGCGAAGTACCATATCATTCGCGGAAATGCAAATGTATGATCAAACATGACAAGTCTAACTATGAAATCCGAGAAAAATCCCCTGACCACATTCATTCTGTTCTTCATGAACATATGGACAACCTCTATCTCCCCACGCTGCCATCTCTGCCTCTGGATATACAATCTGTTCACGTCTTCTATCGGATCAACGTAAAATATCGCCTCACTGCAGAGAACCACACTTTCACCAAGCACATCTCTTATCTGAAATGTTACGTGTGTGTCCTCGCACACTGTATCCGTATTGTACATATTGGTTCTCATGATGGTGGAACGTCTGAACGCTGAAAAAGCACCGGAAAGTGTAAATATGTTGTTGAATTCTGACTGAAAGTTTCTTCCGGCAAGAAAAGCCTGGGCATACTCAAAAAACTCAAGTTTTCTGAGCAGGCGAAGTCCGAATCCCTTTGTCTCGTCTATCATCTCAGGATTTGTCATGATTGTACCCGTCATACAGTCAATATCAGCGTTTCTCTCAAACTTTACGACCATATTTCTTATGGCATCCCTCTGCAGAACACCGTCACTGTCTATATGGATCACATATTTGCCAAAGCTGTTGAAAAGCCCAAGGTTCAGTGCCTTAGACTTGCCCTGCTTTGAATTTACCCAGTTCATGGTAAGTTCCGGAAACTCCTCCTGACACTCGCAGAACACTTCAAAGCTTCTGTCTGTACTCATGTTGTTGACGACAAGTATATATATCTTATCATTTGGGTAACTTGAATCATTAATTGACTTGATACACCGTCTAAGACTGTGCTCTTGATTGTACACCGGTATTATCATGGTTATCTCAGGTGAAAAGTTTACTGCCTTCTCCTTATGTGACACTATCTTTTTCTTTATCAGTATCACAAAGTTGCCTATGGTCGGAATGATCTCCATAACTATAGGTATGATGACCCAGGCTGCCCAGAATATAATAGAACTATGAAATATCTGCATTATGTGCGTCAAACTTAAAACCTCCAACCTTCTGTCTTATTATCTGCGACTTTGTAAATACAAAGAAATATAGTGCAACCGTGCATGCATAGAACACAAGACGCCCTATTATCGTATGGGCAATGAAGTATGAACTTTCTCCAAACATATATATTATGAGGCAGATCACAAATATCCTGAGTACATTTGACACAAATATCGCAAATCCTCCCACTACGCTGAGCACGCTTTTCTCATATGTGTGATACAAAGGAAAAAACCACAGGAGCGCCAAAAATGCCAGTATCTCTATGATGCCTGAGCACTCATAGTCTATATACATTGAAAGGTTTGTATCCCCTGTGGATATAAATATTACATTTTTGTTGAAATAAGACTCGTATATTCCAGTCATATCCCCAAACATCCCTGCCACTGCGGATACTGCTTTTTGCAGTGGGGCAAGAATGACCGGCTCAACCAGTATAAGCATGTATATAAAGAGACCCACACTGCCTGCAATGAAATACCAGAATTCGAGTTTGCCACGTTTTAGAACCGTAAGCACATATATCCATATAATAAACGTTACGATCAACAGTATGTTCATCCTGTGTTCTGTCTCCTTTTCACATAGTAATTTTATTATACGAGGGTTTACCTCTTCTTTCTTCTGCACACAAACACTCCGCCTGTTGCAAGTGCCATCGCCATAGCTGCCCCTGCCCACGGACCTGTCGGAGTTCCGGTTATAGTTACGCCCTGCGCGCCGATATTAGGGTTGGACACTGTGATAGTCGCCCCCTGATCAATGTTTATACCCAGATAATCAGCCAGTTTCTTCATTGATATTGAAAACTCTATCTCATCACCCTTTCCCGTCTCAGTGTGTGCTGCATCATAAACCGTAAATGCCACATCGCCATCTATATCTGTATAGTAACCTGCGAACACACCAAAATTCCTGTATATTCCCTCACCTAGATTATACATCTGTCCCGACCAGTTGATCGAACCATCTGAATTCACAGGTAATACATTGAGCACACACTGTTTACCATCTACTGTAATGTTCCAGAACTGGAACTGCATCTGTGATGTGTACAGGTCATTCATGGAAAAATGCACATACAGCCTGTCGCCATCTATCGCAATCTGTCCCTTGTGAACCGAATAGCCATTGTTGCTGTTATATGTTATATCAGCAGATGGATACTGACTCCATTCACCGTAATATCCATCTATGGCAAGCCCTGTTGTGACAGGTCCACTTGAATTGCTCTTTGCCGCATCTGTCTGGGTTGCAACTGCATCATCCGCAAATGCCTGTATTCTGCCGCCCATAATAGAAAAAACTATAAAAATAACAGCGAAAGAAACAGCCATAACGCCTCTGTTCAAATGTTTCTTATACGATTCTCTTTTCTTCATACTCATCACGCCTCATCTCTGTAGTATATTTTCATTGCTCAATTTATATATGTATATATTTCATCTATATCAGCTAAGTCCTGTCATACTCTCAAGTTTCAATATATCATCAAATATCTTCTGATAATTTCTGTTGCTTGTATCCATGTTCATGGTCGGCAGCAGCATCCTGTCAGATACCTGATACACACATAGCGGATTCTCAGATATATCAAGCTGGTATAACTCCATACCACTTTTCATAAGCTGTTTTCGCAATTTCTCGTAGAAGTAGTCGCCTATTGTCTCAAGGGTATTACCACATCCCTCAAACTCAGGAAGTTCATTAAGATACCGTCCCCTATACTGATCTATAAATGACGAGATGATTGCTTCCAACTTAAAAAAGGGAATATCCTCTTTACTATCCTTCATACCTATATAAGTGACAACTGTAAATGAGTGTCCATGTATCTTCGTTATGTCGCCATTAAAACTATGTTTTGCATTAAAGTAGGTTCTGTATATATAGTAGTTAAACAACCATACCCCTCCCGACCATAAACTTCTATTTCAACTTAATAAGACTCATTCTTATCATCTCTAAATTATAAGTACATCATTGTGATATATCAATGATGAAAAATTGCCAAAATAATGTCTGTTTTATGAACATTTTGTAACTTTATGTATAGTCAGAACGTTTCAACCGATTGCGCTGTTCACATTTTATTATCTGTTTGAGTGTTATTGATTGAATAGTCACAGAATCAGTCAAACAGTCATGATGTGAAGAGTCAAAAAAAGATCCCATCCATATGAATGAGATCTTTTTATCTATATCTGCATTATTGCCCCGACATTGCCATTTATGACTCAAGCAGTTTCTGAACACTTACAAGCTTTACGCAGAGAACAAATATCTCTGTTGCCTGCTGCATCTCCTCCGGTGTAGGGAATGAAGGTGCGATTCTGATGTTGCTGTCCTTTGGATCGTTGTGGTATGGGAATGTTGCTCCTGCGCCTGTGAGGATAACTCCTGCCTCCTTGCACTTTGCAACTATAGCCTTTGCACAGCCTTCCATAGCGTCAAATGATATGAAATATCCGCCGAGAGGCTTGATCCATGAACCAATTCCAAGTCCATCAAGCTCCTCCTCAAGAACTTTGAGAGTTGTTTCAAACTTTGGTCTCATGAAATCAGCATGCTTCTTCATATGCTCCTTGAGTCCGTCAAGGTTCTTGAAGTATCTTGCATGTCTGAGCTGATTTACCTTATCGTTTCCTATGGTCTGTATTGTGTAATGCTTCTTGGCATCCTCAAGATTTGCATGTGATGTAGCCATAGCTGAAACTCCTGAACCAGGGAAGCTTACCTTTGATGTTGAAGCAAACTCAAATACCATATCCGGATTGCCGGCCTTTTCACACTCTCCGATGATATCAAGTATCTCTACCTGATTGTCCTCATACAGATGATGGATGACATATGCATTGTCCCAGAAGATTCTGAAGTCCTTAGCTGCTGGTCTTAGATTTGCAAATCTTCTTACTGTCTCATCGCTGTAACAGATTCCCTGTGGGTTTGAGTACTTTGGCACACACCATATACCCTTTACTGTTGGATCTGAATTTACAAGTTCTTCAACCATATCCATATCTGGACCTGTCTCTGACATAGGTATGTTGATCATCTCTATTCCGAAATGCTCTGTTATAGCAAAATGTCTATCATATCCTGGAACAGGACAGAGGAACTTCACCTTGTCAAGCTTGCACCAAGGTGTCTCTCCCATTATTCCATGTGTATATGCTCTTGATACAGTGTCAAACATAAGAGTAAGACTTGCGTTACCACCGATGAAGATATGATCCTCAGTAGTTCCCATCATCTCTGCCATAAGTCTCTTGACTTCTGGAATTCCATCAAGGCACCCATAGTTTCTGCAGTCTATGCCACACTCTGACTTCATATCAGAATCACTGTTGATAACATCCATAAGACCAACAGATACTCCAAGCTGGGTTGGTGATGGCTTACCTCTTGACATATCAAGGTTCAGGCCAAGAGCCTTCTTCTCTTCATATGCCGCAAGCAGCTGCTCTCTAAGTTCCATTAACTCTTCTCTTGATAATTCACTGTACGCTTTCATAAAAGTCTCCCTTGCTACCTAACAATGTTATAGTTATATGTCCAGGTTGCACGTCAAAATATTCTACATTAAATAGACTATCCTAACGTTCAACCCTTGTATCATATAATTTATTTCTCCGGTTGTCTAGACCTTAATCGCATAAGTTTGCAGTATTTCGCAAATTTTGGTTGAAAAATCTAAGTTTAATCACTGTATTCGACTATATTTTCGTCAAAATTTCATATTTAACTTTTTATTTTCAAGTTAGCTGACATTGAAAGATGCTGCAGTGTTCTTTTGGGGTCGGCTTAAATATATGGCTCTATTGGTTATTTAGATGGTATCATGGATGCTATCTCAGCGGCAAGCTGCGATTTTGGCATGGTCTGAAGTGTTATTCTGCCAGGGCCTGTTACCACTGTATTGAAGAATCCCTCTCCTCCAAAGAACATATTCATGGCACCACCCTTTACTGTCTCTGCGTTCAAGGAACATGTTGCATCCATCATTGCAAGATAACCTGTGTCAATGACCATCTGCTGTCCCGGTGCAAGCATGTAATCCACAACAGAACCATCGATTTCAATGAACACTATTCCCTGACCTGTAATCCTCTGCATAATAAATCCCTCACCTCCGAAGAACCCACCGGCTATCTTCTTTTGAAAAGCTATCTCCAGATTGATTCCCGGTGTCGACGCAAGGTATGCTGACTTCTGACAAATGATCTCCTTGCCAGGTCCTATCTCAACCGCCATTATATTCCCCACAAAGCTTGAACCGAATGCTATCAGTCCAGGTCCCCCCTGAGCCGTATATGTATTTCGGAACATCGATTCACCGGATATGGCCCTGGTGAACATCTTGCCTACTCCGCCACCTGATGTCTGCATCTGCATATTCGGAGACATCCATACCATTGCACCTTTTTCGCAGTTTATAGATTCCCCTGCCTCCAAAATGATTTCTACCACAGGCATCATGCCGCCTTTGATCTCGTATCTCATATAATCTGACCTCCCTGTATTCTTCATATTTAAATATGAGTTTCATTTTTTTAATGATACAAATGTATTATATAGTAAATACTATTCATATAACAATGTTTATTTATAAATCATGAATAAAAGCCTGTTTTTATTAGGCATCTCACTTTTTCCCGCTTTTGGAACGAGTTTTTTCATATATTAATTGCTTTTTTTGAAACACAATGGTATATTTATTCAGATAAAATATGAAAGGAAGATGTAAAAATGAAACTCAAAAACTTATTAGCAATTTCAATGTCAGCAGTTCTGGCTATGACAGCTCTTACTGCTTGTGGAAGCAAGGATGATTCTTCGGAGGCAGCTTCAGAGAGTGCTTCATCATCAAAGAAGACTGCAAAGGTCATAGAGATTGACCTTACAGACGAGCAGTATGCTTTCGGTGTTGATAAGGATCAGCCTGAGCTCTTAACACAGGTCAATGATTTCATCAAGTCAATGAACGAGGATGGATCATTTGAGGAGATCTGCAATCACTATTTCGGTGACGGCGAGCCAGTTGCCGTTGAGTCAGCAACACTCGATGCAAACAAGGATCAGCTTGTAGTTGCAACAAATGCTGCATTCGAGCCATTTGAGTATACAAAGGGTGAGAACTACTATGGTGTCGATATGGAGATAGCTAAGGCTCTCGCAGACAAGCTTGGCAAGGAGCTCGTTATCCAGAACATGGATTTCGATGCTGTATGTCTCTCAGTTGGTCAGCACAAGTGTGATATCGCTATGGCAGGTCTTACTATAAAGCCAGACCGTGAGGAGTATGTAAGCTTCTCAGATTCATACTACAAGGCTTCTCAGAAGCTCATCGTTACATCAGACAATACAGAGTTTGATGATTGCAAGACAGCTGATGATGTCAACAAGATTCTTCAGGCTAAGGGCTCAGACATGAAGATTGGTTTCCAGACAGGTACTACCGGACAGTTCTACTGCGAGGGTGATGCAGACTGGGGATTCACAAAACTTGCTATGACTTCAACCGGCTACAAGAACGGTTCTCTTGCAGTTCAGGATCTTTTAAATGGTAACCTCAACTATGTTATCATCGATGCCGCTCCAGCAGCCAGCATCACTGCTGCTCTTAACGCAATGCAGTAAATTTTAATTCGGATTTAGTAATTTTAGTATTAACGCCAATTATGTTTGAAAGGATATTTCATGGGAGACATTTCTACAAAAATACAAAAGTTCATAGAAATATTCATCGACAACAACGGGTATGTTAAGGTAGTCGAGGGTCTGAAGAATACTGTGATAATAGCCATTGCCGGTCTTATCATCGGTATAATAATCGGTACCCTCATTGCTACCGTCAGGGTAATTCCAAAGTACAAGCGTCTGCCTAGAGTTCTGGATGCGATCTGCAGTGTATATGTAGGTTTCTTCCGTGGAACACCTATGGTTGTACAGCTTCTTCTCTTCTACTATGTTCTTCTTCCTATAGTGGGAGGACACATGACAGGAGTTCAGGTGGCTATGCTTGTATTCGGACTCAACAGCGGTGCCTACATCTCAGAGATCATGCGTGGTGGTATACTCTCCGTTGATCCAGGTCAGATGGAAGGTGGACGTGCCATGGGACTCAGTTTTTCGACTACCATGCTCAAAATCGTTATACCTCAGGCAGTCAAGAATATTCTGCCAACCCTTGGAAATGAATTTATTTCTTTAATAAAGGAGACTTCAGTTGTAAGTTTTGTCGGAGCAACTGATCTCTACGTTGCATTCAACTACATCGGAAGTAACAGCTACGAATTCATGGTCCCTTATCTGGTCATGGCGCTTATCTACATCGTGATGGTGCTTCTCATCAGTCTGGGAATCAAATTAATGGAAAGGAGCCTGAGAAAGAGTGATAGACGTCATTAATCTTGAAAAAAGCTTCGGTGATAACAAAGTCTTAAACGGCATCAATATCACCATAGACAAAGGCGATATAATGGTTGTTATCGGCCCTTCAGGTTCTGGTAAAAGTACATTTCTTCGCTGTTTGAACTGTATGGAAGATCCTACCGGCGGCCAGATTATATTCAATGGTGTTGATATAGCAGACCCTAAGGTTGATATCAACATACACCGCCGTCATATGGGTATGGTTTTCCAGCATTTCAATCTGTATAACAATAAGACTGTTATACAGAATATCATGCTTGCTCCTGTCTATGTCAGATGTCAGGATCTGAAAAAGGCAAAGCGGCATAATCTTCTGCTTCCTGTCACCAATCTCTTCCGCAAGGAAAAGCAGACAAAGCAGGAAATAACAACAACAAAATCAGAGATCATTGCCGAGGCACATGCAAAGGCGGAGGAACTTCTGAAAAGGATCGGTCTGGAGGACAAGGCGGATGTATATCCATCTACTCTCTCAGGCGGTCAGAAACAGCGTGTTGCCATCGTCCGTGCGCTTGCCATGAATCCTGATGTCATTCTGTTTGATGAGCCAACCTCAGCTCTTGACCCCGAGATGGTCGGCGAGGTTCTTGATCTTATGAAGGCTCTTGCGGACGAAGGCATGACAATGATCATTGTTACCCATGAGATGGGATTCGCCAGAGAGGTTGCCAATAAGGTTGTATTTATTGACGACGGACAGATTCTAGAATCCGGTACACCGGAGGAATTCTTCGGCAACCCTAAGAATCCTAGACTTAAGGATTTTCTTTCAAAGGTGTTATAAGACATTTTATCCGGCATGTGTGTTTTTTCATATGTGCCGGATTTTCTTATGTAAAAAATCATATCATTAATAATTTTTACTGTATATTCATACGTACTTTCCAATTCAATTCTTGATCCATTTCATATTTCAGTTCATTTTTTCAATTTATTTCCTTATTAGCTATGTACTTTTGGGCTCTTATACTTTATAATAACAATAATTTGGGCATTTTTATAAAAGAAAATAAATGATGTCCGGCAATGTTTAAAATCACATTAAAATACTTCTTTATTTTGTGTGGTTTCATGTAGTTTTCAGTGCTCTCGCTCTGAACAAGAATCATTTTACAATAAGGAGAAATATATGCCAAAAAGAGAAGACATTAACAAAGTTCTGATAATAGGATCTGGTCCAATCATCATAGGTCAGGCATGTGAGTTCGACTACTCAGGTACTCAGGCGTGCAAGGCCCTTAAGAAGCTTGGTTACGAGATCGTATTGGTCAATTCCAACCCTGCTACCATCATGACAGATCCTGAGACAGCTGATGTCACATACATTGAGCCGCTCAATGTCAAGAGACTTGAGCAGATAATTGCAAAAGAGAGACCTGATGCTCTTCTTCCAAATCTCGGAGGACAGTCAGGACTTAACCTTTGTGCTGAACTTGCAAAAGAAGGCATCTTAGACAAATACAATGTCAAGGTCATCGGTGTTCAGGTAGATGCCATTGAGCGCGGTGAGGACAGAATCGAATTCAAGAAATCCATGAACGCAATCGGAATAGAAATGGCAAGAAGCGAGGTTGCCTACTCTGTAGATGAGGCTCTCGCCATCGCAGATCAGCTCGGATACCCTGTTGTTCTTCGTCCTGCATACACCATGGGCGGTGCCGGCGGCGGACTCGTATACAACAAGGAGGAGCTCAAGACTGTCTGTGCAAGAGGTCTCCAGGCCAGCCTTGTAGGTCAGGTTCTCGTTGAGGAGTCAATCCTCGGATGGGAGGAGCTTGAGCTTGAAGTTGTACGTGACTGTGAAGGCAATATGATCACTGTATGTTTCATCGAGAACATCGATCCTCTCGGCGTTCACACAGGTGATTCATTCTGCTCCGCTCCTATGCTCACAATCTCTGAGGACGTTCAGAAGAGACTTCAGGAGCAGGCATACAAGATCGTTGACTCTGTTGAGGTCATCGGTGGAACAAATGTACAGTTCGCACATGACCCTGTATCTGACAGAATCATCGTAATCGAGATCAACCCTAGAACATCCCGTTCTTCTGCCCTGGCATCAAAGGCTACAGGATTCCCTATTGCCCTTGTGTCAGCCATGCTGGCAACAGGACTTACCCTCAAGGATATCGAGTGCGGTAAGTACGGCACACTAGACAAATACGTTCCTGACGGTGACTACGTGGTTATCAAGTTTGCACGCTGGGCATTTGAGAAGTTCAAGGGTGTCGAGGACAAGCTTGGAACACAGATGCGTGCCGTAGGTGAGGTCATGAGTATCGGTAAGACCTACAAGGAGGCTTTCCAGAAGGCTATCCGAAGCCTTGAGACAGGAAGATACGGTCTCGGCTACGCCAAGGACTACAATACAAAGAGCAAGGATGAACTATTGCGCATGCTTGCACATCCATCAAGCGACAGACATTTCATCATGTACGAGGCGCTCAGAAAGGGTGCTACAGTAGATGAGATTTTCGATATAACAAAGGTTAAGCACTACTTTGTTGAGCAGATGAAGGAACTCGTTGAGGAAGAGGAAGCACTCGCAGCACACAAGGGCTCTCTCCCATCTGACGAGGCACTCACCACTGCAAAGAAAGACGGTTTCTCAGACAGATACCTCAGCCAGATCCTTGAGATTCCTGAGGAGGACATCAGAAATAAGAGAATCGAGCTCGGAGTTACTGAGGCATGGGAAGGCGTACACGTAAGTGGAACAAAAGACAGCGCTTACTACTACTCCACATACAATGCACCTGACAGCAATCCGATAAATGAGAACAAGCCAAAGGTTATGATCCTCGGCGGAGGTCCTAACAGAATCGGTCAGGGTATCGAGTTTGACTACTGCTGCGTACATGCATCACTGGCACTTAAGAAGCTCGGATTTGAGACTATCATAGTAAACTGTAATCCAGAGACTGTTTCAACTGACTATGATACATCAGATAAGCTCTACTTTGAGCCACTTACACTTGAGGATGTTCTCAGCATTTACAACAAGGAAAAGCCAGTGGGCGTCATCGCACAGTTCGGCGGTCAGACACCTCTTAACCTTGCTTCTGACCTTGAGAAGAACGGCGTAAAGATCCTCGGTACATCTCCTGCTGTCATCGATCTTGCAGAGGACAGAGATCTCTTCCGTGAGATGATGGATAAGCTTGAGATTCCTATGCCAGAATCTGGTATGGCTACTACTGTTGACGAGGCACTTGAGATCGCTCACAAGATTGGCTATCCAGTCATGGTCCGTCCATCATACGTTCTCGGTGGACGTGGTATGGAGGTCGTATACGATGACGAGAGCCTTGACGGATATATGAGAGCTGCCGTTGGTGTCACACCTGACAGACCTATACTTATAGACAGATTCCTGAATCACGCCCTTGAGTGTGAGGCAGATGCCATAAGCGACGGAACTCACGCATTTGTTCCTGCCGTTATGGAGCACATCGAGCTTGCCGGAGTTCACTCAGGTGATTCAGCATGCATCATTCCTTCAGTACACATCACTGCTGAGAATGTTGCTACTATCAAGGAATATACAAAGAAGATCGCTGAGGAGATGCATGTCGTAGGTCTTATGAACATGCAGTACGCTATTGAGAAAGGCAAGGTATATGTTCTCGAGGCAAATCCTAGAGCATCCCGTACAGTACCTCTCGTATCAAAGGTATGTAACGTGCGCATGGTTCCTATCGCTACTGATATCATCACATCAGAGCTCACAGGAAGACCATCTCCTGTTCCAGCTCTCAAGGAGCAGCACATACCATATTACGGAGTTAAGGAGGCTGTATTCCCATTCAACATGTTCCCAGAGGTTGACCCGATCTTAGGACCTGAGATGAGATCTACAGGTGAGGTTCTCGGACTTTCAACCTACTACGGAGAGGCATTCTTCAAGGCTCAGGAGGCTACACAGACTCTCCTTCCTACAAGCGGAACTGTCCTGATCTCTGTAAACAGAAAGGACAAGGATGAGGTTATCGAGATCGCTCAGCTCTTCGAGAAAGCTGGTTTCAAGATCCTTGCTACAAGCGGAACATATGCCATAATTACGGCTGCCGGAGTAAAAGCTGAGAAAGTCAAAAAGCTCCAGGAGGGCAGACCAAACATCAATGACCTTATAACAAATGGCTCTATAGACCTGATAATCAATTCTCCGAGCGGTAAGGAAAGTGCCCACGACGACAGTTACCTCAGAAAGGCTGCCATCAAGGCAAAGATTCCTTATGTGACTACAATTGCAGGCGCAAGAGCAACCGCAAAGGGTATCCTGTACGTTCAGGCGCATGGTGACAGCGATGTGAAGTCACTGCAGGAGCTTCACAGTGAGATAAAGGACGCTGAGTAATATCGGGCGCGGGCGGCTTTGCCGCTCAGGTGGCCCGGATTGCCAGTTAAAGGACTAGAGGCTTGCTCTAGTTTACAATTTGTTGGCCAGCAAGACCTCTCAGCATTCAAAAGTGCATAAAATTTTATCTAAAATGACAAAAACCAGGAAAAGGATACAATTTCTAATGTCTTTGTATCCTTTTCCCGGTTTTATTTTAATTTGCGAAAATATTATGCGCTTTTTATTGATTACACTTCTCTCCAAGCTACCCTTCTCGCCAAACTACCTACACTGAGAGTCGAACATTTGTTTGATGTGATATATGCGGTGCTACCCTATTCGGTAGGCGGTTAGCCTTCATCACAGGAGTTTATAGCCATAATCAGCTTTATGCATCACTTGCTTTGCTCTTGATTATGCCGTTGGCTCTAAGAGCAATGATAAGACACAAAAATAACCGCCCAGTCCTAACAAACTTTAGCGGTTACTTTTGTATCCAATAATATCAGGGCTAACCGTCTATCGGTTGCACCTTTTGATATTATATTAGCATTCTCCACCCCCTTCATGTCAAACGTATATTAACTCATATTTTCCATATCTCACTGAAACTTGCTCATCATTTCCTCAAACAACTCAGGCCTGAGTAAGACAAGTCCGCCGTGTCCGAGTTCCGGTAATACTTCAAACTCCGTCTGAGGTAGCCTGCGCCTGATATACGCTATATCATTTTTCCGCTCTTTTTCTTCATTCTTTGCGTACCAATAATGGATGTGCGTATCAATCTTCGGAACAGGATCCGGCACCTTATAGTTATTGCACGATTCAAATGTTCGCCACAGTGTTTTGCTGCTGCAATGTCTCAGAACATCCGCAACATACTGCAGATCTTCCTTGGAATAGTCGTCTGTAGCAAATGCCTTTTCCAGCAAAGCCACACCGCCTGCTCTGCCTATCATCATCATTAGATAATCCTTGAGCGCAATAAAGCGTGTCACGATCCATGGCAACTGATACGGTGTGATTCCGCCGTCTATTACACAATGCTGTATTCTAACCTTCTGTCCCAGCGCAACCATAAGCGCAACGGAACCGCCCATAGAACAGCCATATACAGCATATATCTCCGTGAATCCCTTCGCCTTGATCCAGTTATTTAAGTCTGATGCAATCTGCTCCACGCTTGTAAAGTCATTGTCATTGTCAAAATCATAACCCGGAAGTGCCGGAACCAGCAGATGATAATTCTTTTCTAACAGAGGAATTACATTCTCAAAGTAATCCCACTTCACAACAGATGGATGTATCAATATTATCGTTTCTTTATTCTCTTTTCCGAACTCATGGATAGTCATTGTATTTTTCCTTCCTCATACCATATTCTTTCTTTAGATCATGATGAAAATATTCCACATTCCGTATAAGTGTTATAGAATTCGTCTACACCTTTCTCGTAGTGGAATTTCCAGTCAAGCTCATACTTTGATGTCTGGCTTGCTATGCTCTCCTGCACCTTTTTGTCCTGAACATTGTCAGTGAAGAGCGTACACTTCTTGTTCTCATGCGTCTTCACCATGAAAGGCGAATCGAACACCGCAGTGACCATCTCATCCACAACTTCAGGTGTGATCCTATCCGGCTCTGCCTTGTGCAGTGAAAATACAAATGCTGCGATATACAGGTTCATCTCCAGTGAGCTTCCACCTATATCGGGAGTTCTGAGAAGCATCTCCTTGTACTCTCTCTTCACGGATCTTTTATATCTCTTCATGTCCATATCAGGATATATCTGCGCAAGCCTTGCAAGTGCCTGCTTAAAACACAGCAGTTCCACAGCTTTTGCATACATTCCATATTTCAACATTTTAATCGCCTGCCCTTTTTATTCCTGTATCCATTCCTTAAGTGCGGCTGAGAGTCTTCTGTCTATATCCTTTCTCGTCGCCTCGCACTCATTTGGATAATCCTTTGCAGCCTTGAATATAAACTTCATGACGAATTTCAGTCCAACCGGAAGCGCCATACGAAGCATCGATTCCGGCAGCACAAAATGGGTTCCGTGCTCATACACAAGCGGCACATACTCACATGTATGCGGGCGCTCCTTCAGACGCTGATCCATTCTGCGGATGTATTTGCCCGCCTCCCAGAATGAGTCGTCATCTGCGCCAATTAAAAACAGCTTTCCCTTTATGTTCTCGACCTTGATCATTTCCTCTTCCGTATGTTCCCTTGCCTTCTCCGAATCGATGAACAGGCAGGTACTGCGCTCAATGTCACCGGAGTCCTTCGTCTCCTCCTCGATTTTCTGCCAGTACACAGGATGCTCATACACAAATGGCATATAAGCAAGAGGCTCGCCTCTCCACGAAAGAGTCGATGCACCCGGTATCGGCCATTCCTTACATCCGTCTTTTTTGCCCTGTTCAAATCCCTGCCATACAAAGTCACTTGCCGTAAGTCCAAATGTCAATGTGATATCAGGAAAATACGATGCCGCAACAAGGGAATCCATGCCAGCTGTACTCATTCCCATGATTCCTATTTTCCGGTTTCCATGACTTTTCAGCCATGCGATAGCCGACTCTATTCTCTCCAGCGGATTATTTACATGGCTGTAATTCTTTCTTCCGGGAGATACACAGAGTGCGTTCACACCATTTTTGTGCAGCCACTTTGCTCCGCACTTCGCCATAAAATCATTCGGATCATCTCCAAACAGTCCTATGAATGCACAGTCAGCCCCATTTGGATTCTCGTAGTATGTTCCGTAGAACCCATCCTTCTCGATCTCAAAAAACTGTTTTTTCACAACTTTTTCCTCCATTTTCCTGTATACTCCAGACCGCCCTCGCTGCCTGATATAACACAATGACAACTTTATCTCTTCTGTCACCAACCGGATATAAGACACAATCCGCCTTGTGCAGTGTTTCTTTTATAGTTTCAGAACCTTTCATTTGTTACATCCCCCTGATCCAATTCTCTTAACAACCACAATGTTAGCCGCTACTAACTTTATTGTCAACTGTTATTGCTTTATAAATCAAAAAAACTCCCGCAAATAAAAAAGCACCCTCAAACACACCTTCTAAGACCTAATGATGTGTTCACGGATGCCTTTTGCACCGTATTACTCTTCTATCGTCTCCTCCCGGTAATCCGGGTCTTCATACCAAATATTGAAGTAAAGCTTATCTCCTTCACGAAAGTTGAAAGTTTCCCTATCATCTATTGCAAAGCTCACTTTCTCGGGCCAGATGATCTCAAATGTCCCATCATTTGACTGCCGTGTCAGCGATAACGGAGAGGTATAAAGAATGAGATTATAGCTATCATCAGCTTGTGCATTACATGCTTTGCTCTTGGCTATACAATAGGTCCTAAGAGCAATGATAAGACACAAAAATAACCGCCCAGTCCTGAGAAAACTTTTGGCAGTTATTTCTAATCACTAATATCAATATCAGGCTAACCGTCTATCGGTAGCACCTTTTGATATTATATTAGTATCAAGCCTCACTCATGTCAAACATATATCGATGGGAAGACACCTTATAGCAAACAATAATATTCAATACTTAATTGATATATCCAATTTCATTCATTTGTTTTGAAATTTTTTACCGCCATTGCAATCATTGCCACACTATATATCAATACAATTATCAACATAAATCGTGAAATCATAAAACCAACAGTGAATTGTATCGGAATACAAATCAGCGGTATTAGTATAATCGAAAATATGATTGAAAATATTGGATGTTTCCTCTTGATACTGAAATATAGAGCAAGTATTGCCATAGCAATGCCGCTCAAGAACATAATTCCCAATACTATAAGTAAAAATGTTATTGTATTTCCCATTACAAACTCCCCCATTCAAATCTCCTTTTGGTGTTTCAGATTACTTGACAGGTCCACCCCAAGACGTAAATCTATCTGCATATGTGTCAAGATCAGCCGTGCTCACAGTCAGTTTACCATCTATATTTTTATAGCCAATATAGGTGGGATTACACCCTCCCGATGTCTCGCCCACGCTGTCCATAGTGAATGTATTTCCACAGTTCTGGCATACCAGCTTTCCATCCTGCTCCTTAAAATATGCCCTTGGCGACGGATTACATACCTGACAAGTGTTAAGTGACAGGCGTGTTGTCCCGTCAGATGCTTTAACAGCGATAAGCTGGATGTTTGTTCCATTTGAATCATAGTTAACATATATCGGATCAGAAGTCAATGTGTCTGCGTCAATTGCAATCTCGCCATTTTCAACTGCGGGAGTTACATATACATCCGCCTTGTTCTCCTCTGTAGTATAATCGATTTTTCCACTCTCAGATGAGGTTGAATTTCCTGATGCACTTGTATTTCCTGACGTATTTGAACTTCCACAGGCTGCCAGCATTGATACCACAAGTGCTGTCATTATAACTGTAAGTATTTTTCTGCTTGTATCTGTTTTCCTTGTCATTGTTTTATTTCTCATTATCTCATTCTCCTTCTCTGCCAATGATATTTATCTTGCCATTTATCATTCCCATCCAACATGTGAACTGAACACTCCCCGGTTCTCCCGGTGTAAATTCAACCACATTCTCGCCTGGTGTAAATTCATGAGTTATGCCATAAGCACTCAATATCATTTTATAATTGCACCCGTTGATGACCTCCTCCGGCACATTTATTGTCCATTTGACCGGAATTCCGCTATAAACTGTAATCTCTGGGTAACTTCCAAAGTCCAGTTCACTGCTTACATATTGCACATCGCCTGATTCTGATATCTCTGCCATGTTTAACTCTTCCGTGTTTTCTGATAAAGTGGCTGTTCTGTTCATATTAATTCCAGACAGGCTTACCCCCTGTGAAAGCATCGCAAGTCCCAGAACCACAACAAGAATACATCCTGCACGCATGACAATCTTTGTATATTTCTTGCCAAGCACAGATACGATACTTCCAAATCCAAGCATCAAGGGAACTGTACCCAGGCTGAACATCAGCATTGCAAATGCTCCTGATACAGGATTACCTGAACCAAGCGCGATGATCTGCATAGACTGCATGGGACCACATGGCATCAATCCGTTCAGTAAACCTACAAAAAATGGACGCTTTTCAGTTAACTTTCTCCTGCTTATTTTATTTGCAAGTTTATTCGGAAATCTTATCTGAAGCTTTCTCAGTACAGGAATAACTCCCAGCATGTTTATTCCCATTATCACCATAAACAGACCTGCTATTATCTTCAATATTCCCTGCATGATCAGTGGAATTCCTGTCTTAGTCCCACCTGTTAATATCATACCTATTCCGCCAATCAGGAAACCAATTACAGCATATGAAATCACTCGCCCTGTGTTATACAGCAATGATGGCATAACCTCACTGTTTCCATTCCCGCTGTCATCTTTCCCCGCAGGTATACATTGCGACAGATTGATACCGCCGCACATCGCTATGCAGTGAACCGATGTAAGTAGTCCCACTACAAACAACATACCGTAGCTCATCGTTGAATCAGCAAGCATCGATGGAACAAGCAGGTTCAGAACACCAAATCTCTGTAACAGATAATACAGCCAGATAATAATTGCAAATGTGCCTATTGAACTGCCAATTTTCTTATAATGTATTTTTCTTTTTTGTATTACTGTATAATCAAGGTTCTGAATGATATCTATAATACTTTCTAGTGTCAATATATCACCGTCAAACTCGATTTCCGCCTGCCCTTTGCTGTATGAGACTTGAACTTTAGATATTCCTGCCATATTTCGTAAAGCCTGCTCTACCCTGTTCTGGCAGTTGACACATGTCATTCCCTCAATCAATAGGATTTTTTTCTCCATTGTCATACTTATAATTCCTTTTTATATACCCCTACAGGGTATTTTTAACATTGACAATATAAACACCTGCATTATATTTGTCAATATTTTTCACAAATTATTCAAACATTAGAAAACACAGTTTCCAATTTTCTGCCCCATATAAAAAAGCAGCCAGACAAAATTTTGCCTGACTGCTGGTAGATGCTCACCCAATTATTATAAATATTTACTTCAATCGAACCCTACAGTTCCTTGTGGCGTGCAAAGTAATCCTTTGTCTCTGCCACAACCACACTGCTGAGTGCAAGCAGTGCTATGATATTCGGAATCGCCATAAGTCCGTTAAATATATCAGCGATAGTCCATACAGCCTTAACTGTCATGTATGGTCCGATAAATACGCAAAGTATGTATAACCAACGATAGATCTGAACTGAAACCTTGCTGCCATTTGTGAGGTACTCAAGACACCTCTCGCCATAGTAATCCCAACCAAGGATAGTTGTAAATGCGAAGAATACAAGGCAGATCATCAGGATGAATGCTGCAACCTGACCTGGCATAAAGAAAAGTCCCTTCTGGAATGCATCAGTTGTGACTGCGATTCCCTCAAGGCTGCCATCCTGCCAGCTTCCCATCATAACGATTGAAAGACCTGTCATTGTACATACGATGATAGTATCAATAAATGTACCTGTCATTGTTACAAGTCCCTGACGAACAGGCTCCTTTGTCTGAGCTGCTGCTGCTGCGATAGGTGCAGAACCAAGACCAGCCTCATTCGAGAAGATACCACGTGCAACACCCTTCTGCATGGCTATTGCAAGACTTGCTGTAACACCACCTGCAAATGACATAGGCTTAAATGCGCACTTGACTATTGTTTCAAATGCAGCTGGAACTTTATTTATATTAACTATGATAAGAACCAGACACACCACGATGTAGAGAACTGCCATGAATGGTACTATAATCTGAGAAACCTTTGATATTCTCTGGATTCCACCGATTACGACAAGTCCTACAAGGATTGCAAGAATAAATGCTGAGATGACGATGGCTATTGAGTAGTCATTTCCAAAGATTGATACTGTATTTGCCTTGTCAGGATCAAAGAAAGCCTGAACTGCAGAAGCAATACCATTTACCTGTGTAAATGTACCGATACCCATGAGACCTACGCATGCTCCGAAGAATGCAAATATCTTTGCAAGCCATTTCCACTTGTGACCCATACCATTCTCAATGTAGTAGAAAGGTCCTCCGAGAACGTGTCCATCCTCGTCAATCTTTCTGTACTTTACAGCAAGCAGTCCCTCTGAATACTTTGTTGCCATTCCGAAAAGCGCTGCTACCCACATCCAGAAAAGTGCTCCAGGACCACCGGCAAGGATACCTATAGCTGTTGCTACTCCTACGATGTTACCTGTACCGATAGTTGCTGAAAGTGCTGTACATAACGCGCCAAAGCTCGTCACCTCTCCTGTACCGTCTTCCTCATTCTTGATCATGAATCTCAGTGCCTTTGGCAGATGAACTATCTGAAGGAACTTAAGTCTGATCGTCAGATAGATTCCGCAGACGATGATGAGTATTATGAGTGGCAAGCCCCAGACAATATCATCAACTTTGCCTAAAAAGTTTGTGAATGCGTCCATGTTACTCCTCCTATTTTTTATTTATAATTCACAAGTGTAAATTATAGCATAAAAATTCTTAAATAAAAACGAAAAAACACGCATTTTCAACATTTTTCTTGTTTTTTTGCGTGTTTTTTGAATATTTGTTTATTATATTACGAAATAACGCATATTTATATTCTTTACCGTCTCTTTGCCAGATGTGGTTTGTCATCACTTCTTATAAGCATCCAAACAAGTGAACTTACAAGAAGAAGTATTGGATAAAACAGATTTGGAATTATCTGGAATGCTGATATCTCATGTCCCAGCTCCGACACCGCTGATATTGCAACCAGCATCTGGGCACCGTAAGGAATGATTCCCTGGAATATGCATGAAAATGTATCAAGCAGCGACGCTGATCTCTTCGGGGATATACCATAATCCTCTGCCATCTCCTTTGCTATCGGATTCGCCATGACTATCGCGACCGTATTGTTGGCTGTGGCTATGTCCATGGCTCCAACCAGAAGTCCGATTCCAAGCTGACCTCCCTTGTCCCCTTTGAACACCTTCTTTATAGCCGAAAGCAGCGCCTCAAATCCGCCATACTCTCTGATGAGTGAACACATGGCAGCCACAAGTACAGCTACCATACTCGTCTCGAACATTCCCGCTGCACCGCTTCCCATATTCGTCAGGAGATCCACTGCTGCCGTCTGCCCTGTGGCAAGCATGATGATGGAGCCTGACACGATTCCAACTATCAGGACTACAAACACATTAAATCCCACTATTCCTCCTATGAGTACCAGAACATAAGGTATGATCTGTATCATATTGTAATCATGGTGTACTACTCCGCCTATCTCAGTATTGAATGACTTAACCAAGATTACTATGAGCGTCACAATCGCCGCAGGAAATGCTATCCAGAAGTTTGCCCTGAACTTATCTTTCATGGCACACCCCTGACCATTACATGCTGCTATGGTCGTATCCGATATGAACGACAGGTTATCTCCGAACATCGCACCGCCCATGATGGACGCCACACAGAGCGGCAGATTAAATCCTGACGCATCGGCAACTGCAACTCCTATAGGCGTCAGAAGTGTTATTGTTCCAACAGACGTTCCCATAGCTGTTGAGACAAAGCACGCTACAACGAACAAAACTGCCACGGAAAATCTCGCCGGAATGATACTCAGCATAAAGTATGCCACACTCTCGGCACTGCTCCGCCCCACGACTCCCACAAATATTCCCGCCGTCAGGAATATGAGCAGCATGGTTATAATATTTTTGTCTGTAAGTCCATTTGCCATGATCTGAAGCTTCTCATCAAAGCTTACCTTTCTGTTCTGCAGACATGCCACAAATATCGCCACCATAAAGGCAACCACTATTGGAATATTGTAAAATCCCATCGGGATCTTCAGCACGTACTCAAACAGTATTCCAAGTCCCAGATACAGGACAAGAAAGACGTATATCGGTATCAGTGCCGCACCATTTGACTTCTTCATAATTCTCCCTCTTCTTTCAATATTTTACCTAAATCGTATATCTTTTAATTGAACCTTTATTCTGCCATGGTATACAAGATACACCGCGTGGACTCCCTCTGGGAAATCCACTTTGTTCTCGCACCATCTCCACTCTGTCTCTGAGATATCTTCAGATACAGGTATATCTATTCTTCCGATACTCTCACCGTCTTCTGTCACACATATGTCAAAGTATCCTTCTACATTCTCTGCCAGATCGTTTGCATCCTTGAGCTGCTCCTGATTCTCGCATCTCTCGTCTACCCTGACAGGTCCCTCATACACCACCTTGTTGGCATCCGTCTCATATCTGACATTCACGCCAAATGTACTGCTGCCCCCAAGCGCAAAATACTTATACCCTATGAGTGTTCCATCCTCTATCTCCGCAATAAATCTATCCTCACCCTTGTTCGTCACATTTGGGAATTCTATCGTGTATATACTGTTGGAGCCGTGCGGCATATGTCCATTTGTCAGGTTGCATGCTATCACCGCTGGATACGTGCCATTTGCCACAAGCGGTCCATTGTTCAGTCCGCAGCTCGTAACCTCCACCTGGTCTATGTGTCCATCCGCAGCTATATAGATCTTCTCGGCACAGGCCTGTCTGCTGTAGTCCGACTTATGTGTGAGCCTGTGATAGAACACGTACCACTGACCATCTATGCACTCTATACTTCCGTGCGTGGTTCCGGTCATATTCAGCTTGTTCTCGAAACTTCTTCCCTTATATCCCACATCGCCATTTGACACTATAGTGCCACCAAATGTAAATCCGTGATCCGGATAATCGCTCACCGCATAGCACAGCTCATGGTTCTGCCATGACGAATAAACAAAGTAGTATTTGTCTCCCACCTTTCTCATGGATGAACCCTCAAAAAATGGATGCTCCTCAAATGATGTGCCCTTCACAGCGTAAGGAATGATGTGCCTCGGTTCTTCCTTGACCGTCAGCATATCGTCCTCAAGCACCACCATGATCGGTCCCATGATGCTGTCCTTGTAGCCAAGTATCTCCTCCTTTGTTCTTCCAAACATAGATACCTCATCATCCAGCCTGCCATTTGTCAGAAAATCAGGCTCCTCCTCGTATCCGTACTGGGTTCCGTAGAATATCCTGATGGTTCCGTCATCATTCATGGCTGCCGGATCAAAGCAAATGTACTTCTTCATCACAGTGCCGTCCTTGTAATGCACATGGCCAAGATATTCGTATTTGCCCACCGGCGTATCGCACACAGCCACACTGATCGGACCTGTGTATCCGCCGTAACCGTAGTCACCGCCCATACAGTAATACAGATAATACCTGCCGTCATTTCCCCTCACGACATCTGGCGCGTACATATACTTCAGCTCCGGGTATGCCGGATCCTGGCTCGCCCTGTATGTAATGCCCTCGCATCGCCAGCTTGTCAGATCTTTTACCGGCGCGGAGTACACCACATAATCCTGCATACAGAACGTGTAACCACCTTCCTTATCGTGAGATCCATAATGATAAACCCTGTCGCCCCATACATGCGGCTCGCCGTCCGGTATGTACTCATTCAGCGGCAAAAAGGGATTGTAAACCTGCCTGTTCATATATCTTCTCCTTCTTGTATCAATTTTTTCTGTTCCCCTAAAACAATAAATCCCCAACATGATCCGCGTCATCTACAGACATGTTGGGTTCTCATATTTACAAGTATATTTAATAAAACTTTTTTAGTCAACAAGCACTTATAAAAAAGGATGCATCTGCTCGCAGAGTTTCTTCTCAAGCTCTATGAGTCTCTTCGTCTTATCCTTCGCCCTGTCATCCGCCGCCTTATATTCGTTTAGATATTTATTCAGCGACTTCACACCCATATTGCAGCCATCCGTCATAAGCTCCGCTATGGTATTGTCAGACTCATCCACTATGAGTTTCACATTTGTCTTGATCCAGGACATGCCCTTTGCTATTGGATTTGGATCCTTGCCATCGTCATGGTACTCATCCAGTAGTTTCTGTATCTCCTGTTTTATTGCGTCGTGCTCCTCCTTACATTCTATAAGTATCTTCTTCATCTTCGCCGCATGCACATACCCAAGCACCTCATCAATAGACAAAACGCCCATCTTGATCCCGGCATCACATTCCCTGAGCAGCTTTATTGTGTCTGGTGATATCATCTCATATACCTCCTTAGCCTGTATATGAGTATGTTACCCGGTGTTTGAAAGTTATATTCTATACTAGAAAATTCTTCGAGGGAATTCAGTTCTGTATAACAAACATATAGTTACAGCTTATATTTGTATGTAATATTTAAATTATTTATTGATTTTTATATAGCATCGTAAATCTTCCTTTTTTTATATTTTTACATCCATATGTCCCACATAGTTAATAAATATTTGTCCAGAATTTCTTCACCTAACTTCTATGTCTTAATGCTTCTTTGTTTAGTTCTATATAAACCATATGGCATGCATCTATCCACAGACCATAAAAATATACCAAGATTCTCATCAAAAAATTCGGTCTATATAACAATTATTATATTACTTTTTTAAGAATTATAATTATTATTTATTGCCCAATCATCTTTGCATCTTCTATCGAATTACCCTCATAATCATTACACATCTTGTCAAGATACATTATTTCAGAAATCTGTCTTTCATCATCCATATCTATATATTCGATATTGAATTTTCCAAGTTCTCTATTTAATATTTCCTCCGATTCAGTAAAAATATTTGTAAATAAACAAATACTTCTCTTTTGAAAAACTAATATTGTATCATTTATTCTTCGTATATAAGAATATTTACCACCATAAAACATTTGGCCAATAACATCGAATGATGCTAACAAAGGAGTATCCTCATAAATATATACCGGTAATTGTCTAACCATCTTCCTCACTGCATTACTTTCTTTAGATAAAAACTTTGTTTTATAAAAAACAAAATGGCATTCAAATGATTTTAGAATCTCAAATATTTTTTTATTATCTTCCTCAAAAAACATATAACTATATGTTATTCGTTTGTTTTTTTTCTCTTCATAAACACCAATAACCTGAAACTCCTCAAAACCTCTTATTCTATTATAAATATATACATATTTTCTTTCTTGTTGCTCTAATATCTTAATAAATTCCTCTAATGTTTTTATTTGTTTTATGAAGTGTTTCTTATCTTCGTTGATTCTAGCTGGTTTTGCGGCAAGTAAATCTGCTCCTTCAAAAAATATAATTTGTTTTGCTCCTACTGACTCAACTCGTGTTACCAATCTCTCCTTTAAGTGATGGAATGCATACATTTCCTTTATTGCATCCATAGCTACATCATGAATATATTGCGCATCATACATTTTATTTAAATTCAAACTTCCTTCATAAACGGAATGAATATCATTATTATTATCATTTTCTCTAAAAAACACATTAACAAGTATTTCAAATCTTTTATTAGGTGAATACCGTGCATTATTGATTGGATTGGTAAAAAAACTAATCACATCTTTTTCTGTTCTGAACTCTCCAACAGGAATCTGATTCAAATCAACATTTAACGCAACTCTTGCAATTTCTCGTAATATTCGAATTAATTGTATGGCATCATTCTGTTCACGAATTTTTCCATTTAAACAACATAATTTTCTAAAATGGTTATAGTAAACATTATTTCTCATTTTTAATGAATCGATAGCATCAATATAATCAGATATGCCTCTAGATGCACATCTAATCATCAGTTCTATGTTCACTGCTACTCTCTCCTGCATGCGACCCATATATGTAAACAATGCGTTTTTTATTATATTACTTCTACCATCAACTATTCCATTTTTATCTAACATCATAACAAACTGGCCATAAGATGTTGTGGAGTATAGTAAACTGTGCGTAAATTCATGATTAATTACATCTAGAATACGATTCTTATTTAAGAATACATCAATAGCCGTTCCGTTTGTAAATCGAAATTGTCCTTCATCGCCACCAAGCATTTTTTATCTCACTTTTCTAACTAAAATTATAACCTCTATACAAACTATGCTTTAGCATCTGTTTATTTACATCTCTCTCTTATTTTAATCAACGATTTAGTATCTTTTATTAATTTCCATATCTCATGCGTATTTTCAAGTTTTGTTGACTGTTCTACAAGTGTCTCTCTAACATTTTCTGAAATTATTTTTCATCTAACTCTTTAAGTTCTTTATTGGCTATCATTTTTTCGCTTCTGGCGATAATTCTTCAAATCTAATAACACCATCAAACCAATTAAAAATCGGATAACCTAATTTCTCTTTTATCTCATCTTTAGATTTGTAATTAGATGTGCAAATAATAATTACATATCTTACATCGAACCTATAATTCTGATCTTCATAAATTTCCTCATCAAATAGCTGATAAAAGTACTGTGAAATACAAAATACGCCTTGTCAAATTCATCAAGTAAAATCACATTAGAATCTCTCGCAATTAAATCCTTCGCAAAACTCTTTTCGTTATACTTTCCTCCAAATAAATAATTTACAAATTCATTGTTTTGGTACATTGAAAACTGTTTTCTCAATATCTTTCCACCAATATGTTCTGTAAGAAACTGAGCCGTTTCTTTTTACCAATTCCGGAATTTCTATAAAACAAAAGAACAATCGGTTTACATTGTACATTGTTCATGATTGAAAAATTGCTTTCAATATCTGCTCTTTTACTGCTTTCTGTCCTATAACTCTTTTATCCAATTCTATATTAATGCTCCTAATTATCTTCTCGGTAACCATTTCATATTTCTGATGAATTTCCTCTATTATATTTGAATCTCCGAATGCTCGCTTTATTTGCTCTTGTAAATGAATCGATGGATTTTGAATATACATTATTATAGATAAAGTTGAGATAAAGTTAAAAAATTTATTATCATATGCTCATTTACACTACTATATTAATCTGCAAATATAATAAAATTATTTACTTTTATTTTTTGCTTTTTTGTTTTTAGAAGAGCTTTTTCATTTTCTGGAAAACAAAGTAATACCAGCTACATCTGTTTATTTTCATTATCCATCTGCATAGCGATATCAGATAGATTTCTATATGTGTTTGGAATTCTTTCTACAAAAGCTCTATCCGCCCCCAAAAACATTACTATTTTTTTCATACTTCAACCCCTGCTGATACAATATCATATATATCTAGTTCTTCATTATGCGAATTAGTATCTCCGTCTAAAATACTTTCAGCAGTAACCTCCGTTTTTTCTTCTGAAAAATCAAACTCTTTATCTATTGTAAGTTCTGTTTCTTTACAAGAACCAACCTCAATTCCATAATATACTAATTCCATTTTACTCAAATCTGCTAAGTTATAATTATTTTTAAAGACATTTATATTAAACCGCAATACGGAACTTGGAATATCTTCTGTTTTAAGTAGCATTCCATAATAGCATCTTTCTCCCAACAATGCATCATTTAATTTTTCCATATCTATTGGCATTTAATCCTTAGGAACTAATGTAAGATAAGAACTATACATTTCATATAATGAAATTGAATTTTCTGGTGCATATACCCTAGATTTTACAAACTTTTTTACTCTGCTGTCTTTATAAGCTTCCTTTATATAAATCAGTAAGTAAAGTATTCTTTATTGTAGAATCAAACAGCTTCAACACCTCGCCAGATGCCTTTGCATCCACATTTTCCATTAAGCCAGCTTTGATAAAATTTATAATATTGAAACCACCTTGAGTTTGTGCCTCTATTTCTGTTAGTATTCTGCCGCACGTTTTCTATTATCCTCTTTGCTCCAGTCCAACCTTCCACCATTGGCAAGATCTAAATAATCCTGCGCAGCTGATTCATCAAAATATATAATTTTCAAAAATGTCGGTTCTGTTTGCTTTTTATCATTCCTTCTCATATGACCTATCCCCATTTATTTTTTCTGTTTAATAAGTCTTTGACATATATCCAAATGCATAACAAATATTTTTACTATATTTATTTTAATTATAGCACACCATATGAGAATAAGAAAGAAAATACCATATAGACTATCAATCTATATATACATTATACATAAGTTCTGCATTCTTCCTTCAGTTTTTATCGAGAATATGTCCATACACCTCTTTACCATATCACACGGTTAGGAACAATCACCTCCTCGGAAATATCCATTGTATCCCAGTTCAGTCCCATCGCTGTTCCAATTCTGAATGTTGCCTTAACTGCAAGATGAAATGCTATTTTGAGCATTTTATTATTACAAGATTTCAAAGCCTACATAAACCTCTCTGCTGTCCGGATCTCACACTCCTGCTTATTTGCCTTTGGATTTGTTGTATTCTTAATGATTTCTATGAGTTAAAGATCCATTATGAAGAACACTTAAATGAGGTGTTCAAAACTATAATGACTGACAACTCTCTATGTTTGCTGATTTATCAAACTTAGAAACTGTGTCAGAGGCGCTTAATACAAAGATTTCTCATATACATAGACTCAAATGTTACAATCCATCTAAATCAATAAATGAAAGAGATGGCAAAGGAGGCTATTTTATGAATACATTTACACATCAGTCATCAACAAAATCACTTCTTGACGAACTCGATGAGGGTATCGATGATATGGAGTCTGGTAACGAAGTTTCCATTGATGATTCATATAGAATAGTTACCGACATGGTGAATCAATATAAACTTAAAATCATAATAACGAATGAAGCACTCCATGACATAATCGACATTGAAATATATATATTATGCCAATTTGGAGACAACCGACAACAAAAGTTTCATAATCAAATATTCAACGAAATATCTGATCTTTCATTATCTGCTTTTGCTTATTCTAACTATTCTTGCAGATCAAAAAAATTATTCCTATCCAGAATAACATTGAACAAAACTCCACAACACAATTGACACCCCACCCGATAATCTTTATACTGTTATTACAAGTGTAGTATTAAAGGAGTATAATCTATGAAACACATTCCCCAGATTTCCGAAGCTGAATATGAAGTTATGAAGGTTATATGGAACTATGCCCCTATAAGCACAAATGACATTACTGACAAACTGTTGCAGACCACTTCATGGAATCCTAGGACTATCCAAACTCTCATCAAAAGACTTTCTGATAAGTCTGCCATCTCCTATGAGAAAAAGGGCCGCATGTTCGTCTACTCCCCTGTCATCAGTCAGGAGGAATATCGAAAACATGAAAGCTCATCTTTTCTAAAGAAGTTTTTCAATGGACACATATCCGACATGGTTTCTGCGTTTGTGGATAGTGATGAGCTTAGTGCTGATGATATAAAGGAACTTCAAGACATATTAAATGTAAAAGGCACCGGGAGGAAATAAGGCTTGACTGAATTTTTCACACATTTTTTTATCAGCAATATATCCATAAGTTTCGCTCTACTGCTAATGATATTTGTTCGATTTATGTTCAGAAAACAGCTAACATGTAACGGCAGATACAACACCATATATATTGTGCTGTTTCTTCTCGTAATTCCATTTATCCCTGTAAATAATTCATTTATATTCCAGGCCATAGGTTTCATACGATCATTATTTAACAGAAGTACTTCTGCCGCAAATACAGTTACTCCTGTGCCTATCAATACCAGCCCTTCATCAAATGGGAACTGGATGAACGACTTTGCTATATCTGTAAACAGTACATCTACAATATATCCAAAGCTCCTTTTTATTATCTGGCTTGCCGGAGTTTACATATTTTCCATCCGTTTAATAGTGTCAGGCATATCACTATACAAGCTGAAAAAATCTGCTGTTCCAGTCACCGACGATACTGTCATATTGAATATATATTCGGAATGCCTTGAGCTCTGCAATGTGCGCAGATACAAACCGAAATTATATTCCTCCTCTGCTTTATCTGGAGCGGTCATTGTAGGTGTATTCCGCCCTGTTATATATATTCCACGGCAAATCAACGACTGCATATCCGATTACACAATAACCGACCTGAGACATATTTTGTTACATGAACTACAACATTTTAAACGCAGAGACAATGCCGTAAATATGTTTATCTGCATATTCTGCATACTGTATTGGTTCAATCCTGTTGTTATATACACATTACATACAGCAAGACATGACAGAGAAAAAGCATGTGACAATGATGTATTGCAGTACCTTGGTCAAAGCTATGCTGTGAAGTATGGACAGACCATCCTCCGTGCGGCTGCAAGCAGATCCAGTAATTCATCATCGGTATCATTCAAGAGCAAAAGCAGGAAAAAATTACTTAAAACAAGGCTTCAGCTTATTGTTAATTTCAACCCTGTCACCAACAGAGAAAAACGGAAATGTATATATGCATTTTCAATTATCATATTGCTGATGACTGTATGTGCGCCATTATCTGTATATGCTCTGGATGATACACAATACAAGGATTTTGCCCCGGTGAATCTGGAATCCTTGGATCTATCCAGCTACTTTTCTGACTACAACGGCTGTTTTGCTCTGTACGACAAGGGAAATGATAAATGGTATATCTATAACCAGGACAAAGCTCTATGCCGCACTTCACCGGATTCTACATATAAAATATATGACGCAGTGATGGCTCTTGAACATGGCATCATAACTTCCGACAACTCATTTATGCGCTGGGATGGGAGCTCTTACCCTTTTGATGCCTGGAACACAGACCAGACACTTCGATCTGCCATGACCGGATCTGTAAACTGGTATTTTGACAATCTGGATGCAGCTATGGACCACACAGATGCGAAAAATTTTCTCGGTCTTATTGAATATGGAAATCAGAATATCAATTCAGCTCAGAACTGTTACTGGCTGGAATCCTCTCTGACTATATCCCCGGTAGAGCAGGTAGAACTGCTATGTCACCTGAAAAATAATGATTGGAAGCTGTCTAAGACAAATGTGGATACAGTCATAGAGTCCATGTTTATTGCAAACTCAGATGGAAAAAGTCTGTATGGCAAGACAGGTACCGGCAGAGTTGATGATATAAATATAAACGGCTGGTTCGTCGGATTCATTACATCTAATGATAATGATTACTTTTTCGCCACGAATATATCACTTTCTGAAAATGACAATCAGTTTTTATCAGCGGACGGACTTTCCGCATCGAAGATCTCTCTGTCAATACTGCGTGATCTTGGAATATATGCCTATGAATATCAGTCAGAATAAACCGGTATGTCACATTCCATCTTCTCTATATGATTTGACATATATTTGAAAGTACCATCTTCTTCCGGTTTTACTGTAAGTGTATTTCTAAATGCAATGTCCGATCCCTTGTCAGCCCACACCGCATCAACAATAAGCGAAACAGTTCCATCATCGTTGTAGATATAGTCCACAACCTCTCCGAATGGTGGATACTGTTTTCCTAGAATGACCTGATATCTGTACGAATTTTTTTCTGAATTGTAATCACAATTATCCCTCAGCTCCGTCACAGTGACAGGGAACATTGACAACATAACAGACTCATATTTGTCTGCATCTATCCATCCACCATCAGGTTTCAGATTTTCACCAGTGTACAGTCTGTATATATCATCAAACATACACGGCACAAGTATATCTGATGCATTTGACTCATCCCAATCGATAACAAGCATATTGTAATTCACATAACTAAGCCCATACACATATTTTCTTGTCAATTTCCTGCATTCATCCGTCAACGGACTGACTCTGAAATACTCCTTCAGCCCACCATGGGCTATTATATTTGAGTATGTATATATAAAGTAGCCTTTTTCTGTGAGTTTCATATCTTTTAAATCCCGTATGCCAGTCGCTATAAACTTCCAGTCACGATTCTCGTACTTTGCTGTGTTGAAAATCATCTGTATCCGGCTATCATCATACACAAATGTCATCTCCGTCACGCTTGCATCCCTGTTTACCCTATATACGCAAATGTAATCTCGCTCTCCACCATCTGTATAATTTCTATAAAAAGACTGAAATAGCTGATAATTATACATATTGGTATCATCAGAAAAACAAATCAGTCCACTGCTTCCTAAGATATCTACTGCACCATATATTAAATCACTATTATCCGAAATATCTTCATCCTCATACAACTTTCTTATGGCATCTGACTGCAATATTCCTATTATATTTACTTTTACATTCTCCATTTCGTCATCGGATAACAGACTATCATCAATAACATTTCCATTCTGATTTATTGTGATGGTCTTATCTCCGTAGTGCTCCTGCCACTCTTTATCAGAAAGCCTGTCTCTGTACCAATATATCCCCTCTTTGCCCATCGTCAGAACATCATTTGACACATACTCAAATCCATCATTTTCTTTCTCCTTTATTGTAACTTTATGTGTAAATAATCTGCCACTCTCATCCTTCTCCGAAACAGCATTTACTATGAGGGTTATTGTTCCGTCAGCATTATACTCAGCATCCACTACCTCTGGAAATGGAACCAATGGTGTCACACTGTGATCAAACATCCCCCTCGTTCTGTACTGATACATTTGTCTGGACACATCATATACATTGACATGCTGAAGTACATCTGTAGACACAGGCAAATACTCCTGAAACACCTTCTCGTATAACTTCCCTTCTATCATATATGTAACCCCCTCGTCCGAATAGGGACTAGACATACCATATTTCATTTTGTAAAGTGCTTCATAGATATCGTAATAATTTATTTTGTTCATATCTGATTCATCCCAGTTTGTGGTAAATAAATTATTCGAATCATATCCAATCGTCTTGATATACTTTCTGTTAAGTACCCTTAACTTCTCATCCAGAGGCTCAACTCGTAATGCCGTATACGCAGAATCTCCGTCATATCCTCCCATCCTGTACCTCTCAAAAAATAGATATCCGTCTGTGTATTTCCATGTATAGGCCTTATAGTTTTCTTCATTTTTCTCAACAAAACAGTTATTCTCCCACACATAGAATCGCCTGGTTATCATCACATTGTTACTGCCTGATTTAAAATCAAACCTTACAAAGGACTTATCATACATGACCTGCAGTATTGTACATCCCGCATCTCTGTTTTCAGCCACCTCTGATAAAAACATCTCCGCATTCTCTGCATTTGCCATATTGATCTGATTCTCCACATCCACAGCTATGTACCCCTTACTTCCCATCGATTCTATTACGGTCCTAGTCTGATTCAGTTTTTCTTCCTCGGTCTTGCATTTCATATCCTGACAGGATGAATATATATCATCCAAATCTGCAATAAACTGATTTTCATCAGATATACTAAAATCAATAACTGTCCGCTCTGCGTCTGCCACTGCATTTTTATTGGAACAACTGCATAACAATATGGCTATGCCAACCAAAAGTAGCATACAATATAACTTCTTGTATATATTACACACGTAGTATTTCAAGATAAAAAAATATAAGTTCATCATATCAAAACTCCTTTATAATAAATATTACATTTGTAGTATTTATTATAAAGGAGTTTATTGCTGTGTCAATACTAATTACTTATAACTTCGCCCTAAAATAAGTAACTCCCGGCAGCACCGAAACATTCGTTCCGATCCAGACGTTATCTCCCACTGTGATAGGCAGGGCAATCTCTAAATGTAACTTTTGCTCCATCATCATATATACTACAGCTTATACTGCATGAAATTACCATTATGAACAAATCCGAAATCCGTATACAATTTAACACCCATGTCAGATGCCGTGATCTGTATCGTTCCACATCCATAATCCCTTGCATCATTTACAACACGGGATAACAGTTCCTTTGCAATGCCCTTTCTTCTATAATTAGGGTTGGTAAACATACTGGAGAGCAACCCTATTCTTCCACTTGGACATCCAAAATAAGGCGGTTTCTCCACAAATGACATACCGCTTGTCCCTATAATATCATCCCCGTCAAAAGCCAGCCATGATACAAACGTTCCGTCTGCCATATGCCGGGTATAATAATCCTTAAGCGCTGGCACCAGGTCTATCTCTTCTTTTGCGCCCTCTTCCCTGAGCTGATTTATTCTCATATTTATAAATGTATCAAGTTCATTTTCTGTAAGTCTTCTGTAGTCTATTTTCATTTACTTGCATCCTCCATTCCAGAATCCCTTTTTCCTCCAGGATAGTTAAACACGTTGTTCTTGTTATATTTATTCACTCTTCACCAGTTCATCTATCAGCTCTATAGCCTCCCTGATCATGCCGTCACAGTGCACTTTCTTGATTCCACCCTTTTGGGCATTTGCCTTTAACAGATCAGCACAATCGGTCATGCCATTGTGGTTATCTGCTATCCTGCGCCTGAACTGATTTATCACGTATGGATTCTCAACGCCCAGAGCGCCAAGTACCATAAGTCCTCCTGTGATCGCACCGCAGGTTGAACCACACTTCATGCCACCACCGAAATTAGCACTGAGCTTTGCCGCCATATCTCCTGTTATTCCGAGCTCGTCCGCGTAAGCCCGCAGAATGGTCTGCGCACAGTTATTGACCATCGGTGTCTCGTTTCTTATCTCCATAGCTTTTTCTACATGTTTGTTCATTATGACTTCCTCCAATCCATATACAAATAATCATTTGTTAACCATCAAAATTCCTTTTTATGTATCCCTTTGAGGAATTTCCCCATTACAACTCTATATAAAAAATGGCGGGGAGTCTCCCCGCCTAATTAGGTTGGACCTGGGTCTTACGACCAGCCCAGACAATGTGACATGTCACATTTATATCGTATGTTGATGATAACATAATTATGTTATTCATTCAATAAAAAGTGCAATTATTTTCAATAATAGTTATATCCTCACTCACTGATAATCTTCCTGCTGCACAGATACGTTATAAGGAAATATCCGCCATATATGATTACCACAATGGCAGCCGTGATTCCGATAGCACCTGCTATATCATACGCTCCCATAGTGTCAAGAATCTTCGTGCTGACCATCATTCCAAATACCGAATGGACTATGGCAAGAGCAAGTGGGAATATGAAGAATAGTCCCATCTGCGAGAAAAGAGCCTTGTTGATCATGTGCTGATCCACCCCAAGCTTCCTGAGCATCTTGTATCTCTCTATGTTATCTGTGCTCTCTGAGAGCTCTTTGAGTGCAAGGATGGCTGCTCCAGATATAAGGAATATGAGTCCGATATACATACCTATAAATGATGCGATGGCTCCGACTCCCACGCTGGCTGCTTTCACGTTGTCCTTGGTATTTACTGTGATAAGTCCGCCAAGTTCATCCTTCTTTGATACATTCCTTATGATCGTATCACTATCTTGTATGGCATCTCTGTCCTGATCGGCATACTTTCCGATGAAATACTCTTTCGCGAACTGTGCACCTTCAATGGCTGAATCCGGCACGATAAACACACCTGTGTTGAGCGGCTGTGTCGCAAGCTCTATATCACCATCTATACAATATGTGATAACCGGCTTAAGCGTCTGGCCATATACCTCTATCTCTTTTCCCTCCTGAAGTCTCTCATCACGGATCTTAACGAATATTCTATAATTTGCAAGGATGGCATACTCGTCATCGGCAAGCTGGAGCTCAGCATTGTCATAAATCTTTGCAACCTTGTTATAGTCGGACTGTGATATGATCTCCTCCGTTCCCTCATAACTAGACAAAGCGTTTACATCTATTCCAAGAGAATCAATCAGAGCCTCATCTCCCAGATAGTTTCTGATTGTAAGTGCAGGACATGTATATGTGTGTACGTCAACGTAATCTGAGAAGTAGGATCCAAGATCCACATTATTTTCACTATATACATCTTCTATGCTCTTTCCATCAGTCACCTCAAGTTTCTTCAAAAGATCATTTGTCTCGCTGTCATTACCCATCTCGTCTTCGTCATAATAGATTGAATCACTGCTCTGGGTTTTCGATATACTCACATCCGCTCTTGCGTACTTTGCAATGCCCTCATTTAAGGAATTCTTCACTGCAAGCGCTGATGAAAGCACACATATTGTCACAAAAAGCATCAGACAGATGACTGATATTGAAAGTACATTTGTGTTGACACGGCTGCTCATCTGTCTGACGACAAATGAATTGAGTCCCTTATAGTACACATTCTTCATAGACGACACGATTCTGAAGAGCATTCCGGACACTGACCAGAAGAAAAGCACCGTTGCAACGCATCCGACCACGATCCACTTGTAGAGATCATTCATGTACATGTCATTTATATCGGTAATTACCGCATGATAAGCATATCCAAGTGATACAGCTGATATCAGGAACACGATAACTGATACCCATGGATTCTTGATCTTGACGTTCTCAGACTTTCTTCCATTCTGGAAAAGGTCGATGAGCTTACATTTGCTGATGATAAATGTGTTGAAGATTATAACCACCACATATATGATTGCAAAATACAAACAGGTCTTGACAAATGCGCTGCCCGAGAACACAAAGCTGTATGATGACATATCTGCATCGAACATGTTTGCAACGAGTACACTTGTTATCTGTGAGATTCCTATTCCAGCAAGAAGTCCTACCACAAGTGATACAAGTCCGATGATAAGTGTCTCGATGAAAAGCATTGTGGACACCTTGCGTTTTCCCATTCCAAGGATGAGGTACAGACCAAATTCTTTGTTACGCCTCTTCATCAGAAAACGGCTTGCATATATGATGAGAAATCCGAGCACAAATGCGATGAACACACTGACACCCGCAATCATCTTGCTCATGAGCTGCACGACCTGTCTTGTGTCAGCCGATATCCGGAGCATTGCGGTCTGCGTCTCTATGGCATTGAACACATAGAAAATTGCAACACCGAGTACCAGAGTGAAGAAATATATGGCATAGTCCTTTATACTCTTCTTCATATTTGATACGGAAAGCTTAAAGAGCGTCATTCAGATCACCTCCAAGCAGTGTCACGACATCTATGATCTTATTGAAAAATTCTTTTCTTGTATCTCCTCCTCTTCTGAGCTCGTGGAACACCTTGCCATCCTTGATGAAAAGTATCCTGCCTGCATAGCTGGCTGTAAATGAATCGTGTGTTACCATGAGTATCGTTGTCATGAGATCCTCATTTAGGTGCTTAAGTCTCTCCAGAAGCAGCTTTGCCGACTTGGAATCGAGTGCTCCCGTAGGCTCATCTGCAAGCACAAGCTTTGGATCAGTGATGATTGCTCTCGCAGATGCTACTCTCTGTTTCTGACCGCCCGACATCTGGTACGGATACTTCTTCAGAACACTCTCGATCTCAAGCTCCTTTGCAACAGCCCTGACCTTCGCATCTATCTGTTTTGCAGGCACATTCTGTATTGAAAGTGCCAACGCAACATTCTCATACGCCGTGAGTGTGTCAAGAAGGTTGAAATCCTGAAATATAAATCCCAGCTCCTCTCTCCTGAACTCGTTGAGCTTATTGCCTTTGAGTGTTGTGATATCCTTGCCGCCCACATAGATATGGCCGCTGCTAACCTTATCTATAGTTGAAACGCAGTTAAGCAGTGTCGTCTTACCGCTTCCCGATGCACCCATGATAGCGACGAACTCTCCTGCCTCCACATCGAATGATATTCCATCTATGGCCTTTGTCATATTGGATTTGTTTCCATAATACTTCTCAATGTTGTCAATCTTTAATATTGTTTCCATTGAATTTCCCATTGGATTTTCCATTGAAATGCCTCCTCAAATGTTTGATTATTACTGCTCTCACCATTGAACATATTTGCAGTTTACACATTTTGAAAGCAATTGTCCTTTTTCCATTATTACCTAACATTACAATTCTGTAACATTGGGACGCTCACCAGATCTGGTATCCCACTATCGCAAAACGCAATTTTTATATCATCCAATCTTGTATATATCATTATGTCCAAATACTATACTCACATCTGTGTATTCATCCACCTTTGACGTTATATCCAGCTTATGTCCCAGCTGCCTGCACAGATTGTCTATTATATAAAGGCCCATACCTGTGGATTTCGCATGTTTCCGCCCATTTTCCCCGGTAAATGATTTCCTGCACACAAGTGGAATATCAGACTGTGGTATACCTATTCCATTGTCCTTTATGTGCAGAGCCTTGCCGTCACCCAACGGTTCAGTCCAGATCTCTATAGTCTTTTCCTGTCCTCGGTCTATATACTTGATACTGTTGCTCACGATCTGATTTACCATAAACTCAAGCCATTTTGAATCCGTCACAACACATTCATCCACATCATGAACATTCAGCGATATGTCACCATCAAGCAGCACATCCTTGTTCTTCACAGCCACCCTTCCGATGACACTCTTAAGATTTGTCTCGGCAAATCTGTAATCTGCCGATGCATGCTCCGCCCTCACATAGTAGAGAACCTGATCCGCATACGCGTCAAGCCTTGCGACCTGTTCCTCGTATTTTCTCGGGATCACATCCCTGTTGTTGTGGCACATGAGCACCAGACTGGCTATCGGAAGCTTGATCTCGTGAACCCAGATCTCTATAAAGTCCTTGAAATCTTCCACGCTGTCCCTGTACTTTCTCACATTCTCAGTCATGGACTTGTTGATGTCGTACATAGCTGAATACACCAGCTTGCCCTCGTAGAAGTCAGGCTCGTCCAAAGTGTCAAGTATGAGATACTTCTGATCCAGTTCATCCAGATGTCCGACCAGACTGTTGTAGAACTTATATTTTCTCAGATAATCGAAAGCGATAACCGAGACGACAAATATCACAGCCACGATCACGAACATAATTCTCATCTGTAACTGTGAGTGAAATGCCATCATGAGCAGATATGTGAATATCACAAATCCCGCATATCCCGCAATTATTCCAAGTTTATCCTTTATATACAAGCCAAATTTCATTTTGCCAAATTACTCCAATCTTTTGTCGCTGTAAATGATATATAATCCCACTTACCTGTCATACAAGTCGGTATCCCTGCTTCTTCCTGGTCTCTATGGCATCATCATATCCAAGATCCGCCAGTTTCCCCCTGAGCCTGCTTATATTTACTGTGAGCGCATTGTCATTTACAAACTCGTCATTGTCCCACAGGTCTGTCATGATCTCATCCCTCGACACTATCTTTTCCCTGTTGGCAAGCAGCAGCTGGAATATGATCATCTCATTCTTGGTGAGAACCATCTCCTGATCACCTTTGCTGATAGTCCCCTTGCTGAAGTTGACCTCCGCATCTCTGTATGATGCCGTATTCTGGCTGCCCTCCATGCGCTTGAGCACCGCCGCTATCCTAAGCAGAAGTATCGTTGGATTGTATGGCTTTGTTATATAATCATCCGCGCCATAACTCATGGACAGCACCTCATCCATCTCGGAAGTCCTGCTTGTAACCATGATGATAGGCACATCAGATTCCTTTCGTATCTCCTTCACAAGGTTTCTGCCGTTAATCCCCGGAATATTGATATCCATGAGCACCAGATTCGGTGCCGCTTTCAATATATTGTCCTTTGTATTGTCAAAGCTCTCAAGACTCTCAGCCTCATAGCCCTCATTCTCAAGTATCTGCACAAGCTCCTGACAGATACTCTCGTCATCTTCAACAACAAATATCTTTTTCATCTTTATTTCTCCATTTTCTATTTTCCATTTAGGCAATTACGAAACCCTTAATCTATTCAACATGCAAGAAGATGTTTAGCATTACCAAATCAGGGGAATACGAAGTCGCCGGTACTTAGATGGCACGTTAGTGACATCTTTAGTACCATTGCAGACTGAGTTAAGCGAGAGCGACCCCTGATTGGTATGCTAAAACATCTCTTGCACATTCAGCGTATTTAAGTTTCGCAATTGCCTATTTTCCCATTTTAAGTGGCATGTCCACAAGCATCCTCGCCCTGTTGTAGACATTCAGCTTTGAACCACTGGAATCCACATCACAGCTCACTATCATGCCCTGCGGCAGCTTCTTCTGAAGCGAAGGGTACAAACCTCTTCCGCAGGTGTGATTAGGCATACAGCCAAATGGCTGAACCGCCAAAACCTTTGGACACTCATGGAGTATGTGTCCCGTTATCTCCGCGCCGATGAGCCAACCATCCCCGGTTTTGTATCCCCAGCTCACATATCCATCAGCCTCACGCTTCATCGTGAAGAAATCCTCCATGGTATAGAAACCATATTTTCTAAGCGCCTCTATCATTGCTCTCTGCAGGCTGCCGAAGAACTTCAGCCCCGCCTTGTAAAGCAGAGATTCAAATGTCATATTGTCCGTGAGGTGTGAATCCATATAGTACATGGCATACCAAGAAAGCCCATTTGTATGGCTCTCACATCCATTTGACTCAAGGAACTTGATCATATCCCAGTTGCCCAAGTGGCAATATTTTATGTATAGTTCCCCAACTATCCCAACACGCTGTTTTCTCTTATCATTCAGCCTTATCCTTGAAAAATCCCTGGCTATCCTGTCGAAATTCCTCTTCATCTTTCCAAGTGTCAGATTCTTTCCCTCTTTCAGATCTCTGGACAGGATGTTTATCCACTTCTGCCAAACCTTTCGTGACTGTCCCTTTTTCACCTCATTTGGCCTTGTCTGATTGAGGAGCAGCATGAGTATATCTCCGTAGAATAGTCCGAACAGTGCTCTCCACACCATGAATGCCTGCACACGCATCTGGCAATTTTTCTCCAGCCCCTTAACATTCAGGGATAGTATCTTTGCCCTGTCAAATCCAGCCTTTCTCACCGACTCCTTTAACACATGTAAGTAGTTGGCTCCCCTGCATGCATCCCCCGCCGTCGGCATGAGAAGTCTTGTCCGGTTGATGTCATACTTGCCTGACTGCAGTGCATCAATCATCTGCCCGGCATTTAACACTATCGGATAGCACATATCATTGTTCACGTACTTAAGTCCCACATCCGTGATATGATCCTCATTTGACAGTATGACCGGATGATAATCCCTTGAATAAAAGGCGTATTTTATCAGAGGAAAATGCGCATCCAGCATGGCAGGGATCAGCAGTACATATTTTTCATTCCATGCGTTCTCGTCTATCTTATACATAATTTACTCCCCCATATACTTTGCAGTGATATAACGTGTTTGTAGCACTTTAATTATATATTATAACTTCTTTTGCATGCACCTAGCCACTGCTTACTGATTAATTTTGCTAAACTTATTTTCACGCAAAAAGGGACTTACCTCAACCGGGAAATCCCTCTTATTGTTTGTTACAATATTAACTATCTTTTTTATACCCCTGCAATAATGAGCAGCACTGAAAGCAGCACAAATCCAAATCCGAGAGCTCCGATGATCCTGACACCGCACTTCTTGAGCGGCATGAGGACTATCAGTGAACCGATAGGGTTTAAGACAACGCACCACTTTGGAACAGGAAGCGCCCCGGTAAGTATCGCTACTATCACAGTGACCGCAAGACCAAGCCAGAGTACCACGCCTGCCAGATACATTGGTGGATTGAAAACCAGATCGATGGCTTTGATAACTTCATTGCTTTCATCGTCAGACATTTTCTTGCAGAGTCTCTGGTAAAGGAGCGGTTTCAGACAGAACACAACATGGCTCATAAGACCGGTATAGCATCCAAGTAATGTCATGACCTTGAGGATGCCTGCAAGCGCCACATTCCCATTTGAGATCATATCGGCAAGGAGCCACATTACAATATATCCTCCCGGCTGCCCGAGAAATGAAAGCCAGAACGAAACCTTGAATCTCTTTGAGGTCACATCTCCCCACCACTGACAAACTCCACCTAATTTCAGATTTTCACTTTGATTCGGCATGACAAGAGGCACATCCGCAAATGATGCAATAAGGCCACTTATTATTCCAAATATTCCCCACGCTACATAACTATTCATCTCTTTATCCTCCTATTAATTACTCCCTGTTGTCCTTCAGGCTTTCAACCATATCCGCTTTCTTCACCTTTCGGCTTAACAGCCACAGAGATATCACGTAGCTTATAAGAACACACACGGAATACTTTACAAAACAAAGCGGCGTGTATACTGTCTCTATATAGGTGTTGTATGCTGATACACTCGCCTCAAAGTTCACTCTGCACAGCACCACTCCAAACACTGAACCTATCACGATTCCTATCGGAACAAGGATGTGGTAGATGCTTATCATCATGCGGCTTATCTGTCTGTCATCGTATCCAAGCACCTTTAACATTGATATCGATGATGCATTTTCGCTTATTAACATATTTACCATGAGATATACACATATAACTATGATGAGCACGGCAAATCCGATGCAAACCGAGAGCACCGATTTCATCTGTACTGTGATCTGACCTATCTGATCTGAAAGATCTGACTTGGTTATCCTATACAGATAATCAGACTCCTTATAGTCAAGTTCTTTGTCAGACATAACAGCATTGTAACTGCCCTCAGGCACATCAAGCAGATCGCATGCATCATTCCATCTGCTGTAGAGTATACTCTGTGAATCGTTCTGCACAACGTCATCTATCGTGACCGTGTATTCACTGAGTGATGCCTGATCGTAGAAAGTGAGCTCATCACCCTTGCCTACGCCATATATCATGGCTCCCATTGCAGATATATACGTTTTGCCTGATGTAAGCTCCAGCTTATCTCCTGACGTACTCTTTAAATCCATGAACTCATTATTATCCATACCCATGTATGTCAGATTGGTCGTGTATCCATCCACACTGAATGTGCCTGTCATGATCTCCGCTGCGCCATCCACTTTTTCTGTCTGGATACTGCTTAAAAAATACTCATACTCATAGTCCCCGACTTCATTTACAGACACATCACAATAGTTATCAAGCGAATCTATACAGACGTAGCAGAATACCATCAATATTCCACCGACAGCGATTCCAAATATAACCACAAGACTTCTGCTCCAGTTGCCAAGAATAGACCGGATCTTGAACTTTGTCGTGAACTTCATATTTGACTTTGCCATGCGAAGTCTCCTACGTTTTCTTGTTCCTCCATTTCCTTGAAGAAGATCGATTGTCTTGAATCTGAGAACTCTCAGTGCCGTAAGCAATCCCACAATACCATATGCCACAATCGGTACAATACAGATGATCACAAACTGCACTGTTTCCGAACTGTAATCCACCGGAAGTATTTCTGTCTTCATCTCAAATATTGCCGTAGCAAGTGCATCCCTGCACGGGGCAGCCGCAATGGCACCTATCACAGCTCCTATCACTCCCGGAATAACACCAAACAATCCGTAGTGCAGCGAGAGCCTTGTCCTGCCATATCCAAGAGCTGACAGAACTCCTATCTGTCTCGCCTCGGACTTGATCTTTCTTCCGAGAACTATCGCTATGATTACCATCACAAATACGACCAGCATAGGTATGACCATATTCATATATAATTTTAACTGTTCCCTTTCATTCTGCGGAACCTTTATTCTCACATTTGTGGATGCCGGAATGTATGACAGAGTGTAATACTCGCTGTGTATCTCCTCCCTGAATGCCTTCTCCTGATCCTTATCATCGTATATGACCGTATAGTATGATGTCTTTGTGTCATCATTTATCTGCGCAAATGCAGACTCACTCACTACTGCATATCCAAATGTATCAAACAGGAACATGTTGTCAGACAAATTCTTGTATACCGCCAGATAATCAGGTCTCGCCATCGTTCCTACTATTTTGTAGTTTCTTCCATCGATATCAAGAAAGTCCCCTATCTGCAGTCCCCTGGCATCCATCAGATGAGGATTCAAGAGTATCTCGTCATCAGAAGTCACATCCTCACCATCCAGCAGCTTATATGTGTCGATCTTCTTTGACGGCGTGAATATCCTTAATGTGTAATCCTCCGCTATATCCTTACCTGTCCTGTCATCGCAGTTCTCCTCAGTCAGATCAATATCAGCATATGTCTGCTTTTCAAGCTGTACATTGTACTTCTCTTCAAGATTATTGATAGATTTAGCATATATAGGATTTGCTGTGACAAACTGAGCCTCCTCAACATTTGTATCTTCATAGAACGAATCAAGATATCTGCCCTCTCCATCATAAGCACCTGTAAAGCCGATATACATGACTATCACCAGCGCGGTGAGGATAGTAACACATATGTAGAAAGAAAGATTGTGCTTTATATTCCTTATATATCTTCTATTTAATGTCATGTCCCCACCTCTTATAATTCAAGCTGTTTTGCCGGTATTTTGTTTTCATTTGCCTTGCTGAGTGATACCTTGCCATCTTTTATTCGGATTATCCCATCGGCCATCCCCGCTATAGCCTCATTGTGGGTGATGATTGCAACAGTTGTTCCAAACTGTCTGTTGACCTTCTCCACAAATTCAAGAACACTTCTCGATGTCTTTGAATCGAGGGCACCTGTAAGCTCATCACATAGCAAAAGTTTCGGATTCTTGATGATGGCTCTGGCGATGGCAACTCGCTGCTGCTGACCGCCTGACAGTTCATTTGGGAATCTGTCCTTGTACTTCTCTATGTCCACAGCCTTCATGACCTCATCTATAGGAAGTGGATCCTTCGCAATATCTTCTACGACCTGTATATTCTCCTTAACTGTGAGATCCGGCAGCAGATTGTAGAACTGGAACACAAAGCCAACATCAGTCTTTCTGTATTTTGTCAGTTCACCCGACTTCAGTCTGGATATTTCCTTTCCATCCACCGTGATACTTCCCTCATCTAGTCTGTCGAGGCCTCCCATCATATTGAGGAGTGTACTCTTGCCTGAACCCGATGGTCCAAGTATCACATATATTTTCCCCTGCTCCAGTGCCAGCTCTATTCCATCTAAAGCATGAACAGTATTCTCCCCTTTTCCATAACTTTTTCTTGCATTATTCATCTGAATAAACATTCTGCTTACCTCCAAGTAAAATTTTTGTTTCTAACTATTTCATATACATTAAGTTGTCTCTCCGCCCAGTCTCCTGTACTCGAGAGGTGTGCAGCCATATTTGCGCTTGAACACCGTGCCAAACTTACTCTGACTCTCATATCCAACAGAAAGAGCTATATCCGCAACAGATATATTGCTGCCTGTAAGCTGCTTTGCAGCATATGCCATTCTCTTGCTTTGCATATACCTCTTCACAGTATCCCCATACACGATCTCAAAATACTTGTTGATAGATACTGAACTCATACCATACAGACTCTCCAGTTCTGCCATGGACACATCCCTGCTGAGATCCTGTCTGATTGTGTCGTATATCTCCTGCACGATACGTCTCTGTCCCTTTGTCAGATAAAACTGAGTATCACGCACCGCTATATCATCAGTTCTTATAAGATCGAGTACATACAGCATATTTATAAGATATGAATTTTTGTCCTTATCACCATTTTCTATGATATCTCTCAAATCATCAAATGCATGTCGTAGCCGGTCCTGGCACTCGCCGATATAGTATTGACCGTTCTGCTCACAGGCTTTTCTGATACTTTCCGCATCGATCCCTACTCTTCCCAGAAATGCCTCATCCTCACTGCTGATATTGTCGACACATATCACTATCTCCAGACCACCATATATGTCATCATAGAAATTGAAGCTCTTGCCCGCCTCCTGATGCCACTCTATACAGAGTGTTCCTGGCTTCATATATGCATATTTGCCATCATTTACTCTGATCTCCGCCCTTCCCCTGTTGCAGTAGTGGATAACCATTGTATTTTCAAGCGCTCTCACCTTGGAATGTCCCGGAAGTGCATCCATGCCTCCCATATAATATTCCTGTATATCGATTCCCGTCATAGGCGAAACAAAATTCATATACTGTCCATTTTGTCTCATTTTTAAACGGATCACTTCACCATATTTATCCGATATGTCAAGCTGGATCATCTCAAAGAAAAAGGACAGCATCTCCGGTGGAATACGCGATATAAGATTGCTTAAATACGTGCTTTTAGCCATGATTTTCTGTATTTTCTCGTCCATATATCCTCCATTTCTAACTTATGTTTGTTGTAACTAACCCTGTTATAACATGCCGCAAATAAAAATTCTATTCCATTTTCATTATTTTATTCCACTTCTAAAACAGGCTTGTAATCGTACCCGTACCCTGTATGTTTGTTGATATATCACCGCTTACCTATGAAAATGAAAAAAGACACAGGTACTATATAAAATGTCACACCCGTTACAACGGTTTTAACATCTTATATAGCACCTGTGTCTCAACACAAATATATTTATAAATTAAACTTTAAATTCTTTTTCCAGTTCTTATTCTTAAGTTTATTCCAGAATACTCTTTGCAAGCTTCTGCTCCTCATCAGTAGGCGGGTCGATTCCCTCAAGCTTATATGGTATTCCAAGTCTTTCCCACTCAGTGATTCCGAGCTTGTGATATGGAAGTACCTCAACTTTATCGACAGTCTTAAGAGTGTCTATGAACTCCTTAGTCTTTCTCAGATCATCCTCATCAGTTGTGATGGTTGGTACCAGTACGTGTCTGATCCACATATGCTTACCCTGATCTGACAGATACTGTGCAAGATCAAGTATATTGCTGTTGGAGAATCCTGTGAGATCTCTATGCTTGTCATCATTGATCTGCTTGATATCGAGCAGGAACAGATCTGTGAGATTCATCAGCTCATTGAACTTGGAGAAGAATGGCTCCTCCCTTGTAAATGGATTGCCGGCTGTATCTATTGTTGTATGAATACCTTCAGCCTTTGCAAGCTTGAAAAACTCGATGAGGAAATCCATCTGAAGCAGCGCCTCACCACCGCTCACTGTTATACCACCGCCGTTTTTCCAATATGGCTTATAGCGGAGTGCCTGCTTTAACAGATCCTCAGGGGTCCTCGCCTCTATCTTGACGCCCTTATCCTTCAGCAGCTTTGTATTCTCTTCTATCTTCTTCTCAAGTTCTTCTCTCTCAGCATCGCTTGTTTCATCTGAGTAAAGCTTACTATAGTCTGTCACAAGATTCCATGTCTCTGGGTTGTGACAATATTTACATCTCATCTTGCAGCCCTGTAAAAAAACTACAAATCTTATGCCTGGACCATCTACTGCTCCAAAGCTCTCTGTCGAATGGACATATCCTAAAACCTGTTTCTTTTCAGACATATTTCACCTCTAAGTTCTTCCTATTCAAATACAACTCTCAATTAATGAAAGTAATTACAAACAAAACTACATGTCTATTATCTCTTATAAAAATGATATAAATACATATTCTTAAAAAAAGTCCCGGAGAGGTTATCCCCGGGACCATGGTTCTTGTTATATCTGACAAAGCATCTATAACTTCACTGAAAATCCAGCGTCAGCTAAGAATTAAAGTGAGTCATGGAATGTTCTGTTGATAACATCGAGCTGCTGCTCACGTGTAAGTGATATGAACTTAACAGCATATCCTGATACACGGATTGTGAAGTTAGCGTACTCTGGCTTATCTGGATTCTCCATAGCATCAAGGAGCTTATCCTTACCAAATACGTTTACGTTCAGATGATGAGCGCCCTGATCGAAGTATCCATCCATTGCGCTTACAAGCTTTGTAGCTCTCTCTTCCTCATCATGTCCAAGTGCTGATGGGTTCATTGTCTGTGTATTTGAGATACCATCCAGTGACCACTCATAAGGAATCTTTGCAACAGAGTTAAGTGATGCAAGAAGTCCTGATGTCTCAGCGCCGTAGCTTGGGTTAGCACCTGGTGCAAATGGTGTCCAAGCACGTCTTCCATCTGGAAGGTTACCTGTGTACTTACCATAAACTACGTTAGATGTGATTGTAAGGATAGATGTTGTAGGCTCTGAATTACGATATGTGTGTCTCTTCTTGATGTCTGTAAGGAACTCATGAAGAAGCCATACACCGATGTTATCAGCTCTGTCGTCATCGTTACCATACTTAGGGAACTCGCCTTCGATCTCGAAGTCCTCAGCAAGTCCTGTCTCTGCGTTACGGATAACCTTAACCTTAGCGTACTTGATTGCTGACAGTGAGTCGATTACGTGTGAGAATCCAGCGATACCTGTTGCAAATGTACGACGTACATCTGTATCGATAAGTGCCATCTCAGCTGACTCATAGTAGTACTTGTCATGCATGTACTGGATGAGGTTAAGAATATTTACATAAAGTCCTGCTAACCAGTCAAGCATCTTCTTGTACTTAGCAAGTACTTCATCATAGTCAAGGTACTCTGATGTGATAGGTGAGTACTCTGGACCTACCTGCATTGGCTTACCAGTCTTCTTGTCAAGGAACTTCTCATCCTTACCACCATTGATAGCGTAAAGAAGACACTTAGCAAGGTTTGCACGAGCTCCGAAGAACTGCATCTCCTTACCAGTCTGTGTAGCTGATACACAGCAGCAGATTGAGTAATCATCGCCCCAGATTGGCTTCATTACATCATCGTTCTCATACTGGATTGAGCTTGTTCTTACAGAAATCTTAGCAGCATACTTCTTGAATGTATCCTGAAGAGCTGATGAGTAAAGAACTGTAAGGTTTGGCTCTGGAGCTGGTCCCATGTTCTCAAGTGTATGAAGGAATCTGTAATCGTTCTTTGTAACCATTGAACGTCCGTCAACACCGATACCACCAACCTCAAGAGTAGCCCATACAGGATCTCCTGAGAACAGCTCGTTGTATGACTTAATTCTTGCGAACTTAACCATACGAAGCTTCATTGTGAAATGATCGATAAGCTCCTGAGCCTCAGCCTCTGTAAGCTTACCAGCCTTAATATCTCTCTCAATATAGATATCAAGGAATGTAGATACACGTCCAACTGACATAGCTGCACCGTTCTGAGTCTTGATAGCTGCAAGGTATCCGAAGTATAACCACTGAACAGCCTCTTTAGCGTTTGAAGCTGGCTTTGAAATATCATATCCGTATGACTGAGCCATAACCTTCATCTCTTTGAGACGCTTGATCTGCTCTGAAAGCTCTTCTCTCTGACGGATGACATCATCAAACATGTTGCCATCGCCACAGTTAGCCTTATCCTCTTCCTTCCAAGCGATAAGCTGATCAATACCGTAAAGAGCAACTCTTCTGTAGTCACCTACGATACGTCCACGACCATATGTGTCAGGAAGTCCTGTTACGATATGTGTATGACGAGCTGCCATCATCTCTGGTGTGTAAGCATCAAATACTGCCTGGTTGTGTGTCTTGTGATACTCAGTGAAGATCTTGTGGAAGTTCTCGTTTGGAGTATATCCATACATCTGAAGAGCTTCCTCAGCCATCTTGATACCACCATAAGGCATAAATGCTCTCTTAAGTGGCTCATCTGTCTGAAGACCTACAATCTGCTCAAGATCCTTTGTCTCTGGATCAATGTAGCCTGGGCCATAAGATGTGATGCTTGATACAACATCAGCATCCTCCTTTAAAACTCCACCGTTATCTCTCTCAGCCTTCTGAAGTGCCTGAAGCTTATCCCAAAGCTTGTTAGTAGCATCTGTTGGGGCTGCAAGGAAACTCTCGTCTCCATCGTACTGTGTGTAGTTGTTCTGGATGAAGTCTCTTACATTACACTCTTCCTTCCAGAGTCTACCTGTGAATGATTCCCATTCCTGGTTCTGTAACATGATAAAATTTCTCCTTTCAGTGTTTTAATATGTGAAAATGTGACACACTATTTACTTATTATACAGAATAATCTTCTATAATTCAATAACGCTTATCACATTCCTTGCTTTTCATTTGTAAGTATATTATACTTTACTCATAAATTCGGTTGTTATAACCACGTAATGAAGATTTAAACAACTTTTTTTGAAAAAATTTGAGAAAATATATGAATAATATATATTGTGTATGGACAAGGGATAATTTATTACACATATACAATATACTGTGTTTTGAAAAAATATACATTCTATAGCTGAAAGCCTTATCGCACCCCTGCATCATGACACCTTGTCACTATAATATACTACGCTGCAGACTGTTGCTCTGCTTAGAAATAAATAATAAGATGGAGGTTATGTATGAAACTTAAAATCCCTCAATATCAATTGTCTGAGGTACTCAACATGATGGCTTTTAAAGGAATCTCTGAAGCCGATATCAAAACCATGATGGATCTCAGGATCCTGCGCGAACACTATTACAGATACAACTCCACTATATTCAAAGCCGGCGAAATAACCGAGGAGCTTGGAATAGTCATCAAAGGCCGGGTGATTGTTGAGAATGTTGACTACTGGGGCTCCAAAAGTATCCTGAGTTCAGCACTTCCTGGAAAGGTGTTCGGTGAAACATACGCCCTGTCCGGACACAAACTCATGATCGACGCAAGAGCAACAGAGCCTACTATCGTATTCCTGCTCAACGCACAGGATATCATGTCCGGCAAATACAACAGTTATCCGTGGCATCTGCAGATGCTGAAGAATCTTCTTCTCCTATCATCGAGAAGAAGTCTCACACTCTCTCTTCATATCTTCTATATAAAGCCAAAGAAGATACGTGAGCGTGTCAGCTATTATCTCTCAGGACTTGCCAGCTCTCTTGGAACAACTGAGTTCGATATCCCATTTAACAGGGAACAGTTTGCCGACTACCTGAATGTCGACAGAACCGCACTGTCAAAGGAGCTGTCCAACATGCAGAGTGAAGGACTTATAGAGTTCAAAAAGAATCATTTCAAACTGTTGGAGCTTGACCACGAGGAATTGACGTAATACTACTATTCTGAATCCAGTACAAGTCTATCTTATGGTTACCGGGTGCGGAATTGTAAAATGCCAGCACCCGGTAACTGAAATTATATCTAAGAGAATCATGAATTCAATATCTTCATAAACTCCTCGCCTGTGATCGTCTCCTTCTGATACAGATAATTGGAAAGCTCATCAAGCTTCGCTCTGTTCTCGAGGATAATGGTTGCCGCCTTCTCATGCTGCTTTCTTATAAGCTCCACAACCTTCTTGTCTATGAGTGTCTGCGTCTCTGCCGAGCACGAAAGTGATGAATCACCGCCAAGGTATTTGTTAGTTTCTACCTCCATGGCTACCATATCAAAATCTTTGCTCATTCCGTATTTGGTTATCATAGCTCTTGCAAGCTTTGTTGCCTGTTCTATATCGTTGGAGGCTCCCGTTGTAATAGATCCAAATACTATCTCCTCTGCAGCTCTTCCGCCTGTGAGTGTGGCGATCTTATTCTCAATCTCTTCCTTGGTCATAAGATAGTGATTACCCTCATCCACCTGCATGGTGTAACCAAGAGCTCCTGATGTTCTCGGAACTATGGTTATCTTCTGGACAGGCGCTGAATCAGTCTGCTTGGCAGCTACAAGCGCATGTCCAATCTCATGGTATGACACGACAAGCTTCTCCTTGTCTGTAAGTATCGCATTTTTTCTCTGGTAACCTGCAATTACGACCTCTATGCTCTCTTCCATATCGGCCTGTGTCACGAAGCCTCTGCCGGCTCTGACAGCCCTGAGCGCCGCCTCATTTACAATATTTGCAAGCTCGGCGCCAGATGCTCCTGATGCCATTCTGGCTATCTTATTGAAGTCTACATTGTCTCCTATCTTGACCTTCTTGGCGTGAACCTTAAGTATATCCTCACGTCCCTTGAGATCCGGAAGTTCCACAGGTACTCGTCTGTCAAATCTTCCCGGTCTGAGCAGTGCAGGATCAAGTGAATCCGGTCTGTTGGTTGCTGCAAGGATGATGACACCATTGTTGCCCTCGAATCCATCCATCTCGGTGAGAAGCTGGTTAAGTGTCTGCTCACGCTCATCATTGCCGCCTATCTGCCCGTCTCTCCTCTTACCTATGGCATCTATCTCATCGATGAACACTATACATGGAGCCTTTTCCTTTGCCTGCTGGAACAAATCCCTTACCTTTGAAGCACCCATACCTACGAACATCTCAACGAACTCTGAACCGGACATTGAGAAGAAAGGTACATTCGCCTCTCCGGCTACAGCCTTGGCAAGCATGGTCTTACCTGTTCCCGGAGGACCCACAAGAAGAATACCCTTTGGCATGGAAGCGCCGATCTCCTTGTACTTTCCAGGATTGTGAAGATACTCAACTATCTCAGTCAAATTCTCCTTCGCCTCATCCTCTCCGGCGACATCTGTAAACTTTATTCCCTCTGTGGAATTAACATATATCTTCGCATTACTCTTGCCCATTCCAAACATCATGGAATTCTTGCCGCCTCCGGCGTGCTTCATCATCTGATTGGCAAGCATTCTTCCAAGTAATGTGAATATAAGTATAGGCACGATCCAACTGAGTATAAAACTGAGTATCGGTGATGTCTGCTTGATCTCCTGACCTGAGAACTTGGCTCCCGACTTGTAAAGTCGCTCGGTTAAGTTCTCATCACTCACCATAGCAGTCTTATACACCTTCTTGTCATCTTTGCCTGTAAAATAGATGACATTTGACTGTGCCTCAATGTCTACCTCATCGATCTTCTTGTCATCTGTCATGGATATGAACGTACCATAGTCCACCTCCTCTATACTTCTCTCAGCAAACCATGGGACAAATATGAAATTGAGAACCATTATTATGATAAGCACTATCAGATAATAAAATATCAGCGGCTTCTTTGGCTGTTTTACTTCTTTCATATAAAAATCCTCCTTGTGATATTTTTTAGGATATATATGTCTGACACAATACAGAAACGCCATTATCATATATATTATTCTAACCTTATATCACAAGGAGGATTTATTCAATTAATTATTTCTAAAATTTGTATAATTCTTTTAATAATCTTTCACTATTTTCTCATTGACACTAATCCTGTAATCAAGACTCTTGTCATTTCCTGCTCATCTTCTTATATCTACATCGCCGCCCTCATAGCATGATGGTATGCACCATAGGCACAAATTTCATTTACAATGAACTTAATACGCTGTTAAACACCCTGTAATTGAAATCATCATTTGGTCTGCAGTATACAGCAAACTCGATATTCTCAAATGCGTATATATAATCACTTAGAACATTTGCAGCAGCTGATGCCACCGCATGAGGATCGTTGCGGAATGCACCACAGCCAAATGCACCGAGTATCACTGTGTCCGCATGGTTCATAACTGCGCTGTCAAGTATCCTTCTGAGTCTTTTCTCATGAATAATCTGAAGGTCATAATTGCTTACTCCCGCTGCGCTTGCACCATTCTCACAGTTATAAATATTTCCTGGAATTTCCCGTAGATTCGGCGCAGCACATGTGATCACATCCGCTTTATACCAGTCCTTTTGCTCCATGAGTTCCGGCAGATCTGTATCCGTCTTAAACACCACTATACCAGGTGTGTATATAATATCATCATTGTGTATAGGATCTTTTGCCGCTCTGTGAGGAGTATAGAACATTCCCCACATATCAGGAGTGTTCAAACAGAAATACAGATTAGAACATCTGCAGAGACATTCCTCCTGTGCACTCGCTCCATATACAACTCCGCCACCCGGATTTACCGCCGATGCAAAGTTATGCACAGCAACATGCTGTCCCTTATAATATGCCGCTGCCTCATATGTTCTCTTTCTGGATACCACAATCCTGGTCTGTTTCTTATAAATATTAAGATTAAGTCCCGGAATCTTCTCACTTTCTGCAATAAATCGCTGCCCTGACACTGATTTCTTTGTAGCATCTGACAATGCAGCATCCGTCTTGCACATATACTCTGTATTCTGAAATATAATTTTGTTCATCTCTTTGCGATCCATCTGTAATCCTCCTTAATTCTCACTGTCATACATGAAATTATGATAATATGCCCACGCTAAATGTTCTCGTTTTTCAATTTCATTCATTTTCTCTAGTCATAATTTTAAACCACAGGGAACCAATTTACCATATCCCTGTGGTTTAATCTTAAATTAATATTCACCTGTTATTCTATCTCAACTACGCCTGTATCCAGGAAGAATTTGCCAGTGCTCACACTATATTCATACACTGAATCTTCTTTATCCACGAATGAACTATGCATCTTACCAGTCACATCCGCATAGGACACGATCACATACTGCCAGTCACAGTCAAACTTTATTGTATCTGGTATATCCCCAACATCATAGGTTTTGGCGTCCAGCTCTTTGTTATTCTCAGACATAGCTGTAAATGTATACTTTTCTCCTGCTCGTTCAAACTTCCATTCCACATGTATGACCATTTCGTTTTCATCACTTGACGAACTTTCACTACCCGATAACGAAGTCGTCTTATACGACTCTTTTACATCCATTGCACCTGAGCCGTTCTCTGCAGTCTGATCCGTGGCCGCACACCCCATTGAGCTGCCACTCGTTATATAATATGTTCCATCTGTTTTCTCATATACCTTATTGAGGATTATTCCCACATCACCATCTGAGTCTGCATAGCTATCCTTATTGTCCAGATCATAGTACACACATCCGTTCACTGTCCGGCTTCTGGTGACACTTCCATCTGCATTCTCATTATACCCAACATTGTTTGTTCCAACACTTATACCATCAGATACCAGAGTCTCGTACATATCTTCCCCCTCGCCTGATCTGGCATAGATCATATAACATCCGTCAACATCAATGTCTTCATCTGTTATCTTAAGTGTACCTGCATCAATATCGATTTCGCACGAAACATCGGTAACTGTCCCAAGCCTTTCTGTTGTTACAAATACTCCAACCAGTGAATCTCTCTCATCTGTTTCAGTCATTTCTTTGTCCGCAAGCGAACAGCCTGTCAGCATACATGATCCAAGTATTCCAATAATACCCACAGCAGCCAAATTGCTCTTTCGTATCACTCTATGTGTCTCACCTGATTTCCTGTCTGTTTTCTTACCCCTGATAACTTTCATCACAACTCCCGCCTCCTTAGTCTTCTTCTATAAGTTCACCATCAAATGTCAATATGTCTCCAACATCGCAGTGCAGGTAATAACATATCTTGTTGATCGTGGTAAACCGCACCCCCTTTGCTTTCCCGCTTCTGAGAACCGACAGATTTGCCTCTGTTATCCCCACTAGTTTGCAAAGTTCCTTCGATGTCATATTATTCTCTTTTAAAACCCTGTCCAGAGTTACTTTGATCGCCATCCCTACACGTCACCTCAAATTCTATATATATGAATCATTTTCTTCTTTTATCGCTTTTGTCTTAGCAAGGTTTCTGACACCCATATACGCAACGACGAGTATTATCAGCTCATATAATGGAAGTGATATCTTGAAATCTGCATTTGAAAGAGTCGTCATGATAAAAAGCTGAAGCACATTCTTCGAGAGTTCCAGAATCACCATGACTGATATTGCACTCTTGCTCGTCTTTGAAAGTCTCTCTGCCATATGGATTGTTTCATCCGAATACTCATTTTCTATTATGCTGTTGCAAAGCCTGTATCCCCTGATCAGAACCCATATGACAAGAGCAGCATTTACAAGCTGGAAAATAAACAGGATCACTGCCCATCCGGCATCACCAGGCATAGCACCGGCATTTGTCCGATTTGTTCTGACAAGCTCCGGCAGTGACACACAGACAATCACAAAAGCTGTGAATACCACTATCACACCTATTATCTTCTTGATGATTTCTACTATCTGAGTGCTATCCGCCTTGTCTATACTCTCCACGATCCTGAGCACAGCATAACATGCCAGCACCGACCATATCACTGAGCTTATTGCAAGATTCAGCATATCTGAAGTTACCAGAGCATTTCCATCTATGACATACCCTGGATTTATCATCATATATATTCCTATGAAAAGCACCGCCGAAAGTCCCAGCAACAGGTAGTCAGCATCAATTTTTCTATTTCTTATACAGAGCACGATGAATCCAGCAAGTGGCATACATCCTATCAGGCAGAACATAAATATTGCAAATGCGTTCTGGCCTCCTCCTGCAAGTGACATATTCCTTAGCCACACCGCAATATACGCAAATATATTTAAAATACCATTAACCATAGCAGCCTCCAATCCAATGTAAAAATTATTGTTTCACGATAATTATCTTACTTGTATAGTACCATAGAATTATCGTTTGTCAATAATTATTATTGTTTTTCGATAATTAATTACAGTTGATACAAAATGTGTCTCCGTATATTCGACTTCATCGCCAGCATGACCGATGACTATTTCATAGATCTGTATGAATACCTTTTCCCAGATGGACCATACAAGGTCGACTATGTCGGATACTTTGACAACATCTGATCATAATTGTCAAAACAAATACCTCCCAGGCAGATTGTTATATTTCCATCATCCGCCTGGGAGGTATTATCATACATTTTTGTAATTAAAAATAACTATTCACTATCGACTACTTGCCGGTCTGATCTGACATTTTCTCTATAAGTTTCTTACATTCAGCCTCAAATTCATCTTCCACTTCTCGCCATGGTCTTTCGGCCTCAGCAGGGACTGAACTAAGGTTGTCCGTATTCCTGTACTCCTCGCCTTTCATCAGATTCTTAAGTTCGAAATTCATCATCTCATCATCTATCTGTTTCCACATAGCATTTTCTTCTTCGCTCAGATCAGCAAGTCCAAATTGCTCAAGTATAACGTTCATGATCGAACTCTCTATCTCAAGATAATTGGACAAATGCGCTTTTACCGGTCTGATTATGTCTGATATATACGCCTCGCTGGCATCGTGCAACAGACAGGCAAGCTGTAACCGCTCTGACCATCCCCTTGCCTTCGCCTCATTCATACAGTTGATGGAGTGCTGTGCCACAGAAAAGAAATAGGACACATGCCCTCCACCGCGGCACGTGAGGCTTAACGCATGCGCTATATCCTGTATTGATATGTCTGAAGCTGTCATATTCATCGGATCTATTTTGTTTCCTGTATACGTGTTCATCGTTGCCATATCACAGTCTCCTTATCCTTATTTATCAGCATTTTAAGATAGTATATCCTTGTCGTATCATATTCCACTTTTAATTCATTCAATGTCTAGCAATTCAGAAATAATATCATTGAATTGTCTGCTCTGATCTATGTTGCACACGTGACCACAATGCTCTATTATTATCAGCTCCGCATCTGTCAAATCAGCTTCCTCCACGATTCCATTTATAAAACATAGATCACCACGCCCGGAAATATATACATTCTCCTCGTGTAATCTGCTCACGAACTCGTCACAAAGTGAAAAATGCTCAATAAAAATATTCATATACGCCTTAAATTCCTGACTGTTTAATGCCTTGGCACATTTGCAGAACACCTTCCTGCTTGTCTTGCTGACTTTCCATGGCATAAATAACTTTGCCATTATTCTGTAGACAACAGGAAATGGAAGTTTGTCACCTATCTTAGCAAAGACATTGACAGCACGCCTGAGTGGTTTTCCAACCGTGCCAAGCGCACCCACAAGTATTGCTTTATCTATGTAACTTCCGCATCTCATCTCCATATATTTGATAAATATAGTTCCAAGTGATACACCCATAAAAACAGCTCGCTGTATCCCCCGCTCATCAAGCACCTGTGTTATCTCACCCACGACAACATCCAGCGTACTTCCCATCTTGGACAATTTTAGTTCACTGTCTCCATGACTTGGCAAAGTTATCGCCAGAACATTAAACTTCTTCTGAAGCAAGGGAATCTGCTTCTTCCATACCCTGTTGTTTCCTCCAAATCCATGAAGCAGAACTATATATCTATCGGTATCACATGAACTTTCAAAAACTTCATAATGTAACAATATCCTTGCATCCCCTTGATCATTTGTATTTTGTATTACAGCTTTACTATCAATCTGGTATGACCTCTATATACACCTGATCATACTTATCCCTTAGCTCCTGTTTTATCTCGTCTCTCACCTTATGAATGATACTTATATGTATCACATCCGTCTGATTTCCTATATATACCTCAACCCACAGCTTCCGCCCGGTCTGGATGACATCCAGAAAAGTGACCTCATATGGGTAATCCTTCATATGCTGATCCACTATGGCTCGTATCTGACTAAGCGTCTCTTCCTCCGGAGCAAAAAGAATAAGATTCTTGATACTCTGAAATATCTCGCACACCGGCTCTTTTATAAGAAGAAGTGCCATAACCACCGCTACAGCCGGATCAATATAAGGGGTAATAAAACGCAGGTTTGTATGCAACAGAGCAGTCTGTACCGCAAATGCTACAGCAACTCCCATACTGCTTATTACGTCAAGCTTCCACATATACAACTCCGCTTTAATAGTTGTAGACTCATATTTCTTACTGTAATGACCAAGTATCGCATACATAACCGCACAACATACACATACAAGAAATTCGAATACCGCTATGCTCCCCGCATCTACCTCATGTCCACCATGAAACAACAGCTTTATATTCTCAACCATGAGATTACATGTGAGTGCAAGTAATACACTGTACTTCACAAGGAGGAAAAGTGATTCCACCTGGGCATAGCCATATGGATGTTTCTCTGTCACAGGTTTATACAGAAGCGGAACCAGCACCATAAATGGTCCTATCATGACCAGATCTGCGGAGTCGAACAGGCAGTCCGTCCAAAGCGAATGTGAATGGGTATACCATGCCATCACGCCCTCCGCAAGTATGAAGAAGACACTTCCCATAAAAGACAGACGAAGTATTCTCTTCTCTATTGCAAGCTTGTCCTTTCTCGACCTACGTTCCTTCTTCTTAGCTTCTCTTTTACTAATTTCTACATCTCTTTCATTCATTATATATTCTTCCTATGTTTAATTTCCATAGACCACAATATCATCAGTACATAATATAATCAAGTATCGGCTATTGATTTCTCCTTTTGGATATGCATATTTTTTACAAAAAAGTCCCTGTAACCACCTCATGGCAATTACAGGGACTCATATTGTCTTTATTAAGCTAATTACTTACAAGTTCTGTTCGTCCGAATCCTACTTGTTAGCGATTGCAGCCTGAGCAGCAGCAAGTCTAGCGATAGGTACTCTGAATGGTGAACATGATACATAATCAAGACCAATCTTGTGGCAGAACTCAACTGATGAAGGATCTCCACCGTGCTCACCACAGATACCGATGTGAAGCTTTGGATTAACTGGCTTACCAAGCTTAACTGCCATATCCATGAGCTTACCAACACCTGTCTGATCAAGCTTAGCAAATGGATCGTTCTCGAAGATCTTAGCATCATAGTAAGCATTTAAGAACTTACCAGCATCATCTCTTGAGAATCCGAATGTCATCTGTGTAAGGTCGTTTGTACCGAAGCAGAAGAAGTCAGCTTCCTTAGCGATCTCATCAGCTGTAAGAGCTGCTCTTGGGATCTCGATCATTGTACCAACCTCATACTTAAGATCTACGCCAGCAGCAGCGATCTCAGCGTCAGCTGTCTCAACAACTACCTTCTTAACGTACTTAAGCTCCTTAACCTCACATACAAGTGGGATCATGATCTCTGGCTCAACTGTCCAATCTGGATGCTCCTTCTGAACCTCGATTGCTGCACGGATAACAGCCTTTGTCTGCATCTTAGCGATCTCTGGATATGTTACAGCAAGACGGCATCCTCTGTGACCCATCATAGGGTTGAACTCATGGAGTGAGTTGCAAAGTGCCTTAATCTCCTCAACGCTCTTGTTCTTAGCAGCAGCAAGCTTCTCAATGTCAGCCTCCTCTGTTGGAACGAACTCATGAAGAGGTGGATCCAGGAATCTGATAGTAACTGGGTTACCCTCAAGTGCCTCATAAAGAGCCTTGAAGTCTCCCTGCTGATATGGAAGGATCTTATTAAGAGCTTCCTCTCTCTCTTCTACTGTATCAGAGCAGATCATCTCACGGAATGCTGCGATTCTCTCTGGATCAAAGAACATATGCTCTGTACGGCAAAGACCGATACCCTCTGCACCAAGCTCACGTGCCTTCTTAGCATCTGCTGGTGTATCTGCATTTGTTCTAACCTTAAGTGTTCTATACTTATCAGCCCATGCCATAACACGGCCGAATGTTCCTGCGATCTGAGCATCAACTGTCTTGATAACTCCATCGTAAATGTTACCTGTTGTACCATCGATTGAGATGTAATCTCCCTCATGGAATTCCTTGCCAGCGAGTGTGAACTTCTTGTTCTCCTCGTCCATAACGATATCGCCACAACCTGATACACAGCATGTACCCATACCACGGGCAACAACTGCAGCGTGTGATGTCATACCACCACGAACTGTAAGAATACCCTGTGCTGACTTCATACCTGTGATATCCTCTGGTGATGTCTCAAGACGTACAAGAACTACCTTCTCGCCTCTAGCTGCCCATGCCTCAGCATCGTCAGCTGTGAATACGATCTTACCACAAGCAGCACCTGGTGAAGCGCCAAGTCCCTTGCCCATTGGTGTAGCTGCCTTAAGAGCTGCTGCATCAAACTGTGGGTGAAGAAGTGTATCAAGGTTACGAGGATCGATCATTGCAACTGCCTCTTCCTCTGTCTTATGTCCCTCATCAACAAGGTCACAAGCGATCTGAAGAGCTGCCTGAGCTGTTCTCTTACCATTTCTACACTGAAGCATGTAAAGCTTCTTGTTCTCAACTGTGAACTCCATATCCTGCATATCATGGTAGTGATTCTCAAGAGTCTCACAAACCTTGATGAACTCTGCATAAGCATCTGGGAACTCCTGCTCCATCTGAGCGATTGGCATTGGTGTACGAACACCGGCAACAACGTCCTCGCCCTGTGCATTGATAAGGAACTCACCCATAAGCTTCTTCTCACCTGTTGCAGGGTCACGAGTAAATGCAACACCTGTACCAGACTCATTGTTCAGGTTACCGAATACCATAGGCATTACGTTAACTGCTGTACCCCATGAATAAGGGATATCGTTGTCTCTTCTGTATACGTTCGCACGTGGGTTATCCCATGAACGGAATACAGCCTCGATAGCTAACTTTAACTGCTCAACTGGGTCTGAAGGGAAATCTGTTCCTAACTGGTTCTTGTACTCTGCCTTGAACTGCTCAGCAAGTGTCTTGAGATCCTGTGCTGTAAGCTCTACATCGAACTTAACACCCTTCTCTTCCTTCATCTTGTCGATGAGCTGCTCGAAGTACTTCTTACCAACTTCCATAACAACGTCTGAGAACATCTGGATGAAACGTCTGTATGAATCGTATACGAAACGCTCGAATGCTGGATCTGGGTTGTGTGCTATCATAGCTGCAACAACGTCATCGTTAAGACCAAGGTTAAGGATTGTATCCATCATACCTGGCATAGATGCTCTTGCACCTGAACGAACTGATACAAGTAATGGATTCTCAAGATCTCCGAACTTCTTGCCGTTGATCTCCTCCATCTTCTTAACGCCATCCATAGCCTGAGCCATGATCTCGTCATTGATCTTACGGCCATCCTCATAGTACTGAGTACAAGCCTCTGTTGTAATTGTGAAACCCTGTGGAACTGGAAGACCAATTGCTGTCATCTCTGCAAGGTTTGCACCCTTACCACCGAGAAGATTACGCATGGTCATGTCGCCTTCGCTAAACATATAAACCCACTTGTTTGCCATTTGTTTGTTACCTCCTACGTAAACTTTATATTTCATGGTGTGAAGTCCCCGTGAAGTCTCCACACGCGCTAGACTGATTATAACATATATGTCAACATTAGCAAACTCTTTTTTCTATATTTTGTGTATAAACCAGTCCATTTTTACATATAGTTGAATTATATGTATATTCCATTATATTACGCTTAATTACAGCAACATTTGTGTGCCGACCTGAAACAGACCGGCAACTGATCTTCGCTGACCAGTATTCAAAAATTTCCAAATTGGCAAACTGCCCGCACAGCCCTATTCATCCCACCAAAAACATAGGCTGCGGAAAACTCCGCAGCCTATGTTTAACTTTATATCATGTCGCCTATCGGCTTCATGTGGATATTCGCATTATATCAGTCTTGCGCAATTACAACTGTCACAATGCTCATTAAATTACAAATTACTCACCATCAATAGCTGCCTTGAGAATATCAAGACCTGCAATAAGATCCTCATCTGAGATGATAAGTGGTGGCATGATCTTGATGACCGCGTTGTCACGGCCAGCTCTCTCTATTACAAGACCCTTCTTGAAAGCTCTTGCTGTGATGGCACCTGCTGTTGCATCGTCCTTAACCTCTACGCCCCAGAGGAGTCCGATACCACGTGTTGCAATTACATTTGGATCGCCGTCTATATTCTTCTCAAGATACTCTCTAACTATCTCGCCCTTACGTCTTGTCTCTGCCTCGATGTTGTTGTCAAGCATGAACTCAAGTCCTGCCTTTGCAGCCACCATTGAGAGCTGGATTCCACGGAATGTACCTGAATGCTCACCCGGCTTCCAGAGATCATACTCCGGCTTGAACATTGCAAGTCCCATAGGGAATGGGTATCCGCCGATTGACTTTGAAAGTGAGAACATATCAGGCTTGATTCCTGCTCTCTCAAATGAGAAGAATGTACCTGTTCTTGCACAGCCTACCTGTACGTCATCAACAACCATAAGGATATCGTTCTTATCACAGAACTCACGGAGTGCCTTGAGGTACTCTACTGAGAATACATTTACACCACCATCTGCCTGTACTGTCTCGATAAAGATTGCTGCAGGCTTCTCAACACCTGAGTGATCGTCATCAAGAAGTGTCTGCATGAACTTGATCGTATCAAGCTCTGGGAACATGTAAGGAGCTGGAATGTGGTATACGTTGTCAAGTCCAACGCCTGCTCCTGCACGGCTTGCAGCATCACTTGTAAGTGATATTGAGCCAAGTGTCATACCATGGAAACAACCCATATATGCCCAGATCATCTCTCTCTTCTTGACCTTACGTGCAAGCTTTAAGAGTGACTCAACTGCATTTGTTCCTGTAGGACCTGCGAACATGATCTTGTAATCAAGTCCTCTAGGCTCAAGGACCTTTTTCTCAAAAAACTCGATGAATTCAGCCTTTGGTGCTGTCATCATGTCAAGAGAATGCATGATTCCATCGCTCTGGATGTAATCGATAACCTTCTCCTTTATATAATCATTGTTATGACCATAGTTCAGCGCGCCTGCTCCTGCGAAGAAGTCTATATACTCCTTACCATTCTCGTCATACATCTTGGCTCCCTTGGCCTTTGTAAATATCTCTGGGAAACTTCTGCTGTACGATCTTACATTTGCCTCGTATTCTGAAAATAACTCTTTACTATGCATCTTAATGCCTCCTGTAATTCAGTGTCCCGTATTATCTCCGGTCACACCATCAATTAATATTCAAATTTCTTCTCAAAGTAAGCCTTCAGATCTTCAATCTTGACTCTCTCCTGCTCCATGGTATCTCTGTCACGAACTGTGACTGCTCCATCCTCAACAGAATCGAAATCATATGTTACACAGAACGGTGTTCCTATCTCATCCTGTCTTCTATATCTCTTACCTATGTTGCCTCTGTCATCGAACTCACAGTTGTAGTACTTTGAAAGCTCTGCATAAATCTTCTCTGCACCCTCGTTGAGCTTCTTGGAAAGTGGAAGCACACCGATCTTAACCGGTGCAAGCTGTGGGTGGAAATGAAGGACTGTACGGATGTCTGGCTTCTCCTCTGTTCCGATGTTCTCCTCGTCATATGCAGCACACAGGAATGCCAGTGTAACACGGTCAGCACCAAGTGATGGCTCGATTACATATGGAATGTACTTCTCCTTTGTCTCGTCATCGAAGTACTCCATGGACTCTCCTGATGTATTCTGGTGCTGTGTCAGATCGTAATCTGTTCTGTCAGCGATTCCCCAGAGCTCACCCCATCCAAATGGGAATAAATACTCGATATCTGTTGTTCCCTTGGAGTAGAAACAAAGCTCCTCAGGTGAATGGTCACGGGCTCTCATCTCATCATCCTTGATTCCGAGATCCTTGAGCCAGTTGATACAGAAGCTTCTCCAGTACTCAAACCACTCCATATCTGTACCCGGCTTGCAGAAGAACTCAAGCTCCATCTGCTCGAACTCTCTTGTTCTGAATGTGAAGTTACCAGGTGTTATCTCATTTCTGAATGACTTTCCTATCTGGCCAATTCCAAATGGAACCTTCTTTCTTGAAGTTCTCTGTACATTCTTGAAGTTGACAAATATACCCTGTGCAGTCTCCGGTCTCAGGTATACAGTGTTCTTGGCATCCTCAGTTACACCCTGGAATGTCTTGAACATAAGGTTGAACTGTCTGATGCCTGTGAAGTTGTGCTTACCACATGTTGGACAGCAGATATTGTTCTTCTCAACGTACTCTTCCATCTGCTCGTTGCTCCATCCGTCTACTGCGCCCTCTGGAACAACTCCGTTTTCAGCCATAAAGTCCTCTATAAGTTTATCTGCACGGAATCTCTCATGACACTCTTTGCAATCCATAAGAGGATCAGCAAATCCTCCAAGGTGGCCTGAAGCAACCCATGTCTGTGGGTTCATAAGGATAGCACAGTCAACTCCTACATTGTAAGGGTTCTCCTGGATGAATTTCTTCCACCATGCTCTCTTAACATTGTTCTTGAGTTCAACTCCGAGATTACCATAGTCCCATGTATTTGCGAGACCACCGTAAATCTCTGAACCTGGATAAACAAATCCTCTGCTCTTTGCCAATGCAACGATCTTGTCTAATGTCTTTTCCATTGTAATCCTCCAAATCATATTCGAATTTGCATTTTTTCACTCTATCCGCCTTATTTTATACTCATTCAAATATTTTTGCAAGGTTCACGGCATATTTTGTAATATTATTTATACAAAGCTACTATAATTTGTGCCGTCAGACATCACCTTATGACTTCTTCTTATTGCTTACTCGCTATGACTCTTGTATAATAGCACCAGATTGGTTCTTTCTAAAGTTCCAATTTCAAGTATTTTTATAGTTCCAATTTGCAGTATTGGAATATGAACAAATCAAGTAATACGCAAATATCCAATGATACAAGGTATTTTTAACGCTTATAATATGCAGGAAAGGAACACGGAAATGATATCAATAGACAAGGCCTCCGATAAGTCTCTATACGAACAATTATATGAACAAATGAAATCCGAGATACTTAATGAGCACTATGCTGCAGGTGAAAAGCTCCCTGCAACAAGGCAGCTAGCCGCCGAACATAAACTGAGCCGCAACACAGTAGTATCTGCTTACAACCAGCTTGAACTTGAAGGATATATACGCTCCGTGACAGGCTCAGGCTACTATGTTGAGAACATCTCTGCATTTTCTCCGGACAAAAAGCCAAGACAAAGCCACAATATACAGCATTCTTCCAGACAATCAGGAAAGACATTTGACTACACGTTCAGCTACGGCAATCTGGACTACAACTGCTATCACTCCAGGGCATGGCGCAAATGCCTTATGAACGCCTGGGACATGATATCCATGGCCGATACCGCCTCCTACCAGATGTCACAGGGAAGTTACACCCTCCGCAGTCTTATCACCGAATATCTGTACATGTCCAGAGGTGTAAACTGCACACCGGAGCAGATCATTCTCACGAGCGGCCACCAGAGATCAATAGATATAATCACGCATATATTCAGTCCGTCAGACTATTCATTTGCCATAGAGGACCCTGGCTACAACGGAACATGGGAGATCGTCAGCCAGAGTCCGTTCAGGATCATCCCCATACCTCTTGAGAATGACGGTGTATCAATAGACCATATACAGAGGCTCAGAGACACGCTGTTATATGTGACCCCATCCCACCAATTCCCTATGGGAAGCATATTGCCTATCAGCAAGAGGCTAGAGCTCATAGAGTGGGCGGCTCAATCGGGAAGTTATATCATCGAGGATGATTACGACAGCGAGCTCAGATACCAAAGCAGACCAATTCCATCCCTGCAATCCATCGATAACAGCGACCACACTATATATCTCGGGACATTTTCCAAATCCATGTCACCGGATCTTCGAATATCATATATGGTGCTTCCAGCAGATCTGATGAAGGCATATGAATCCAGATATTCACACACCAACTGCACAGTTCCAACGGTTCTGCAGCTTGCACTTATTGAATTTATACAGAGTGGTAATTATCAGCGCCACATAGGCGCCATGAAGAATCACTATAAAAAGAAGCATGATTATATATTGAATTATGTGAAACAGAATCTTGAAGATGATGTGATCATGTATGGTGCCGGAGCCGGTCTCCACTTTGTGGCAGAGGTTAAGAACTCAAAGCTTACCCAGACAGAGCTCATATCAGCTTTTGAACAGAAAGGCATACGAATCTTCTCCACAGAACCATTCTGGATAAGAAAGAATCTCTGTCCTGAGAACCAGCTTCTGTTTGGTTTCAGCGCCATACCATATGAAAAACTTCCCGGCGCGATGAAGGCGTTCTCTAAAATAATACACTCTCTGTGATTTGTATTTTAGACAGGTAATATACAAAAAGAAGAGAATCTCACGTCATGTAGGATTCTCTTCTTTTTTTCATGGCAGCGAGTCTATGATCTCCACCGATTTGAACTTCCTGTCCACATACATATCCATGAACTGCTTCGACACTAGCTGTATCTCCGCCAGTACAGGATCTGACACATTGAAGTTGTACATCTTGCCAAGCGGTGCACCATTTATGTATTGTATCGTGTATACTGCGTCATCCGATAGATGAAGCGGATGTTTTGCCCGGCCTTTGCATCCATCGCAGAGCAGTCCACCCGATGCTGCATCGAATACATTTGACACCTCAGCCTTGCCACATACCGGACAGTGGAAGCTCTGTATTCCCTGTCCGAACACATCCATGAGTTTTATCTCGTACACACACCGGATGAGCTTTGCAGGCATCTGCCCCTTCTCCAGAGCCTTAAGACTCACATACAGAAGATTGAGGTAATCTGCTGCCCTGTCTCCCTCATGGGTCATGAAGCCCATGACCTCGCAGAAATACGATGCATAACAGTATGCATCTATGTCCATGGTGAGCTGATGGAAATATTCATCCACATCTATATTCACAAGCCTGTATGAATCCCGCGCCGGGATCAATGTAAAACTTCCCATGACAAACATCTGTGTCTTGGACTGGAGCGGATTCGTTCCTCTCCTCACACCTGTTGCAAATACTGTGATCCTGCCCCGTTCTTTTGTGAGGACCACCATTCTCCTGTCATATTCGCTCTGGAGGCTGCTGGACAGTACAATTCCATGCAATGTTACTTCTTCTCTCAATTGTATATCCACCTCCATAACAAATTTAACATGACAAGATCGGCAAACTATGCACTGCCCGCAGCAACTGCACATTTACCGATCCTGTTTGCACACACTACTCGTCTCTAAACCCAAAGTTCCTTAGCAATGTATCTGTATCTCTCCAGTCCTTCTTGACCTTTACCCAAAGCTTCAGATTGACCTTGGTGTCAAGAAGTCTCTCTATTCCATATCTCGCATGAGTACCGATCTTCTTCAGCATGACGCCCTGCTTTCCTATGATGATTCCCTTGTGGGAGTCCCTCTCACATATGATTGTCGCATCGATATCGATCAGGCCGCCATCCGGTCTCTCTTTCATGGAATCAATCACAACTGCAATACCATGGGGAACCTCTTTATCAAGCTGACGGAGCGCCTGCTCCCTGATGAGTTCGGCAACTATCTGTCTCTCCGGCTGGTCAGTGATCGTGTCCTCATCATAATACTGTGGTCCATACGGAAGATACTTCATAATGGTATCTATGAGCTCATCTGTGTTCTTGCCCTTTAATGCCGACACAGGAACTATTTCCGCAAAGTCACAGGCATCTTTATAGGTATTTATCGCCTCAAATACCTTGCTCTCCTCCACGTTGTCTATCTTGTTCACAACCACAATTATAGGTGTCTTTACATGCTGGAGCTGTTCTATGATATACCGCTCTCCTGCACCGATAAATGTTGTGGCCTCAACTATCCAGAGAACCACATCGACCTCATCCAGCGTACTCTCAGCAACCTTGAGCATGTACTCTCCAAGCTTGTTCTTCGCCCTGTTTATTCCCGGTGTGTCCAGGAAGATAATCTGTCCCTTATCGCTGGTATACACGGTCTGTATCCTGTTTCTCGTGGTCTGCGCCTTGTTGCTTGTTATCGCTATCTTCTGTCCTATCAGTCTGTTCATAAGTGTCGACTTTCCAACGTTTGGTCTGCCTATGATGGACACGAAGCCTGATTTGTATTCTTTATTCATATATCTCCTTCATCCTGCATGCGCAGGCTAACCTACGCATACGCATCTAGCTTTACTATGTCATGACCCTAATTCGCCGCTCGCAAGTCATGCAAGCACGCCCACTCACTTGCGCTCATTATATCGACTGTCGGCTATACCTAGAAAATCGCAAGTACATCCTTGAAGTTGTCCTTATTCTCCTCTATCTTGCTCTCTCCGCCGATGGCGCAGATGATTCCTGAATCCGTAACAGCCTTCACAAGTGGTGCAAGGGCTCTGATGGCATCTCTGTCGGTGGAGAGGATCTTATCACGCTCTCTCTGGATCTGTTCATCTGTAACTCCCATAAAGTATCTCGCCATATGGCTTATACCCTCCGCAACAGGAGTCGTCGGTGCATCTATCTGAGCCATGGTTCCAATGATATACTTGGTCATATCTCTGTCTGAGCACTCAAAGTTCTCCACGAACTTATATGCATTCTTGAATATGTCATATGTCTCCATGAGGTTTGGATCTCTGTATGAGCTCATATAGCAGGTTCCATTCCTGAGGAATGAGCACATGGCACCATATGCGCCGCCCTTCACACGGACATTTTCCCACAGATAACCATATGAGAATATGATTTTGAGAACGCTCAGTGAGCTGTCGTACTTGTATCCCGCATCCTCAAAATTACCCGCTATGGCAACATACTGAACCTGGCTGGCTGTCTTGAAGCCCTCATTCTTGAGATCCTTCTCAAAAGGCTTCACATCCTTATGTGCAGGTCTTGTAGAGAGTGCCATGCCAAAGTCCGCAAATGATTCCTCAAGCAGATCTGTCACGTCCTCATTTCCTGTATATGAAACCGTAAGTGCCCCCTTTCTGAGTACCTCTGCAAGGGCATACTGAAGCTTCTCAATGAAGTCATCGTACTTCTCATCGAAGTGATCCACTATGTCACACAGGAATTCATAATAAGCGATTCCACAGGTCTCATCCGTGAATCTTGCTCCCTCATCTATATAGGACATGGCTCTGGTGTATGCGGTCACATGTCCCGATGCAGCCATGCCATTCTTCATGCTGGACTTCTCCTCCGTCAGGAGCTCCTTCAGTCTCTTCCTGTCATCGATCTTAGATGAGAACATAATCTCCTTCATCAGTTCAACGGCATATGGAAGCTTCTCATAGAGTGCCTTCATTGACACGTAAAAGAACTTCTTGATATCCGTGTCACTGGCATATCCAACCATATCAAATTCTATTCCACCTATATTACTGTCTATCTCATTTGAAAGCTGTCCATAGGTATGCTTCTCTGTGTCAATATATTTAAACAGGCATGACAGCACAGCAAGATATGGCACAAGGTCATTATCTATATCATTTATATTGAAATAGAACCTCAGATATCCTATACCGTTTGTAAATATATCGTGGCTTACAACCGGAAGTCCGCCGATCTCAGACTCAACATTCTTGAGCTTCTCAGCCTCTTTGTCAATGTCATCTATCGCCAGAAGCGGAACCTTGGCAAGATCCTCTGCGGATGAAGGAGTCGCCTGATACTCCTTGAGCGCCTTTGTATCCTCCACGATCTTCTCAAGCTCCTCACGGCTGAGCGTAGCCTTGTATGCCGCAAGCTCATCAGCGATCTTCTTCTCATTCTCCTGGTCAAGACCCTTCTTAGGGTTCATGGTGAGATACAGGCCAAATGTATTATCAATGAAACATTCCTTTATAAGCTGCTCAAAGTATCCATTCTGAAGATCCTCTCTCAGCTCCTTATACACATCATTCATCTCAAAAAACATGAGTGCCTTGGTATCGTCATACAGCCAGCTGTTAAATGCATCCAGTCCGTACATAAGTCCCTTAGGAAACCTTCCAAAATTGGCCTCCTTGTGCTTGAACTCAAACTTGTTGATTGCAGCCTCAACCGCATCCTTATCTATACCATGGCTGAGTTCTTCAAATGTATCATCTATTATCTTTATGAATCTGTCCTTATCGTTCTTATCCGCGCCTCTTGCTATGATAGAGAATGTGGTCTGCTGACAGCCATTGTCAAATGAGCTGTAGACCTCCTCGCCTATACCCGCATCAGTCAGAGCTTTCTTCAGGACAGCTCCCGGCGCATCCATGAGCACGTACTCAAGTATTTCAAGGGCTGTAACCTTCTTCTTTTCGGTGCTGAGCCCTGTTATCTTGCTGTATGTGAGTATGGAATTGTTCTCCTCTGGATCAGTATCAGCTATGGAGTACTCCTTAGTGATATCCTTCATCTCGTCAAATGGCTTCTGAAGAGGGATCGCTGAATCTATCTCCTTGTAATCGTAATGTGACAGATACTCCTCATCTATAAATTCCAGCTCCTTCGCCATATCACAGTCACCATACAGATAAATATAACTGTTCGATGGATGATAATATGTCCTGTGGAAATCTCTGAATCTCTCAAGGGTGAGTGTAGGTATGGATACCGGATCACCGCCTGAATCATTGCCATATGGAGTGTCCGGCATGAGTGATGACTCTATCTCTCTGTACATAATCGACTCAGGACTTGAGTACACGCCCTTCATCTCATTATACACAACTCCGTTGTACTTCAGGTCTCCGTCCATAGAGTCAAGCTCGTAGTGCCAGCCCTCCTGCTTCATGATCTCATCATGTATATAGATATCCGGATAGAACACTGCATCCAGATACACACTCATGATGTTCTCAAAGTCCTTCTGATTGAAGCTCGCTATAGGATATACCGTCTTGTCTGAATAAGTCATGGCGTTTAGGAAGGTGTTCAGAGAACCTTTTGCCAGCTCAACAAATGGATCCTTTACCGGATATTTCTTTGAACCACAAAGCACTGAGTGCTCAATTATATGAGGTATTCCTGAATCATCATATGGAGGTGTCCTGAAGCCTATATTGAATACCTTATTCACATCGTCATTCTCAATAATGAGGACCCTTGCCTTTGTCTTTATATGCTCCAGCACATATCCCTTGCCATGTACCTCCGGTAGATCCTTCTCCTCAACTATTCTGTAAGCCTTTAAATCTTTGATATTTCCCAATTCATATTCTCCTTCTATATAAATTTTCAACGCTCACTATTCCATCTGTCCGGCACCAAACGAAGCCGGAAGAAACTCTGACAATCTTCTCATGTCGTAATCATCCTCTGAATGTGCTGCGATAACATACATATCCGCAGAAAATTCCGAGAGCACCTGTCTGCATATCCCACATGGATATGTTATTCCATTTATCCCTGTACTATTCAGGCCACCGACAATAGCAATCGCTTTGAAATCTTTATAGCCACTACTCACTGCATTACACACCGCTGCACGTTCTGCGCATATAGTTGCACCATACGAGGAATTTTCTATATTACAGCCCGTGAACACTCTGTATTCATTCGCATTTCTATCGCGGCTGTCTGTCTCTCTGCCAACGACTTCATCTGCATCCGAAGAATTCTCCCGGCCAGCCAGGAGTGCTGCCCCAACCTTAAACTGTGAGTACCTGGCATATGCCATTTCTCTCGCCTCTACCGCTTTCACAATAAGACGCCTGATGTCTGTATCTTCAATAATATAATCACTCTCCATAATACAGGACCTCCTTTCTGATACCTTCTACGCACTTCCATAATAATAACACTAATCCACCTTTAGATTCAATCACCCACACAGTATTAAACGTTCAAATATTATCAGCTTGGTGCACATAACAAGAGGCCGCCCGAAATCCGGCGGCCTCTCGATCACTTCTCTTTATTCAATTTATTACATTTTTAATAGCTTCCTGACTGTATCTGTCTGAGTATTTCGTCCACCATATCCTGATATGTGTCCGATGTAAGAACCAGGATAATACAGAACACCAGGAACACAAGTGCTATTGCGCTCATTATAATACCTGCGATAGCCATTCCCTTGCCAGGCTTCTTATCCTTAAGACTTATGATACCTGTTATCAGTCCCGCAATGGCTGTGGCAATTCCCACATATGTGATACAACATCCAAATGTAAGAGAAAAGATACCAAGCACCATAGATGCTATGGATACGCCTTTGCTCTCCTGTGGCTGCATATTATTCTGTGGATATGCCGGACCTCCGCCCATATTCATGTCCTGGTTAGCATAATTCTGTCCGTATGGATCTCCCGGCTGTCCGTAGCCCTGACCATACTGACCATATCCCTGTCCGTACTGTCCACCTGGCTGGCCATAATTCTGTCCATACTGGCCGCCTGGCTGACCATAATTCTGATCATACTGTCCACCTTGCTGACCATAATTCTGTCCATACTGGCCGTCTGACTGACCATAGTTCTGGTCGTTCTGTCCATACTGGCCGTCTGACTGACCATAGTTCTGGTCGTTCTGTCCATACTGAGGCGCACCGGCGTATGGATTCTGCTGTCCCGCCTGTCTGTTGTCTTCTGTTGGCTGATAGCCGCCAAAGCTGTTGTTATCTTCTCCCATCTCTTCCTGCCTTTCATTTATAACTTTTTTGTAACCCATACTTTCCCTTAGTCGAAAAATATCTGTTCTGATTATCTCACACATGCCGGTTAGTGTCAATTAACCTACATAAAAAAAGAAACACATCACCCGATTACGAATGATGTGATCCTTTTTTATCTTAGTCTTTGTATTTTACTGCGAAATCGTGTCTGACTCTATTCCTTAGAAGCCCATTCCGCCGCCCATTCCTGCTCCGCCTGCTGGCATTGCTGGAGCGTCTTCCTTGATATCAGCTACAACTGACTCTGTTGTGAGCATTGTTGAAGCAACTGATGTAGCGTTCTGAAGTGCACTTCTTGTAACCTTAACAGGATCAATGATTCCTGCCTCGATCATGTTGACATATGTCTCATTGTATGCATCAAAGCCCACACCAACCTCAGACTCTTTGATCTTGTTGATGATGACTGATCCCTCAAGTCCTGCATTGGCTGCGATGTGGAACAGTGGAGCCTCCATAGCCTTGAGAACTACCTTAGCGCCTGTCTTCTCATCGCCCTCAAGATCCTTTACAAGCTCTGCAACCTTCTTTGCAGCGTGGATGTATGCTGAACCACCACCTGAGATGATTCCCTCTTCAACTGCAGCTCTTGTGGCATTAAGGGCATCCTCCATACGGAGCTTAGCTTCCTTCATCTCTGTCTCTGTAGCTGCGCCGACTCTGATAACTGCAACTCCACCGGCAAGCTTTGCGAGTCTCTCCTGAAGCTTCTCTTTATCAAACTCTGATGTTGTCTCCTCAAGCTGAGCCTTGATGACATTTACACGACCTGCGATGTCTTCCTTAGCGCCCATACCATCAACGATAACTGTGTTCTCCTTTGTGATCTTAGCACTCTTTGCACGTCCAAGGTCATCAAGAGTAGCATCCTTGAGCTCATATCCAAGCTCCTCTGAGATTACCTTACCGCCTGTAAGAATAGCGATATCCTGAAGCATCTCTTTTCTTCTGTCGCCATAACCAGGAGCCTTTACAGCTACTACCTGGAATGTACCACGCAGCTTGTTGACGATAAGTGTTGTGAGAGCCTCGCCCTCGATATCCTCAGCGATGATCAGTAGCTTTGATCCGCTCTGAACGATCTGCTCAAGAAGTGGAAGGATCTCCTGGATATTTGAGATCTTCTTATCTGTAATAAGTATATATGGGTTATCAAGCTCTGCAACCATCTTCTCCATATCTGTTGCCATGTAAGCTGAAATATAACCTCTGTCGAACTGCATACCTTCTACAAGGTCGAGCTCTGTCTTCATTGACTTTGACTCTTCGATTGTGATGACTCCATCCTTTGACACTTTCTCCATAGCGTCGGCAACCATCTGTCCAACCTCATCGTCACCAGCTGAGATAGATGCAACTCTTGCGATCTGATCCTTTCCGCTGATAGTCTCACTCATATCAAGAATAGCCTCAACTGCCTTGTCGCAAGCCTTCTTCATTCCCTTTCTGAGAACGATAGGATTAGCACCTGCTGCCAGATTCTTCATTCCTTCATTGATCATAGCCTGTGCAAGAACTGTAGCTGTTGTAGTACCATCACCTGCAACATCGTTTGTCTTTGTTGCAACTTCCTTGACGATCTGAGCACCCATGTTCTCAAATGCATCCTCAAGCTCGATGTCCTTTGCTATTGTAACACCATCATTTGTGATGAGTGGTGAACCGTATGACTTTGCAAGTACAACGTTTCTTCCTTTAGGTCCAAGTGTAACTCTTACTGTATCTGCTAACTGATTAACTCCTGCCTCAAGTGCCTTTCTAGCCTCAGCACCGTACTTAATTTCCTTTGCCATTTCTATCTACCTCCATGTTATATTACATATATATCATCCGCATATGTCTCCCACAGCTCACGCTGTCTGGATATATGCTTTTACTTCTCAACGATTGCAAGGATGCTGTCCTGCTTGATAACTATGTACTCTTCGTCGTCAAGCTTAACCTCTGAACCAGCGAACTTCTGATATATAACTGTATCTCCAACCTTAACGTCCATAGGAACCAGCTTGCCATCAACAACTGCTCCAGGGCCAACCTCTATAACCTCTGCATACTGTGGCTTCTCCTTTGCCTGGCCTGGTAATACGATTCCTGACTTTGTTGTCTCCTCTGCTACTGACTGCTTTAATACTACTCTGTCTCCAAGTGGTCTTAACTTCATGATATATACCTCCTGATTTATTTTTTCTTTTATTTTCTCATCTTCGTTCTTAGCACTCAATTTATGTGAGTGCTAACACTGTTTTATATTCTATCCATTTCTATAAAAAAATCAACCCTTATTTTCTAAAAAATATATAAAAATATGTCTGTCATCTACAGTAATACATATCACTTAAAAAGAGTCGTTCTTGCATAGTCAAACAGATACTGCTGCGCATATCCCCCGAGATTTCCGAACTTTTTCACGGCAAATGCCTCTATCTCCAGCTTTTTTGTGTCCTTGCCATCAAAGTACATGCTCTCCATGATCCTCTTCATCCACACATCCACAGGGAAAGCCTCACGTCTTCCAAGTCCAAAGAGCAGGACACAGTTGGCAACCTTCTCTCCTACTCCCTTTATAGTCATGAGAAGTTCCCTTGCCTGTTCTATGTCAAGTGCGTCAAGCTTCTCCTTTGTGACATTTCCCGAGTACACCGCCTCCGTCGCATTCATTATGTATGGAGCACGGAATCCGACCTTGCACTCCCTGAGCTCATCCTCTGTGACCTCATGAAGTCTGTCTACATCAGGGAACACATAAAATGCCTCGCCATTATATCCTATGACCTCATCACCAAATCTATGCGATATATTTTTCACACACTGTTTTATCTGAGGGATATTCTTGTTCTGGGATATGATAAATGATATAAGCGTCTCAAAGAAGTCCTGATTAAGTATACGTATTCCATCCTTCTCATTCACAGCCGTCTGAAGTGCGCTGTCCGCCTTTATGACACTCTCCTTGATGAGCCCGTAATCGTTGTCCATATCCAGATAAGGGCGCCATATTCCTTCATAGTCTTCCATGGATGAACCATATATCCTGAGCACGCCGCCTGACTGTTCCATCTTCACAGCCCTGCCAAATGCTATGACCTCATACACTTCATCATCAAGCTTGTCAAAATGAAAGCACTGACCACACTCAAGTATCTGAGAAAGTCTGAAATCCTTCACTCCGTCTACCGTAACTATATTGCCATCACAACTTACATTCATCTTCCGTACACCTGCCATTTCATATTTGTATAATTGTGCTTTTTGTCTTATAAATTTCTCCAGGCTATTGTATAATACCTGTATATTATTTTCAATGTCACATAAGCAGTGTGGCAAAAACTGACACTATCACAAACAGGAGGATCTATGGCTGAACAGATATACACTATACCAGTAAACGATGCATTTGACAGCGGCTGCGAATGCCCTATGTGCCAGATGCAGAAGGATCTTGAACGAAATGCAATTGAATATACGATGGGGCCAAGCTACATGGAGGACGACAACCGTGCCATGACTGACAAGCTTGGTTTTTGCAGTCATCATCTGAGAATGCTCTATCAGGAAAAGAATCGTCTGGGTCTGGCACTCATGATGAACACCCATATGAATAAGACTATACAAGATATGAGGGCGCTGGCTGCCAAAGGTCCCGCCGCCAAAGCCGGTCTGTTCGGCAAGAACACACCAAATGCACCTGTTGTCGATTATATAGAGAATATGGAGAAAAGCTGCTTCATTTGTGGACGTATGGATGACATGTTCGTACGCTATGTAGACACTATCTTCCATATGTGGAAAAGAGATTCCGAGTTCAGGGACAAATTTGCTACGAGCAAAGGCTTCTGTACATACCACTACGGAATACTGTACAAGACAGGCCAGAACAAACTGAGCAAGGAACAGTATGCGCAGTTCATCGAAATCCTCAACAAGGTATACTTTGACAATATGGAACGTGTCAATGGTGACCTGAGCTGGTTCATAGACAAGTTTGACTACAGATACAAGAACGAGCCATGGAAGAATTCCAAGGACGCCCTCCCGAGAGGGATCATCAAGATTGGCCATACATTTGTAGAATAATAAACACATGACAATAAATAAAAGCCGCCTTACATATCTGTAAAGCGGCTTATTTTAACTGACTCTCCATGCAATGAGACCATCCGGAAGCGCCGGCTTTATCATGCCAGGCCTTCTGCCTGTGTTCTCTATGCCATGAGCCTGTTTCATTCTCTCATGGAGATATGCTCTGTATTCTGTGAGAAGCCCGGTAAATATCGGTCTGAGCTCAGGGCACCTTCTGAAATCCCCCGGCTTGACAAGTCCCGGTTTCTTGTGGAATATATCCACACCAGCATTTTTCAACACCGATGCCACGAACTGTGAACAGAAGAAACTGTATTCCCTCTCATACGCAAGATGGAAAAATACGCTGAATACACCCATGAAGTTATATCCGTATCTGTCCGGATGCTTCTTGAATCTGGCGAGCTCCTGCTGTATCCTGTCATACTGCTTACTCGTGACCTTCAGCTCATACACAGCGCATCTGGTTCCCTTGTGCTTTCCAAATATTCCCTTTTCTATGTTCTCACTGATAAATCCACTGTTAAATGGATTGTATACACCTTTCCTTGCAAAACTGTACATCTCATCAAGACTTATGTCCAGTGCCAGAGATGTGTGACAATACGGCTCTCTGGTCATAAGCTTTATGAGATTTGAAGGAACTGTTTTTGTCTTTGACAAAAGTATGTATACCTTCTTACTCTCATCTTTCATATTTTTGTTTCCAATCACCTATTTTGATGTACGCATATCCCCCACAGGATAAGCGCCAATCCCCACATCATAAATTATAAACGCATCCCCGGTAATTACTTGCCCGGCTTGTAAGAACTCTTGAGTGACACGATCCTGTTGTATACAGGATGCTCCGCTGTAGAATCCTTTGAGTCAACACAGAAGAAACCATTTCTCAGGAACTGGAATGCCTCTCCCGGCTGAGCCTCCTCAAATGCCTTCTCAAGCTTACATCCCTGTTTGATAACAAGTGAGTTTGGATTGAGATTCAATGTACCATCGTCGTTGAGCTTCCCCTTCTCCTCATCGATGATATTCTCATACAGACGAACCTCTGCATCTATTGCGCTCTCTGCCGATACCCAGTGAATGGTTCCCTTGACCTTACGTCCCTCAAAGCCTGAACCGCTTCTTGTCTCTGGGTCATATGTACAATGTACTGTTGTGACATTGCCGTCCTCGTCCTTCTCAAATCCCACGCACTTTACGAAATATGCATTCTTAAGACGAACCTCGTTGCCAGGGAACAGTCTGAAATACTTCTTAGGAGGCTCCTCCATGAAGTCCTCTCTCTCTATATACAGATACTTGCTGAATGCTACCTTTCTGCTTCCGAGCTCCTCGTTCTCCTGATTGTTCTCGACATCGAGGTACTCAACCTGATCCTCAGGATAGTTGTCGATGACAAGCTTTACAGGATCAACAACTGCCATGTATCTCTTGGCTGTGAGCTTCAGGTCGTCTCTCACGCAATACTCAAGCATAGCGTAATCAACAGACGACTGGCTCTTGGATATTCCAACCAGCTCCATGAACTTCTTAATAGCTGATGGTGTGAAGCCTCTTCTTCTGAGGGCTGCAATACTTACAAGACGTGGGTCATCCCATCCGTCTACTATTCCGTCCTCGACAAGCTTCTTGATGTATCTCTTACCTGTTATGACATTTGTCAGGTAAAGCTTTGCGAACTCTATCTGCTTTGGTGTGCCCTCAGGTGAATCCTTGTAACCGAGCTCCATAACCACCCAGTCATACAGAGGTCTGTGATCCTCAAACTCAAGTGTACATATAGAATGTGTAACACCCTCGATGGCATCCTCAATAGGATGTGCAAAGTCATACATAGGGTAAATGCACCACTTGTCACCTGTGTTGTGGTGGTTCATTCTCGCTATTCTGTAGATAATAGGATCTCTCATGTTGATGTTAGGGCTTGCCATATCTATCTTTGCACGGAGTACCTTACTTCCGTCAGGGAACTCACCGTTCTTCATTCTCTCGAACAGATCAAGATTCTCCTCTATGCTTCTGTCTCTGTATGGACTGTTCTTGCCCGGCTCAGTGAGAGTTCCTCTGTACTCTCTGATTTCATCTGCTGTGAGGTCACACACATATGCCTTGCCCTTCTTGATGAGCTTTATGGCAGCCTCGTACATCTGGTCAAAGTAATTTGATGCAAAGAACACTCTGTCTCCAAAGTCTGCTCCCAGCCACTTGACATCTGCAAGTATTGACTCTACGAACTCTGTCTTCTCCTTTGTAGGGTTGGTATCGTCAAATCTGAGATTAAACTGTCCGCCATACTGCTGTGCCAGTCCGTAATTCAAAAGTATTGACTTGGCATGTCCTATATGTAAATATCCATTTGGCTCTGGTGGGAATCTGGTAACGATCTTCGGCACCTTACCCTCTGCGATATCTTTCTCAATTATCTGTTCAATGAAATTCTTACCTGTCATCTCTTCAGCCATTTCCAAACTGCCTCCCGCTTTTTTTGATAATTCTAAATGTCTGCAACCGAATTTGCACACGATTACAGTTAGTTTACCATACTTTTACTGCTTGTACCACAATTATCTTTTGATTTGTCATTATTTTTCGCACAAATGTAAATATTTTACTTGATTTTTGATGTTCATTTTGTTATAGTTATTATTGCTTTTGAAAAGCAAGCTACTATAGCTCAGGTGGTAGAGCGCAACATTGGTAATGTTGAGGTCACGGGTCCGACTCCCGTTAGTAGCTTTTATTTTTTGTCCGTATTTACGCCGCCCTGAGCGGCTTTATTTTTATCCACCGCAGACCGGATCACTTACTTTCCGCCCGCAGTCTCAGCTTCATATATTCCATCCCAGTCCGTCAAACTGTTCTTAAACATATCCACAAATGGTATATAAGTGAATACGATAAGAAGCAATACCGGCAAAGCCAGGAACAATACGATCGTTCCCACCTTACCTTTACCTTTTTTAGCTTTGCTCTCCGCTCTCATGCCACCACTCCTTAATCTGATGATCAATAAAAAATAATCATTTTTACCTTTTGTTACTTTCGATTAAGGTTGGCTATACATTTATTTTAGTTTATTTCAAGCTAATATGCAGGCTTATTAGCAAATTCTTTGCAAAAAAGGAAGCGGCACTATGCCGCTTCCTGTCTTTGATTAAACAACATAAAATTTTATTATTCTAATTACACATCCCTGAGCTTAGCTCTGATCCTCTGAACCGCATTGTCTATGGATTTTGCCGGTTTGCAGAGTCTCTCCCCTATCACTTCATAAGAAGCGCCTGTTAAATATTCGTCAAGAACATGCTTCTCAAACTTAGAAAGCTTACTGTCGATAAGCTTTATAAGATCTGACTCACGCAGCTTCGCCATCATGATATCCTCAGGATTAGTTATGACACCCGAATCTATCTCATCAAGCGGGCTGGAGTAATCTCCCCCGCCATCGCCATAGATCGATATATAGTAGTTCAACGGTCCGTTTTTCTTGTTGTTTGAATTGTTCACCGCGGTAATGAGCTGCCTTCTCACGCACATGAACGCAAAGGTCTTGAATGTCGCGCCCTTGTCAGGTCTGTAATTATTCACAGCCTTGACCAGTCCGATCATGCCCTCCTGTATAAGATCCTCCTCATCAGCACCTATGATATAAAGGCTTCTGCTCTGTCCCGTTATCATTGGGCCATAGCGCTTGATAAGTGTCTCCATAGCATCGTTATCCTTTTGTTCATTTATAAGCTCCAGCAGTTCATTATCTGATAATTCCGAATACATATACTCTACCTTTACTTGTTCATCCTCTGTCTTACGACCTCATAAGCCAGAACTCCGGCAGCAACTGACGCGTTGAGTGAGTCTATGTCTCCCTTCATAGGAACAGATACGACATAATCACACTTCTCCTTGACCAGTCTGCTGACACCGCTTCCCTCATTACCTATGACAAGTCCAAGGGAACCTGTGAGGTTACACTTGTACATGAGTTCTCCGTCCATATCCGCACAGGCGAACCACATGCCTCTATCTTTCAGCTCCTCTATGGTCTTGCTGATATTTGTAACCTTTGCAACAGGTGTATAATTGATAGCTCCCGCTGATGCCTTTACAACCGTTGCTGTGATTCCGACTGCACGCCTCTTAGGTATGATCACACCGTGGGCACCACAGAGATTCGCTGTTCTGATGATCGCACCAAGATTGTGTGGATCCTCTATCTCATCGAGTATGAAGAAAAATGGATCCTCTCCTCTGCTCTCAGCCAGTGCAAACATATCCTCTATCTCTGCGTACTTATATGCCGCTGCATGAGCTATCACGCCCTGATGCTTGCCAGCCTGTGACATCTGGTTTAACTTTTCCTTTGAGAGGTAGTTTATCACTGTGTCCTGCTTCTTTGCCTCTCTGACTATGCTGTTCACGATTCCATCCCTGCATCCGTCAAGGACATACAGCTTATCTATGGTCTTGCCTGATCTGAAAGCCTCGAGGACTGCATTTCTTCCCTCTATGACAAATGCTTCCTCATCGCTCTCTGTCTTAATGTTATTCTCAAATTCTCTATTCTGCATCTTTTTCTCCATCTGTACTCTCTGTACTCTGTTCAAGTGTTGAGGTATCCTCTATTGTATCTTCCTGTACTGCTTTGCCCGGATCCTTGTGCTGCTGTTCTGCCCTGTCCGTTTCAACTGGATCATGGTTCAGTATGATCCTCGTGATCTCAAACATCCTGTCATACTGCTTATCAAGATACAGAAAGCCTATAAGGCACTCAAAGCCCGTTGCCATTCGGTACTGTCCCACAGTCGCATTCTTGGCTGTTGAATGAGTCTTGGTGTTCCTGCCTCTCTTGTATATCCACTCTTCCTCCTCGGTGAGCAGTCCGTTGTCCAGAAGATACATTATATATCCCGCCTGAGCCTCCGCCTTCACAAGCTGGCTCACCTCTTTGTGGTATTTGTATGCCTGCTTGTTATCCTTTGTGACAGCAAGGGTCTTTATGAGAAGATCAAACACGCTGTCACCTATATATGCAAGTGAAAGCGGTGAATACTCCCTTGGATTAGTATATGTCACCCCGAGTATCTCAGTAAAGTAACTGTCTATGCTCTTTTCCATTTTACGCCCTCTCTGGTATCCTCAAGGATAATTCCCATATCACTGAGCTGGTCACGGATCTCATCTGCCCTAGCAAAGTTCTTTGCCTTTCTTGCAGCCTGTCTCTCCTCGATAAGAGCCTCTATATCTGAATCAAGTATCTCTTTCTTCTTCTCTGTGATGATTCCAAGTATGTCGCAGAGCTTTGTCACTGTATTGAGCACAAGCTCCACAGTAGCCTTTGTTGACTCCTCTGTCACATTTACATTTGCATATTTTACGAGCTCAAATATAACTGAGATCGCATCTGCAGTGTTGAGGTCGTCATCCATGGCTGCCTCATATTTCTTCACAAATGCATCCATCTCGTCTGCAACTGCCTTATCTACTTCTCCTTCTGTTCCGCTTATAGACTTCAGTCTGTCAACTGCTGTAAGGATTCTCTCAAGGCCGTTCTTTGAAGCCTCAACAAGGTCTGCTGAGAAGTTGAGCGGACTTCTGTAATGGGCTGACAGCATGAAGAATCTAATGACCTGAAGAGGGTACTTCTCTGCTATCTCTCTGACTGTGAAGAAGTTGCCAAGTGACTTGGACATCTTCTCATTGTTGATCTTGAGGAAGCCGTTGTGCATCCAGTATCTTGCGAACTCTGTGCCATTTGCAGCCTCACTCTGTGCTATCTCGTTCTCATGGTGTGGGAATACAAGATCCTCTCCACCCGCATGTATATCTATTACATCTCCGATATATTTCTTGGACATAACCGAGCACTCAAGATGCCAGCCTGGTCTTCCATCGCCCCATGGTGATGGCCATGATGGCTCGCCCTCCTTCTTTGGCTTCCAGAGAACGAAATCAAGCGGATCCTCCTTCTCATCAACACCTGATACAAGAAGGTCTCTGTTACCTGAACGGAGGTCATCGATATTCTTCTTGGACAGCTTGCCGTAGTCCTTGAACTTTCTGGTTCTGAAGTATACGGTTCCATTCACCTCGTAAGCGTATCCCTTCTCTATAAGAGTCTTTACCATCTCAATCATATCCGGTATCTCTTCTGTTGCCTTTGGATGTGTTGTCGCCTCACGCACATTGAGAGCCGCCATATCCTTCTTGACCTCTGCGATATATCGCTCTGATATAACGCTGGCATCCACACCCTCCTCATTTGCACGCTTTATGATCTTGTCATCGACATCAGTAAAATTCGATACATAATTGACATCATAGCCCTTGTACTCCAGATATCTTCTGAGCGTATCAAATACTATCATTGGTCTGGCATTTCCTATATGGATATAATCATATACAGTAGGACCACATACATATATTCCCACCTTACCCTCGTTGATAGGCACAAACTCTTCTTTTCTTCTTGTGAGCGTGTTTAAAATCTTCATAAATATAATGTCCTTTCTATATTGGTCGATAATATATCTGTAAGCAAACAAAAAACTTCGTCCCAATATACATATGATATGCATATAGAGACGAAGTATTATCTCCGCGGTTCCACTCTGATTGTATTAAATACTACAATTCCTGTTCTTCGCCTTTTGTGTCTAGTATATGTGCGGGTGCAGGCTTTGTCAATAATTTCATTTTATAATTGTACTGGACATAGCACCAATTATTTACTAGAATAAACTGAATAAAACAATCAGGAGGATACCTATATGTCAGATATAAACAATAACGAAACCGACGAAATGGATATCGAGATGATCGATATAACATACGAGGATGGAACATCCTGCACATGTGAGATCATTGCCAAATTCGAGGTAAATGACATCTCTTATGCCGCTCTGCTTCCTGCAGATGACGAGGATGCCGATATCATCGTGTACAGATACAGCGAGCAGGGAGACGATGTCACCCTCGACGAGATCACCGACGAGGCTGAGTTCAACGATGTCGCTGACGCCCTCGACGAGATCCTGGACGATCTGGAATTCAACTCAGATGACGAGGAATAATATCCGTACATCTATGCGTTTTCTATAAGCTCGTTATTTATCGTGTATTCAAGGCTGAGCGTCTTTGTTTCATGTATATCATCGAAGTGGACACACAGCTTTCTGTCATCTACATATGTGATGACTCCACGTCCATACCGCTTGTGGATTATGGTGTTTCCTGTTTTTATCAGAGACCTGTCCACAAGCATTTCCTGGACAAATCTCGAGGTCACCGCTTTTCTTCCATACATTTTCTGGGGAACATACACATACAGTCCATACTTAGCCCTCGTGACTGCCACATAGAACAGCCTGCGTTCCTCCTCTATATTTCCATCTCCGACCGATTTCTTATGAGGCGTTATGTCCTCAACAGCATCCATTATGAATACATATGAATACTCAAGTCCCTTTGAGCAGTGCATAGTCGAAAGCGTGACTGCATCACCTGCCACACTGCCCTGCCTGCTCTGCTCTCTGAGCTGTTTTGTATATTCGTCTATATACTCCATCCAGCCGTCGAAGCTCAGAAAGTCTTTTGCACTGTCCTGTATCTCCTCCAGGATATCCATATAATCGTCCTCACTCACGCCCCTGTACTCAGCATATTCCCTCACATACGCATCCAGTCCAACCGCTTTCCTTATATAATTCACGGCCGCGTACGGCGCAAGTCTGCTTATCCTCTCCAGATCGTTCTCAAGGACATTTATGTTGTTGACTATCCTATACTTATCCTTATAATTCTGCCTCAGCTCCTCAAAGTTCACCACCGGCGAATCAAATGCATCCCTGCTTATATACCTGTTCGGCTTATTGATGATCCTGAGGACCGTTCTCCTGTCCCTGCTGCCCCTTGCAAGCCTTATATAGTCAAATATGTTCTCAGCTAGGAAGTGCGTGAAGATATTTGGTATGTTATCCTTCATCAAAAATGGTATGCCATTTTCCATGAGCTTTGAAGCCAGCGCCCTCGGCTCGGTATTCGTCCTGAATATGATCGCCATTTCACGGTATGGAATACCAGCCCGGTTAAGCTCTGTTATCCTGTCTATGATCTTCTTATTCTGCTCCGTCATGCTGTCCGTCTTAACTATATGGACTCTGTCGCTCTGTCCCGCGGCAAATGCCGACCTGAGCTGCTTCTCATATCTGTCCCGGTTGTTCTGTATTATCCGCTTCGAGCACTCAACTATATCGTAGCTGCAGCGGTAATTGACATTCAGGTATTCTATGACCGTACCATGGAAATCCTCCGGGAACTTCTTCATTATAGCCGGAGCAGCCCCCCTGAAGCCATACACCGACTGATCATCGTCACCCACGGAAAATACGTTCTGTCTCTCTCCGGCTAGCAGCTTCACAATGTCATACTGGATCATATTTATATCCTGGAACTCATCTATGAGTATGTACCGAAACTTGTTCTGCCACATCTTAAGTATGTCTGGTCTCTCCGACAATAGCTCATATGTGAACACCAGCATATCGTCAAAATCTATCTTCCCGCATCTTCTCAGAAAATTCTCATACTCATCGTACACAATGCGGAAATCCTCAAGCTTCATCGTTGTGCTCTCATAGTTCTCAAGACTCACTCTCCCGCTCTTGACATTGCCTATCTCCCCGACAACATTCTTGGCAAAATCCTCCTGGCTGTCATACCTGAAGCCATGTCTGTCTATGCTGTCCCTGATTGCTCCATACTTTTCGGAATCCGTGACGATATTCGCCGCTGTGTAATTATATGCATTTCTGAGCATCCAGAAAAACACAGAGTGAAACGTTCCAAATGTTACTCCGCGGGTTCCCGGACACAGCTCCTGAAACCGCCCCTTCATCTCATTCGCCGCAGCCTTCGTGAAGGTTATGACCAGGATATTGTCCGGTCTCACACCATGTTCCTCTGTCATGTATTTTATCCTGTGGGTGATGACCGTAGTCTTACCTGAACCAGGCCCCGCTAGCAGCAGCATCGGCCCATCGCAGTGTCTCACCGCTCTCTTCTGGGATTCATTAAATTCCATCTGTATATCCTTTCACGCAAATATAAAAGGCGGTCAAAAGTTTACCCTTTAACCGCCTTCTCATATCTGCCAGTTATATCAGCATGATATATATCATTACTTACCGCAGCACTTCTTGTACTTAAGTCCGCTTCCACATGGACATGGATCGTTTCTTCCAACCTTTGGTGCCTTGATGATAGTCTTAGATGACTTCTGTATCTTGTAGAGCTCGTCTCTCTTTGCCTTGGAGAATATTCCCTCCCACTGAGGAAGAGTGTAGAGCCACTCTGCATTGCACTCAACCATGTTCATATAAAGCTTCTCATAATCTATAGGAAGCTTAACCTCTGAGTCCTCTGTCACATCATCAAGATTGTTTGATTCTGCAAGACTGTCATCTATTCCGTCGAGGAATCCGATCATATACTGAATAGTGAGTCCGTACTTCTCAGCAAGCTCTTTTACAGTTCCATGTACAGGGTCTGCAAGAGGATTAGCAAGAAGCTGCTCATATACGCCCTTCTCTGCCTGGAAATAACTAACCCAGAATTCCTTCCCCTCAGGTGTTCTGTCATCTAATCCGTATGCGTAATCACGCCATTCTTTTAATAAACTCATTTCATCTACCTCTTAAGTATTTTTTGAACTTTAAAGAGTATATCAAATTATGTAATTTTTTTCAACACATTTGTACTGTTCTACTTGTTCTGATCTCTCATATCTTCGCCCTTGCGTCTGAGCACCCTGGCGATGAGCCATATTCCCCAGCACACAACAGGAATGACCACATCAAGGAATATCATACCCATCAGATTATCACTTCCGGTTATTCCCATTATAAATGTCGCAACATACATTCCGATGAGCACAAGTACAAGCACTATAGCTCCAATTCTCTTCAATATATCCATATCAGTCTCTCTTCTTTATCTTATCAAAATACGCCTTGATATCTCTCTCATAACCATTGTCCGACGGCTCATAGAATACCCTGCCTGCAATCTTATCAGGAAGATACTGCTGGTCAACGTAATTATTCGGATAATCATGAGCGTATTTGTATCCTGAGTGTCCAAGCTTTGCTGCACCGCCGTAATGTGCATCTCTGAGATACACCGGAACCTGACCCGTGTCCTCATGCTTTACCGCATCCATAGCCGCAAATATCGCATTCACCACAGAATTGCTCTTCGGTGCACACGCAACGTAGGAAGCCGCATGGGCAAGTATTATCTGTGCCTCAGGCATTCCGACTCTCTCCACAGCCTGTGCACATGCCGACGCCACCACGATAGCATTCGGATCAGCATTGCCCACATCCTCACTGGCACATATCATGATCCTTCTGGCAATAAACTTTATATCCTCACCTCCGTAAAGCATCTTTGCAAGGTAGAATATCGCCGCATCAGGATCTGATCCACGCATGCTCTTTATAAATGCGGATATTATATCATAATGATTATCTCCGTCCTTGTCATATCTTATAGCTCTCTTCTGGATACATTCCTCCGCCACTTCAAGCGTTATGTGTATCCTGCCATCCTCGCTTCTCTCCGTCGACAGAACTCCGAGCTCTATGGCATTTAACGCACTTCTCGCATCTCCCGACGCCATGTCTGCAAGAAAGTCCTCGGCATCCTCATCAATGTCTGCATCAAATGCACCCATGCCATTTTCTGAGTACACCGCCTTGTGGATGAGCTTCTTGATGTCCTCCCTGGACAATGGATTGAGCTGGAATATATGGGATCTGGATATAAGAGCCCCGTTAACCTCAAAATAAGGATTCTCCGTGGTCGCTCCTATGAGTACCACCGTTCCATCCTCAACAAATGGCAGGAGATAATCCTGCTGTGACTTGTTGAATCTGTGGATCTCATCGATGAACAGTATAGTCCGTCTGCCATACATAGCCTTGGTATTCTTCGCCTCTTCCACAACCTTTTCCATGTCCTTCTTGCCCGCCGTTGTGGCGTTGAGCTGTCTGAACTCCGCTTTGGTTGTATTGGCTATGACCATGGCAAGCGTAGTCTTGCCGGTCCCCGGAGGGCCATAAAATATAAGCGAACTTATCTTATCCGCTTTTATCGCCCTGTACAAAAGCTTGTCCTTGCCTATAATATGTTCCTGTCCAACCACGTCATCAAGGCTGGTCGGTCTCATTCTTTTTGCCAGAGGAGAATCATCCTCCGAGAAATTCTCCCTCATATACTCAAATAAATCCATCTTTATGTCCCTGCCATCTAATATTCAGTGTCATAAGACACTTCGAAGCCCGATATCTTACAATAACGGGCTTCGCATGTATCAATATCATATCATCTACTTGATAATGTCCAGTTTCTTCAGCATGTCATTAAACTTCATGATATCAATCGGCTTACATATGTAATCATCATAATCGTCGCTGGCGAGATTACTGTCAAAGCTTGCCTCGTCAAGTGCGCTGGTCATTATGACCTTCGATCTGAGCATCCTTGACACTCCGTGCTTTCTCTCTGCACTTCTTATGGATGCCAGAACTTTATACCCATCTATCTTTGGCATCATGATATCAAGACACACCAGCTCGAACAGTTCGCCCTTCTCAAGAGCATTTACAAATTCATCAACCGCTGCGATTCCATCAGGTGTTATGACCACATCACCAAACTTACTCAAATACTTGGATAAAAATTTTGCATTTGCAACATCATCCTCAGCTATTAATATCTTCATGACAATTCCTCCCTAATTTTACAACCTAAGTACTTTCTCAAGATGACTGAGCATCTCCTTGATCTCACCCCTGAAACTCTTCCTTGAGTATTGGTTTCTCCGTTCAAGCAATCCCTCTGTAAAAATTCCGTTGAACATGAGCGTAAGTTCCTTCGGTGAGAAAACCGCTCGTATCTCCTTGCTGTCAATCGCACTCTGAAACAATGTGCATACAAAATCATTACGCTTCAACATACACTCAGAGATGATCTCTCTCGTCTCTGACATGTGAAGCAATTCTTCATAATGCAGCATTATCGCACCCATACCAATATAGTTATCATAATATGTTGCATATGTATCTGCATAATACTTGATCTTATCCAGGTATGTCCCGTCAAGTCTCTCAACAGTCCTCTGGATATTGACATCAAATGCCGCATATTCGTTCACAACCGCTATAAGTACCTCATCTATACCCCCAAAATACTTATATATCAGTGTATCAGATATATTCTGCTTTCGTGCAAGGTTCTTCAGTGTAAGAGCATGTAATCCCAAATCTCCAATTAGTTCGATAGCTGAAGCGACAATTTTATCTCTGCGCGAAATATAACTATCCTCCAATGTCTGTTCCTCCCATTACACATAATTTTGCCCTTAGAACACTGATTTTATTCTATGTCATGGGATATATTTTGTCAACATTTTAGACTATCAAGAGTTTTCCTTTTTCCCTGCTGTACATATACAGACTGTCAGACAGATAATCCAAGGCAGACACTGTTACCTTGTTCGCCTCTCTTATGAGATCCTTGTAATAATCCTCTGTGTAATCCGCACTTGCCCTGATAAACAGCAGCTCATGCACACTGGATGGCAGGATATATATGTCATCACCCACCATATTCGCACACTCCTCAAGCATTCCATCATACAGTACGGCCGTGGCCCCATTGATACCGTGCGTGTTTGACAACATGTACAGTTCGTCCACATTGTCACAGTCGTCATCGAAATCTATCCCTTCATATCTGCCCTTCAGCGCATCAAAAAGGTTCTGCCTTACACACGGAAACATTCTCTGGGTGTTCTTAAGTGCATTCTTATACAATGTATCCAGACTGACTCTCCACCTCTTCACATCATTATTGTTGACTATCGTGGTTGCCAGTCCGTCGTTATCCAGACTCAGCACCCTTCTGAAAGTTATCGCAAGATCATTAAACTCTATAAATGGTGCACTCTCAAGCAGCCGGCTATTTCGCTCCCTATTGACAAGCCGCAATATTATGTTGTCCATAACCTTCGTCTCATCCACCACATCGCGTATATCAAGCTTCCTGCACCTGCAGTTCGCCTCTCTGAGCCTGCATATATCTTCCATAACAACATCAAAATCCATCCCCTGCTCATAATCCCTGTAAAACGGATCAAGATATATCGTAGGACACACCTCTTCAGAGCTCTTGCACACATTCATCGCAGTGAGCTCCACCCCATTATTCTTCAAAACCTTATTGACCCGGATGTCTGATCCATCTCCCTGTCTGAGAAGTCTGCTTCTCATTTCATCCACTACTCTGGCTATAAATTCATCAAAATTCATTCAATTCTCCTTTTACAAACAAAATCAAACGAAACGTCCCGATATTTTTTCCTGAAATATTTCATGGGTGAATTCTATAGAAAAATTCTGCCAAATTCAATAGTTTTGGTGCGCTTTATAGTGGAATCCTGCGCTTTATAGTGGAATCCTGGCACAGTTGTTGCCGCCATATCAAGAAAAAACCGCCATGCCTTCGGCACAGCGGTCTGTTTATTATCTCTCCTGTATATAATTTGTAAGGAACTCTGTGAATTTATCCATCTCTTCATCCGTACCAATGGATATCCTCAGATAATTGTCTATACGTGGTTTGTCAAAATATCTGACATATATATGGGCATCCTTCGCAGCCTGGAATATCTCCTTTGCCGGAATATCCTTATGCGTTGCAAATACAAAGTTTGCAGACGAAGGAAGGCATGTAAAATCAAGTGGCTTTATAGCTTCCACGAATCTCTCTCTCGTGGCGACCACCTTTGAAACAGTCTCCTTAAAATACTCATCGTCCTTAACTGACTCTGTTCCCATTATCAGTGACGGTCTGTTCATTGTATATGAGTTGTATGAATACTTTACGTCATTGAGGGCCTTTATCAGAACCGGGTTGCTTATTGCATATCCTATCCTGAGTCCCGCCATGGATCTCGACTTTGAGAACGTTCTTACAACCACAAGATTGTCATATTTGTCTATAAGGCCAAGTGCCGATTCGCCGCCGAAATCTATATACGCCTCATCTACTATGACTATCGAATCTTTGTTGTGGCTGACTATATCCTCCACATTCTTTATGTCCTCGTATATTCCTGTAGGGGCATTTGGATTAGGGAATACGATTCCCCCGTTCTCTCTGTAGTAATTCTCCTTCACCAGCCTGAAGTTTTCGTCAAGTGCCGGTCTCTCGTAAGGGATACTGAAAAGCTCTGCCCACACCTCATAGAAGGAATATGTAATGTCAGGGAACAATATTGGTTTGTCAGAGTTGAAAAATGTAAGAAACGACATGGCAAGCACATCATCCGAACCCACTCCCACAAATACCTGTGAAGGATTAACTCCGTGATACTCTGCAAGCACATCGACAAGTGCCGATGCTGTTGGATCCGGATATAATCTGAGTGTATCGATATCCATCATTGCATTCTTCACTCTCTGTGACGGGCCGTACGGATTCTCATTCGTATTGAGCTTTATCACATCTGTATCCTTAGGCTGTTCACCCGGAACATAAGGTTCTACTTTTCTTATATTGTCACTCCACGCTGCCATATTATTCCTCCTCATTCACCTGTGCCAGCTTTGCTGTCTGGTCAGCCGCTATAAGACTGTCTATAAGTTCATTCAGATCTCCGTTCATGATCTGGTCAAGCTTGTATAATGTGAGCTTGATCCTGTGATCTGTAACTCTTCCCTCAGGGAAATTGTATGTTCTGATCTTCTCTGATCTGTCTCCTGTTCCTATCTGGCTTCTTCTGTCCGCAGCCTCTGCGTCATGCTGCTTCTGGAGCTCCATGTCGTACAGCTTTGATCTCAGAAGGGCAAATGCCTTTGCCTTGTTCTGGAGCTGTGATTTCTCTGTCTGGCTGTAGATTACTATTCCTGTCGGTATATGTGTAAGACGTACTGCCGAATCGGTTGTATTGACACACTGTCCACCGTTTCCTGATGCTCGCATTACATCTATCCTTATATCATTCTCATTTATCTCTACATCAACTTCCTCAGCCTCAGGCATAACCGCAACTGTTATGGTCGATGTATGGATTCTTCCGCCTGACTCTGTCTTAGGTATACGCTGTACTCTGTGTACACCACTCTCGTACTTCATCTTAGAGTAAGCACCGTCTCCGGTGATCATGAACACAGCCTCCTTGAATCCTCCGATACCGTTCTCGTTGACACTCATAAGTTCAACCTTCCACTTGAACTGGTCAACATATTTCTGGTACATTCTGTACACCTCATATGCGAACAGAGCAGCCTCATCTCCGCCTGCACCGGCACGGATCTCCACGATTACGTTCTTGGAATCGTTAGGGTCCTTTGGAAGCAGAAGAATCTTGAGTTCCTGCTCTATGGTCTCGAGATTCGCCTTTGCCTCATTCATCTCTTCCTTTGCCATCTCGCGGAGCTCCTCGTCGCTCTCCTCCTCAAGAATCTCAAGACTGTCCTCTATGGTAGTCTTTGCATCCTTGTACTCATGGTACTTCTCAACTATAGGTGAGAGATCGCTCTGCTCCTTCATGAGCTTTCTGAATTTGTTCTGATCTGACACAACATCAGGATCGGTGAGCTGATTATTTATCGTATCAAGCTTATCTACAAGTTCTTCTAATCTGTCAAACATATCTATACCTCTCTATATTCATTCTGTCACGCTGTCTCCTGCAGCGTTAAATCTACCGGTTATCTTCTCTGTCATATCTGCCGTACACCACCCGGTCATTACCACTCAGATCCTGTACAACATGTATATCGTCATAACCTGAATCTACAAGGAGGTACTGTACATCTTCTGCCTGATCATTGCCAATCTCGAATACAACATATCCTTCATCCTTTATATATTCTCTCGCCTTATCGGCTATTATTCTATAAAAATACAATCCATCCGCCGTTCCGTCAAGTGCCAGATGTGGTTCATGCTCCCTGACCTCCGGCATGAGTGTCTCTATGACATCACTTCTTATATATGGAGGATTCGACAGTATGAGGTCATATTTCCCGGATATCTGCTCAAAGAGATCCGTCCTGACCACTTCAAATCTATCATCCCCTGCACACAGTTTCGCTACATTTCTCCTTGCAAGACCGATCGCTGCCTCAGATACATCGGCAAGTACGATCCTGCTGTTCTTGTTCCAGAGTCCAAACGATACTCCTATGCAGCCCGAACCGCAGCACATGTCCAAAACATCAACGTTATGGTCAGCGTCCTTTACAAGCTTCAATGCCGTCTCAACAAGAGTCTCTGTGTCCATCCTTGGAATGAGCACATCTTCTGCGGTATCAAAATCATATCCCATGAAATTCTGCTCACCTGTGATATACTGAAGCGGAATCCTTGTGCTCCTCTTTTCTATGAGCTTCATGTAGGCTTCCGATTTATCATCATCCACGTCATCTTCTCTGGCCATGATCATATCCATACGGTTCATACCCGACAGGTACTGCCACAATATATCAGCGTCTATATCCGCATCAGGAACATCACTTTTCTCCAGCCTGTCCCGTCCCATTCTCAAAAGTTCACACAGCTTCATCTCTATCGAAATCCTTTAATCTTCTATCTCGCCCTTGTGCATGGCGTCCTGGTATGCCTCCCAGTCTATAACTGCCTCCACGGACTTTATCGCAACTGCTATCATGTCAAGATCCGGCTCCCTTGTGGTGAGTCTCTGAACCCACATTCCCGGAACTGACAGCGCATTTGCAAGCTTTGAATCACTCTTGCCAGCAAACATTATAAATTCGTATGATATACCGGCGATTACCGGAACCAGCAGCAGTCTTATGACAAGTCTGAGCCATGCCGTATCTGCGCTTATAAACATGAAAACAATTATGCTTATTATCATTACGATGAACAGAAAGCTTGTTCCGCATCTCTTATGATATCTTGAATACTTCTTCACGTTCTCCGGAGTCAGTGGCACCCCAGCCTCAAAACAGTTGATCGTCTTGTGCTCTGCCCCATGGTACATGAACACTCTCTGTATATCCTTCATAAGCGATATGAGTGCCACATATCCCAGGAATATTCCAAGTCTTATAACTCCCTCTATGGCAGACATTATGATCCTGTTATCTATAACCTTGTCTATGAGTTCCCCGATAAATGCAGGAAGCATCATGAATAACGCGATGGCAAATACAAGTGAAAATAACACTGTACCTATCATCGCCGCATCGTCCGCTCTTTTCTGCTGCTCAGGTGTCCTCTCTTTTTTCTTTTCTTTTTTCTCTTTCTCCGCCTTCTCAGGCTCCTCGTCATCGTAAAACGATGCTGAGTATGTGAGGGTCTTCACTCCTATCACGAGGGATTCCACGAAATTGACAACTCCCCTGATTATAGGAACTCTGAAAAATACACTTCTCGATGCCATGGACACATAATCCACAACTTTCACTTCTATATCTTTATCCGGTTTTCTGACTGCCACCGCATATCTGTCGCCATTTTTCATCATGACACCTTCCATGACAGCCTGACCGCCTATTCTTACTCTCTTCACGCCAATCTCCTATCGGTATATTTAACTGGATAATAAAAAAACAGCTTGAGATTATTGTAAAATAACCTCAAGCTATCAACGTTTTTATTAGTTGGCCTGAACGCCATACTTCTTATTAAACATATCAATTCTACCACGTGCTTTGATTGCCTTCTGCTGACCTGTGTAGAATGAATGACACTTTGAGCAAATTTCTACGTGAATCTCTTCCTTTGTTGATCCTGTAACGAACTCGTTACCACAGTTACATACAACCTTTGCCTGATAGTAATCTGGATGTATTCCTTTACGCATTCTTTTTCACCTCTTTACATATATATTTATATATGAGAACAGGCATAAAGCCAGGGTTCTTCATAACACAACTTCTGTATTCTAACATAGTGACCAGTACAATGCAAGCAGTTTTTTGATTTTTTTGACAAAATCATCTCAACAATCCTGCTGTTATTTTCTGAGAAGTGACTGCTTTACATAGTGGATAAATTCTTTGTTGTTTCTGGTACGAACAAACAGCTTTCTGACATCCTCAAGAATATCCTCTGATTTACTTCCCATGAGCTCCTTGTGAATGGCTGTGACAACCTCCTGCTCTTCCTTGTTGAGCAGAAGATCATCTCTTCTGGTGCCGGATTTTGCTATATCTATGGCAGGGAATATCCTCTTCTCTGAGAGCTTTCTGTCAAGCACAAGCTCCATGTTACCGGTTCCCTTGAACTCCTCAAATACAACGTCATCCATCTTGCTGCCCGTGTCGACCAGCGCTGTGGCAAGGATCGTAAGGCTTCCTCCCTCACGCATGTTTCTGGCGGCACCAAAGAATCTCTTTGGCATGTGAAGCGCTGCAGGATCAAGACCACCTGACAGAGTTCTTCCGCTAGGAGCGACCGTGAGGTTATACGCTCTTGCCAGACGTGTGATACTGTCGAGCAGGATCACGACATCCTTCTTGGACTCCACAAGTCTCTTTGCTCTCTCAATGACCATCTCTGACACTCTCTTATGATGCTCTGGAAGCTCATCAAATGTTGAATAGATAACCTCCACATTAGGGCCCTCTATGGACTCTCTTATGTCTGTTACCTCCTCAGGTCTCTCATCTATGAGAAGGACGAGCAGGTGCATATCCTCATATCTTCTGCTGATCTGCTTTGCGATCTGCTTGAGAAGAGTCGTCTTTCCTGTCTTAGGTGGTGAAACGATCATGCCTCTCTGTCCCTTACCTATAGGGGCAAGAAGATTGATCATCCTGATAGGGATAGGAGCACCGTCTCCGTCAAGCTCTATCCTCTCATTAGGGAAGATAGGGGTCATCTCCTCAAAGCTCTTGCGGGCCGCTATGACCACAGGATCCTCATCGTTCACGCTTGCCACATATAAAAGGGCACTGAACTTTTCTCCCTGTGTCTTGTTTCTTATATTACCTGTGACTATATCTCCTGTCTTGAGACCAAATCTTCTGATCTGTGCCGGTGACACATATATATCCTGATCTCCCGGAAGATAGTTTGCACTTCTTATGAAGCCATATCCCTCAGGCATGACCTCAAGTATTCCGTGAGCCTGTCTTCCACTGTCGAGCTCCGGCAGATACTCGTTCACGTTCTGTGCCGTCTGATTTGACTGGACTCTGTCCTGGTATCTCTCCTGGCTCTGACCTCTGTCCTGATTCTGACCTCTATCCTGGTATCTCTCCTGATTCTGGCTGTGATCCTGATATGTAGCCATTCTTCTCATACGTCTCTGTCCATTGTTCTCCCTGGAATCATCACCTCTCGAGCCCTCAGAGTGATGTACTATCCTGGTTTTTCTGTATTCTGTGTCTCCGGCTGTCTCTCTGACCACATGCTCGGTCTTAGGCTCTGACACATTTTTCTTATTTTCCACTGAAACCGCTGTCACATGCTCCTCCACATATTTTATGAGGAACTGCGCAAGCTCCGCCTTCTTCATTCCCGAGCAGCCTTTTATACCATTATCCTTGGTAAACTGACGCAGCTCTGCAAGAGAAGCTTTACTAAAATCCATATATAATTGTCTCCTTTCACTGAAACCAATGATCAACAAATAAATTAAGTATTATGGGAATATAAACACTCTAAGAAATAAGTAGTGTCTCTCAATGATACATCAAATTCAATTACGGTAAAAAATAAAAATGCGCTAAGCACGCATATTATTCCCGCTCATTATAACATAAATAGAACAATTGTAAATATATTGATTTTAAATTTTACTAATGTTATCATATGAATGTTGTCCGTTCATCAGCACGGACAAACATTTTAACAAAGGATACACGATATGGGAACCGAATCTATTGTATTATATAAACTCATAGTGCTCTATATGCTTGACAGAGTTAACTTCACTCTGACCAATTCACAGATTTCAGACTTTGTTCTGGAGAAGGGCTACACCAATTATTTCACTCTTCAGGAAGCCATAAACGGACTTATAGAAAGCGAATTTGTATATGTATCAAGCATAAGAGGCGCATCCCATTATAAGATAACCTACAAAGGTGAGGAAGCCCTGAGCATGTTCGAGAACAGGATCCCATATGCCATCAAACAGGATATACTGGATTTCTTTGAGAAACAGCAGATCAACCTCAAAAAGGAAACTGAGATACAGTCTGACTACTACCTCAACGATTCCAATGAATATACCGTCTCCTGCGTCATCAACGACAGGAACGAGCCGCTGCTGGATATAAAGTTCAGCGTGCCTACCCAGGCCGTGGCTGTTGCCATATGTGACAACTGGCGTCAGAAAAGCACTGAGATATATGATATACTCGTAAAACAGTTATGGGCATCCAACACATCCAGCTAATATCAGCATAAAAATGACTGAGAATACCGAAAAGAATTATACTCCTCGATATTCTCAGTCATTTTTTTGTCTATTTATCTGACTATATGTTCATATTACTTTACTGCTGCTCCTGTGCCAGTGTCTCCTCTATGAGATTCCAGATCTCATCTCTTCCCTGCTTTGTCTGTGCGGAGAACGGTATCATCGTTGTTCCAGGAACAAGATCCAGTTTCTCACGTATGAGCTTCAAGTTCTTCTGAACCTGGCTTCTCTTGATCTTGTCCAGTTTTGTGCAAATGATCACCGGCTCATAGCCATTGTCCACGATCCAGTCATACATCATGCAGTCATTCTCCGATGGCACATGTCTTATGTCTATCAGCAGGAATACCTTTTTGAGCTGCGGAGAACCGTGAAGGTATCTCTCGATCATCTTGCCCCATTTTGCTCTTATCTCCACCGATACTTTTGCATATCCATATCCCGGCAGATCCACAAAGTACAGATTTTTATTTACATTATAGAAATTGATCGTCTGTGTCTTACCTGGCTGCGCGGATGTTCTGGCAAGCGACTTCCTGTTAAGCAATCCATTTATCAGAGATGATTTTCCTACATTTGACTTGCCGGCAAATGCGATCTCCGGGAGATCGTTATCAGGTAATTTACTTGTAATTCCACACACAGTCTCAAGCTCAGCGCTCTTTACTATCATATACTTCTCCTTATCTGACAAGGGCAAGGTCAAGCACCTGCCTCATGTCTTCCACTAAATGAATATTGACTCCCGATGTTATCTCTTCATCCAGCTCCAGATAATCGCTCTCATTTTTCGACGGTATCAGTATATCTTTAACACCGATCATCTTGGCTGCAAGGAGCTTCTCCTTCAGGCCTCCAATAGGAAGCACCTCTCCTCTGAGAGTTATCTCTCCTGTCATAGCTATTCTGCCATTAACCGGCACGTTAAATATGGCTGAATACAACGCTGTCGCCATGGTTATTCCGGCAGACGGACCATCCTTTGGAACTGCCCCCTCCGGTATATGGATATGGAAATCGTGCTTTGCAAAGTAATCGTCTCCAAGCGCCAGTGATTCCTTGAGGGATCTGATATAACTCATTCCCGCATAAGCGGATTCCTTCATAACATCGCCCATCTTACCTGTGAGCTGAAGAGTTCCTGTCCCCGGAAGCACATTGACCTCTATCTCCAGAGTGACACCGCCAACCGCCGTCCAAGCAAGGCCTCTGACAGCGCCAATTTTATTCTTCAGATTTCCATTCTCATCTTTATATTTGTATGGGCCAAGAAAATCCTGGATATTCTTCTTTGTGACTTTGACCACATCCATCTCACCGGTGAGTATCTTGCGGCAGGCCTTCCGACACACCTTGTCTATATTTCTCTCAAGACTTCTGACTCCCGCCTCTCTCGTGTAGTGGCTTATGATCTCCCTTATGGCACCGGCATCTATCTTGAACTGAGATTTTGTCAGTCCGTTCTTCTCACGGGTCTTCTCCACAAGGTACAGCTTTGCTATATGATACTTCTCATTCTCCGTGTATCCCGATATATTTATAACTTCCATTCTGTCGAGGAGCGGCCCCGGTATACCGGAGAGGTCGTTCGCCGTTGCTATGAACAGTACATTGCTCAGATCCACCGGTACTCCAAAATAGTGATCATTGAACTCTTTGTTCTGCTCACCATCAAGCACCTCGAGAAGTGCCGATGACACGTCTCCCTTGTAATCACTGCTCACCTTGTCTATCTCATCGAGAAGCATGAGCGGGTTGTTCGTCTTTGCCTTTATCATGGATTGTACAATCTTTCCAGGCATAGCTCCCACATATGTTTTCCTGTGACCTCGGATCTCCGCCTCATCGTGGACTCCGCCCAGTGATAAGCGGACATATTTCCTCGATGTTGCACGGGCTATCGACCTTGCTATGGATGTCTTTCCTGTTCCCGGAGGTCCCACAAGACAAATGATCGGAAGGTCCCCCTTATTGCTCAATATATGAACAGCAAGATAATCAACGATCCTCTCTTTGACCTCCTCAAGGCCATAGTGATCTTTGTCAAGTATGTCTATGGCTGACTGCAGATCATTATTATCTTCCGTTGACACATTCCACGGATAGCTGAGCATCACATCGATATAGTTTGCCGACACACTGCTCTCAACTGCATTCTGAGGTATGCCCTTATAGTAATTTATCTCTTTTTCTATCTTATCGTATACTTCCTGGCTGCAGCCCGCCTCATCGAGTCTCTTCTGAAATTCTCTGACATTTGCATCTACGCCGTCGTCACCAAGCTCCTTACGGATAACGGACATCTGCTCTCTGAGCACATACTTTCTCTGATTCTCAGCGGTCTCCTGATTGACCTTTTCCATGATCTCTTTCTTGATCTTGCCGATTCCGAGAACTTCCTCCATTATCTGTATCAACCTCATAGCGCGGCTTCTGACATCTAGCATCTCCAGAAGCTCCTGCCTGTTGTCATCAGATATATTCACATAGTCGGCCATGCTGTCAACCAGCTTTCTGACAGACTTGAATGAACGTATCTCCCTGTACAGAACGTTGTTCTTCACTATACCCTCGTCAAATGCTTCCTTAAGCTTTTCCTTGAGTATGCTCTGTATAGCCTTCTCCTCATCCTCGCTGATGTCGTTAGTCTCCTCCACATCTGTCACGTGGCACACATAATATTTATCCTTGCTGTAATCCACAAGGCGCGCTCTCTTCTCAGTCTGTATGAGAACTCTCATGCCTTTGTTCTGAAGTCTGACAAACTGCTTTATCCTGGCTATGACACCTATCTCATAAAACGAAACTGTCTTATCGCCGTTCTTATGAACAGGATTTGCCAGAAATATACATTCCTCATTCTTGACTGCATGTCCCACCGCCTCGCAGGCTTCACGCGTTGTCGCATCAAGATAGAAGGACAATTCCGGCATAACCACGCCATCGTCAAGACTAATCATTGTCATCTCTAACATTTTCTCATTCATACCTGTTATCTCCGTATATATCATTAAAAAATAAGACGTTATCAACACTGCACATTTAAAGGCTTATAAGGGCGCAAATGTATGTCAGCGTTGTAACGTCTCATTTCGGCAATAATGACTATGCACTCTCGCCGTTATCTGTATTTGCCTTTTTCTTCCTTACCTTTTTCTTAGGAAGGTCTGTATCCTCTGATGGATCTCTGTAAGTCAGTACAGGTTCTTCATCGCCTGTTATGACACCCTTGGTAATAACACACTTCTCTATAGTTGGATCTGAAGGGATCTCGTACATAAGATTAAGTGTAGCATTCTCCATGATAGCTCGAAGTCCTCTAGCTCCGGTCTTACGCTCCATAGCTTCCTTTGCTATCTCTCTGAGTGCATCATCCTCTATCTCAAGCTGAACTCCATCAAGCTCAAAAAGCTTCTTATACTGCTTGCATATTGCACTCTTTGGCTCTGTCAGTATTCTCACAAGTGCATCCTCATCCAGAAGATCCAGAGTCACTGCAACAGGAACTCTTCCCACAAATTCAGGGATAAGTCCATACTTTACAAAGTCATGTGGCATAACCTGCTTGAGGAGCTGTCCAACGTCCTGCTCTGACTGCTCTATAACCTCTGCATTAAAGCCAATTGATTTCTGGCCAACTCTGTTCTCTATGATCTTCTCCAGTCCCTCGAACGCACCACCACATATGAATAATATGTTGGTCGTATCGATCTGGATAAGCTCCTGATGCGGATGCTTTCTTCCACCCTGAGGTGGAACTGAAGCCACAGTGCCCTCTATTATCTTTAACAAAGCCTGCTGAACGCCCTCACCCGACACGTCTCTGGTTATGGATACGTTCTCGCTCTTCTTTGTGATCTTGTCTATCTCATCAATATAGATTATTCCATGCTCAGCTCTCTCTATGTCATAATCAGCGGCCTGTATAAGCTTCAGGAGAATGTTCTCAACATCCTCTCCTACATATCCAGCCTCTGTGAGAGTTGTAGCATCTGCTATTGCAAAAGGAACGTTTAACAATTTTGCAAGGGTCTGGGCAAGATATGTCTTACCTGATCCCGTTGGGCCAACCATGAGGATATTACTCTTCTGTAATTCAACCTCAAAATCCTTCTGCGCAAGTATTCTCTTATAATGGTTGTACACGGCAACCGCCAGTACCTTTTTTGCCTCTTCCTGACCTATTACATACTCATCAAGAAATTCTTTTATTTCCTTTGGCTTTAACAGATTGATATCACCATCTGAATCAAGTCCTGCGTCAACCAGTTCTTCTTCTATTATCTCTGAGCATATCTCTACGCATTCATCACATATGTAAGCCCCAGGTCCGGCTATGAGTTTTCTAACCTGATCCTGTGTCTTATTACAGAAAGAACATCTGAGCTGTTTTCTCTCGTCACTACGATCTGCCATTACAATACCTCGATTATTCACTATTTATAATTGTCTGGAGCCAGTCTTTTCCAGAATCTGCGAATACACCGCCGGTTCTGCAGGCTGGCTCCAACCAACTGATACATCTTCTACATATCAGATATCTCTATCTGTATTATCTGTTTGTTATAACGCTGTCGATAAGGCCGTATGCACAAGCCTCCTCAGCAGTCATCCAGTTATCACGATCTGTATCTGCCGCGATAACATCAAGTGGTTTTCCTGTATTCTCACTCAGCATTTTGTTGAGTTTCTCTTTTGTCTTTAATATATGTCTGGCTGCGATCTCTATCTCTGTTGCCTGCCCCTGAGTTCCACCAAGTGGCTGATGTATCATGATCTCCGAGTTTGGAAGCGCATATCTCTTGCCCTTTGTTCCTCCTGCAAGAAGGAATGCTCCCATGCTCGCTGCCATTCCACAGCATATTGTTGAAACATCACACTTGATATATCTCATTGTGTCATATATTCCCATTCCGGCTGTAACTGATCCACCCGGGCTGTTGATATATAACGAGATATCCTTTGAAGGATCCTCTGACTCAAGGAATAACAACTGTGCTATAACAAGGCTTGCAGTTGCATCATTTACCTCATCTCCAAGAAAGATGATTCTGTCTTTCAGCAATCTAGAATAAATATCGTATGTTCGCTCTCCGCGGCTAGTCTGTTCTACAACGTATGGTACCAATGCCATGTTATCTACCTCCAATACATATCAAGCCAATCTGTCTGTTAAAATATTAAACTTCCTTTGACTCATCTACAAGAAGCTTTGCAGCCTTCTTAACTGCTACATCCTTCTTGATGCTGTCCTTCTCTGCGTCGCCCATGAATCCCTTGATATCCTCAAGCTTCATCTGGTACTGAGCTGCCATCTTTGAAAGCTCCTCGTCAACTTCCTCGTCAGTAGCCTCAATGTTCTCAGCCTTTACTACAGCCTCAAGAACTGCTCTCTGCTGGATTCTCTTGAGTGCGTCCGGCTTGATTCTCTCCATGAGAGACTCCTCTGTAACGTTTACGATCTGCATATACTGCTCAAGGCTGATTCCCTGATACTGAAGTGTCTGAGCGAACTCATCCTTCATTCTCTTCTGCATATCCTCAACCTGTGCATCTGCAATATCCATAGTTGCGTTCTCGATAACCTTGTCAAGAACCTTTGCTTCCTTCTCGTTTGCAGCGTCTCTGTTCTTCTTTGCAAGTATCTTCTGCTTTACCTCTTCCTTGTACTGGTCAAGTGTATCGCATCCGCCTACCTCGCTTGCGAACTCATCATTGAGCTCTGGAAGCTGTGACTCTGTGATAGAGTTGATCTTGCACTTGAATACTGCCGGCTTTCCTGCAAGCTCCTCAGCCTGGTAATCCTCTGGGAATGTTACGTTAACCTCAACATCCTCTCCGATGTTCTTACCAACAAGCTGATCCTCAAATGTATCGATGAATGAATGTGAGCCAAGAACGAGCTTGTAGTTCTCACCCTTTCCACCATCAAATGGAACACCATCAACAAATCCCTCGAAGTCAAGAGTAACCTCATCGTCAAGCTGTGCTGCTCTTCCCTCTACGAGTACCTTTCTTGCGTTCTGAAGCTGCTCCTTCTTGATGTCCTCAAGAACCTCGTCATCTGTTACTTCAACGTCGATCTTCTCAACTTCGATTCCCTTGTAATCGCCAAGTGTAACCTCAGGCTTTACAGCAACCTCTGCTGTGAATACGAAATCCTTGCCCTTGCCCATCTCTATTACGTCAATAACTGGCTGTGATGCGATCTCAAGCTCTGAAGCTACAGCCTCTTTTGGATAATACTCGTTGATCATTGCATTTGCAGCATCCTCATAGAATACTTCCGGGCCATACATCTTCTCGATGAATGCCATTGGCACCTTGCCCTTACGGAAGCCTGGAACATTGAATCTGTTCTTTGTCTTGTTGTAAGCTGCTGTCATTGCCTTGTCAAAATCTGCTGCAGGTACTGTGATTGTAAGCTTTGCCATGCTGTGCTCAAGCTTTTCTACTGTGAAACTCATCTTTTTATTTCCTCCTTGAAATGTGCAAATGGTGCCTTAAGCCCTACAATTAAGGCACTCAGATAGCATCCATTTATCTTTTTCTTGTTTATATGTGTGGACAAAGTCCACATCAATCATCGATTATATCATAATGTGCAAATGATTGTCCAGTCCATTATACTATTATTATAATAGAAAGTTTTCACGACACAAAAGACCTGATGTATGGATCATACACCAGGTCTTCTTTTTGTTCGTAGATCTAACGGAGATTATAAGCCAGGCTTATCTTCCTGACATCTGCTCTTCCTGTCTCTTGATCATCTGACGAACCATCTCGCCACCGATTGAACCTGACTGAGCTGATGTTAAATCTCCATTGTAGCCATCCTTAAGATCAACACCGATCTCCTTGGCTACCTCCATCTTGAACTTGTTCATAGCACTCTTTGCCTCTGGAACACTTGTCTTGTTAGAGTTTGAACTTGCCATAACCCTGTACCTCCATATTGAAATAATTATTTAAGACTTTCGTCTTGTTAGTATTATTAACAATACGGCTTATGTTATAATGGCAATTTCTGTTATATGCCATGAACTTTTTATCTGAAAATCACTTTTCTCTTAATACTTCATTGGCTCCTCTTCGCCATTCATGACTCTGAGTGCGCCCTGAGCAAGTGCAAGAAGCTCATCCTCTCCTGCATATACTGTAAATGGAGCGATAAATCCTGCTCTCTTCTCAAGCTCTTCGCATGTGTGCTTTGAATATGCGATTCCACCTGTGAGGATGATCTGATCAACCTTTCCTCTGAGAACTGTTGCCATACCACCTATATCCTTGGCAACCTGCTGATAGAATGCATCCTGAACAAGCTTTGCATGCTCATCGCCCTCATTGACAAGCTTCTCAAGATCTCTTGCATCGTTGCTTCCGATGTAAGCGTTGAAGCCGCCCTTTCCAACGAGCTTCTTCATAACCTCAGCCTGTGTATACTCGCCTGAGAAGCACATCTTTACAAGTGCTCCTGAAGGAACGCCACCTGCTCTCTCTGGTGAGAATGCACCGTCACCGTCAAGTGCGTTGTATACATCTACTACCTTACCGTGATCATGGGCACCAACTGATACACCGCCACCCATATGTACTACGATGAGGTTCAGGTCTGTGTACTTCTTGCCAACTTCCTTTGCATATCTCTTGGCTACTGCCTTCTGGTTGAGTGCATGGAACACGCTTATTCTTGGAAGCTCAGGTACTCCTGAAAGTCTTGATGATGGCATAAGCTCATCAACAACGACCGGATCTACGATGTATGAAGGGACTCCGAGCTCATCACCGATCTCTCTTGCGAGGATACCACCAAGGTTTGATGCATGCTGGCCCTGCTTACCGATCTTAAGATCCTCAAGAAGGTCATCGCTTACTGCGTATGTACCGCCTGGGATTGGCTTGAGCATTCCACCACGTCCTACACATACATCAAGTGTCTTGATGTCAAAGTTCTTCTCAGCAAGGACATCAAGAATAACCTTCTTTCTGAAGTCCTTCTGATCTACTATCATATTGAAGCCTGCAAGCTCCTCTGTTGTATGTCTGAGTGTCTCCTCAAACAGAAGTGTCTCGTCCTCGAACACACCGATCTTTGTCGATGTTGAACCTGGGTTTATTATAAGAATCTTATATGACATTTTTTAAACCTCCAAATGTTTTTTATGTATGGCTTATTTGTTTGCCTTAAGTGACTCTGCAACAACTGCTGCAAGTGCTATTGAGTTGAGCTTAACCTCAAATGTATCTGATCTTGATGTAAGGATTACAGGAGCATCTGTACCTGTTATGATACATCCGTTCTTACACTTTGTTGTATGAACAAGTGTCTTGTATACAAGGTTACCTGCATGTATGTCTGGGAACAGAAGGATATCGGCATCTCCAACGATCTTTCTGTCTGTAGCTCCCTTATGGATAGCTGCCTCTGGCTCGATCGCAAGATCCATTGAAAGAGGTCCGTCAACGATACAGCCTGTGATCTCACCGTTCTCGTTCATCTTTGTGAGCTCAGCAGCCTCTACTGTTACAGGCATCTTAGGATTTACAACCTCTACTGCTGCAAGTGGAGCAACCTTTGGACAAGGTATTCCGCACGCATGAGCAACCTCTACAGAGTTCTCTATGATCGACTTCTTCTCCTCAAGTGAAGGATAAGTCATGAACGCAACATCTGTAAGGTACAGGAGTCTGTCAATACCAGGGATCTCAAATACACATACATGTGAAAGTGGCTTACCATTTCTGAGACCAACCTCTTTGTTGAGGACACTCTTCAGGAAATCCTTTGTTGAGAGAAGTCCCTTCATATACATGTCAGCCTTATGATCATGAACAAGTTTCACTGCCTTAAGTGAAGCCTCTATATCATCTGGCTCATTTACGATCTCATAACCTGTAAGATCCATACCGATCTGATCTGCGACCTCTCTGATCTTTGCCTCGTCACCCACAAGTATAGCATCTGCGATTCCCTTCTCCTTTGCTGCCTTTACAGCCTCAAGAATAGGCGCATCCTGTGCTACTGCAACTGAAACTGTCTTTCTGCTGCACTGTGAAACCTTTGCCAATAAATCATCAAAACTTTTACTCATCTTTCGCACCTCACGTGATATTTATTATTTATACAAGTCCATTTTGTATGTTATCACTTATAAATCTAAAGGTCAACCACATTGTCCCATGTTATTATTACTGTCATTTTGATTCTCCGGTAAATTTTTTCCTGTAAAATACGATTCCCGCAACCGAAACTACGGCAAAGCACATAAGCAGTATAACCTTCGAAACAGGATACCGATCTCCGGTGTCCGGCGTATCAGGAGTATTTGGCGTGTCGGGTGATGGATGTTCTTTTATTTTATGATTTGTTATGATCACCGGATCATCCATGGTATATTCACTTTTTGATGTGTCTATCTGAATTTTTTTGTCTGTTTTTTCGTACCCCTCCGGGGCAGCTAACTCCTCTATGCTATACGTGCCTCTGGAAAGTCCGTAAAATACAGCCTGTCCATTTTCTTCCGATTCAGCTTTTGCGATCAGAGCACCCCGGTCATCATATATGCCAAACACAGCCCCGGCAAGCGGACTGCCATCCTCCTGATCCGTCTTGAGTATATGCACCATGCCATAGTGATTTTTGACATTTATCACCGGTGGCTCATCTGCACTCTCCGGCACGCTCACCGGTATAGAATTTACCCCCGGGTCGGCAATATAACCCTTGGGAGTTCTGGTCTCCTTTATATAATACTCTCCCGGCTCGAGTCCGGTGAATTCTACACTGCCGGCTTTGTCAGTCTTTTTTGTCATGAGCTTTTCATGATCAGATGCCCTGTACAATGTGAACTCCGCATCCGCAAGAGGTGTCTCCAGAATATCATCCGTCTTGTGGACACTTATGCTCCCTCTGATCTTCTCTTTTTCTTTTGTATAAACTGTCTGTGAAGCAAGGTTCACATCCTCATGTGAAGCTACGACCTCGCCATCATAATCCTCATCCGTAAGCACCTCATAGCAGACAAGAGCCGAACCACTTATGCTGTCAGCCGAAAAACTGAAATTCACATCCACAGTCATCTCCTCTGCATCTGCGGTAAAACATTTATCTGACGTTGATCCATCTGCCCCAAGCGGTCTGCCCGACTCCTGTGAGACAACGCTTCCGCTCAGTTTATATCTGTGCCCGATATCCAGCCCTTTCATACTCACCGTGTCCGTGATATCTGCAGTTTCCGCATCCGGATCAATGAACTTCGATCCGTCTTCACTGTTCTTCGCCACAGATTCTATCTTCGGCATCCTCTCATCAACTATGTCCCCAAGATCAAACACGCACTCATCTGAATCTATTTTGAATTTTATCGGAGCAATGCTCTTATACTTTCCCCTATTTGCATCACAACGAAGCTCTGTCAATGTGTACTCTCCATACGGCAGTGATCCTTTGGTCTTGTCCGGCTTTCCATCCCCAAACCAGATATCATCCGTAGAACTGGAGTATTCGCCATTGGCATCAGTTGTTATCTCCGCAGACTGGGTGCCATCGGAGTTCTCGACGAGGAATCTCACATTTGCGATCGCTGTCCCATCCTCGGCATCCGCTTTTTTGAATTTGAAGTCACCTCTTACGACATGGTTCCCGACCACAAGCTCGTAGCCATTTACCAGACGAACAGTGTCGCCATCCTGTTCTATTCTGTCCAGATATATTCCATCTGAACTATCCTTTATAATATTGCCATCCTTTGCGCTTTTAAATATTGAATTCACAAGCGTGTACCCTTCTGGGGCTTTTGTCTCCTGAACCGTGATTGTTCCCGTCTGCAAAACCACATCCTCAAGGCCGCACTTACCGCTGTCATCCGTCTTAAGCGTCCAGCTCTGATTCGGCTTCTCTGGGAGCTCGTCCACGGAATTATAAAAATTCCTGTAATAATTGACTGTAAACTCAGCCCCTGACAAGACAGCATCTCCCTGAGATTTATCTCCCGTCTCCGCATCCTGTTTGTATATGCTCAGATCAATCTTGCCTGAGATCACCTTGTCCCAAGTCTCCCAGCTTATTTCAAGCTCCGTGGATGTACTGACCTCCTTGCCATCCACGGACAGGAATTCTCCTTCTTCGTTTATAACGAGCTGTGCCACAGCACTGTTTCTCTCATAGTTGTACGGAGCCCTTTCCTCATATATCCTGTATGTTCCGAACGGCATATCTGTGATCTCATAGGTTCCAAGTCCGCCATATTCTGACATCACAACTATACCATGTCCATTCTCATCAGTCTCTATCTGAGCCACCAGAGTGCGCAGACTCTGTGTGCCGTTTTTCACTTCCATCTCAATATTGTACAGAGCTTCTCCCACACCGACGCCGGAATCTCTGTCGGTCTTGTGCAGACTGAACTTTCCAAGAACAGGCTTCTCTCCCGTCCATTCAATATCCATAGAAATACTGCTTGAAGCTACCGTTCCAAATAACAACTGCTGGTCATCATCTACCTGAGTGGAATCTACAGTATACACTGTAACTCCAGGGATCCCTTTACCAGACTTTACTGTGCCCGTTCCCTTATAAGCCTTCTCAGCACTGAAAAAGAATCTGTCGCCTCCCATTATAGTTACCTTACCTGTCTTGTGGATGGTGAACTCCTTTTCTCCGCTTTTCCTGATATGGAGCCATGTATCCGCCGGTACCGAGATCCTCACTCCATTCTCAGCATCTGCCTTACACCTCATTATCCTGGTTCTTCTTCTCTTCTCACCAGTCTTCTTATCCACATAACCGGTATAATCCTTAAGACTTACATAATTACCGTAATTCTCTTTGCTTCCATCATCTATTATCTCTATATCTGCCTGATCTCCCTGAAGGACGATCTCATCTCGCTTTGTCTCCGATATGTATTTATAGAATTCGTCTATAACGTCAAAATACTGTCCATGTCTTATATAATTCAAAGTCAGTGTCATGATGAGCTGTCTGTGATCTGCGGACACCCCCTTAAAACCAGACCACGCATATTCACTTCCCGGTCCATACAGAAACGCTTTCTGAAGCAGTCTGTTATTTGTCACGGAAAATGCCACCTTGTCCGTGCTCTTAACTTCATTTTTCTTATGATCGCCGCAGTATGCCCTGTACTCTACACCATCCTTATGCACCGTGTAATGCCTCGTGTATGGCATCTCATTGTAAAACACCACATCGCCGCTTAGGATGCAGTCCACATCTTCATAACTTATCTCATATCCGGCCATAGCCGCAATTCCATCCGTTGAGGTGGCCATAACATCAGTATGCCTGCTTTTCTCCCCGGCATACAATTCGTCAGCACTTGACCTTGTACTGAACCTATGATAAAAAACCACACCGGCCACACATACGGCCATAAGAACAGCCAGCAGAATCTTATATACATACAATCTTTTCATAATCTCTTCCTTTCTGTTTAAGTTTCAGCCCATTCATAACCGTATCCGGTAAGAGCCGTCTTCATGAATCTGTTTAGCTGTTTTATGTGCACAAAAAAAGCTTACGTGCATTAAAAAGCACGCAAGCTTCATTGTCAATAGAATGGCAAACATTCCTCAACAAAGCGAATTTCCACTGAAAATCACCCGTTTTTTACATGGTCTGTATATTTTGATCTCATTTGTAAATTGGAATTTAACCCTCTGGATAATTAAGTCTGCTGTCATCTATATCATACAGAACCTGTGACAGGAATTTCTCTGCAAGATAGTTCGCCATACCGAGATTCATATCCAGGTAATTGCCGCACTCTCTTGGATTTGCTCCAGGGATCGGATCGTGATAATGTCTTATGAATTCGAACATTGATATCATAAGCTCCACTATATCCTTCGACTCATAATCGCCTGCGAGTATGAGATAAAATCCCGTCCTGCAGCCCATAGGTCCAAAGTATATGACCCTGTCCTTATACTCTTCATTATTTCTCAAGAATGTCGCACCGAGATGCTCTATGGTATGAACCTCCGCAGTGTTCATAACCGGCTCATAATTCGGCTTTGTCATCCTTATGTCAAATGTTGTGAGGATCTGATCCCCAGCCTTATCCTTTCTCGACACATAAATGCCCGGATTCAGGAGAAGATGATTTATCTGAAAACTTGCTATCTTATCCATGTCTACTTCACCTCATATCTCTTTATTATCTCTGTCATCATGTTTACACTGTTCTCTATAGCCTTTGCCGCAAATGTAGGATAATCCATCTCTGCACTGTCATCAGCCTTGTCCGATATGGCCCGGACAACAAGGTACGGAACCTTATTCAGCACTGCAACATGTCCTATGGCCGCGCCCTCCATCTCTGCACATCTTCCACCAAATGTCTCCACAAGCCATTTCTTCTTGTCCTTGCTCCAGATAAACTGATCGCCGCTCACCACTCTTCCAGTGAACACCTTGACTCCTATATTTGCTGCATCCACTGAGTCCTGTGCTATCTTAAGCAGCTCATCGCTGGTCTTGAACACGCTCAGCTCTGTATCAGGGATCACACCCGGCTCATATCCAAGGGCGGATACATCCATATCGTGCTCCACGGTATCCGTAGCCAGAACGATGTCTCCTATATCTATGTCAGCATCCAGTGATCCGGCTATTCCGGTGTTGATGATAGCTGACACTCCATACATGTCGATCAGCGACTGGGTACACATGGCCGCATTGACCTTGCCGACACCGCACTTTACGACCACGACATCCGTTCCTTCTATCTGTCCTTTGTAGAAGCTCATGCCACACTTGTCTGTGACCTGGAGCCCATCTATCATCTCTTTCAGTCTTGCGACTTCCTCGTCCATCGCACCTATGATTCCAAGCATCTCTTATACCTCCATTATCCATTGCTACCTGTCAACTATACTACAACATTCGGAATATGTATATCCTCTTCATAAAAGGAACCTGTCTCCTAAAGCTCCTGAACAGCACCCGAAGTTCTCCCATACGCTGTACATATTCGTCCCCGGACACCTCGCCGCCATAGCTTATGCCTTCCATATATGCCGCAAGGTCCTCAGTCTCCGCCGGATCTGCGCCCTTACAGAAATATTCAAGCTGCTGCCTGTGATTTCCCGCCTTCGAAAAATCATCCGACGCAAGTCTTGCATAATCACACATATACCTATAGTAAGCTATCACATTTCCAGTCTTATCTCTCCTGTGATAACCCACAAAACGAACTATCTTCCTGACTGCTATACGTCCCACAAACAAGAGCACTGCAAATGCTATACATCCCGCCAGAACATATATTATCCACACGGCATTTCCAAGTGAAAATGCTGTGCCGGTCGTATCTGTTCCGGTATCTCCGCTGTCATCACCTACTAGCCATCTTCCAAATCTGGACCAAAAATCATCCTGGGTCTCATCCTCATCTTCACTCGACGGAGGTGTCAGCTCCACGACCTGCCATCTGCCACGTATGAACGCCTCTATCCACGCATGAGCTCCGCCATCGTCCACATACACCTGAACAACAGCCGTTCTTCCAAGCTCTGATGAGCCTGAATAATAATCATCGTAACTGAACTGTTCTTCATCGAGCATTGTTCCGTCAAGGACCTCGGTGTAATCCACGGCATACCCCTCCACATATCTTGTGGGTATCCCCATGTATCTCAGGATCAGCGCCCCCGCAGTGGCATAATTGGCACACAGGCCCTTCTTCGTGGTATCAAGGAAATAATTGACATAATCCTCATCCCTCGGCGTGGCTCCCGGATGCAGTGTGTACGGATAATTCTCCAGGAAGTATATATACACCTTCTGCAGCACATTATCCACACTGTCTTTTTCCGTGATTCCTGCGCTCTCACAGAATCTTCGTATTGAATCCATATTCTCCTCTGGAATCTCAAGATACTTGTCATCCACCGATGGCATAACCGGCTCAGCCAGAGCGGATGGACTGTACTCCACACTGTACAATGAATCGCCCTCTTTGTAAGTATTCATGGCTTCTATATCAGTGTAGTAAGGGTAATATTTTAGATCTCCGGCGCCATCTATGTTCTGTATATCCATTCGTCCTCTGGCATGTCCTTCAGAATTGACCGGTGACGGATAGTCGCCATCCTTATCTCTGTCCCAATGATCCCAGCTATACTCATCACCAACGAACGCTTTCAGATAGATCCTGTTTGTGCTATATGGTGCAAATGTGATTACCAGATCCGTCTGTCCATCAAGTGTGACATCCGACACGCCTCCAAGCTTTCCATTCGCCAGTCCTCCGGTATTCGCCGAATTCCTTAGGGATTCAAATCCATACATGATGAGGTTTCCAAGCGGGCCTTCGATCTTGTTCTTCGCCGAGCTATCACGATACCTGTACAGATAAGTCTGCTGCGGCTTGACAAGGATAACCGCACTTCCCACCAATATACATACAGCCGCCACACCGGCCGCAAGCTGCAGAGACGCCCTGTCACTATGCCTGTAACTGAATCTTCGCTTCTTCTCATCATATTCAAACGTACTGTCCTTGTCAGTTATACGGAAGTGACCATTTCCCTTAAGGCAGATAACTCCCAAAAGTCCTGTGGATACCATGAACATGTAAATAACATCCGGCTCAAGCCTGAAAAACAATGGTAATATAAACACAGGAAGTGAAAACCACACTGCCCAGAACACACTCATATTCGTGTTAAGGAAAATGTTGAGGATTATTATCTCTACACAGCCTATAGCGATGGCTGCCACAGGAACAGTGAGCGCCCTGTTGGACAAAGTCTCGGAGAATACCTTAACCTCCTGGGCTCCATAATAATCAGTCACATGATCCAGAAACTCATTTACGATAGCATAAAATCCACTGTTTATATAACGTCTGAGGAGCATGATGAACAGGACAAAAGCGACAAGAAATATGACATATCCCACATCTCTCACCCACACCTTGCCTGATTTGAACAGACCACAGAAGTACATGGCCAGCAGCGCATACGCCAGAAATATAACAGGAACACCGTACGCCATATCTATACACGACAAAAAGCCGCACATTGAACCGCCTATGATAAATATCTCCAGCAGGCATTTTGCAGCAATACCTCTGCTGTCCGATTTTCTTCTGCGCAGCTTTCCTTTTCTGTAATCCGCGCCTTCTCTGCCTCCATCTGTGATCTCCGGATCGTTGAGCAGCCTTACACCTTCACAGAATTCTACCGCTTTCCTGTCTTCAGTTTTCTTTTTTCTACCAAAGATTCTACCCAATTATGTATCCTTTCACACGATCTCCATATGTAAACACTACATTGCCATCCGCTCTCATATCGCCGGAAACAACTATGATCCTTCTGTCAGAATCCAGATTCTTCTCAAGCATCGATAACCCATAGCCAAAATCTGCATACGCCTGCTCATAAAAGATCTTCTCCATCCATTCAGCGAGATCATCCCTGCTGTCTATCGAAGTCCTGACTATATCGCCCTGCGCGCCGCTCCAGTAATAGAATGTAAACGGCAGTTGTTCATCCAACAGACTTACAGCCATGCCGTAGGCGGATTTCAGTACATCATTCAATATATGTGTCTCATCATCGGCAAGCTCTACCAATATCATGAGCTGGCTTGACGACATGCTCTCTCTGTCCTTTACCATCAGCACGTCTTTTTTTGCTGACAGCTTCCAATGTATATTCTGAAGCTTATCCCCCGGCTGGTATTCTCTCACATCCACAACCTCGGAGAAATCATGACCTTTTTTCCGGCTCTCCTCAGCCTCGTTCATCCCCTGTGAAACCGCGGTCATATCCGCCTCCACATCAACCTTTCCGGAAGGGAAAACCTTGTACTCTTTTACCGAGTTGCATTTGCTCTTTATCCTCACAAATCCAAGCCAGTCAGTAACACATATTCTGTCCGCTTTCACCTCCAGTGCACCTACATACGACTGGGCTATCTGGTAGTCCACCACATTCGCACTGCGCGAATATGCAGGTATGCACAGCGTATGCCTGCCATTTGTATGGAAAAGATCATTCTCCATGCTTATCTCTATCTCTGTGTTCATATTCGGAATAATGCTGCTGTTGTCGAGCACAACCGATACGAGAAATGGCGAGTCCACCGTAAGGTTCTGCTCCCCGCCGCCAAACTTTACAGTCAAATGCCTTGAAAGCACAAAGGTGCATACTATTGACACGACCGGCAGAACTATCATCAGTATCATAACTATGAAATTAAAATATGAATGCACAAAAAGAAGGATCAACAGATTTATAACAAACACGAGAATGTATTTGAATACATGCCATGCGTACTTCATCCGCTGATCCTCCTTTACTTATATCTCTTATGTTCTCAGTTCTAAGTCCTTGGAACCTTAACCTGACTTCTCACTTCATCCAGAGCCTCTGCGACAGTCATTCCATTAGCTCTGGCACGGGCTGCAAGCTTTACCCTGTGCCCAAGCACGTCGTTGAACACCTCTGCTATGTCTCCCGGCACAACATATTCTCTTCCAGAGAGCACCGCCATTGCTCTGCTCATCCGCAGAAGTGCATTTGCGCCTCGCGGACTTGCTCCCATCGAGAAGAGCTCACTCTCCCTGGTAGCCTCAACCAGAGTCACTATGTAATCAAATATTGAATCATGCACACTCAAAGTTCTCGCCTTATCCTGAAGACCTATCAGTTCATCTCTCGTCACTATTCTCTCTACACTGTCCATAGGTACAAATTCCTGACCTTTAAGTATCTGCACTGCAGCCTCGTGGGATGGGTATCCCATGGAAAGTCTCACCATGAATCTGTCAAGCTGGGACTCCGGAAGCATCTGCGTTCCCGACGAACCAACCGGATTCTGGGTTGCCATGACCGTGAAAGGCTGTGGAAGTTCCCTTGTAACAGCATCGACTGTCACATGTTTTTCCTCCATGATCTCAAGGAGTGCCGACTGAGTCTTAGGCGATGTTCGGTTTATCTCATCCGCAAGGAACAGATTACAGAACGCTGAACCCTCTCTGTACTCAAACTCACCGCTTTTTGCATTGTACATGGAAAATCCCATTATGTCACTCGGCAGAACATCCGGTGTAAACTGGACTCTGTTATATTTCATATCCAGAGTTCTGGCAAATGCCGTTGCAAGAGTGGTCTTGCCCACACCCGGGATATCCTCAAGCAGTATATGTCCACCCGCAAGTATGGCAGCATAGACCTTGATTATTATATCTCTTTTTCCCTTTACGACCTTCTCTACCTCATCAACGACCCGGTTCTCTATATCTGTCATACGCCGTCCTTTCTCTTAGCTCTGGTTAACTCTCTTCACCTCTGATATGAACTTATCCTGTGGCAATGGTCTTGAGAAATAATAGCCCTGAATGTAATCCACTCCAAGATTGCTGAACTCCCTGAGGGATTCCTCCGTCTCCACGCCTTCCACTACGATCTTCATATTCATATCCTTAACCATGCTTATGGTGTTCTTGACAACCTTCATCATCTTGTCATCTGTGTCTATATCCGCAAATGTCTTGTCCAGCTTAACTATCGCAAACGGCATGGATGCTATCCTCTTCATATTGGAATAACCTGTTCCAAAATCGTCAAGTGAGAATGCAATACCATAATCTGTGAGACTGTTGATATTGTCCATCATTGTCGTCTGAGCATAGGCAGCCGCAGTCTCAGTAATCTCAAGATTTATCTGCTCATTGCTGACTCCGTAACGCTCCATCACCGCCCGCACGTCTTCTGATAACTCACTGCTCATGCACTGGATGACCGACAGATTCACCTCAACATATTCCAGTCCGAGATTCTTGAATTTCTCTCCAGCTATGAAACGGCACACCTCTTCAAGAACGAACTTACCTATCTTATGGATCATTCCATTCTCCTCCGCAGCAGGGATAAATATCTCCGGCGAAATGTATCCATACATATCATCATTTAATCTCAGAAGTGCCTCAGCACTGTTATACTTTCCAGAATCTATGCTGTATATCGGCTGATAGTAAACCTCAAACCTGTTCTCGGCAAATGCCTTATCAAGTATCATGCCCATGTCCCGCATCAGATCATATCTTTCCTTGTTATAGATATCTCTGGCATAGAGAACACGGCCTGTATACTCGTGCTCAGCAAGCTCACCGCCAAACCGCATCACACTGTCAACATCCTCTATATCCTGAGGACATCTGGTGATACATATTATCGGCAATAGATTTATAAACATATCATTATACTTATATCCCTTCTTCAGCTTCTCGTTTATCCGCTCCGCAAAATCCTCAGCCTGATCCTTGATACGCTGGTTCATGACACATCTGAACATTCCGGTTCCCAGATAATACCACTCAACATCATATCCGTATGGTCTGCTCCACTCTAAAAAGTCTTCAGAGATCTCCCTGAGCAGCTTATGATATTCCTCAACTCCCAGAATCCCGCGAAGAGTCTTGTCATTCTCCATAGTTATCATAACTACCGTTATATCAAGGCCATTATCCAGAGAATTTCTCACGTCGTCCATGTATCTTGTGATCTTGTTCAGGCCCGTGGCACTGCTTATAATCTGCTCCGGACTCTGTATCAGCAACGCAACGAACAGTAATCCAATCGCATTTGCAAACATCTCAATCGGAATATCCGGGTTAAACATCTGAAATACGGCCGCAACAACAACCAATGGGAATATCGCTATGGTTGATACAAATCTTCCTCTTGTAAGTCTCCTGTGATATCTCGTAACAACCATGAAGCCCAGAATCATATAAAATATTCCGGCAGCATACAGAAATGTCATGAAAAACTCTCTTCTGTACTCTCCCTGTCCGCCTATACTGAATACACACGGAGTGAAAAAATTAACTCCGAGCATGATCATGCACAGCAACGTTGGAAGTGCCAGTATGAAACTCTTCACTTTACCTCTGAATATATGTATGGCATCCACTATGTTCACCACATAAGCGGCATACATAGCCGATGAAACGACATGGAAAAAGAGATATCCCGTATGGAATATGTATTGGGTGACTACATGCCTTTCACCCATATTGTCAAATGCGATGGCGCCTATATCAAACGCTGTGGCAACCATTGCAATGGTCAGAACAAATTGAAACTGCCTGTTTAATTTGCCTCTGGTCATCTTCTTCATGATGACTGAGACCATGATAAGAGTAAACACGCAGAATGCCGCGTAATCAAAGTATAGTACTTTGCTCATATTATCCTCCTATGTCCAACTCCTCCACCTATAAAATAATATAACAAATATTTCTAGGTCTTTCAACGCATTATATCCGGGCGGTCTGTTATCACTGCATCTACGCCCAGTCTGCACATACGTCTCATCCAGTGTGGATCATTCACAGTCCACACATATACCGGTATGTGCTTGCGCTTCATTCTCTTCACAAATTTCTTCGTGCAGAGAAGATAATTCGGCGATATAAAATCCGCTTTACACCGTCTCATTCTTCTCTCAGGAAAATACTCATTCAATCTGACACCGAGCTTAGCCTTTTTCTTACCGACGAGCAGTCCGGTCTTTATCCTCGGGTCTATGGCCTTCACATTGTACGACACTTTGTCCTTGAAGGATTTTATCGAGAACTCACCGTATCCAAATCTCCCCTTGACAAGATCTATGACACGCCTCTCGTATCCGCTCTCCTTTAATTCTATATCAAGACATATCTTTCCGCTGCAGAGTTCCAGGACTTCGTCAAGCGTAGGCACTCTGTAGCCTTCTTTTGATGCAATATCGTTGATCCTGTTGTATGTCATATCTCCTATCTTTCTGCCGTCTATAGTTCCATCATGAAATACTATGAGTATATTATCACTGGTTTTCCTCACATCGAACTCCGCCATATCCGCCTTCAGATCTATAGCTATCTGAAACGCTTCAAGTGTATTCTCATGAGGCGCAAGGGCACTCGCTCCTCTGTGTGCTATCACCATAGTCTCTCTATTCATGCAAATATACATCTCCATTCTGATCAATATTTAAATCATATATATCATCTATCGGTATCTCGGTTCTGTCTTCCATAACTATCTTTTTCCCATATACGTCAACATTGCGTATATATCCCGACACATGTTCGTATCTTCCACCAGCTTTTCTGTCATCCTTTACAAAATACTCTATACTCACACATTTTTTGTCTGCATTATGCATTATATTCAACAGTTTCTGATCAAGAACCATTTTCTGACTCTCATCCAGCTCCAACTTCTCATCGGTGAGCCTTGCAGTCTCCGCTATGGCTGCTCCATGTCCTGTGAGTGCGGCAAATGGGGCAAACTGTGCTGCTCTGTCATGGATAGACATGTGCGGATGAACAGAGGACACGTGATGTGTAAGCTGTATTATGTCATCGTAATTATCTTCCATAAGCCCCTCCTAAGCCTTGTGACCGCCTATCTGTCCGTTCCTCTCTATCGTCGTACCGCCCTCCTCAAGATTCATTCCCTTAAGGACTGCATTTTTGCCAAATTTCTTCTTGAGCTCTATCATCGCTTTCTGCATGCTCTGCTCCCGCTTCATATCCTGCTGCTTTTTCTCCGTCTCTGCTGCCCCGTCTCCAAAATCATCAAACAGACTGAGCTGCCTTGCTGACTGTTTCTCATGTGCCGCAGTATTCGATATGATATTGTTCGCCGTGACATATATCCTTCTGACATACAATAAAGGATCTACGATCTCTTCAAACAATCCGGTCACCGCATCCATGATGACCTGTGTAGATGATGTATACTCTCCAAGATTCACCGTTCCATGGGCACTTTTCGGTATCTTTCTCCCATACATATCTGTCTGTATCTCTCCGGAAAATTTCGCTCCCGCAGCGTTCTTTTTGAGATTATCTATATCATACCCCACTGTTATGACCATCTGATCTGTCTTGACATTCTTATCCACAAGATCCAGCACGAGCAGATCCGTCATCTCACGGATAATAAGTCTGGCTTTTTCATATTCGTATGGGCATGACAACACCTGTCCTGAACCTATGCTGTTCCTCTCCGGCTTGTAAGCCTTGATATCTGCAATGGTACAAGGCTCCCAGCCCCATGCATGATCTATGAGCAGCTCTGCATTTATACCAAATAATCTGTACAGCAGATCTTCGTTGTAATACTCATCGTCATGTCCCAGTGAGCATCTGGCGATATCCCCCATTGTATAAAGTCCATGACTCTCAAGTTTTCTCGCATATCCTTTTCCCACCCTCCAGAAATCTGTGAGCGGTCTGTGATTCCACAGCTTCTGTCTGTACGACATTTCATCAAGACTTGCTATCCTGACTCCATCCTTATCCGGGGCTATATGCTTTGCCTCAACATCCATCGCTATCTTACACAGGTAGAGGTTCGTTCCTATCCCTGCTGTTGCTGTTATACCGGTCTGTGCAAGCACATCCTGTATGATCGTCATGGCAAGATCGTGCGGACTCATCTTATATATCCCAAGATAATCCGTCACATCCATGAACACCTCATCTATGGAATACACATGCATATCCTCTGGTGCTACATACTTCAGATAGATGTTATATATATCCGTACTGTACTTCATGTAATATGCCATACGTGGCGGAGCGGCTATATACGAAACCGCAAATTCATTATGCTCCGCAAGCTCATTGGAATCGCAGCTCTCCCCGGAAAAGTTTCCACCGGGTGAAAGTGTTCTCCTGCTGGCATTGACCTCCTTAAGCCTCTGCACCACCTCGAACAGTCTGGCTCTTCCAGGTATACCATAGCTCTTCAGCGACGGGGAAACAGCAAGACATATGGTCTTCTCTGTTCTCGACGCATCTGCCACTACCAGATTGGTGGTCAGTGGATCAAGTCCGCGCTCAACACATTCAACCGATGCAAAGAAGGATTTCAGATCTATCGCAATATACGTTCTATCTTTCTTATCCCTATCCACAGCCAATCCCCCTGTCACTTCTTGCTCAGTCTTAATCTTCTCTTTCTGATGCTTATGTGCCTTGGGTCACATACTATACAGCAGCCGTCTCAGCAGCTTTCCCGCCGGCCCGTGTATGCCCCAGCACTTTCCTCGATACGAGTATGTAGGCGATTATCATCGCCGTACCTGTTATTATCCATGAAACTATATACACGTTCAAAAGCATGCCAAAAGAATGATATCGCGCAAACACCGTATATATCCATATGATCCTGAACACTACTGAACCCACAACTGTTATAATAGCCGGCAGCATGGATCTGCCAAGGCCTCTGAGTGCCGCAGCTGTCATCTCATATGTTCCTGTCATCGCCTCAAGGAGCATGACATGCTTCATTCTTATAAGTGCATACTTTATAACCTCTGTATCTGTTGTATAAAATCTCACAAGAAAATCCCCTGAAAGCATCATGACACTGCTGAACACAGCCGTCATAAGCATGCCCTCTAACATGGCAATCCTGAGAGCTTTTCTGCATCTCTCCTTCTCACCTGCACCATAATTCTGGCTCACAAATGTCACTGCTGCCTGTGCGTATGCGGATATGACAAAATATGCAAAATATTCAAAATTAAGACCCGTGGATGAGCCTGCCACAGCATCAGGACCAAAGCTGTTGATTCCGCCCTGTATCAGCACATTTGACAATGAGAAAACTGCCGTCTGTATCGCTGATGGAGCTCCTATCCTGAGTATCTTTCCCAGGCACACTTTATCTATTCGTATATTCTTTATATCGAGTCTGAGTGGACCTTCCTCATGCATCAATATATACATGACTATTCCCGTACTGACAACATTTGATATGACCGTTGCCATGCCGACGCCTGCCACTCCAAGTTTACACACACACACGAAGAACAGGTTGAGTACAACATTGAGTACACCTGAAACTATCAGGCAGTAAAGCGGACGCCTTGTATCACCTATAGCTCTGAGCACAGCCGCTCCAAAATTATAAAGTATGATAAACGGCATTCCCACAAAGTATATCCTCAAATAAAGTACAGCCTGATCCAGCACCCTCTCAGGGGTATCTATGGCCTCAAGAATCGGTCTTGCCACAAACATTCCCGCAACAAGCATAACTATTCCGCATATAAGGGCAAACTTCACGCTGGTATGCACACACCTGCTTATGGAATCTTTTTTGTTCTGGCCTATATAATGGGCCACAAGAACATTCACACCCACTGAAAGCCCCACGAACACATTCACAAACAGGGCAACAACCGCCGCATTGCTTCCAACGGCCGCCAGGGCATCACTTCCTGCAAATCTTCCTGCCACAGCTACATCTGCCGAATTGAAAAGCTGCTGCAGTATACTGCTGGCGGCAAGTGGCATGGCAAATATAAGCATCTTAAGCGCCAGTGAACCATTTAACATATCCATCTCGTGCGATTTTTTTCTATAATCGGTGTTCTTTTCTGTATTCGTTTCTTTGCCTTTTTCTTTGCCTTTTTCTATGCTTTTTTCTATGCTTCTTTCTTTACTCTTTTCTGCGCTCATTCTGATGTCAGTCTCTTTTTCGTCATTGTGCTTCATTCTGATGTCCGTCTCTTTTCCGTCATTGTGTTTCATCCTGATATGATCTCCGTTTTCTTATCTAGTGGGCACCCTCATACTTCTGAAGATAGTTGAAAAGTGCTCCTATGAGATTGGAATCGTTGCCAAATTTGCACAGTCCAACCTGCATCTCATTATAGATCACTGAAAATTTTGCAAGCTTATCCACGTACTTCTTCACGCCCTGTATGAACCTCGGTTCCGCACTGATTCCACCTCCAAGGAGTATGATGTCCGGTGCAAGAATGACATGTATATTCATGCAGTGCTTCGCGATGTTCAGATACCAGTCCTCAAGCACATCTATGACCGCCTTATCACCGGCAGTCTCCCACTCATATATCATCTCACCTGACACTTCATCTTCCCTCATGCCCTTGACTGCTGCCACCTCTCTTCTGAGTGAGCTTACCGATGCCTGCATCGTCCAGGTGACATTGTCCGGAAGTTTTACATGTTTCTTTGTATTCTTGAGATTCGCCTCAAGCGGTACAAGTTTGTCTATATTATCCCTGTTCACATCCTCAAACAGGTACGACATCTCACCGGCAACCATACCTCTGCCGTGGAGTATCTTTCTGTCTATGACTATTCCTCCACCGACACCTGTGCCAAATACCAATACAACTGCGCTGCTATAGTCCTTTGCATTTCCCTGCCATATCTCCGACAATGCTGCACATTTGCCATCGTTCTCAAGAGCCACCTTAAGTCCATCGCATCTCTCGCTTACAAGCTCGCCTACATGTGCTTTGTCAAGGTATGGCAACGCTCCGCCGGCATAACAGATTCCGTTATCCACATCCACCTGTCCAGGAAGTGATATGGCTATTCCCTGAATATCAAATCTTTTCTTGTAGTCTTCATATATCCCCTGAAGAATATCCAGAAAGGCATCCAATCCCTGTTGAATACTCTCAAGACCATGTCCAAATCTTCCCGGAGTCGCAACCTTGCTCTTCTCCTGGATCTCCGCATCTCTGTCCATCACACAATGCTTTATAAATGTTCCGCCTACGTCTATCACAAGGTACATAACTTCTCCTCCATACCGAATATGTTTTATTACTATATATTTTTCAAGCTAAAAAATAGCAGTCTCAAATGTATATACAGTATATATTATACTATATCGAACATACATTCGAAAACTACTATTTTTATGTTAGCATATTTTTTTGTTATCAACAACTACTTTTGTAGCACAACTTTTCGTTATATATAACAGGGACGTTCCTTCTGTCACAAAGAGCGTCCCCGATTCACTACTTTTCTTTAGGCAGGATAATATTAAGCAGAATTGCAACCATTGCCGCAGGAACAATTCCTGAGCCTCCAAAAACAAGCTGGAGCAGCTGAGGGGCATTTGCAAGAATACCCGGATTGGCTCCCATTCCATAGCCCACGCCCAGTGCTACCGAAACTATGGACAGGTTGCGTGCGCTTAATGGTTCCTTTGTTATGAGCTGAATACCACTGATAACTATCGAAGAGAACATCATAACTGCAGCTCCACCAAGTACTGACTGAGGCATGATCGATACCAGTGCTGCAAGTTTAGGGCAAAGACCACATAATATCAGGAATATCGCTCCTGTTGCAAGCGCAAATCTGTTGACGACCTTAGTCATGGCTACAAGTCCCACATTCTGGCTGAACGATGTATTTGGAAGGACTCCAAACACAGCTGCAAGAGATGAACCCAGACCGTCACACATCACACCACCTGAAAGTTCCTTGTCTGTGGCTTCCCTTCCAAGACCACCTTCCATAACACCTGATATATCGCCTACAGTCTCCACCGCTGTTACAATAAACATTATGAGAACGGGAAGTATTGCGCGCACATCAAACACCGGTTTTACAGGCATGAGCTGTGGAATCGCAAACCAGGAAGCATCTTTCACCTTGTCCCAGTTCAGCACCCAGGCTTTTGTATATTCCACACCATCAGCAGTTATACCTGTTCTCGGAAGAACAAGTCCCATTATGATCGCTGCGATATAACCTGCGATTATTCCAAAAAGAATAGATGATGAGCTTAAAAATCCTTTTGTCCAATGCTTAAAGAAAAGGATGACCACAAGGACAAATAATGCAAGCAGAAGGTTCTCCATGGATCCAAAGTCTGCGGCATTATTTCCACCTCCAAATGAATTTATTCCCACCGATATAAGGCTGAGTCCAATGGATAAAACCACTGTACCTGTTACAACAGCCGGGAAAAACCTGCGCAATGGCTTCAGGAAAAAGCCAAGCACAGTTTCAAACAAGCCACCGATAATGGATGCCCCCATAATAGCACCATACGCAAGCACTCCACCGCCCATGGTTGCCGCCACGCTGTTGAATACTCCTATAAAACCTGAAGATGTACCCATAATGATCGGCACCTTTCCTCCAACAGGCCCTATTGAGAAAAGCTGTATCAGGGTGACAACTCCCGCGATGAGCATTGCGTTCTGAAGCAGTGAAAGCTGAAGATCAGCAAATTCACCACCGACCAGTCCGCATGCTCCTGTGATAATCAATAATGGTGTCAAATTTCCGACAAACATTGCAAGGACATGCTGAAGTCCAAGAGGTATCGCCTGGGAAAGAGGCATCCTTCCATCAAGCTGGAATGCTGTTTCTGAAAGTTTAAACTTATTTTTCATCTGTTGTTTTCTCCTGTATATTTTTTTCATATTACAGATTCTGTTATTCTGCTTATGTTATCTCCAATCACTCTTCCGGCATGGACATAAGAATCTTCTCCGGTGTGATCGGCAGTTCTCTGTGCCATACACCTGTCGCCCTGTATATGGCATGTGCAATAGCAGGTGCCGGAGTGTTGATAACTATTTCTCCTATCGATTTGGCTCCAAAAGGACCTGTAGGCTCATAGCTGTTTTCAAATTCCACTCTCAAATGTCCCATATCCAGACGGGTTGGTATCTTGTATTGCATGAAACTCGACTCTATCGGGCATCCCTTCGCATTGTAGGTGATGTTCTCAAACAGAGTGTGTCCTATTCCCTGGACTATGCCTCCCTCTGCCTGAACACGTGCCAGTGCCGGGTTTATGGCTATGCCACAATCCACGACTGCAGCATAATCCAGTATCTTCACTTCTCCTGTATATCTGTCAAGTTCTATCTCAACCATTCCGACCATATATGGAGGAGGTGAAACCGGAGATGAATGAGAGACTGTGGCTACAGCAGCAATATCATTTGCGACCTGATCCTTAACACTTATATCAGCCAAAGAAACGCTTTGATCTGTTCCTGTCCGATATGCCATGCCATTTTCGAAATACATTTCATCCTGTTCACATCCAAGCATTCCTGCTGCAATTGCACACAGCTTCTTCTTCAATTTATCACATGCAAGCTCCACAGCCTTTCCTGTTACATACGTAGTGGATGAAGCATATGAGCCGGAATCATATGGTGAAGCATCTGTGTCTGCTCCAAATACCGCCACGTCATCAACCGAGCAGTCCATACACTCCGCAACCATCTGTGCAAGGATAGTATCACATCCAGTTCCCATATCTGCAGCACCGATTATCAGGTTAAATGTACCATCATCCGCAAGCTTGACCGTTGCAGATCCTACATCCACATTCGATATACAAGAACCCTGCATGGCCATTGCCACTCCTGCAGCCCTGACTTTTCCGTTTCCCATGTCCCTGACAGGGTATTTATCATCCCAGTTAAATATCTCCTTGCATCTGGCCATACATCTGTCAAGAGCACACGCATTTGCCGTTTCACCATAATACGCAGGCATCTTCATTCCCTCGCGCAGCATATTCTGCTCACGGATCACAGTCGGATCTATCCCCAGTTTCTCCGCAAGCTCATTCACCGCAGACTCAAGTGCGAAGATTCCCTGCGTAGCTCCATATCCTCTGTATGCGCCGGCCGCCATGGTGTTCGTATATACAACATCATATCCAAACCTATATGCCTCAAGCCCCCCTGTATATAACGGGATGGACTTATGCCCGCTAAGTCCGACTGTTGTAGGTCCATGCTCCCCATACGCTCCAGTGTTGGACAGCGTATACAGATCAAGTCCCCTTATATGTCCATCGCGGTCTGCTCCCAGACGGACTCTCACCTCCATCTCATGGCGCGGTGAACCTGCGATCTGACTTTCCTGTCTCGTAAATATGATCTTGGCCGCACGCCCGGTCTTCATGGTCACAAATGCAGGATACACCTCACTTACCGCTGTCTGCTTTGCTCCAAATCCGCCTCCTATACGTGGTTTTTCCACTCTGATCCTGCTCTTTGGAATGCCAAGCGCCCTTGACAGAATACGACGTACATGAAACACGATCTGTGTAGAAGAAATTACATGAAGCCTTCCATAACGGTCAAGGTGTGTATACGTTCGAAAAGTCTCCATCATAGCCTGGTTAAAGGCTCTCATATGATATCTGTTCTCCAGCACCTCATCACAGTCCGCTATAACGGCATCAACATCGCCATCACCGCCTACTTCGCTTGCAACCAAGTTGCGTTTCGGATCGCCTCCTACCTGAACCGGCGGGAACCAGTCGTCCTCAGGATGAACCAATATGTCATTATCCTTTGCCTTGCGGAAATCCAGAACAGGCTCTAAGATTTTATATTTTACCTTTATGAGTTTCATAGCCTTGATTGCTGACTTTTCATCCTCAGCTGCTATGATGGCAACCACATCGCCCACACACCTCACATGGCGGTCCATAATGAGTCTGTCATACGGTGACGGCTCAGGATATGTCTGTCCTGCTATTGCAAACCGGCTATTTGGCACATCCTGCCATGTGTAAATATCTACTATTCCGGGTATTTTTTTTGCTATGGAGACATTTATATCCTCCACAATGGCATTCGCATGTGGACTGCGAAGCAGTTTCACAACAAGTGCATCACCGGGAGTGATATCATCCACATATACCGGTTTGCCAAGAAGTAACTGCATAGAATCTTTTTTTCTAACGGATTTATTAACTACATTATATTTTTTATGTTCCATGAGTTCACCCCTTTACTGTCTGTCATCTGCAGGAATTCTACTGTCTAAGTAATTTCGGATTCCTCTCAGTTGTCCCTCATATCCGGAACATCTGCACAGATTTCCGGCAAGATATGCCCTGATCTCATCATCCGATGGATCAGGATTTTCTCTGAGAAGAGCTATTGTATTCATCACAAAACCCGGGTTGCAGAAACCACATTGGTCAGCACCCTGATCAGCAATGAACCCGGCAAATTCTGCCGCCTCATCCTGAAGACCCTCAAGGGTCTGCACCTCGTGTCCATCTGCCCTGGCAGCAAGCATCGAACAGGAAAGGACAGGAGTCTGATCCATGAGCACTGTACACAGACCACAATTTGACGTCTCACAGCCGCGTTTCACACTATAACAGCCATGATCGCGCAGAAAATCTATAAGGAGCATATCAGGAGCTATATTTCCCGAGACTAATTTTCCATTTAATTTAACTTTTATTTCCACTGCTGCTCCTCCTCAATTTTTTTCAATAATCTCTGTCCAAGCACACGTATCAGGCGGCTTCTGTATTCTGCGCCAGCACGATGATTGCTTCCAACCGGAACCTTGTCAGAAACCCAATTGGCAAATGCTTTCTCTGTATCATCTGAAAGTCCCCCTGTGAGCAAGCCTTCTTCATCCAGAACAAGTATCGCCCTTCCAGGCCTTGCGCCCACAGCCAGACGGTATTCTCCATCCACGCATGATGCTGAACAGGCAATGACAGGGAAATCTGTTCTCTGATTGCGGACTGATGCATAAGCAAAAACCCCGGGAGTTTTCCTGATGATCAGATGTACAATCACATCCCTGTCCTGCTTCATGTTGACAAATTCCCTGAGAGGAATCATACCACCATGATAAAGCTCCACAAATGCATCCATAGCTAAAAAAACTGTCAGAATGTCCGAAAATCCGAAACGTCCCCATATGCTTCCGCCAATCGTGGCGAGATTTCGAAACTGAACCCCCACAATATCCTTCACCGCTTCGCATACTGCACCATGTGTATATTTGTTTAATCCGTCATGCAGTTCTATCTGACGGAGTGATGTCATTGCACCAATAATGAATTCGTCTTCTCTTTCTTCAATCTTATCAAGTCCCAGATCACACATATCTATGGCTGTCTGTATCAGGCGATCCTGCATTTTTGTCCAGAGCATTCCTCCGATAATACAGCTTCCCTTTTTCTGATTCAGTTCATATGCCTCATCAATACTTTGTGCGCGTACATAATTCTGTATTGTTACCATAAAAGCTCCTTTTAACATATAAACACAATTTTTCAAAATATATTATATTAAAACAGCTTGTCTTTGAAAAGATGCTTTGTTACAATACCGTTGTATTATTTCAAGAATAACGAAAGGAACATTGAATTCATGAAAACAAGTTTTAAAAAGCAACTATCTATCATCCTTATCTGTACCATGCTGGCAGTACTTACAGCCTGTGGTACAGACAGTGCTACGACAACACAGAGTACTACGGAAAGCACCACAGCTGCTTCAGTATCCGAATCAGCTTCCAGTGAAGAAGTATCTGAAGAATTATCTTCTGAAGAGTCTTCCACTGAAGCAGATGCTGAACAGACTGTCTACCCTGTAACAGTTACTGACCAGGCCGGCCGTGAAGTTACAATTGAAAAAGAGCCATCTTCTATCGTGAGTGGCTACTATATTTCTTCAAGCCTTCTGATCGCTCTTGGTCTCAAGGATAAGGTTGTCGGTATTGAGGCAAAAGCAGACAAGCGCCCTATTTATAAGCTTGCTGCACCAGAACTGACAGAGCTGCCTAATGTTGGAACTGCCAAAGAGTTCAACCTTGAGACATGTGCTGCTCTTTCACCTGATCTGGTTATTCTGCCAATGAAACTGAAGGATGCAGCCCAGAGCCTGACAGACCTCGGTATCACAGTACTGCTCGTCAATCCTGAAAGTCAGGATCTTATGACAGAAATGATCAACACCATAGCTACGGCAACTAACACCAATTCAGAAGCTGCAAAGCTGCTCGCATATATAGATTCTCAGAAGAATATGCTTACTTCAGCTCTGTCTGGCGTAGAACCTGAAAGTGTATACCTTGCCGGCAACTCATCATTCTTGTCTACTGCCGGTCCTTCTATGTATCAGTCAAGCATCATAGAGCTTGCTGGTGGAAAAAATGCAGCTGATTCTATCACAGACTCATACTGGGCCGAGATAAGCTATGAGCAGCTTCTTGCATGGGATCCTTCTTATATAATAATCGCATCTGATGCCGAATATACAGTAGATGACGTAATGAACGATCCAAACCTTGCAGAATGCACTGCTGTAAAAAACAGCCACGTATATGCTATTCCTGGAGATGTTGAGGCATTGGACAGTCCGGTACCTGCAGGAATCCTGGCATCTGTATGGCTTGCAGGAATCCTTCATCCTGATCAGGTATCAGCTGACACATATACAACTGAAATGACAAATTATTATGAAACATTCTATGGAATCAACAACTAATAACAAGCGTAAAAATAAAAACAAAGCAACAATAACTATTATACTGGGAGCTGTCATTCTGGCGGCTCTCAGTATATTTTCTTTTTTTGTCGGAAAATATCCTCTTACACTGAATGGATTGCTGCAAGGTGATGACATGCAGTGGCGTGTATTTCTCACGCTTCGCGCAAGCCGCGGAATCATCGGCTGTATAGGAGGATTTGTTCTCGGCATAGCAGGATTTGTATATCAGACTGTATTTAAGAATCCATTGGCTTCTCCAGACATCATAGGTGTATCCTCAGGTGCAAGCGCTGGTGCCGCATTTGGCATTCTGTTTTTGTCGGGAACAATGTCTGTAACCATATCCGCTTTTGCCGGAGCCATATGCTGTGTGATACTGGTTCTGCTTCTGTCATCTCTGACATATGAACGTGATGGAAAAAGCATAGTACTGGCAGGCATAGCAGTACACAGTCTTGCCCAGACCGCTCTTGTGTGTCTGAAGCTGACTGCCGACCCTGAAAAACAATTAGCATCAATTGAATACTGGATCATGGGAAGTCTTAATGGCATAAGCATATATTCCATTGGTTCAAATGTAATACTGTGCGCTGTCTGTCTGCTGATAATGTTCCTGTTGTACAGGCAGATCATAATGCTCTCCCTTGATGACGCAGAGGGCCAAATGCTTGGAGTGCATGTTAACCAGATGCGAATGCTGGTTCTTTTGATCGCAACCCTGGCAACTTCAAGTGTGATCAGCATGACAGGACTTATCAGCTTTATTTCTTTGCTTGCTCCGCACGGAGCCAGAATGCTGCTCAAAAATAACCGCTTATCAACTATGCTTCTGAGTGGTCTTATAGGTGGATGTCTTCTCACTTTCGGCGATATCCTTGCCCGCAGTGTATGTTCCACAGAACTGCCGGTCAGTATATTCACAAGTATCGTAGGAGCACCGTTTCTTATCTATCTATGCATAAGGAGGAAACCTGTAAAATGAGTATATTAAACATATGCGATCTGTCAGCCGGCTACCACCACAGCAGCCGCACCAACACCCCAGATGTGCAAAATGTGATAAATAATATCAGCTTTTCTGCAGAAGAAGGTACAATTGTTGGTATACTTGGCGAGAATGGCTGTGGCAAGACAACCCTTATCAAAGCTATTGCCAATTTGATTCCACATAGTGGCTGCTGCGAGTTAGATAATCTCCAGCTGGAACATATTCCTCACAAAAAACTAGCACAGCTATGTGGATATATCCCTCAAAAAAGCGGCATATCCATAGACATATCTCTCTTGGATGTTGTCATGATGGGATTTAACCCAGAGCTTAAGCTGCTTCAGCCCCCTACTGATACCATGAAAGGAAAAGCTCATGAAGTTCTTGCAATGGTCGGCCTTGATTCACGGATAAACGATAATTTCCAGACATTGAGCGAGGGGCAAAAACAGCTTGCCCTGCTGGCACGTACATTTGTGGCCAAACGGAAGCTTTTACTCCTGGACGAACCGGAAAGTGCACTGGACTTCAGACTGCGCTACCAGATCATGAAACTTCTGTGCAGCTATGTTGAACAAAACCGCGCGGTGTCTCTGGTAACGCTTCACGATTCATCACTTGCATTAAATTACTGCAACACTCTTCTGGTTTTATCTGAATCCAAGCTGATCGGTGAAATATATCCCGATAAAACACCCATTGAGGAAATGGAAATGCTTCTGTCCAAAGTTTATGGTACAATCAGTATCAGAGAACTTTGCAACCGTCAGGGAAAGCGCCAGCTTGTCATGATGAAGGAGGATGATATGCATTGAGAGCTGCTATTAAAATAACATTTTTTGATGATAATGATGAGAAATTCTTTGGTGAAGGCCCATACCGCCTTCTTTTGGCTATAGAAAAAACCGGTTCTCTCCGCTCCGCATCCCAGTCCATGGGACTTGCCTACAGCAAAGCATTCCGCATGATAAAAAATGCTGAAGAAGCGCTGGGATTTTCACTTACAAGCCGCACAACAGGTGGCAGGTCAGGTGGGGGAAGCACGATAACACCAGAGGGAAAGGAATGGCTGAAAAAATATGAACAATACAGAGAAGCCTGTATTCAGGCTGGAAGCCAATTGTATATGGAGATCTTTTCTGACTAGTCAAAAGAAACATATCGTTATTACCGGTGACAGGAAAAGTGGCAAATCAACACTTCTCTCTTCACTTTTCGACAGACAAATGCCCGGAGTTACATCATGGGCCGTTCCAAAAGAAGGCGTATACATGAAAAACAACTCTAGCGGTGAAGTTGTACGTATAGGCAGATTCTGCTCTGATGCCACAGGTTGCGAGAACCTCATGCAGCCCATTAAAGATGCCTTTAACAGCACATGTATTGCTTTTTTAGAAAGCCTAGCAGACACAACAGCACCATGGATTACTGTAGACGAAATTGGATATCTTGAAAACACATCATACGATTATCAAAAAGCTTTCGAAAGGCTCATGAATAAAAAGCGGATCATTATGGTCGTTCGAAAACAGGATCTCTCATTTCTAAACTGGCTGTGCAGCCATAAAGATGTGTTCCTTGTTGACCTTGACAGACCATTTGGCAATTCCGGATGTATCATCATGGCTTCAGGACAGGGAAAGCGCTTTGGCAGCAATAAGCTCATGGCTGAATATCACGGACAGCCACTCATAAAGTGGATACTTGATATAACAAAAGATTTGTTTGCCAGACGACTTGTTGTCACCATACACCAGGATATTGAAAAGCTTTGCACAGAATATAGTATACCGGTAATCCTTCACTCCTCTCCATATCGGAATGATATGATCCGTCTTGGTCTGGATACAATTGGTTCTTATATTGACCGCTGTGCTTTTATTCCTTCCGATCAGCCACTCATAAAGACGGAATCTATAGCATCACTATTATTATGTTCTAAAAATGAGCCATCATATATATGGAGAACGTGTTATGACAAAACACCAGGAGCACCTGTGATATTTCCAAAAGAATATTTTGATGAGCTTATGTCTCTCCCACAAGGAAAAGGCGGAAATGTCGTTGTCCACAGTCACGAATCTCAGGTAAGGCAGCTACCTGTCACCAGCAAGACTGAATTGATGGACATTGACACACCAGCAGATATGGCGCAGCTGAAGGAACGTCCCTGATTATTCTTGGATTTGACTCAAATCAAATGCACCGTTCTCAATCAACTTCAAAATTGTGTCTACCAAGTTGTTTTTTACAGTTTCACTTTCATTTTCAACGCCAGAATACTCTACATAAATAGTGTTCTCTCCCATATCAAAGGTTGCATAATATATTACGGTTTTGATACCTTGACTATTTGACTTTGTTACGAAATATCCTGCATTGATATCAACGCCGTCTACACTTGAAGTGATTGTATTTCCATCAATGATAGTATCTAATAGATTTACACCCTGTTTAGATACTACCATTCTTGTATCACCAATTTTTCCCTCAAGACCCAGAATATTATGATTGTCAGCATCAAAGTAAGCATCTGCGGTAACAGGCAAGTCTGCAAAAAGCATTTCAATCTCAGCATCGCTCAAGGGCCTTGTTGTTACATTTAAGTTAATTGAAGATTGTGATAAGTCATTTTTAACAAAAGTAATTGTTTCTCCACCATCCAGCGTGGCAATATCGTTTTTTGTACCAAACAGATTGCTTTGAAAAACTCCCACTCCAATCACAGCAACGAGTACGAAGCAAGCAGCAACAGACACCCATTTTTGCCGATTAGTTATTTTACTTGTTTTTTTCATAGGTTCAGCCTCCTTAATATACTGATTATCGACATTTCCCAATGCCCTTAAAAGTTTCTTTTCTTTCATACAGAGATACCTTCTTTCTCTAACAATTTTTTAAGTTCGTTCCTTGAACGAAATAATGACATCTTGATTTTGCTCTCGCTCATATCATATTCCGTTGCAATTTCTTTAATGGGCGATAAGTACCAATATCTTCTCATAAAGATTTTTCGCTGTTCTAATGACAGGGAAGAAAGAAAGCGGTTGAGAATATCCGTTAGAGCAATTTCTTCAACAATGTTTTCTGTACTATCCAACGATGGTATGCACTCTTGTATTTCATCAAGAATCAATGGCATTTGCCCGCCATTACGTTTCTTTGCATTGAGCAGTTCGTACCTGTCCAAAGATAAGTTGCGAGTAATCTTCCCTAAAAAAGTTTTTAGGACAGATGGACGGTTAGGCGGTATGCTGTTCCAAGCTCTTAAATAAGTATCATTTACACATTCCTCGCTGTCTTCGTCATTGTGAAGAATATTAAAGGCTATGTATCTGCAATACTTTCCGTATTTTTTTGAAGTTTCGGATATAGCAGCTTCGGAGCGCTCCCAATATAAATCTAATATCTGCTTATCATCCATAGGCTTCTCCTCCTCCTTTGTATTAAGGCCTTTCACTCTAATAGACGGGGAAAATGTGTCAAGCGTCACTTAAATTCAAAAGATATTTATTCAAAGATTAGCTTTCATTTTTTGAAAGAATATAATAAAACAGCAAAAGACATACACCAACAAGTCTCTTAATATTCAATGCGGAAAATTACAATTCATACAATCTTTTTGAAATCAATTTTATCCCTCATTTTTTCATGCTTTTCCTTTGGCTTAGATAAGGGAACACAATACTTATGTTCATTACAAATAACAAGCACTCCAAGAAAAGGTCGCTCGTCCTTACCAATCTGAGGAGATACCGATAAAACTCTGTCATCTATATTATGTAAGTTTCTGATGTATTTCATATCAATACGATATACTTCTAATGGTGCTTGAATCATTCATTTCTTCTTTAAAATATTTCAAGGACTATGTTTCCATAGTCCTTGAATGTAGTGTCACCGTAGCGACCCTAACGCTTTTTGAACGTCCACTTATCGGCAGGACCCTCCTTCAATATTATTGAACCAAATGCCATTCTTTTGTCAATGAATTTCTAAAAATTCATAATCTTTTTATATTTAGCACAAATCATTTTTCAGCCTCGTAGAGCGAAATACACCCACCGCACAAATCTTCGATTTGTACTCTGTGTATTTCGACTAATTATTCTTTTGAATGCCTTCTTTTATCTTATAAATACGTATCTTCCAAATCAAATATTGTACTATCCAAACTACAACAAATATTGCAACAAAAATAGCAAAATAGCTTAATACACCTTTAACAGAATGCTCCATCCATTCGCAAATATATGCAACTGTCATCATAAGTACAGATACAATTCCAAAATAAATGCTTGTTTGTTTTAATAAACTCCACTTATCTATTTCCCAGATAACAGATGCTCCTGCAAATCCTGCTCCAAGAACGGCACTTAAAACAGTCTGTATGATAATCGCTGTTACCTCATTGCCAAATCGTTCAATCAAACTCGGAACACATGAATAGTAACTACCATCACCGATTGCAAGTGAAATTCCAATTGTAATCAAATAACTAATTACAATTCCACCCAATAATCCAACAAATATTCTAGAAAATAATTCTTTTTTCATTTTTAGTCACCTCATAATCCTAATACTTTTTTGATCTTTGAAACATATCTTCTGGAAACATAACTTACAGTCCCATTCGATAATTCCATACAAATTGTTCCTACAAAGCTTAAATCAAGGCTTTTAACCTTCTTAAGATTCACAATTTCTGAATTTGATATCCTTACAAACTTACTGTTATCCAATCTTTCTTCCGCTTCATATAGTCTCAATCTAATTTGATACGTACCATTGTCTGTTTGGGTAAAAACTTTACTGTCTTCTGCGTAAATCTTTACTATGTGATCCGGATCTAATAGTTCGACCTTATCCTCTCTGATACCGGAAATAATTGTTGGAGCATCATCTAATCTGCTTACAAAATCAACAACTCTGTTAACTTCTTCCGTCATCTGTGCTGTTGTAATCATAATTTCAGGTTCTTTAGCTTCCGCATCGATATTAATATTCAGTTTCATGATTTTCCTCCTTTCTTGCTTTATAGTATATCTGAATTAGGATTATTATCTATACTTTATCAATAGGTGGTCATTTTTTCTACCTAACTGGTCAAAAACAATGTTTTCTCAGTTGATTCTTTCCCTTGTTTTTTCCCTTATGAGGGTTCATAAACAAGGGTAAAACGATATAACACAATACAAGATGTGACGGGGAGGACACCCACGAAAATTTTAGTATTTTCAAGGGTTTGCCGAGATTTCTATAACCAAATATAACAGTTATTAAATCCCTTAAAATACCTCAAGTGAGACTTCAAATTTATCGCTCTGATTTTTAATACATGTAGGGACGTTCCTTCTGTCACCAAGAGTGTCCCTCTGTCTTATTCGTTACAGGGGGACACTCTTGGTGACAGAAGGAACGTCCCCGATTTCCGGTCAATTTCATCTAAAGTGTCCATTAGCGGATCCGGCATATTGAATCCTCATTTTTCTTGTGATAACTTTTCCCACAGCGTATCAGAACATCAGGAGGAATAAATTATGCCAAGAAAATATTATCCATTAACACCTTCACAAAAGATACATTTCAAACCAATTATTGAATTTGGCACTCAGCAAGTCGCAAATATAAGCATTTGTATGACTCTGCAAGCGCCGCTTGATTTTGGTCTGCTGAAAAAATGCATACAGCTGGAGTACGAAAGATACGAATGCCTGCGAATCCGTTTTACAAAAGTTGACCCAAATGGAGAGGTACGGCAATATGTTGTTTCTCACGATGACAGAGATATTGATTACGAAAACCTTTCATGGCTTTCCGGTGATGACGCTTACCACCGCATGGAAGAATGGTCCAGAATTCCGTTTGACGGGGACAATATTCCAATGAATGTGATAAAAATGATCTCGCTTCCGGGTGGCTACAATGGGCTGTACATCAAGATCGATCACAGACTCATGGATTCATGTGGAGCTATCGTCATGGTGAATGACATCATGGAACTGTACTGTCATTACAAATTTGGCACGCCTTATCCCGAGGACATGGCAAGTTTCACTGACATGGTCGAACGTGATCTTAAAAAAAGCACAGACGAAAAACGTGTCTCAAAAGACCGCATGTACTGGCAAAATGTGCTGGAGGAAAATGGAGAACCTATTTACTCCGATATACAGGGACAACGGATACTTCAGGAAAGCAGGCGCCTTCACAATGACAAGTCACTCCGCGCTGCAGATCAGGAAATTAACAACCTGTCTGTCGCTACAAAGAACTATCATCTAGATGCTGAGCCAACCCAGAATCTTCTAGATTTTTGTATGAACAATCACATATCCATGACCAACCTCATTCTCATGGGAATACGAACTTATCTCTCCAAGGCAAATGGCGGACAGACTGACATCTCCATAAGGAATTATGTTTCAAGACGTTCCACACATGCCGAGTGGGTATCAGGTGGCTCTCGCGCAATGGCATACCCTTGCAGAACCATCATTGATCCGGACACAGAGTTTCTGGATGCAGTTTTCATGATTCAGGATGTTCAGAATCATGTATACCGACACTGCAATTATGACCCGGAACTTTTGTCTGACCAGATGAAAGAAATGTTCCACACTCCTCCACACACTACTTATGAGAGCGTGGGGCTTACTTACCAGCCTCTTCCTATCAGGCTTAAAAATCCGCATCTCAAAGACATTTCCGTAAGGAGTATGTGGATTCCAAATGGTACATCAAAACAAAAGATCTATCTCACCGTCATGCACAGTGCAAATGATCTGGGCCTGAATTTCTATTTCAGATACCAGACCGCAAGTCTCTCCGAACAGGACATTGAACTGTTCTACTACTACCTTATGAAGATAATCTTCAAAGGCATTGCCGAGCCAGAAATGACCGTGGGCGAAATCATCGAATGCATCTGACCATCTTTTGGGGACGGAGGTTCCTGCCCCATTTAATTAATTCAATAAGGAGAATTTTAATATGAATACTAATATAACTTTTTTGAACATTGTTGCCGAATACTGCAATACACCAGCTGATGAGATCACTAATGATATGCGATTCATAGAAGATTTGGGCTTTAGCTCCCTTGATTTCATGACTTTTCTCGGCGACCTTGAAGATACATTTGACGTGGAAATCGATGAAGATGAGATCATCAATATTCACACTATAGAAGACGCCATCAAGTACCTTGACAACCTGACAAGCTCTTCTGCATCGGTTTAACATTAAAAATCTGGGACGACGGAGTATGTCCCATTTTGCCTCACATAAAAGAAATGGAGATATGATATATGGAAGAAACTATTCTGGAAATTGTTGAAAAAAGCTGTCGGATATATAGAGATGTAATAGCTGTTAAATATCTGTCTCACAGAGAGATTGTTGAAAAGAGCTACGGAGATATGTGGGATGATATTCGCAAAACTGCTGTCATTTTACGAAATAATGGACTCTGCGGAACACATATTGCACTGGTGGGAAGCAGCTCTTATGAATGGATCTGCGCCTACATGGCTATACTTTTCACGGGAAATACTGCTGTACCGCTGGATGCAAACCTGTCTGCTCCGGAATTACATGAACTTCTGAATAGATCAGAATCAACTGCATTATTCTGCGGAGCATCCAGAAAAGATGTGATAACAGAACTGAAAGCAGATTGTCCTAGAATGAATGTTGTATTCACCATGGAAAAGAAAGTCGATATAGAGCGTCCGGAGGGTGCAGATTCAAATCCACAATTAGCAATTTTGTCATTTGAACAGCTCCGCAGCGAAATTACCATACCGGATGACTTTGCATTTGCCGATCAGGATAAGGATAAAATGTGTACGCTTATGTATACCTCTGGAACAACAGGTAAAAGCAAAGGCGTCATGCTGTCTCAATTCAATCTCGCACAAAATGTTGAAAATGTATATGTAAATCTGGAACCTGGTGTAACTATTCTGAGCGTTCTTCCTATACATCACGCCTTCTGCCTGACAATGGAATGGATGAAGGGCATTTCACTGGGCGCCACTATCTGCATCAATGACTCGTTGCTACACATGCTGAAAAACATGAAACGGTTCCAGCCCGTTGGCATGCTGATGGTTCCTCTCATGGTAGAAACCATTTACAAAAAACTTAAAGATGTCAACCCTCTCCTTCCTAAAAAGCTGGTTGCAAAGGAAGCATTTGGCGGTAAACTGGAATATATATTCTGCGGAGGGGCATATCTGGATCCTATGTATGTTACCGAATTCAAAAAATACGGAATAGACATACTCCAGGGATACGGCATGACTGAATGCTCCCCTGTAATTTGCTCCAACAATCACAGATACAACAGACCCGGATCCGTTGGCAAACTCCTGGACAACTGTGCTGTTCGTTTTGTCGATGAGGAAATTCAGGTAAAAGGCACAAGCGTCATGTCCGGATACTACGACATGCCAAACGAGACCGCAGAAGCTTTTCAAGACGGCTGGCTCTGCACCGGAGATCTTGGTTATCTCGACTCCGATGGTTTCATGTATATAACCGGAAGGAAAAAGAACCTCATCATTCTGGCAAATGGTGAAAACATATCCCCTGAGGAACTGGAAGGAAAGCTTTCTATAGAACCCCTTATTTCAGAAATAGTCATTACCGGCGACGGCAACCATCTCACTGCTCACATATATCCAGATCAGGATTTTGTAGATAAGAAACATATGGATGCAGACAGAACTTCTGAAAAATTGCAAAAAATTATTGATACTTTCAACAAAAACCAGCCAACATACAAAAGGATCTCTGCACTGGATATAAGAAAAGAACCATTTGAAAAGAGTTCGACAAAAAAGATCAAAAGAAATCTCGTATAACAATAGACTCACACGCATTATTGTTGTAACATTGCTGTATTAGATAATGACAAAACTGCAGCACCAAGCCAGGCAGCAGATAAAGGAGACAGCCATGATCAACTCAACCGATCCCCGATATGATAGAACTGAAAGTGACCTTCTAGATGCATTCAAGATACTTGCAGGTCAAAAGGCTCTGAACAAAATAAGCGTGTCCGAGATAACAAAACTCACAGGTGTGACCAGAAGCACATTTTACAACCACTATGAAGACATGCCTGCTTTCATCAATGCCATGGAAGACCGCATCATCGATGAAATATTTCAGATCATGAATAGCTTCAAACCAGAAGGCAATATTGAGATCTGCCACCAGTTCTTCAGGTCTCTATGCGAATACATGAAAGCAAATAAATTTCTCATGATCATCATTGCCACACCTGAGGCTTATGATTTCGTGGAAAAGGCACTGACAATGTTCCATAGATACGTGCGATTAATTCTGGAAAAATCCAGCAAGACCGGCCTGGCCCAGGAGAAATACTCATACGCCGTAGCATACGCAATAGGCGGCGTAGTTGGTATCCTGCACAAGTTTGCGGTGGATAACTGTCAGGAAAGCAGCGACAAGGTGTCTGCTTTCCTGACAGAAGCATTTCTGGATGGTATGAGACCGTATTTGGGGGTGTAGGCACATCTCTTCATCTAGTGGTGTTGGGGAGATGTGTTTTTTATACATTCTCACATAAAGAGCTGCGCTTCTTTAATGAAACGCAGCTCTTATGCTTATATTTTTATTATAAAGACGAAATGCACTGTGAATATGCCCCAATATTTAGTCAACAACACATTCCACAACAGCACAAGGCGGAATATTCAGCTTTAAAACATTATCCTTGATGACTGCCGTATGCTCGGTAATGCTCACCCTGTCGGGACAGTCGAAGTCGTTATAGCTGTGCGCCTCGTTTGTAAGTATCCTGCACGAAACCGATGATGCTTTAAATCCGAAAATGCTACATTCAACGGCAGCCTCTTCCGTAAGCGAACAGTTTGCGGCGGTAACGGTCATACTCTTTTCGTTCACCGATGCGGAAACCGAGATCATCGGAGCATTTTTGCCTTCCGACATATTTTCGTTCTGCGTATAGCAGTAAACTGCCTCGTTGTTTTGGTGTGTTTTAAAAAGGTCGAAAACGTGATATGTAGGCGTTTTTATCATCTTATCGTCCTCTGTAAGAATGACCGATTGGAGAACATTCACCGCCTGTGCAAGGTTTGCCATTACAACACGGTCGCTGTGTCTGTTAAAAACATTCAGCTCTATTGCAGCAACGATAGCATCACGCATAGTATTCTGCTGATATAAAAATCCCGGGTTCGTACCCTCTTCTACCTTATGCCAACAGCCCCACTCGCCTATTACAAGTCCTATTTTCTTTTCGGGATCATAGCGATTCATTATCTCCGAATGTCTTGTGATAAGCTCATCGGAAAAGTTCGCTGCAGCGATAGTTTTATAATAAAGCTCATCGTCAAAATCGGTGGCTGAATCCATTTCGGGCCATACGGGCATCGTATAATAATGCAGGTCGATAGCATCAACATTATTGCTGTCAAGATTTTTCATCATGACTTCTGTCCAGTTATAGTCGGCAGAGCTTGGACCGCAGGCTATTCTGTAAAGTCTGTTTCCCGAATAATTGTGGCAAAACGTCTGATACCTTTTATAAACGTCGGCGTAATATTCGGGACGCATATTTCCTCCGCAGCCCCAGTTTTCATTGCCGACACCGAGGTATTCGAGTTTCCACGGCTCGGCTCTGCCGTTCTTCTTTCTCTGCTCTGTGAGAGGCGATTCCGCATCTGAGGTCATATATTCTATCCATTCGGACATTTCACGAACACTGCCGCTGCCAACATTGACGTTTATATAAGGCTTGCAGCCAACAAGCTCACAGAAGCGCATAAATTCGTGTGTACCGAAAGAATTATCCTCCGTAACTCCGCCCCAGTTCGTGTTCACGATCTTTCGGCGCAAGGCTTTTTCACCGATACCGTCCTGCCAGTGATATTCTTCCGCAAAGCAGCCGCCGGGCCAGCGGAAAACGGGAGCTTTTATATTTCTGAACGCCTCGATGATATCATTCCTTATTCCGTCTGTATTCGAAATAGGTGAATTTTCACCCACATATATACCGTTGTAGATACATCTTCCGAGATGCTCGGAAAAATGTCCGTATATCTCGGGAGAGATATGTCCGAGCCTGTCGTCTGCATTTATTACTATTGATATTTTTTTCATATTATACCTCCGCCGCATACTGAATTATTATATTATCATATATAAGTCATTGACTTTGGTATTGCAATGACTTATAACATTATTATACTAACCGTTCGTACTTTGAGGTGATGATATGATAAGTATAAACACAGTCTGTCAGAACGTAAGACACAAAGGGAATTTTGAAATATGCAGACCGGATGGTTCGGGAGATGATCTTCTTGTTATCTTCAAGACCTCCGCTGTTCTGATACAAAACGGTGAAGAAATAACCGTTTCTCCCGACAGTCTCATTTTATACAGCAAGGGAACAATGCAGCATTACAAAACTCTGTGCGGAAGTTATGTTAATCACTTTGTCCATTTTGATACGGACGATACCGAGCTTATGAATGGGATAAAAACTGACACGCTTATCACCTCGGCGGATATTCCTGCAATTGAAGAGTTGCTTACGATATTATGCCGTGAAAATGTAGCCGGTTCGACCAACAGGAAACAGTACGAAAATATGCTTATGCAGATGATACTTATGAAAATATCCGAAAGCAGCATAAATCCTGACAGCGATAAAAGCCGCATTTCCGCTCTTGAAATGCTCCGCACCGATATTTACAGCAATGCAGGGAGCTACAGCAATATATATCAGCTTGCTGAAAAAATGAATCTGAGTCCGTCATATCTTCAGGCAATATACAAACGGAAATTCGGGATAAGCTGCTATGAAGATATTTTATCCGCAAAGATCAAGACAGGACAATATTATCTTTCGACCACCGATATGACCGTTAAGGAAATATCCGACCTCTGCGGATACGGAAATGAGATATGCTTTATGAAGATATTCAAAAAAAGAACAGGGATCACACCGAGTGAGTACAGGAAAATTTCCAAGAATGATAATTTGAAAAACAACTTTATATGGTAAGGAATAAACTTTTATGATGAATTTTTTTGAACATTGCGCGGATATTGCTTCGGTTGGCATAATTGTTGACTTTACGGAAGATACGGAAACATATATCGTCGGCTCTCCTGCAGATATTAAGACTTGGGCGTACAGCGGCTGTCCCCGAAAAGCTCCGACAGGAATTATGTGGCACAGCAACAAACTTGGCAATCTCGTCAAGGATATAATCATCCGGCAATGCAACATTTGCAAATTCATCAAGCATGAATGTCACATGAATCGGTAATCTGCCACCGCAATTGAAATCTGCCTGATAATATAACTCCTGGAATATCTGTGTATATAACATTCCGATAATGAAGTTATATGATTTATCACTATCTGGAATTACACAGAACAGAGCTGTCTTTGTTTCACCATCCCCATTTACTCCTATCCCTATTTCAGGCAGATTAAGATCATCCTTTGAAAGCAGCCTGAGTACCTGTTTATTTTCAAGAAATGCCAGTCTGGAATTTGCACTGATAATAATAGAACGAACGGTATCTCCGGCACCTCTCATACATTTGTTATACTGCTTTACCGCCGGATGATTAGCTCCAAGAGGATTGTTCTCCTGTAAAAACTTCATTCTTGTATCCAGTTTTGACGGCTTACCCTGCTTTCTCCCAGAACGGATCAGATGGGGTGGCACCTTTAGGTGTCGTGTTGGCAATCAGGCAACATCTGCTTCCTGCAAAGCCATTGCTTCTCTTGCAATCAGAGCCTTTACAAGCTCCTCCTGCGTATGCTTTGCGTTCTCTGCGGGCATTGCGTTGACAACGAAAATGGTGCCGCCGATTCTCTCTACAAAGCCGGTTTTCATATCCTCCACGGTCATCACCTCCCTCCGTAAAAATAGGGGCGTCCGTTTCCGAACGCCCCGTTACCAGCCGAAAAAGGATTATTCCTTTTCATAGATTGCCTTGAGTGCTGCGTAAAGATTTCTGCCCTCGTCCTCCGTGAGCGTGATACCCTTCCCGCAGCGCTCGTGGTTCGGATGCTACTCTTGAATGTCCAGCTTGGCGGCATTGCCGTTCCCAATCATTTCTGCCCCGACGATGTTTGGATTGTTCTTTTCGGGCGGCTGCTCTGTCCTCCCGTTCCTTGCGCTCCTACGCTTCCTTGATACTGAAAAGCTCCTTGACCTTCTTCACAAAGACCTCCACCAGCTTTGGAAAGTGTTCCAGTGCCTGCAAAAACGGCTGGCATTTTTCTTTGAGCCGGTCATACCGTTCCTGCAATCGTTCCACGGCAGAGGACGCATTGAAATACTGTCTTTGATAGTATGAAACGCTGCTTGCAGCTCCTTTCGCATTTCCTGCAAAGCTCGTTGTATTTCTTCCTGCCACGCTCATCAAGAAAGAACGCCAATTCTTCCTTGAGGTATTTCGGCATACGGGGCATAGCGAGCACCTCCTTTTCACTGCCGATTTGCTCCCGAAACGCAGAAATGCCCAAAACCTCTCCGAACTGTCATTTTTCTGGGCGATTTTGGGCGTTTTCTTTCGATATGAGCGGCTTTGTTTTAGCGGCGGTATCCTTTACCGCCAACCATTCAAAAGCCGCTGTTTGTCGCTTCCGGGTAACAAAAAAGCGCCGTATCGCTACGACGCTTTTGTCTTGCTCGGAAGATGGAGCAAGGGAACGCTATTCAATTATCTGTTGTACTTTTTCTTTCTGCTGACAACCGTTGTGCCAATGGCTGCACCGCCGCTGACAAACAGCAAGGCAATCCACAAAGCAAGGTTGCTTGTATCGCCGGTCTGCGGAGATTTGGAATCGTCCTTCAGCTTCGCCGTTACGGTGTCGGCTTTTTTGATTTCCTTTGTACCGTCCTTGTCGCTGTAATATTTACCACAGCCTTCGCAGTACCAGTACTCGATATTGCCCTCGGTGGTCTTGGTCGCCGCAGTTGCCTGGAAGTGCTTTAAGTTGGTGTGGTTCTTCGCATCAAGCTCACCGTATTCCGCACCGCAGACTTCGCACTTTGCCTTGTCCTTGCAGGTCGCTTTCCCGCCGGTGTGCTCAGTCAGCTTCTTGCCGCAATAATCACACTTGTGGTCTTTGTTATCGTCTGCACACTCGCTGATTATATAATCGCAGATATCACATTTGTGGTCTTTGTTTGCATCGATGCAATTCTCCGTTTGCGTGCCTGCAGAGCATCCGTCAACGGTGCAGGTGCGGGTATGGGCGCCGTCTTCGTTGGACGTCCAAGCGCCCCAGTTGTGGTCCAGCGCATTGCCGGAGAAGAAGGTCGCCTCATCCGCCGTACCCTCGGAGCTCAGACCGCAGACTGCGCAGGACTTGTAATAGATTGCCTTTTCGGTACAGGTTGCAGCAGACTTCAAATACTGCGCCTCTGCTTTTTCGGCAGTGAAGCTGTGTGCCGCCATCTCGCCGTATTCGCCGCCGCAGACCGTGCAGACAGCCTTGGCAGTGCAGGTCGCCGTGCCGCCATGGCAATTCTCGGTTTCCGTATGGCTGGTGTCACGCTTACAGATTCGGGTGTGGGTCTCTTCATCGCTGTTCTGCGTCCAAGCGCCCCAGTCGTGATCCAGCGCATTGCCGGAGAAGAAGGTCGCCTCATCCGCCGTGCCCTCGGAGCTCAGACCGCAGACTGCGCAGGACTTGTAGTAGACCGCCTTTTTGGTACAGGTTGCAGCAGACTTCAAATACTGCGCCTCTGCTTTTTCGGCAGTGAAGCTGTGTGCCGCCATCTCGCCGTA
>NZ_JBEHVP010000001.1:505634-695396 GCF_040227275.1 Coprococcus sp. RTP31081st1_H1_RTP31081_211007
TATTCGCCGCCGCAGACCGTGCAGACAGCCTTGGCGATGCAGGTCGCCGTGCCGCCGTGGCAATTCTCGGTTTCCGTATGGCTGGTGTCACGCTTACAGATTCGAGTGTGGGTCTTTTCATCGCTGTTCTGCGTCCAAGCGCCCCAGTCGTGCCCAAGCGGTTCGGAAGATCCGCCGCAAAGCGTGCATGTCCTTCCGCTTGTGCAAGTCGCCGTTCCGCTCCATATGTGTGACTCCCAGTAATCCCATGTATTATCACACACCGTGCATGTAAGATCGCATCGATGCCATTTATCATTTGCGTATTGACGAGTCACCCTTACCGTTTGTCTCTGGCCGCATTTAGTACATAACGCAATATCCGCCGCATATGCCGTCATAGGCATAACAGCCAGCATCAGGCACAGTATGAGCACAACGCTCAAAATTTTCTTATTCATATAGTCTCCTCTCCTTTGCTGTCCTTTGACAGCTTAAAGTCATATTTCATTTCCAACATGGCGAACAGCTTATACATTACCTCGGTGGCGATTGCCTTGATATCCAGTGATTGAATAAAGGCAAGCACCTTTGCCTGCTCTGCCTCCGGTACCCGATACACCCGCATAGCCGCCGTCAAAAAGCGGCTGAGCTTGCGTTCCAACGGAAAATGAATATCACATTTTCTCGCCATATAGCTGCGCATCAGTCCCGCCGTGCCGATTTCCATCTCGTAAAAGTCGCTCTCGGTATCATCGGGAAATTTTTCACCAAAAATCTGTTTCAGCTCTGCTGTGGTATGCAGGTAAATATATTCCGATGTTTCGGGCAGGGAGTAGGCTTCGATGTAGATTTCCCGCAGGTTCTCGTTCAACTCGGTCAGTGTCAGTTGAATCGCCGTTTCCACCGCATAAGCGTAAACCGGCGGCAGCTTGCTGTCTGCAATGCTTCTTGCCACGCCGAACTGTCCGCCGAACATCGTTTCGGTCAATTCCAGCAAAATTCTGTCCTTGGTAGGAAACAAATTCAAATAGCTTCCTCTTGCAACACCTGCTTCATCCACAATCTGACTGACAGAGGTGTTTTTATACCCCTGCTCCAAAAAGAGACGGACGCACACGGTCAGTATTTTCCTCTTTGTTTCACTGCTGTCTCTCCGCAAATATATCACCTCTCTTTGAGCATCCTAGTACGCATACTAATAATATCATAACAAGTGCAAAAAGGCAAGTGGAATTTGAAACTTTACCTCCGTAAATTGTGACATTTCCGCAAACGCTGGCTTCTTCCATTACTCACGGAACTTTATGACTTATTGAATACTGCCTGAAAAGGAAAAGCCGCCGTCTGTTGTTCATCCTCTGCACCCACAGCATTTGATTTTCCGCTTTGAGGGCTTCCGTTACGCCCTCTTTTTCGGAAAACTGTTTTACCAGCCGAGAAAATATTGCTTCTCCGGCTTTCTGCACGGATTGCTTACGGTGATAATAGAAGTTCTTTTCCAATTGTGCAAAGCACTTGACATTTCATTAAGGGATTTTTTTGATGATGATAATAAGGTTCTAATCAATGATCCACTGTCAACCAGAATATATAGACTCAACTCTGTACAAAGAGAGGCATTACTCGCCTTTCTAAATACTATAGATTAAGAAATCACAACGAAAAACACAGCACTACATAGATAACTACAACTCATCTACATAGTGCTGTGTTTTAATTTTATATTTAATATCTTCCCTGCCTAACGCCGTTTAAAAAAACACCAATTAATCGCCACAAAGTCATTAAATTATGGAAAATCACATCATTTTACATACATTTTTGTCTTTATTGATATGTAACGCATTTGGCTTAAATCCTTAGATTTTATGCGGTCTCACCGGCTTCTAATCCCACTTATACGGTGTGAGCTGATAAACGTAATAATTGAGCCAATTCGCATACAAAGTATTCGCGTGGCATCTCCACTTCTTCACTGGTTTCTTTTCCGGGTCGTTGTCTGGATAATAGTTCACCGGAATCTGTGGATTCAGGCCCTTGCCAAGGTCTCTGTGGTACTCCTGGTCAAGGGTCAGCACGTCGTACTCAGGGTGTCCTGTGACAAATATGTTTTTGCCGCCGTCACCGATTATGAGGTACGGGCCAGCCACATCTGACTCGGCTACGATCTCAAGGTGATCATTGTTTACAATGTCCTCCTTGGACACACCGGTATATCTTGAGTGTGGCACATAGAATACATCGTCGAAACCGCGGACTAGCGGTGTTCTCTTGTGGAAGGTGTGATGTTCGTATATGCCTGACAGTTTCTGCGGAAGGTCGAACTTCTGCACACCGTATCTGTAGTAGAGTCCCGCCTGGGCGCCCCAGCAAATGTGCATGGTCGATGTGACATTTGTCTCGGACCAATCCATGATCTCGCGGAGTTCATCCCAGTAGTCAACATTCTCAAATTCCATCTTTTCAACAGGTGCTCCGGTTATGATGAAACCGTCCCATTTGCGGTTCTTTACGCTGTCAAAATCCTCGTAGAATCTGTCAAGGTGTCCCTTTGTCACGTTCTTGGACTCGTAGGACATGGTTCTAAGAAGCGTGATGTTCACCTGAAGTGGGGTGTTTGACAGGCTTCGCATGAGCTGCAGCTCTGTATCCTCCTTCAGCGGCATGAGGTTGAGTATCAGGATGTCAAGGGGTCTTATGTCCTGGCTGTGCGCCCTTCCTGTTCCCATGACAAATATGTTCTCGTCCTCCAATGTTTTCTTAACCGGCAGATCATCATCTATTCTTATCGGCATCTCTATTCATTCCTTTCCATTTACTACAGTTACTCCTACTGTCCAATCAATTCTAAGAAATCCTCCTCAGATATGATAGGCACATCAAGGCTTTTTGCCTTCTTGTTCTTGGATGATGTAGAATTCACATCGTTATTTATAAGATATGAGGTCTTGGCAGATACAGAACCTGTAACCTGACCTCCTCTGCTCTCTATCAGTTCCTTGAGCTGATTTCTGTTGTCAAAATGGGTGAGCGAACCGGTTATGACGAACACCTTGCCCGCCAGATCCTGCTCCGTATCAGAAACCTCATCCACAAACGTAAGCTCAACCATCAACCTATCTATGATAGCACAATTCTTCTCATTTTCAAAGTATCTGACTATATCCTCTGCTATAACCTGACCGATTCCGTCTATCTCAACGTATGCTGACACATCTGCCTTCTTCATGGCATCCATATCATTTGCAAAATGCTTTGCCATGAGCTTGGCTGTCGCCTCTCCGACATTTGCAATGCCGAGACCATTGACAAGACGCCACATGTTCGTCTGTCTGGATGCGTCCACCGCAGCCACAAGCTTGTTGTACGACTTCTCGCCAAATCCCTCAAGTTCAACTATATGTTCTCTGTGAGCCGCAAGCTTATACAGATCAGGAAGCTCCTCGAGGATCTTCTCATCTATGAACTTCTCTATGGTCGCCTCTGAGAGTCCATCTATATTCAACGCATTTCTGGACACGTAGTGTGAAAATGACTTAAGTTTCTTCGCAGGGCAGAACTGGTTTGTGCAGTACAGAGTCTCAACTCCTGACACTGCACCGCCTTCCTCCCTCACTATCTCAGTCTCTCCTCCGCATGCAGGACACGCAGCCGGTATGACCACGTTACCACTCATGGTTAGATTCCTTGCAATCTGCGGAATGATCATATTCGCCTTGTACACTGCAATCTCATCACCTTCGCCCAGCGCCAATGACTTAAGTATGCTGACGTTGTGTATGCTGGCACGGCTTACTGTTGTTCCCTCGAGCTCCACCGGGTCAAATACAGCAACCGGGTTTATGAGTCCAGTTCTTGATGGACTCCACTCCACATAGCGGAGGTGGGTTATCGCTTCCTCGTCCGCCCATTTGAACGCCATGGCATTTCGCGGGAACTTGGCTGTGGTTCCCAGGCTCCTTCCGTATGCCAGATCATCCAGCATGAGTACCAGACCATCCGATGGGAAGTCATTCTCCGTTATCTTCTCTGAAAATTCCCTCACCTTATCAGGAAGTGCCGCCGAGTCTGTCAGGTAGTGTTCTACCACGGTAAATCCCTGCTGCTCCAACCAGTCAAGCTGATATTTGAATGAATTGTGGAAGTCCACATCCTCACCGTCCACTAAATTAAAAGCGAAGAAATGTACATTTCTCTCTTTTGTTATCTTGTTATCGAGCTGTCTCACTGAGCCGCTGCACAGATTTCGCGGGTTCTTGTACTTAGATTCCGCATCCGTTATCTTCTCATTTATCGCATTGAAATCCGAGTATTTGATGACCGCCTCGCCTCTGATCGTCAGCTTGCCCTTGTACGGGATGTGATGAGGTACATTTGCAAATACCTTCGCATTGTTCGTGATGACCTCGCCTATCTCACCATTTCCACGGGTAACCGCTTTTATCATCTCTCCGTTCTCATATGTGAGAACAACTGTGAGTCCGTCCATCTTCCAGGATATTACGCCCTTCTGACCGCCAAGCCATGACGCAAGAGCACCTACATCCTTTGTCTTGTCAAGAGAAAGCATTGGATGCTCGTGAGCCTCCTTCGGCAGCTCACTGACGACCTCATATCCTACCTTGACCGTCGGGCTGTTGCTCATGACCATCCCGGTCTCTTTCTCCAGGGCACTCAGCTCATCGTACAGAGCATCATATTCCAGATTGCTCATGATCTCTGTATCTTCCATATAATATTTCTTTGCAGCATCGTTGAGCTGCTTTACAAGTTCTTTAATTCTGGCTATCTTGCCATTATCGTTATTGCCACTGATGTCATTATTTTCTTTAATATTTTCACTGGTATTTCTACTAATATCTTCCATACACACCCCACAAAAAATCCTATATACACTCTCTACTACATCCCCACTATCCGTCTCAGCTCTGCCTCTTCCTCGCGGCTGAGCTCCCTTAACTCTCCAGGTCTCATATTGCCAAGCTTCACGTTGCAGACCCTGACTCTCTTCAGGTTCACTACCCTGTAGCCCAATGCATCACACATTCGTCTGATCTGCCTGTTGAGACCCTGTGTCAGCACTATCATGAATGATCTGTCATCTATCTTTCGCACCTTACATTTCTTTGTCACTGTATCAAGTATAGGCACTCCTTCCGACATCTTCCTGATGAAGTCCTCTGTTATCTCACGGTTCACCCGCACTCTGTATTCCTTCTCATGGTTGTTCACCGACTTCTGGATGGCATTTGACAGATCACCATCATTTGTCAGAAGAAGTAGACCCTGGGAGTCCTTGTCCAGCCTTCCCACGTACTGAAGTCTGATCGGATAATCTATGTGATCAAATATATTGTCTGGATCAGCCTTACTCGCTGTACAGGTAAGTCCTATCGGCTTATTATATGCCAGGATCACTGTCCTATCCTTCTGCTGAACCTTCCTGCCCATGAATGTCACCACATCCCCGGGCATGACCTTCTGACCCATGACTGCAGTCTCTCCGTTGATCGTAACCTTTCCATTCTCTATATGTGTATCCGCAGCGCGCCTTGAGCACACGCCCGCCTCACTGAGATATTTGTTAAGTCTTATTCCATCCGCCATAATCTTTCCTCTGTTATTATTTTCCTATATTGTTAATACATATCTCACATTCTAATTTCTGGTCAGCATACACTATGTATCAGCCAGACCAAGGCCAGTAAATTCTAACCAATATGCAGAACCATCATACCATTTATTTTTCATTTTGTGAACCATTCATCACACCATGTATAACCCACAGCAAAGATTCAGTTAAATTAATTTTGTAAAAGTCCTTGATTTTTTTTATCAATTAATGTATATTTAAGCAAACGCAAAGGTGTGTTTCTTCGGAAACGCACCTTTTTTTATTTTAGGAAAAGGAAGTGCATATTATGGATAACATCGACAGAAAAATCATTCATCTTTTACAGGGCAACGCCAGAACCCCACTCAAGTATCTGGCCAGCAAAGTCTTCCTTTCTTCGCCGGCAGTTTCAGCAAGAATAGAGAGACTTGAGAAAGCAGGAATACTGACCGGATATCACGCAAGCATCAACCATGAGGCTCTCGGATATCACATTACAGCATTTATACACATGGCTCTTGATCCAAAACAGAAGCCAACCTTCTATCCATTTGTTGAAGCATATCCAAATGTACTGGAATGCAACTGTGTGACCGGTGCGCACTCCATGCTCATGAAGGTCTGCTTTCCTAATACCATGGATCTCGACTCATTTATCGGACAGCTCCAGAGATTTGGCAGCACAGAGACACAGATAGTATTCTCCACACCGGTTCCTACCAGAGGGATTTTGATCGACACAGATACTGTAGACTCTTCAGAGGCTATGTAACAAAATAGCTGTTCAGCAGAAAACGCAGGCATAAAGCCTGCGTTTTCTTTAATTATACATATTCTGGAACTTTCTAAATGTCTCATCCGTTCTAAGCAGATAATCATTGTTTTCTTTTACATGTTCATATATCGCCTGTATATCACCAGATGAGTTGATGGTGTTGATATACGAGCTCTCCTTGTCAGACAAAGCCGAATTGTTGATCTTGTAGCTTCCATCTGACTGTTTCGTCACATATAACGACCTTATATCGAGCGGTTCCGAGTTGACATCCTTTATCATCAGATTGGATAATTCGTACACGATATACGAATCTGCGGTATATCCGTTGGCTATATAACAGGTGGTCTTGTTGTACGCCGTTATATACTCCGCTGCTATCTCAATGCTCTTCATGTCGTCAAATTCCGACGGATCTGTGACCAGTCTCTGAAGTGTCGTCTGATCTGCCTTTGTTCTCGCCAAAAGATAATTGTTCACTAGCTGATTTATCTCATCGATCGTACACAGCCTGTAATTTGCTCCGTCTGGTATCTCCAGTCTCACCGTGTTATCTCTTCCGGTTATGTTCTCTGTGAACAGCTTATCGTTTATAAAAAATACATACACATAGACTCCGACAAGTATCAGAAATACCGCCCACAGCAAGGCAAGAACGCCACCAGAGATCCCGCCATGTCTGGATCTTCTTCGGCCTTTCCGCGTCTTTGCCTTCTCTTCGGCAAAATAATCGTCATCGCCATACAGCTCTTCATCATCGAACATATCTCCGGTATCCGGTGCATCATCCATATCCTCAGGATCTTCTATGACATAATCCTCATACGGCCTTTTCTGTCTCGCCGGGGTCTCCTCAACCTCTGAAGCTCCGCCGGGCTCTGAGTTATCAGCCAGCTCCGAATCTTCACTGTCATCTAAGTCATCATCTGTCTCTGAATCTCCACCGATCTCTGATTTCCCATCCAACTCCGGCTCTTCATTTTCTATATTCTGTTCTTCCGCTTCCAAATTCTTTTTCTTCTTCATCACTGCATATCATCCTTTTACGAAATAAATATCAGAGTATAAAAAAGCGTACCAGGGCGGAGTCGAACCGCCCGTCATGGCTCCGGAGGCCATTGCCGTATCCGATTGGCTACTGGTACACAGTTGGTATGATACTACAAAAAACTCACTTTGGCAAATAAAAAAACGTCCCCGCACTTATATGCGGGAACGCTTTGAATTCTCTTGTGTCACTAAATAATTACATAGTTACCGAAACGAATTTTACTATAAATAAGAGTGCAATAATCGTCACTACGATATCCTGCTTCTTATACTTGCCTGTGAACAGTGTGATAAGAACATATGTGATAGCGCCAAGACCGATACCATTTGAAATAGAGTATGTCAGTGGCATCATAAGGAATGTCACGAATGCAGGAACTGCTGAGCGCATATCCTCCATATCAACCTTTGCAAAGTTCTTAGCCATAAGTACACCTACGAAGATAAGTGCTGGTGCTGTTGCACATGATGGAATGATGTTGGCAACAGGGCTGAGGAACAGACATACTGCAAAGCAGATTGCTGTAACCAAACTTGTAAGACCTGTTCTACCACCTGCAGCGATACCTGAAGCTGACTCTACAAATGTTGTACATGTTGATGTACCGAGAATAGCTCCTGATACAGTACCTATAGAGTCACACATCATACACTCGTCAAGCTTCATTGGGTCACCCTTCTCGTCAAGCATATTAGCCTGGGAAGCTGCACCATAGAGAGTTCCGATGGTATCAAACATATCTACCAGACAGAAGCTGACAACAAGCATGATTGCTGAGAACACACCGCCGATATACTCAGCAGAGAATGCATCCTTCCATGCCTGTCCCTGGAACACTCCGAGGAATCCGACTGAACCGAAATCCTTGAATGACTGTCCGATCGATGAGAAATCAAAGTTAGGTGCCTGAAGCATCATAACATAATATAATACTGTAGATGCAAGGATACCTATGATAATGTTACCCTTTACATTAAGCTTTGCAAGGATCGCAATTATTATAAATCCTACAAATGCTACTATAGGAGGTGCGATCTGTGCAATAGCCTCCTTTGTGCTGCCAGCGCTTGTGATCACACCGTGAAAATCAAAGAACTGAACAAATGTATATGGGTTGTCCTGGATAAGTGTTGCATTCTTCAGTCCGATAAGAGCTATGAACAGACCGATACCTGCCGGAATTGACTTCTTAAGGCACTCAGGCATTGCAACTGCAATGTACTTTCTGAGTCCTGTCACTGAAAGAATCAGGAATACGAGACCTGATATCAATACTATTACCAGACCTGCCTGATAACCTCTGATAACACTCACACCTGCAAATGCTGCACCAGCTACGAAGATAGTACAGAAGAATGAGTTAAGTCCCATTCCGCAGGCCTGTGCAAATGGCATGTCCGCGAGGAACGCCATGAGAAGTGTTCCCACTATTGCAACAAGAATAGATGCGATGAATACAGCATTCCATACTGTACCAAGCTCACCAGCCATGTCTGGAACTGCCCCTGCCAGCCAGCCATTGCTGCCTTCTCCTGCAACCTGATTTGGATTGACCAGAACGATGTATGCCATGGCGAAGAATGTTGTAAGTCCTGCCATGATCTCGGTCTTGATTGTAGACCCACGCTCTGAGATTTTGAAGAATTTGTCCATGATTACTCTCCTTTTCTCGTTTTAGTATAATATAAACAAATACTTATCCATTCTATATCACTTAATGATACTTTTTCAACTACTTTCAAATAATTTCTTAATGTTCCTTACAAAAATTAAATAACATATAAACAAATAATAAAATAGTCCGGCCGGGTATTCCCCAATCGGACTATCGTATATATGTATTACTCTGTACTATTTTACTTTTTTGACAACAAGACCTCTCACTACTTTATATCTTGAACCTGATATCTTAACTATACCGGTAACTTCTGTGGCGATCTTGCCCTTCTTCACATAGTAGTTCTTGTGATTCTTAGGACTCTTTACTATTCCCGTCTTGCCTGACTGGAATACACCCTTGTAGATATAGCATTTAGCACCTGTTGTGGTACTCTTGAAGAAGCCTGTATAACCTGACTGGATTATACCTTTCTTTACATAGTAATACTTCTTATTCTTAGTGCTTCTGACAAGGGCTGTCTTGCTCTCTGCAAATTTGCCCTTTATTATGAGACACTGCTGTCCCTTTGAATTTCTGTAGAAACCTGTGTATGCTGTATAAATCTTGCCATTCTTTACAAGATATGTTTTTCCCGTCTTAGGGCTCCTTACAAGTCCCTTGTATCCTGTCTTTACCACGCCATTTACAACATAGTAGTTGACTCCGGCACTCCTGACAAATCCTGTGTAATTCTCCTGAACCACGCCCTTCTTATAGAAGTAGGTCTTTCCATTCTCCTTCACAAGACCATTCTTGCTTGTATCAATAGAAGGAGTTGGGTCTGGTGTTGGATCTGGATCCGGTGTTGGTATTGGATCTGGTGTTGGATCCGGGTCCGGTGTCGGATCTGGGTCTGGTGTTGGATCTGGGTCCGGTGTTGGATCTGGATCCGGTGTTGGATCTGGATTTGGATCTGGTGTCGGTGTGATATCCGCATCCTTGTAGAGATATGCGTCATCCCATGTTCCCCATGCCTTACCTGATGCGGTTGCTCTCATTCCGACAACAACCTCTGTTGTCTCTTCCACTGTAAACCTAATCTCAGGATGCTGCCAGATTTTCCAGCCCTGTGGGACTGCAGGTGCGGATGCGAGTTCTGTATCTCCAGCTTTTGCATACACCTCATACACATCGTTATCTCCATTTGCACCGCCCTGAAGATATGCGCTGAACACATACTCTCCCGGTTCAAGTGTGATGGTCTGATATACATCATATGTAAAATCTGATGAATTGTAGTAGTGACCACAATATGCACCGTTTCTAAAATCTTCCTTTGTCTTGATTGCAAATCCCTTGCTTGTATCAGCGATGGTCCATCCCTCGTTTCCTGACTCAAATCCAGGATTTACAAGGATGTTCTCCTTTAATATTGTTACATTGCACTGAACCTCGACAGTCTCATCATTTACTGTCACAGTTCCCTTTACAGTACATGTTCCTGCACCGTAGTTCTTTACCTTCTCAAGTGCTCCATCCTCCCAGGTGATGTCTGCGCTCTCTGAATTGCCATCATTGTAAGCTACTATTGCTGCAGTCGGCAGAGCTACATTTGCAATATCTGTTATCTCGATCTCAACATCATCAACTGTTATTGAGACTACCTCTCTCTTTGTCTTTGTTCCTGTGTGAACATAGGCAAATGTCTTGAGCGACTCAAGTGGGTGTCCTGTGAAGTCAAACAGTGCCTGGTTGTCAACCGCTGAACCGCCGTACCACTTGCCGGCGTCTGCTGCGTCGTACTCTCCTGCGTATGATGAAGCCCAGCCTGAACCGTACTTCTCCCATGCCTCCTTGTTGGCTGCAAGGACGTCTGCTGCATTCTCTGCAGATGAATCATACACATTTACAGGAAGCCATGCAGGCTCCCAGTAGAATACACCGATTCCTGAAGAACCTGTATTCTTTACTGCTTTTATAACGGAGCTTATCTCATTGGCCTGTCCCTGAACTGATAAATCATAAGTTGTAGAATCATCTTTACCTTTTCTGACAGTATTTTCATGTCCATCACCATCATCCAGTGTATATGCCCATGATGTCTCTGCCACCATGACAAGCTTGCCATATGTGTCTGCCACATTCTTGAGAACCGATGTGAGATTGTCTGTTGAGCCATGCCATACAGGATAGTATGATGATGCAAATACATCGTAGTCTACGTTGTATGTATTAAGTCTCTTTGCAAAATTTGCGTAATTGCCACTTCTCTCAGGATTGGTGAAATGGATGGCAACAAGGATATTCTTGTCGATGGCTCTCACTGCCTCACTTCCGGCGCTGAAGATCTTTGCCATGTTTTCCCAGTTCTTTGAAGTCTCACCACATATTCCGTTGGTCGTCTCGTTACCGATCTGAACCATGCCGACATCAACGCCAGCATCGAGCAGAGTCTTAAGGCTCTCTGATGTGTATGACTTAACTGCAGCTACCTTCTCGTCAAGAGTGAAGTCAGCCCAAGCCTTAGGCACCTGCTGTTTGCCAGGATCAGCCCAGAAATCCGAATAATGGAAATCCACAAGAAGCTTTATTCCGGCTGCTGTTGCATACTGTCCGATCTTCTTGGCTGTCTCCAAATCATTGTTACCGCCGCCGTAACCGTTTTTGTCTGCATCATATGGATCATTCCATACACGGACACGCACATAATTTATTCCACATGAAGCAAGGAACTTGAAGTATCCGATATCATCCAGCTCGTTGCCATCGAAATCATAATACTTAACTCCACTGTTCTTCAGTGACACATAGGATGATACGTCTACGCCCTCGATAAATGACTGCTTCTCTCCGTTCAGATCTGTGTATGTGAGATCACGCACGCGGTCCACATATATTCCAGCCTCCACAGGCTCAACTACATCTTCCTCGTCTGTAAGCTTGCAGAGCTTTACATTGTCTATCTTGCCCCAATATCCCTTGGCAAGACTGCCCTTGAATGAAATGCTGACATCAGTTGTATCCTCAAGAACGAACTCTTCTGTCTCATTTGTCGCCCATGCATCCCATCCGGTCGTGGCTCCAACAGCCTGTGACTTATCAGCGACAGATACTGTGAGCCCTGTATCCTGGGCATCGCCCTCGACATCATACTCCAGCTTGTATGTTCCCGCAGGAACAGCCTCTACAGTCTGTGTGATGCTGACATCAGCCGCATCTGAAGCCCAGATATTAAGATAATATGTGGAGTTTACATTACTTCCACCGTTTTTTACAACAAGCTCAGCTCCCGATCCACTCTCTATAGTCCAGTTACTGCTGTCACCTGTTTCAAAATCACCATTTGCAACCTTGAGTGTGTCCACCCAGCTCTCCGCAGCCTTCGCTGTTATCAGTGAAGCTTCCGATCCAAAGATCTGCCCTACCATAAGCGCTCCTGCAAGAACTGCACAGCCAATCTGCTTTACAATTCTCTTTCTTCTCATATACGCCCTCCTAATAAGTAATATTACGCAGACGCATTCCAATGCGCTTCGCGCGGCGTCCGCATTATCACAAGTATTCCTCCTTGTAATGTTGATCAACAGTTGCGCAACCGTTTGTCCTTATGGTGATATATTAACATATTTGAGTTCTGGTTACCATGTCGCTTGTAGACAATGTTTTTAAGAATTAATTGTGCATTTTGTATACATCAAAGCGCAACTCAAGCGCAATCTATTTGCAAATTTGTGCGCAACAGGATAATATTATGTTATGTATTTTCAAATATGCACAATAAATCCCAACGCTTATACAAAGAAAACGCCCTGTCCATGATATGTTATGTAAACTTCATATCATGAACAGAGCGTTTTAACGTATACACACTGTATTATTCTATAATGTAACTTGGAATGTGATGTATCCATCCCCGTCACATCTTGCTGTTATCCTGCCCTTGTGAGACTCAACTATCGATTTGGCGAGAGAAAGTCCTATTCCCGAACCTCCGGTCTCCGAATTTCTTGAGCTGTCAGGTCTATAGAATCTCTCAAACAATATATCCTGAGAGCCCTCTTCCATGCCATCTGTAAGGTTTTTGAGAACAAACTTCACCTTTCTGCCATCACGCTTCAAGGATATACTTATATCCGCTGATTCAACAGCATACTTCATGGCGTTATCCACCAGTATGCTTATGAGCTGCCTGATGGAATTCTCATCTCCGACATACTTTATTCCATCTTCGATATCCGCGCTGATCTTCTTGCCTCGAACCTCCGACAGAGACGAGAAATGATCTATCACCTCATACGCCACATCAGACAGATCAAACTTTGCCTTCTCCTTCGGTTCAGGATTCTCATCCAGTCTGGAGAGAGCCACCATCTGATTTGTGAGCGCTGTCAGCCTCTTGACCTGATCCCTGGTGTTCTTCGTCCATTCACTCTCACCGTTCACCATCTCTATGACCTCGGTATTTGCATCTATGATGGTTAGGGGTGTCTTGATCTCATGGCTTGCATCGGTGATAAACCGCTTCTGCTTGGCATAACTCTCAGCCACCGGCTTGAATATCTTCTTTGACCAGAACAGCACCAACATGAACACCGCAAGGAATCCCAGAAGTGACACTCCTACACTGTATACCAACGTATTTCTGAACGACTCCAGCTCCTGACGGCAGTCGACAAATATTATCCTGGTTCCATCCTCACAGTCCGCTACCCTGTATCTGTATATATCCGTAAATCCACTGTCTGAACCGTCCCCAAGTATCTTCAAAGCATACGACTCGGCTTCCGATTCATCAACAGCAGCTATATTGTCAAGGCTGTAGGACTCAACAGCCCCATCACTTACGACCACGGAGAAATATCTTGTCTGAAATGGTGTCTCCGGTGAGAACTTATCATTGCTCTTGCCATCAGGCTTATCAGGTGGCTGGGAATCCGCATTGGTCTTAACCTTCTCTTTCAGAAAATCCCTGCGGTCAAACTGTCCATTATTATCCACCAGTTCACTTAAGGTATCATCCGCCCTTGAAACCATGCGGGCATAATTTGCTATGTTGAGAATGCTCATTATGACAAACAGCACTCCAAATGTGGATGCCATTGCCGCAAATATAAATCTTTTTCTCAGATTCTTTATCATGTTCTATCCTCTTCCTTATACTCAAGTATGTATCCCTGATTTCTTACTGCCTTAATGGACACCCCTGAGCCTATCTGACTGAGTTTCTTCCTGAGATACGAGATATTGACCCACACAACACTGATCTCCGTATCCGTGTCATAGCCCCATATCTTCTCCATCATAAGCTCTGCTGATATTATCGCATTCTGATTTGCCATCAGCAGTTCCATGATCTGATATTCCTTGTTCTGCAGCTTTACGCTTCCACCAGATGAACTGAGCTCATAATTCAGGCTGTTTAACGTGCAGTCGCCATACTTCATCTCCGTGCTGACCGCCTCACTCTTTCTTCTGGTTATCGCGCGTATCCTTGCCAGGAGTTCCTTTGTCTCAAATGGCTTTGCAAGATAATCGTCCGCCCCCAGATCAAGGCCATTGATCTTGTCATCAGTCTCAGCCTTGGCCGTGAGCATAATGACCGGAACATCGCAGCCCTCAGCCCTGATCTTTGACAGCACGGTAAAGCCATCCATCTTTGGCATCATGACATCAAGTATGACTCCGTCATACACCCCTGCCATAATGTAATCATAGGCATCCTGTCCGTTATACACAGCGTCCACTGAGTAATTGTTGTGCTTCAATATAACCTGAAGCGCGCTTGAAAGCGCTTTCTCATCCTCCGCAAGAAGCAATCTCATAATCTTATCTCCGTCTCATATTATTATGGTCTCCACCAGATATGACGCAAACCATCTATAATTCGTATTTTACCCCTCAAGCTTAAATAAAGCTTAAACCTTCATGACATCAACAATTGTCTGGACAAGTCTGTCTGTATCTATAGGCTTGGCAAGATGGGCATTCATACCCGCTTCCCTGCCTCCACACCGTCAAGCATAAGGTCGACCAAAAGCCCGGATGCCGATTCTATGTGTCCCTGCTCGTTACTCAGCTCGTTTGCGATCATCTGAACCGCAATTACATAGATTATATTTTATACAGTGCTGGATATCAACAGAAACAGACAATAAAAAAGCCCCACGGCCAGCTCAAAAGCCAACCGCAAGGCAATTATTCATATATTCAGATACGGGATATGATTAAACGTTCATCTGCTTAGCAACCTCGGCTGCGAAGTCCTCGTTCTTCTTCTCCATTCCCTCTCCAACCTCGAAACGAACGAAGCTGGCGATCTTGAGATCCTTGTTAACTGACTCAAGGTACTTGGCAACTGTCTGCTTGCCATCCTCAGCCTTAACGTATACCTGATCAAGAAGGCTGATCTCCTTAACCTGCTTTGAGATACGTCCCTCAACAAGGCCATTGAAGATCTTATCTGCAACGATAACATCCTTATCAGCGATAGCAAGCTCTGCAAGCTGTGCCTTTGCCTCCTTTGAAAGGAAGTTGAATAAGAAGTTCATGTTGCTCTTCTTCTCTTCGTAGATAGCTACATCCTCTGCGCTCCATACGCCGTCAACAGCCTTTGCGATAAGCTTGTTAAGGATTGGCTTTGGAAGTGTATCAGGTGCATTAAGTGCACTGTCAACTGTGATCTCCTTAAGCTTAGCCATAGCGTCTGCTGAGATATCAGCTCTGCTGATGTACTGTGGGTTCATAGCTGCGATCTGCATAGCTACGTTCTTGAGTGCTTCCTTAGCAGCGTCATCGCTTGCGCCGTTACCAGCTACGATAACACCGATTCTTCCATTGCCGTGTAAGTAGTCAACTACTACATCGCCTGAAAGCTTCTGGAATCTACGGAATGATAACTTCTCTCCGATTGTTGCTGTCTTGTCAACAAGGGCTTCCTTAAGACCATTCTCTCCGAGAAGTGCCTCAACATCCTCGCCATCCTTGCCACCAACAAGTGATGAAGCAAGTGCCTGATCAGCGATCTGCTGAACAAATGTCTGGAATATCTCGTTCTTAGCAACGAAGTCTGTCTCTGAGTTAACCTCTACAACAACACCTGTTGTACCATTAACTGCTGCACGGCAGATACCCTCTGCTGCGATTCTGCTTGCCTTCTTCTCAGCCTTAACTGCACCGCTCTTACGAAGTACATCTACTGCTGCTTCCATATTACCATCAGTCTCTGCAAGTGCCTTCTTGCAATCCATCATACCGGCACCTGTGAGCTCTCTTAACTCTTTAACCTGAGCTGCTGTGATTGCCATTTTATTTCTACCTCCGAATATTTGTTATAATTACTCCTCTGTAGTCTCCTCAGCCTCTGCCTCATCTACTGAATCAGCATCAACACCCTGCTGAGCCTCGATAACAGCGTCTGCCATCTTTGAAACGATAAGCTTTACAGCTCTGATAGCGTCGTCGTTACCAGGGATTACATAATCAAGCTCCTCTGGATCACAGTTTGTATCAGCGATACCAACAAGCTTAATTCCAAGTGACTGAGCCTCCTGGATACATATTCTCTCCTTCTTAGGATCAACAACGAAGATCATGTCTGGGATTCTCTTCATGTTCTTGATACCGCCAAGATTCTTCTCGAGCTTCTCCATCTCCTTCTTGATCTGGATAACTTCCTTCTTAGGAAGAACGTCAAATGTACCGTCCTGCTCCATCTCCTCGTACTTCTTAAGAGTAGCGATTCTTGTCTGGATTGTCTTGAAGTTTGTAAGCATACCTCCAAGCCATCTCTCATTTACATAGTACATACCGCAACGCTCTGCCTCGCTCTTGATTGAGTCCTGAGCCTGCTTCTTTGTACCAACGAAAAGGATTGTTCCACCGTTTGCAACACAATCACCGATTGCATTGTAAGCATCGTCAACCATTCCTACTGACTTCTGAAGATCGATGATGTAGATACCATTACGCTCTGTGTAGATGTATGGCTTCATCTTAGGGTTCCATCTTCTTGTCTGGTGTCCGAAATGTACACCTGCCTCTAATAACTGCTTCATTGAAATAACGCTCATTTTTTCTACCTCCATGGTTAAAATCTTCTGCCGGCATCAACTCTTTGGACCACCCGAGCACAGGCACCACGCCAACTATCAACCAGCATGTATATTTGTTATGCGCACTCACGCAATCGACATTGTAACACAAAAAAAAAGTGCATTCAAGCACTTTTTTCTGAAAATATATGTTTTATAAGAAGTATTCTGTCTGCCGGTCCGTGTTCTATTTTGCTCTTGTCCTGATGCTGTTTATTATATATGAAACACTGGCTACAACAAACAGAAGATAACCGACCGCAAGCTCACCCCAGAATGAACTCATAGTATCTGCAGCATCCAGCACATCATACATACTCTTATAACAGTCAAAGAAGCTCACATCATATCCATAATCACTAAATTCCTGATATAATTCCATGCTGACACTCAGTCTCTCTGAAATGTATATCATTCCTATACACAACACTACGCAGATTATTATGCCCTTCAGGTCAAGTTTCTTTCCAAACTTGTTGTACCCCATCATGGCACATATGACCATAACCGCTCCTGATATGCCTGCGATATAACCAAGCTTATACACAACAAGCCAGAGCACAACTCCGACCAGTGATCCAAGAAACGCTCCTACCAGTCCTGCCAGAACATTTGATCCGGAACTCTTTGCTTTTTTCCCCTGTGGATTCATAGTCTCCTGATCGTAACCCTGGCCATATGGCTGACTCTGTCCATACATCTGGTTCTGTCCATACTGTGGATTCTGACCATACATCTGGTTCTGGCCATACTGATGATTCTGACCGTACTGCTGTCCCGGATAATAGTTGTCCGTCTGTGAGGCAGCTCCACTATCCGGTTCAGCCGGATTGTTATACCGGTACATAGGACTGGTCTCACTGTGAGTTATTCCAAATTCATTCGGTACATACTGCAAGGCTGCCGGATTTGGCGCAAACGGATCCATACTACTACTACCACTACCCGCACTGAAACGCTGTCCCGGATATCCCATCTCCTCATTATTCATATTGTCTCCCATAATTGATTACTCCTCCCTTTTCTCGTATCTTTACTGATTACCTAATAGTATCCACACTATTCCGCCGTTTGTCTCATTTCCGGTAAATGTGTATGTTCCAGGTACAAGACTCTCAGAATATCCCGATCTGAGAAGCCAGTCGTAATACTCATCTGCATCCCTGATGCCTATCTGTCCAAGCAACTGACATATCTCGTATGCAGATGTTCCAGATCCAAATGTGATCTCTCCGCCGCCATTGTCATACTTGATGGCACTCGCTTTCACAGCCTCTGTCGCCGCCTCGGTAGTCTTATTTGTGCTGCTTCCTGAACCGGTCTGCGAATTCTTATCCTCTGTATAGCCGTTGTCCTTGGCAGATGGAACTCTCTCTGTCTTATCAGAAAGGCCTCCGTTGTTATCTGTTGTGCCGGTTTCATTTGACTTGTCGGAACTTCCGGTAGTACCACTGTTGCTTCCGCTGCCGCTCTCTGCATCGCTCTTGCCATTTTCTGACTTGCCTGTCTCTGTTGTAGTCTTATCGGCATTGGCACTCTTTTCCGTGGTTACTTTCTCTGTCGTTGTCTTTTCTGTCGTCTTATCCTCGGTCTTCTTCTCTGTTGTTGTCTCTGTGGAAGAATCCTCTGTGCTCTTATCCTGCTGCTGACTTACGACCGCCGTCTTGCCCTGACCTGAATCAGTTTTTCCGGCATTTCCAAAATTAAACGCAACAGTCATGGTAAGTGCTCCTATCACCAGCCCTGTACCAAGGCCTCTGAAATAACTTTTTTTATACATAGCTTACCTCCCGGACTGATTACTGTTTGTCAGCCTCATTGATCTTGTCTATCATAACCTTAGCCTCTCCAACTCCTATTCCAAGTTTGTTTGCGATCTCCATGATGCTGAGTCCCTTCTTGTGCAGATCTGCAACCTGTGACTCTACATCTGTGCCTTCATCCCATATATCAACAACCTTGTTCTGAGCGGCTTTCTTCTTTTTTCTCTTCTTTGAACGATTGTTTCTAGATCTGGCAGCATTGTTATTCTCAGCGATCGCTGCGGCTGCCTTCTCAGGATTTTCAGCCTCTACCACTGTAAATGCACTGTCTGTTACCGGTGCATTCTCCACACTGACTGCTTTCTCGGCAGCCTCTGCATCTGCAACAGCCTCAGTGCTGCTCTCTGACTCGGTATTCTCTTTCTGCGCTTCACCCTCGGATGTCTCCGACTTATCATTGTCAGCGATACCGTCTGTCTTTACGTCATCTTCTGCTTCAGCATCAGCTTTAGTCTCAGCTCCATCTGCTGTCTCTGTCTTATCTGCTGCCTGAGAATCATTTTCTGACTGAGCTTTCTCTGCATCCGGCTCAGTCTTCTCTGATCCGTTATCTGCCTCCGCAGGCTCTGACTCGGAAGTCTCTACAGTCTCAGGCTCATCGTATGTCACGGGCTCTTTCTCGCTGGTGTCATCCGGATCATATGCCTCGTATGCATCCTTAAGGCTCTGGTTGATGTAATCTATCATCTGCTTCTTGGCCTTCTCTGACAACTGTTTCTCACAAGCCTCAAGCTCTGTCTGCATCTTCTTCTTTGCAGCCTCTATCCCCTCCTCGTATGCCTTGACTGCATCATCTATCTTCTTCTGGGTATCAGCCTGGGCTGTCTCATTTGCCTTGACTGTGCCGGCTCTGAACTCATCCAGATCCTTCCTTGTGCTGTCCATGAGCTCACTCATTTCCTTCTTTGAACTCTCTCTCATCTCAGCAAGCTCTTTTTTCGATGACTCCCTGACCTCATCAAGGCCCTTTTTCATGTCTGATTTCACAGCTTCGCCCTGTTTCTTCAGCTCATTCTTCTTCTTCTCTACAAGGCTGTTACAATACTCATCAAGCTTCTTCTCCAGATTCTCCCTGCTCTCATCCATCACAGAATTCTCTGTATTCTCTTTTGGACTGTCAGTGAGGAAAAAGCTTACTATCACTATCGCTACACCTACTATCAATGTCACTATTGCCGGTATCATATACGTCTCTCCTTTTCGATGTATTTATAATTCTGTTCTCAGGCATTCTTCAGTTCATCAAACACCACATCATTCAGCACTTTTATGTACGTGCCCTTCATTCCCGATGATCTCGCCTCGATAACACCTGCGCTCTCAAACTTTCTGAGTGCGTTCACTATAACCGATCTTGTTATGCCTACCCTGTCTGCGACCTTGCTTGCCACCAGTATTCCCTCTTCGCCGTCAAGCTCGGAAAAAATGTGTTTGATCGCCTGCAGCTCTGAAAACGACAGAGTGTTGATCGCTGATCTCACTATGGCCAGCTTGCGGTTCTCCTCAGCATTCTCCTCATTGAGCGCCCGCATCATCTCAAGTCCCACAACGGTGGTTCCATATTCGCCAAGAATGATGTCATCTATATCGTACTCAGTCTGAAGTCTGTACAGAAACAGAGTTCCAAGTCTCTCTCCTGCTATATCAATAGGAAGGAGCAGACCATGATACTTGTCTATATCCTTTCCATCAAATCCAAGTGTCGTCAGATTAACATTCTCCTTAGTGGACAGGACGAGAAGAAGACGCTCGTTGAGCATGTTGTCTATGAGACTTCCTACCTTACCCTCAATGAGCTCATGGATCTCCGGAATATCCTCTCTGTTCTTGAGTCCGAGTATCTTGCCCTTCTTGCTTATTACCATCACGTTTGAAGCAAGAATGTCGCTGAGCACATCACAAATGTCATTAAAAACAACCTTATGTGAATTGTTATTGTGCAATAACTTGTTGATTTTTCGTGTTTTATCTAACAATTGTACACTCATAAGTTATCCTCCATTTTTTTATGTAACAAAAAGTATCTTTTGCTCGAAATATTATGACTATTTGTGATTCTACCACAACAAGATTAACATAACAACCATATTTTATGTAAAGTTGTCCTAAAAACAAAGATTTAAGAAAGTGTTGATTTTACTGGATTTTTCAGCCACAACATATAGTGGTCAGTCTTTTTTTCGACACAATTTTAATAATTATGACAACCATACACTTCTTTTAATTTTTCTACAATTCAACAAAAAAACAGACAAATTCACTAATTGTCTCCAATTAGGAATCTGTCTGTCACATATCTTATATCTTAATTATTTATCAGCAGTCTCCGCCGCCTTGTTGTTGCAGGTATAACCACACTCCTGATCTGAGCATACCAGCTTATTGCCCTTTACTATCATGTACTTTCCACATTCAGGACATTTCTCATTGCTTGGCATTGCCCATGACATGAAATCACACTCAGGTGCATTGATACATCCATAGTATCTTCTACCCTTTCTCGTCGTCTTGATGACCACGTCTCCGCCACACTTAGGACAGGTAACACCTATCTTCTCGTAGAACGGCTTTGTAAATCTGCACTCAGGGAATCCAGGACACGCCAGGAATTTGCCGTGAGGACCATACTTGATGACCATGTTTCGTCCGCACACGTCACACACTTCCTCGGACACCTCATCCTCTATCTTGATGGACTCAAGTTCTGCCTCCGCCTTCTTCACCGCCTCGTCGAGATCCGGATAGAAATTGCGGACAACCACTTTCCAGTCCACGGTTCCCTCTCCTATCTTATCGAGAAGGGACTCCATGTTAGCCGTGAAATTCACATCTATGATAACCGGGAACGCCTGCTCCATGCTCTGGTTAACCGCATCACCTATGGCTGTCACATATAACTTCTTCTGTTCCTTCGTTATATATCTTCTCGCAAGTATGGTCGATATGGTTGGAGCATAGGTACTTGGTCTTCCAATTCCAAGCTCCTCCAATGTCTTGACAAGCAATGCCTCTGTATATCTTGCAGGCGGCTGTGTAAAATGCTGTTTCTCCTCAAAGCCGTCAAGCTCCAGCACATCGCCCTCAGCAAGATTGTTGATTCCCGCAACTGTCTCTCCTCTGTCATTGTCCAGATTGTATACAGCAAGGAATCCGTCAAATGCTATCTTTGATGCGGATGTCTGGAATGTCGCATCGCCGCAGCTTACCTTTACACTCTTGACAGAATATACCGCCCCCGCCATCTGGCTTGCAAGGAAACGATTATATATGAGCTGATACAGTCTGAACTGATCCCTTGAGAGCTGTTCCTTTACCATGACCGGTGACAAAGTCACATCTGTAGGTCTGATAGCCTCATGAGCATCCTGTATCTTCTTATCTGTCTTGGCGCGTCCATTTGAATCGCCAATATATATATCACCGAAATTGTCCGTTATATATTTGTCAGCAGCAGCAACTGCTTCCTCTGATATTCTAGTGGAATCTGTTCTCAGGTATGTTATGAGACCTATCGTTCCACGGCCCTTGATATCAACTCCCTCATAGAGCTGCTGTGCGATCCTCATCGTCTTGGATGTCGCAAAATTGAGCTTCGATGAAGCCTCCTGCTGCAGCGTACTTGTTGTAAATGGCAGCGGTGCCTTCTTGTTTCTCTCACTCTCTTTTATGGACTTTACAACGTACTCTCCATCTTGAAGACCGCTGAGTATCTCATCGAGTGCCGCTCTGCCTGATATCTCTTCCTTATTCTTACCATCTCCGGTAAACTTGAACGTGATAGGCTTCTTGAGCTTGCCGCCGGTAAGATTCGCGTCCAGTGTCCAGTATTCCTGCGGGATAAAATCATTTATCTCCTTCTCCCTGTCACACACGAGCTTGAGTGCAACAGACTGTACACGTCCGGCAGAAAGACCTCTCTTGATCTTTGCCCAGAGAACCGGGCTGATCTTGTAACCAACAAGTCTGTCGAGCACTCGTCTCGCCTGCTGGGCATCCACAAGGTTCATGTCTATGTCCCTTGCCTGCTTTATAGAATTCTTTACCGCATTCTTTGTGATCTCATTGAACGTAATTCTCTTGTAATCCTTATTCTCCAGCTTAAGTGCTTTCATCAAATGATAGGATATAGCCTCTCCCTCACGGTCCGGGTCAGTTGCGAGATAGATCTTGTCGGCCTTCTTAACCGCTTTTCTCAGAGCGGCAAGGATATCACCTTTACCCCTTATAGTGATATATTTGGGCTCGAAATCATTATCAACGTCTATTCCCATCTGACTCTTTGGCAGATCTCTCACATGGCCATTCGAAGCAATCACCTCATAGTTTGATCCAAGAAACTTTTTTATTGTCTTAGCTTTAGCTGGAGACTCAACAATAACAAGATTTTTTGCCATAGCTATCTGTCCTTTCTGTAGGTTTCCTGTAATTCTTATCATCCCAGAGCATCTTCCGGCAGTGTTCATTTTCATGGTCAGGCTCTGACATAATAATTTCTTACCAACTGTTTTATCAATCTTTTCTGTTCTAATTCATACAATATCTGAGTCACCTCAGACACTGAAATCCCAGTCTCGAAGCATATATCATCTATATGCCTTGATTCCAAACGTACACAACTATACACTTTTTTCTCTGCAGGCGCAAGTAAATTTTTGTTAAATGCCTTTGATTCAGCTCGGTTTATGCCCATTTCATCAAGTATATCCTCCACCTGTGTGACACACACCGCCCCCATTCTGATAAGTCCGTTACAGCCTCTGCTGCCCGAATCCGTGATCCTCCCGGGAACAGCATACACTTCCCGCCCCTGCTCCAGCGCCTGGTCCGCAGTGATCAGAGAACCGCTTTTTTCCCTCGCCTCAACGATGAGCACACCGGACGAAAGTCCACTGATTATCCTGTTCCTGTACGGGAATCTGAAAGCATCCGGTCTTATGTCAAGCCCACATTCCGACAGCACTACTCCGCCGCCATTTCTTATGTCGTGATATATATCATAGTTCTCCCTCGGATACGGAACATTTATACCACTTCCGAGCACAGCCACAGTCTTTCCTCCGGCCGTCATGGCAGCTCTGTGCGCAGCGCCATCTATTCCCAGTGCCATTCCACTGACTATAGTAACCCCTGATGCTGCAAGCTCCCCCGACAGCCTGTCGGCAGCTTCCCTTCCGTACACAGAGGCCTTTCTTGCCCCTACCACCGCAACCGCAGGGTCCAGATCCGCCAGCACATCCACATCCCCTGCTGCAAACAGAAGCATTGGGGGATCCGGTATATCATACAGCTTCCCGGGATACAGCTTATGTCCCGGATAAATATATGTAATGTCATTTCTTCGAAGCTCCTCTGCATATGCCGCAACTTTCCCGGCATCCCTGTGTTCAAGGAATCCGTCAGCCTGAGCCTGTGTGAGTTCATCCCGAAGCTGTTCCTCAGAAGTGTTCCACAGTCCTCTTATACCTCCGTATTTCATGGCAACGTTCATCTTCACAGTGTGAGTCATTCTGCTTATCATCCCAAACCAGAGATAAAGTAATTCCTCCGTCATGTCACACACCTCCCTGAATGTCCGCATTTCTGAAGAACACCGCTTCTCTCAGGTGTTTTATCCCGACCTCAGGATCTCCATCGAGATCCGCAATAGTCCTGGCTATCTTGAGTACCCTGTATGCTCCTCTCGCAGTCATATCCATATCGGTAAAACAGTCCTCCATGAAATTCTTTGCCTCGCCGTCAAGCACTACATATTTACTGCATAATGCCGAATCCATCTGGGAATTGAACCGTATATTTTCACCGCTGAACCTTTCACTCTGTATCCTCTGGGTCCTCAGCACACTCTCCCTCATTTCTGCTGAATTCTTCCCTGTCCGGCCACCAAATAACTGTCTGCAGTCCACCTTCCTAACATCCACATTTATATCTATCCTGTCAAGCAAAGGCTTGCTTATCCTGGCATTATAATTCCTGATCTGCCTGACAGTGCATGTACACCTGTTCATATCCGGGTACTGTCCGCAGGGGCATGGATTTCTCGCCGCAACCAGCATGAAGTCCGCAGGAAATCTGTATATTCCACCAAGCCTTGATATACTGACCTCACCGTCCTCAAGGGGCTGTCTCATGACCTCGAGCACGTTCCGGTTAAACTCCGGCAGCTCATCGAGAAACAGCACACCACCGTGTGCAAGACTTATCTCTCCTGGTCTCGGATTATGCCCGCCGCCGGACAGGGCATGCAGGGATATCGTATGATGAGGTGCCCGGAATGGACGGCGGTTTATTATATGACAGGATTCATCCAGAAGCCCCGCCACACTGTACACCTTCGTTATCTCTATACTCTCCTCAAGGCTGAGTCTCGGAAGTATCGTCGGGATACGTCTGGCTATCATGGATTTGCCTGCCCCGGCGGGACCTGTCATGAGTATGTTGTGCATTCCCGCCGCGGCTATCTCCACTCCACGTTTAAGGGATTCATGCCCCATTACCTCAGAGAAATCCACTTCAGCTTCATCCCCTGACGTATCCAGCATGGCTTCTACATCAACATATTCAGGCTCTATGGTCTGTATACCACTCAAGTGATCGACCAGCTCTCCTATACTTGTGACCGGTATAACAGTCATCCCACGTATAATGGCGGCCTCCCTGGAATTCCCCGCCGGCACTATACAGCTCCTCACACCTTCGCTGTACGCAGAGTGAACTATGGACAGCACACCGCTCACCGTATTCACATGTCCGTCAAGCCCCAGCTCTCCAAGGATAAGTATGTTCTTTATATTGTCTGTTGGAATAACGCCCATGGACGCCAGCATACCCGCTGCGATGGGCAGATCGAAGGCAGTGCCTTCCTTTCTGATATCCGCCGGAAAGAGATTGATCGTTATTCTCTTCGGAGGAATGTTGAAACCAGAATTGCGCAGTGCAGTCCGGACCCGTTCTCCTGCTTCCTTCACGCAGGAGGACAGGTATCCGACCATATTCATAACGGGAAGCCCATCGTGTATATCCGTCTCCACTGATATGAGCGTCCCGTCGATTCCCTGTACAAGTCCACTTAATACTTTACTATACATAAGCAAGTGCTCCTTCCCGCTCTGCCGAGCAGCCTCTCCATCGGAGCACATATTACACTAAAAAGGATATCCCATAATCAAACACAAGTCAAACTCCATTTTGTATACCTGTTTGGAATATCATATCCTTGACTTTTTCCTTTTTCTGCTGCCCTTAACCAGCTTCACCGAAGCCACCTTAAGCAGCACAAATGATGTTGCAAGATTCACACACACTGAGATCACGGCCATATGATCCACCACGAAATTCGTGTATTTACCGTATCCCGTCATGGTTTCCACCACAGATTCATCCTTGAGCAATCTGATGAAATTTTCTGCTATCCATATGGCAGGATTGACTGCATAGCACACTGCCTTTCCCATCATATAAGCAGCATAACTGCTTCTTGAACCGTCCGACATATACATCATGGATTCAAAAACTTCTCCTATCGCATATGATAAAAACACAACAGCCGCTATAGTCACTATGGTTGATATGGCCGCCGACACAGAAGTTCTCTTCACGCAGGAGTAAAATATTCCGATACTACCAACGTATATATCTATAAAGAGAACCATTCCAAGGTATTTGAACAGTTCGTCCCAGCCCATTCCTCCAACTATGAATGCAACCGCCATAAACGGAAGAGTTGCTATGACATACATTGCCGTGGTGGCAACTGCCGACAAGAGCTTTCCGGCAACTATCGATATAGGTCTTACCGGAGTCGTCAGCATGATCTCAAGCGTCTGTCTCTCCCTCTCACCGGATATCGAGGTGGATGTGATTATCGGAACTATGAGTCCTATTATGCACAGCTCACACACCGCAAGCACAGGAAACATCTGTGCAATATTTGAATAATATACCTGATATGCTGAGCCTCTGCTCGTCATGAAGAGCATTCCGACAACCAGCGCAAACAGGCAGTTGATGACTGTTATCGTCACGACCATTCTGGCACTTCTCGCATTTACCAGAATATCCTTCTTCAATATGGGATTAATAATTGTTCTTCGCGCCACGATTCTCACCTCCCGTAATCTTAAGGAACAGGGATTCCAGATCTTCCTTCTCCCTGAAAAACTGATGAACGTGCACACCGTTGTCCACAAGACTTCTGAGAAGCTCGGCGTCAGACTCCCTCGTGCCTGAATAATAGACAAGAATTTCTCCATCTTGTATACTTATGCGATCCACATTGAATCTTTCCTTCACAATGACAGATATCCTGTTGGCTGAGGCCTCCGCATCAAGTCCCAACATATATCCCTTTATCCTTACAGGAGGCATGTTCTTATCACCATTTACAATCTCATCCACGCTTCCGCTGGCCACTATCTTTCCGTGGTCTATGACACCTATACTCGTACACATCTCTGAAAGCTCCGGCAGAATATGCGAGCTTATCACGATGGTCTTGCCCATCTCCTTCAGATCACGCAGTATATTCTTCATATCATGTCTTGACCTTGGATCCAGACCCGAACTCGGCTCATCGAGCACCAGAAGCTCGGGATCATGTATGAGCGCTCTTGCTACACAGAGTCTCTGCTTCATACCTCTTGAAAGGCTGTCGACGAACTCGTCCTTTTTATCCTGAAGGGCGACAAGCTCCAGATATTTATCTGCGACCTTCTCCACTTCCCGCTTGCTCATGCCGTACATGGAGCCATAAAAATCCATGTACTCCATGACCTTCAGATTGTCGTACACACCGAAAAAGTCAGGAACATATCCTATCTTCCGTTTCACATCCGCAGGTCTGCCAAGTGCGTCTACACCGTCTATGGTGACCTTTCCCGATGTGGCTTTAAGGAGTCCGCACATGATCCTCATGGTTGTCGTCTTACCGGCACCATTTGGTCCGACAAATCCGAATATCTCGCCCTTATCAATATGAAGATTCATATGATCGAGCGCAACAAACTTTCCATATCTCTTGGTGAGTTCTTCTATATCAACCATTACCGGACACCTCCCCTCGCACTGATATGTGGAAGGTAACTGTCCACATAATAATCTCCCTGCTGAGGAGATATAAATCTCATAGCCAGGCATCCGTCCGACATATATTTGTCAAGTTCCTGCCCCTTTATGATCGTTTGTCCATCGGCAAATACCGTGTCATATTCACCGGTCTCTCTGTTGAGCATCTGCACTACGACCTTGTTCTTGCCGCTTCCCGCCTGGGTCTTATCGTATATCAGTTCCGTTATATCATCATTCTTGCCAAATCTGATGTTAACGTCCACGGTTTCAGAATACATCAACAGATCGTCATCACCATAATCTGATCCGCCGATTCCATTCTCATCCCTGTCATAAATGCTGTAATAATAAACTCCATCCACATCCTCATATTTAAGGGTATCTATGTCGTATACCATATAGCTGCCATAATTTTCCGTATCGGCATCACTCATCATATCCGGATCCCGCTGTATGGTTCCCCACACAGCCACAACGCCGTCATCTGCAGCGAGTCTACTGTACTGGGCAAGCCGGAGCTGCATGTAATAATTTCTGGACCATTCCGCCGACGATTCATCATCTCCGAAATAATCCTCACCATACTTCTTCGTGTAATATGATCTCATTCCGTCAAGTATGGAGCCGCCGTCAAATTTGTGGGTATTCTTCCTGCTTATCCGTATGGTATCTCCCGCTCTCAGGACATCAGCAACGTAATAATATCCCTCGGACATGACCACAAGATTCTCCACATCGTACGAGGTGTCATTTGTCAATGTTCCCTCAAAGCCATCTGTATATAATGTCAAATTCTTCCGAATTCTTCCAATATCGTTGCTTCCAGCAAAGCTTGCATTAGCTGATATAGTGCCAAATGAACGATTGCTGTAATAATTCAGTGTAACGCCATCTTTTCCATCATTTTTTACCGCATTGAGATTGTCATAAAAGCTGGATTCCATGGAATCATCCATCTCGATGTTGGAATATTTGCTGTTGATGTCTATCTTGTATTGGCCTGATCTGCCGCCTATTATATATGAATATGCATCCTCCCGCTTGGTATCACCGCTTATATCCGCAGCCACAAATGTAAGTCCGATAGGCTTTATAACTCTGTACTTGAGGCTTACCATATATATGGCACCTGTACCGATAATTGCACATACCGGGATAACTCCCCATATGAGCTCCTTCTTTTTGAGCCTGCTGAGGACGATGTACGCCACAGGACCACACACAATGATATATATGATCAGCACGAGCATAATGACAACAGGTGACGGGGTGCTTCTCTTGTTGGCTGCATTTGCCACATCATATCCATAATATGTGCCACCATAATACCAGCCTCCATCGATCCAGTTCTGTGTCATATCCGTAAAGCCTGCCTCCAGAGCAGCCTGCGCCTGGGCAGTCTTATCCTTCTCATCCGTCTGTGCAAGCGAATACGGGAGCACCACGATCCGGCCGTATCCCATATTCAGATAGTACCCATCTGAGCCGTCCAGCTCATATACCTTCTGTGTGTCATTCACAGCGGAGACAAAATCGCCGTCAAAGCTGCTGAGTTCATTTTCATCTGACGACTTGGCCAGTATCATAGCTCCACCACTGTACACCCATTGTTTTATGGCAGCACTCTGCTTCTCTGACAATCCCGACAGATCATAATCATCCACCAACATGTACTCTATAGCCTCCAGTCCCTCCTCGGACTCAGGAATGTCTGAGGGTGATAATGCAACAGTCTCTACCTTTGCATTATCATACACATTGTCCATGGAGACATCCTCTATATAAGACATGGCATCCTGTCTGTCACTCATCACGCCCACCGCAACTACCATATCATTGCCCTCTATACTCAGTGAATCCCGCTCTGAGTACACCAGCTCTCCGTCACTGTCCTTGATCTCAACCTTTGCTATACCGGAGCCCATATTATCGACACAGAATTCCAGCTCTGTATTTTCTCCTGCCTTTAATTCCACATCTCTGGCATATGTCATATTCTTCGTGCCAAAGCCTTCGGAATAGCTCGTCTGTACAGACACATTTCCCGCAAAATCTGTGTCGCACACAATATCCAGCCTGATAACACTGCCTCTGTCATTTACCGCATATCCATTGAGTCCATACTTTAGCTGTATATCAAAATCAGGGTTATTTTCAATTATCCTCTGTTCAACCCGTCCATATGCACTATCTGTGTTCGTTTCCGCCATAGCTGGACAGATCATACCTCCAAGCAGCATAAGTGCAACCGCACCGCCACACGCAAGTTTCGCCGATCTGATCATAAGTCTTTCCTTCCAATTTGACTTTATTTTTTACACTAAACTTATAATAAATTCTGCTGGTAAATAACGCAACTTACACTTTCGTAAGGACACGTCAAAGCTCTTCCGGCATTCCCCGGCCGCGCAAAAAAAGCTCCCCGGATACATCAAATATCATGTATTCAGGGAGCTGCTCAACTCTTAACTGAAATATACTACCTCTTCATCAGGCGCACTTGTGAGCGTGACCTTCTCTGCTGTGAGAACAGGTCCTTCACCTTCAAAATCTGGGTAATACTCATAGCCTATCTTGGCTGTGACATCAACCCACTGTCTGTCCACAAGATTCTTAGCACCCTGATAATAGCACTTGAATCCGACAAACTGGATATCCTCAACACAGCATGTCATGGCGAATCTTCCAGGAACAAATGCATTGCTGCCGTACTGCTTTGGTCTAAATACCATGGCCTTGAAGTGGATCTTCTTGCCGTCGTATCTCTCTTTCATGTCAGATGCATCCACATACCAGATACCGAAATCGTCATCCGGCAGTTCTATCACATCTGCGCTCACATCGTATGGCAGATCCTCAGGTTCATTTGTCTCAGGTGCAATGGAGCCATCTTTCATCTCAAAGATGATCTGTGCTCTTCTGTTCACCGCCTTGATGGATCTTCTCCACTCAGGGATCTTGGAATTCTCATCACATCTGTTGAAGATGACCATGTCCGCACTGTTGAACTGCTCAACCATGGTTGCCTTCATGTTCTGTGAGTACACATCGTATGTCTCCGCATTCACAAATGAGATAACCTGGACAACCGTCCATCCCTTTGGAACCCTTATCTCAAATATCTTATCGAGCTTCCACATACCATTGTACTCGATCATGACCTGTTCCGGATTGTATTTGTCCTGAAGGTCAAGGAGATGGTCTGTGGTGAGCTGATCTTCCTCTATGAACTCTGTATATATATTAGCCTTCTTCAGAGCCTCAAGATCATACTCCTCCTCTCCGTCCTCACAGACGAGAAGAAGTGTCTTGGCTCCACCTGTAAAGCCTCTGTCCATCAGGGTCTCCTTGGCAAATGTTGTCTTACCGCTCTCAAGGAATCCCATGAACACATATACAGGTATCTCTTTATTCTGACGTCCCATCATATTAACTCCTTATCATAGAACAACCTTCTTAAACCTCGAACAGTTCTGCAAGGTCGTCCTCCTTAAGCTTGCTTCCTATTACGCAAAGCTTACCAGTGATGTCAGCCTTGCCCTTTCTGACCTCAAACTCGCCTGGTACAAGATCAAAGTACAGCCACTCACCTGCATCGCTAGGTACGATACCCTTTGCTCTGAGGATAACACCGTACTTCTCTGTGTCAGCCAGAGTGTCAAGGATCTCTCTGAGTTTGTCCTCATTGTACTTGTGTGGTGTCTCCTTGCCCCAGCTTGTAAATACCTCATCTGCATGATGATGGTGGTGATCATGGTCATGGCAGCCACATGTACACTCATCGCCATGGTCGTGATCATGATGATGATCGTGGTCATCGTGGTCGTGGTGATGCTCGTGCTCATCGTGGTCGTGATGATGCTCATGGTCGTGACAGCCACATGTGCACTCATCGCCGTGGTCGTGGTCATGATCATGTCCCTTCTTAGCCTCATCCATCATTGTCTCCTCAAGAGACTTGTAGTTCTGCATAGCCTCTCTGATGGCTGCTCCATCGATCTCATCCCATGGAGTTGTAATGATGGTTGCATGATCGTTCTTCTCTCTGATCATGGCTACAGCCTTCTCTATCTTGTCCTGTGTAGTAGTCTGTGTTCTGCTCAGGATGATAGTGTTAGCACTCTCGATCTGGTTGTTGAAGAACTCGCCAAAGTTCTTCATATAAATCTTAACCTTTGACACATCGGCAACTGTTGTGTAGCTGTCGAGCTCTACATCAAGATCTCCTGATACATCCTTTACTGCCTTGATAACGTCAGACAGCTTGCCAACTCCTGATGGCTCAATGATGATCCTGTCAGGTGTGTAATCTGTGATAACCTGCTTAAGTGCAGTACCGAAATCTCCGACCAGTGAACAACAGATACAACCTGAGTTCATCTCTGTGATCTGAACGCCGGCATCCTTCAGGAAACCGCCATCGATTCCTATCTCACCAAACTCGTTCTCTATAAGAACCAGCTTCTCTCCCTTAAATGCCTGCTCAATAAGTTTCTTGATCAACGTTGTCTTGCCAGCTCCAAGGAAGCCTGAGATAATATCAATCTTTGTCATATCAATCACTCCTTAAACAAATTTATATTAAGACCATGTATACTAAATACACGGTCTTTGATATCTACATCCACATGATTATACTCGATTGCTTTTATTTTTGCAAGAAATCAGACATCATATGTGGATTATTGAGTATTTATTTCATGTGTACATCCATCTGATTAAATGGAATCTCTATGTCATTCTCGTCAAATGCCTTTTTCAGCTTCCACATGGCATCCCACTTGGCATCAAAGAACTTCTCTATCGTCGCATAGAACTTCACATACATATTGATCCCACTGTCTGCAAATTCATCTATATAGAACAGAATCTGCTCATCCGGAAGATAACCATCCACATCCTTAATGGTCTCAATGGTAACCCTCTTGACCTTCTCCATATCAGAATCATACGCAACAGAAAATGGTATATCCACCCTCCTCATATCATGCTCTGTCACATTCACAAGGGATGTGTTGGATATGTTGCCATTCGGTATGACGACTGATTTGTTGTCGAAAGTTATCAGCCTTGTATAGAATATGTCTATGGACACGACTGTTCCTTCGCAGTGGGTATTGTTCTCCACAATATAGTCACCGACCCTGAATGGTTTTAATATGAGAATCAACAAGCCGCCCGCAAGATTCGACAGACTTCCCTGAAGTGCAAGTCCGAGGGTAACCCCCGCTGTGCCTAGTATAGTTATAAATGAAGTGATCTGAAATCCCACAATGCTCGCCGCAGTGAGCACGATCAACACATTCAGAACAATCTTGACCGCAGATATGAAAAAACCAGCAACGCTTGGATCCAGCTTTGACCTCTCAAAACTCTTCCTGAGTATCCTGAGCAGCAACTTCACCAGCTTGAAGCAGACGACCATGAATATGACAGCCACAACTATACTGCCAAGCTTGGACATACACCAGTCTGTAAGCTTCTGGATATACTGCCCTACGATACTTACCTGATCCGTGGCCTCCTTCACCGCATCCCCGACCACACTCTCTGTGGTCGCAGTATCAGCCGCCATGTTATACAGATCACCAATCAATAGCATAAATGTCTATTCCTCCTATTTTACATGGGCAAACACTGCAAATGACAGTGCAGGAGCACTCACTTCTATCACGCCATCCGCCGCAGTCTCATATCCTTTATTATTGTTGCCCTCGCCTCCGTATTTCAGGTTATCACTTGAGAAGATCTCTCTGTACTTTCCATCCGTCTCAATCGGAAGCTTATATCCTGTCACATTTTTAAGTCCGAAGTTGCAGACAATATACACATCATCTGCGACATCCAAACCATGTCTTACAAATGATATTACCTGTCCCTTCTCCTGCATATCAAGTGCACTGCCGGCAAGGTCCCTGCCATCACCGCACAGAGCATTCTTTGTATCGTATAATTTGTTGAGTTCCTTTATATATTTCTGAAAATAGCTGTTTGCATCGAACTCAAGAACCGACCAGTCGATCTGGGTTCTTCCGTCAAACCCGGCAAATCCGCCTAATTCCTGTCCCATAAATGTCAGCTTTCTTCCCGGTAGTGACATGGTGAGACCAAACAGAAGTCTGAGATCAGCATACTTGTCCTCATAGCCACCCGACATCTTGGATGCGTAACTTCCACGCTCATATGCAACCTCATCATGGCTGAGCGCCCATACGGTATCATCCTTCTCGTCAAATGGTATACCACATGTATAATCCATAAAGCTTCCTCTGTTCACTGGAGGTATCATCATGAAATCTGTCACTCTGGACACAGCTTCATTATTCCACCTGAGATCTGTCATGACAGCATCGCCTGCAGTGCCGAGGGTTGTTCTCAATGCTCTGATAAGCTCCTCGTCCTCCAGCCTTACTCCGTCCAGATGATATGTGTCTATCCAATATGCGATGCAATCCACATCCCTTACAGATACCATATCCATGATAACGCCTATTCCCTTGCTGTGGAAATGGTCGACCATAGCCATGAACTCCGTAGGTGTTCCAAATCTCGATGTCGGAGCGAACATTCCCACGGTATCATAACCCCAGCCATTGTCATCTCTATATTCCATAAGTGGCATAAACTGTATGTAGTTGTATCCCATATTCTTCACGTACATGGCAGCCTCTTTGCCAAATTCGAGATAGTTAAGAGGATATCCATCTGAGTTTCTCTTCCATGTCGGCATGTGGACCTCATATATATTTACCGGGGCAGATACACTGCCTCTCTTCTTCATATATGAAGAGTCTGACCAGCTATACTCAAGCTTTGCAAGTACCGACGCATTCCCCGGTGCCACCTCATAAACCTCAGCGTAAGGGTCTGCAAATATATCTGTATTTCCATCTCTGTATAATGCCTCGAATTTGTATCTGGTATTCATGAGATCGCCCGGAATGAACAGCTCAAACATATCAGTGTAGTCAATCCTTCTCATAGGATTCACGCGTCCATCCCATCCGTTGAAATCTCCGACCACACTGACCCTGGTTGCCCCCGGCATATTCATGCAGAATGATACACCCTGTACACCATCGAGCGTGATCTGTCTTGCTCCAAACAGATCCTTTACATGGAAATCCGACAATATTCCATCGTCTCCATTTACCACCTTCATGACATTGACCGGATCCACGCTGTATCCGAATGAATACGGATCATAGAATTCAGCCGCCTGCTCGCCTTCTGTTATGAGCTTATATGCAAATGCCCCGCTATCCTCGATCTTCACTGTAAAAAATCCCTGTGAACCTATCTCGGTCATAGGATATTTAAATATCGGCTCGCCCGTTTCTTCATTTATCCTGAGAACAAACGCAGCCGTAGCCCTCGGAAGGTATGCATTTACATAGCAGTCATTAAGACACTGGTGCATACCAAGAATATGATGAGGGTTGCCATGCGTACCCCTTGTTATCGCTGCAACCTCATCTGATTTCAATACAAATATCTCCATAAAACCCCTTCTCCTAATGTTAGTCTATCTTGTGTATAAATATTCCGCTTCTGAGCTTTGGCTCAAACCACGTTGACTTTGGAGGCATGAGAAGTCCCGCATCTGCAATGTCGAACAGTTCAGTGATGGATGTCGGATACATCGAGAATGCAACCGCCATTCCTCCATCCACCAGACGCTCAAGCTCTGCAAGTCCTCTGATTCCACCTACGAACATGATCCTCTGATCAGTTCTCGGATCCTGTATTCCAAGTATCGGTGCAAGCACATTGTCCTGAAGTACCGATACGTCAAGTCTGCCCACGACATCATCCGGAACAATACCTTCTCTGACATCTAGTCTGTACCAGCTTCCATCCATGTACATTCCCACCTGTCCTTTGACCTGTGGTTCCACCGGAACATCACTGGCTGTCACATCAAATATCTTTGAAACCTCATCCATGAATTCCTGCTTGTCATGTCCGTTGAGATCCTTTACCACTCTGTTGTACGGCATGATCATAAGCTGGTCATGAGGGAAAAGTACAGAGAGGAAATAATTGAATTCCTCATCCCCGGTATATCCCGGATTCTTCTCTCTCATATGGATTCCCGCCTTGACGGCCGATGCCGCCCTGTGGTGTCCATCCGCTATATAGATATCGTCCACTCCTTCAAATGCAGCTCTGATGGTGTCTATATCTTCCTGGTCATCTATTATCCATACGTTGTGAGTGATCCCGTCAGGTGATGTGAAGCCGTACAACTTATCACCCTTCTTCACTCTATCGATGATCTCGTCAACCTTATCTATCGCTCTGTACGCAAGGAATATAGGTCCCGTCTGCGCTCCGCATGCCTCGACATGCTTTATTCTGTCTATCTCCTTGTCCTCTCTGGTATTCTCATGCTTCTTGATGACTCCATTCATATAGTCATCTATAGAAGAACATGCCACGAGTCCTGTCTGATGCCTGCCATCCATGATAAGCTCATAAATATAATAGACTGGTCTGCGCTCCATGATATATGTTCCATCATCTATCATGCCCTGAAGCAGCTGACCAGCCTTATCATATACACATGGAGCATATGTATCCACATCTGGTCCAAAGGATGTCTCTGCTCTGTCCACTTTCAAAAATGATAATGGTTCGCGCTTGACCTCTATCTCTGCTTCCTGACGGTTATACACATCGTATGGCAAGGCAGCTACTCTGCCTGCAACATCTGGTCTCGGTCTATAGGCTCTAAAACTTCTGATTGTTGCCATATTCTCTACTCCTGTCATAAATATTTTATTGTATGTGCCAATTAACCTCTTACAGCCTTGACAACCTTCTTGATCGAATCCTCATATTCCTCCTCTGATGAGTTCTCGAATATGAAGAGATCCTTGATGTTTGTAGGCGGATTGAAGTTCTGGCTGTTGATGTACTCATCCCAGTGCTCAAGCTTCCATGTATCCCTGTCTGAAGCTCTCTTGATCATTCTCTCATGACATACATCTTTTCTTGTATTTACCCAGATAACGAAGAGCTCTGCATCTTTCTCTGCAAGCTTAGCGCGAAGATTGTCAAGATACTCATCATCTCTGATCTCCTCTGTAAACGGAGCATTGATGAGAACTGTATCATTGTAATCCAATGCCTCAAATGCAAGATCCAGCACACAGTAATACTCGTAATCTCTGATCTCCTTCTGGAAGAAGTCTGATGAACGGTTGTACTCCTGTCCGGCAACCACAAATATCTGCTTTGAAAGCACGATAAGTGTATCCTTGTCAAGGTATACACAATTGTGAAGTGCCTTTGCAACCTGCTTTGAAATAAATGTCTTTCCACATGCTGGTGGTGATGTAACTAAAATAAGCTTCTTCATATCTATAAATGCCTCCATGTAAATGAAATCAATTTTTCTAATAGTTTATCACAATTGCTATTTGCTTACAACATTTTTTAACGTTAAATAAAAATAAAGAACAGCAAAGAACAATATACGTAAAAAACCGTCAGACCTGTTTTGCAGGCCTGACGATTAAGATCATATCTCCCAACTGTATGTTGTTATATTTTTATTTTACTATGATTGTACACTTTGCGTACTTACCACTGCCATCCTTAGCCTTACATTTAATTACCGCACGGCCCTTCTTCTTACCTACTACTGTTCCTCTTGTTGTTACAGTGGCGATCTTCTTATTTGAAGAAACCCAGGTAACTGCCTTGTTGTTTGCAGTTGCAGGACCTACTGTTGCCCTGAGTGTTATCTTTCCCTTTCTCTTTATGGTTGCTGTCTTCTTGTTTAACTTGATTGAAGAAACCATAATAACTGAATTGATTGTACACTTGGCAGTAATATTGCTTCCGTCCTTTGATTTACATGTGATAACTGCCGAACCCTTTCCAACAGCCTTGACAACTCCTGTTGACGAAACTGTTGCAACCTTGGTGTTCGATGATGACCATGTAACCGCCTTATTGTTTGCCGCTGCAGGACCTACAGTTGCCTTGAGTGTGAATGTCGCACCCTTCTTGATAGTCTTGTTTGTTGCATTGAGCTTGATGGATGTTACAGGCTGTGAAACCGTAACAGTACACTTTGCAAGCTTGCCGCTTCCATCCTTAGCCTTACATGTGATAACTGCTGTTCCCTTTGATACTGCTGTGATAGTACCATTGTTTACAGTTGCTACCTTGCTGTTAGAAGTTGTCCACTCAACATTTCTGTTATTTGCGTTAGCAGGAGCTACAGTCGATGTTATTCTGCCCTGTTTACCCACAAACAGATTCAGTTTTGTCTGATTAAGTTTTATTCCTGTAACCGGCTGGTTAACTGTAAGTCTGAGAGCTGCCTTGGCCTTTCTTCCTTCAATGCCTTCGACAGCCTCGCATGTGATTGTCGCTGTACCTCGGGATTTTGCTGTTACCTCTCCATTCTGATCTACAGATGCTACTGCTTCACTCGAGCTTGTCCACTTCAGCTCTGTTTTTGAAGCATTCTCCGGATTGAGAGTCACATTCGGGGTAAACTTATCACCTACATTCACAGTCTTAGTGCTCTCACCCAATACTATTGATGATATCTGCTGGACTACTGTAACTTCACATGTTTTTGATACTCCACTGCCATCTCTAGCTGTACATGTTATGTTTGTTGTTCCGGCTTTAACACCTGTTATTGTTCCGTTTGATACTGTTGCAACACCCGGATCACTTGACTGCCATATAACATTTCTGTCATTTGCATCTTCTGGAAGTACGGTCTGCTTAACAGTTCCTCGTTCACCCACATACAGAGTGAGCTTCTCCTTGTCAAGTGTTATAGCACTTACATACTTCTTTACTGTAAGAGTGAATGATGTTGTTTTCTCACTTCCATCAACTGCTGTAGCTGTGATAACTGTGGTTCCTCTGTCGAGGGCTGTTATCAAACCATCCTTGTCAATGCTTGCAACACTCTCGTCTGATGATGCCCAGATGACTTCCTGATTCGATGCAGTTGCAGGGGATGCAGTGCTTGTTACCTGCAGTGTATCACCAGCATATATTGTTGTCTTGTCTCTGTTTATTCTAAGGCTTGTAACTCTCTGCTTTACTGTAATGTTGCAATCCACATACTCATCATCTGAAATTGAAAATCTGATAACAGCAGTTCCTGCTGATCTGGCAGTAACTGTAGCCTTTGTCTTATCTGTTGAACTATATGACACCGAAGCAACGTTTGTATCTGACGATGTCCACTTCAAATTCTTGTAAATACTTGCATCATCCGCATCGATAACAGCCTCAAGTGATACTGTTCTGCTTTCCGTATCTGCTCCGAGCAGCAATTCTGCACTGTTCATATTGAGAGTCAAACCTTTTACAGGCGGCTGTACAGTCACATGACACTTGCCGTACACCTGCTCAGTATCAACAGATGTACATATGATATCAGCTTCTCCCGGATTGACTGCCTTCACATTTCCCTCGGCATCGACCGTAGCAATGCTCTCATTTGATGATGACCATACAACGCTCTGCTCCACTGCAGTATTTGGAGAAACCGTAGCAACGAGATTACTGCTTCCACCTGCAATGATCGTCATTCTAGACTGTGAAAGTGTCACGCTGTTTACTCTCTGTTCAACATTTACCTGAATTACTGTCTCTACATCAGGATTATCAGTTGATGTAAAATGAAGGAATGCGATTCCTGCACCTCTTGTTGTTATAGTCTTACTTGATGTATTAAACGACAAAACCTTATTGTTTTCTTTGCCATCCGCATCAGTCACCTTACAAGTGAATCCTGATATCTCTTTGGATGCAAGACCATCCTCGGTAACACACTTTACATCCAGCTTTTTAGAGCCATTTCTTGGATATGTTCCACAGTCCATGTTGATGACTGCGCCATTCTCGTATGTTATCTGGTTGCCTGCATCATCCTTCTCGTTCTGATCTACAAGATAAAGTCCGGTAACAGGCTTGTGACACTCCATATTCACATATCCTATAGCACGATCATTCAGCAGAATGTTAATCTGAGCTGTTCCCGCCGAAACACAGGTCAGTTCTCCTGTCTCCCTGTCTATCTGTGCAACTCTTTCATTTGACGAACTCCATGTTATGTTCTTGTGTGGATTCTTTTCGTCATCCGTAGCTGTAAGTGTAGTCGTATCACCAACTCTGAAGCTGAGTGTAGAACTGTCTGACTTTACAACATTTCCATCAGTTGTATACCATACTGTGACCTTGAGCGGGTTAAGAATGTTGAGTGTGAACTTGACCTTCCCCATTCCTGCTCCTGTATAGTAATTGTATGTAATCTTCTCCGCATCCGGCTCCGCTGTAAATATATATCCATCAAGCTGTCCTCCAGTCACGGATGACGCCTCATTGCTGGCATCTATGCCCTGTATTCCTGCGTATCCTGTAGTATTCCTGTTTCGTTTATGAATTTCAACCCCATTATCATCCGTTAAAGGCTTGCCGTTGTTATCTACAGCAACAGGAAGTTCATAGTCATACCACGCCTTATGCAAACCATAGACTTTTGAAAAATTGCTAAAATCATAATCATAGTTCGTAGTATCAAGTGTTATATCCCTGCTATTCCCACTGCAACTGAACACACCATCATCGCCATAAAGTTTAGGACACACTGATATATCTATGGCCACAAGATTGTTGTTGTCAATCTCAAGTTCTTTCAGGTCAGGATGACCATCAAGCTTTATACCCTGGATATTATTGTCTGAAAGATAAAGCTTCTCCAATAAACTGTTTGATGCTATATCAAGCTCTGCAAGAGAATTTGATGATGCGTCAAGATTAACCAGATTGGTGAGAGTAGATACATCAAGCTTATTTATGCCAGTATCCTTGACATAAAGCTCTCTAAGTGCTGTATTCGCAGTAAAATCCACCACACCCAGAACATTGCTGCTGACATCAAGGTAGCTAAGACTTGTGTTCTTTGACACATCTATTGATGTAAGTCTCGTGTTAGAACAATCAAGTGTTGTAAGCGCCGGGGTATTGTCTATGTTCAGCTCAGCCACATAGCTATTTGAACAATCAAGCGAACCAAGGACTATATCACCGGATACGTCAAGCTTGGTAATTGACGAACGAACAACAACTCCACTGTCGCTCTTTGCTCCAGCACAATAAAGATTCTTAAGCTTCTCATGACCTGACACATCAAGGACAGGCAGTGAACGCATGCTGTCACAATAAAGTGTTGTAAGCTCCATGTTTGAGCCAAGATCAAGTGTTGATATGGTGGTTCCACTTACGCCAAGCACCTTAAGCCCCTTCATATTGCTGACATCTATCGATGAAAGGTTTGTTGAATTGGCATTGAGCAGTACAAGATTATTGTAATCAGCCAGAGATGTAAGGCTTGTGATCTTGTTTCCACTTATATCAAGATATGTAAGTTTCTCTGCACTTACCGGCAAGGTCAGACTGTCTATTCTGTTACTTGAGACATCTATATATTCAAGATTCTCAAGATTCTCTATATCAAGATTCCTTATAGACTGCTCATTACAATCCAGCTTTGACAGATTGGTGAACAATTCTACGCCATTCAAACTTGATATAGCAGGAGAACACTTCGAAACATCTATAGATGTTACATTCGCGATCTCCGCATCTGACAGATAACCATTACTGTCTTTATCGAAATTACTCGACACATAGCTTCTAAACGACGAATCCGTAAACGTGTCAGCTATGGATACGCCATCATCCGCTGCATAAACCGGGCCAACACTGGCCAGTGACTGGACAATCATCGCTGCACTCACAGCCGCTGCCAGCCATCTCTTCCCTTTTCTCATAAAATACCTCCCTTAGTAATTCATGGTTTATTTACAATTAATCTAATTTTAGTATACCTGTTTGTGCAATGTCAACATAATGTTATCAATAATACTGCATAATATAACGCCATGCAAAACAAAAAATTGCCGGAACATGTTCACTTCATAGCAGCAACATTATCCCGGCAAATCTTTATGATATTGTTAGCACAGACACTTCAAATATCCATATAATTTATTACTTCTTTGTGATATATCCCTTAGCCTTCAGAAGCTCTGCACAGAGAACTGCACCACCTGCAGCACCTCTTACAGTGTTGTGTGAAAGGCCAACGAACTTCCAGTCATATACTGAATCCTCACGGAGACGTCCAACGCTGATACCCATACCTTTCTCGAAGTCAACGTCCAGAGCAACCTGTGGTCTGTTGTCCTCCTCAAGGTACTGGATAAACTGCTTTGGTGCACTTGGAAGACCAAGCTCCTGAGGCGCGCCCTTGAAGCTTGTCATAGCCTCGATAAGCTGCTCCTTTGTAGGGTTCTTTCTGAACTTTACGAATACAGTTGCTGTATGTCCGTTGAGAACTGGGACTCTGATACACTGGCTTGTGATAGTGATTCCCTCTGCAGGAACGATCACACCATTCTCCTTGTCTACCTTACCCCAGATTCTGAGTGGCTCCTTCTCTGACTTCTCTTCCTCACCGCCGATATATGGGATGATGTTGCCAAGCATCTCAGGCCAATCCTTGAATGTCTTGCCTGCTCCTGAAATTGCCTGATATGTGCTCACGATCACCTCGTATGGCTCAAATGGCAGCCATGCTGTAAGTACAGGTGCGTAACTCTGGATAGAGCAGTTAGGCTTAACTGCAACAAATCCTCTCTCTGTTCCAAGTCTCTTCTTCTGGAACTTGATAACCTCTGCATGATCTGCATTGATCTCTGGAACCATCATAGGAACGTCTGGAGTCCATCTGTGAGCTGAGTTGTTTGAAACTACAGGAGTCTCTGTCTTGGCATAAGCCTCCTCTATAGCTTTGATCTCATCCTTTGTCATATCTACTGCTGAGAATACAAAATCAACTGTGGCAGCAACCTTCTCTACCTCATTGACATTGTATACTACAAGCTTCTTAACTGCCTCTGGCATCGGTGTATCCATCTTCCATCTGTCACCAACTGCCTCTTCGTATGTCTTGCCTGCGCTTCTTGGGCTGGCTGCAACTGTAACGACCTCGAACCAAGGATGGTTCTCAAGAAGTGAGATAAATCTCTGACCTACCATACCTGTTGCGCCAAGGATACCTACCTTTAACTTGTCACTCATTTTTCTTCTCTCCTATTTATCTTTTATTACTTTATGACTCTTACCTTAACAACTCCCTCGATTGCTGAGAGTTCTGCGATGTCGTCTGCTGTTGGCTCTACACCGATATCAAGGATAGAATATGCGTAATCGCCCTTTGCCTTGCTGATCATTCCTGATACATTGCCGCCCTTCTTGGAGAATACTCCTGTGAACTGGGTGAGCATGTTAGGGATGTTCTTGTGGCAGATAGTAACTCTGGCTACATCACTGCACTGTCCCATGTTTACGTTTGGATAGTTTACAGAGTTCTTGATGTTTCCATCGTTGATGTATGCCTTGATCTCCTTACAAGCCATAACTGCACAATTGTCCTCTGACTCTGCTGTTGAAGCTCCAAGATGTGGGAATGCTACCACGTTCTTGTAACCTGCTATAGCTGGGTTAGGGAAGTCTGTCATATACTTTGCAACCTTGCCTGAGTCGAGTGCTGCCTTCATATCCTCATCGTTGACCAGTACGTCTCTTGCGAAGTTGAGGATCTTCACGCCGTCCTTCATCAGTGCAAATGCATCTGCATTGATCATTCCCTTTGTGCTGTCAAGAGCTGGAACATGAACTGTTATATAATCACAGTCTCTGTAGATATCCTCTACATTTGTGATGTGCTTTACATCCTTTGAAAGTCCCCATGCTGCATCTACTGACACATATGGATCATATCCGTATACCTGCATGCCGAGCTTAAGTGCAACATTTGCAACCTTTGCTCCAATGGCACCAAGTCCGATTACACCGAGCTTCTTGCCAAGGATCTCATTGCCTGCGTAGTTCTTCTTCTGCTTCTCCACCATCTTGGCGATATCTGCCTCAGCGGCATTGTCCTTGACCCAGTTGTAACCGCCAACGAGGTCTCTTGAAGCCATGAGGAGTGCTGCTACTACAAGCTCCTTAACACCATTTGCATTTGCTCCTGGTGTGTTAAATACTACGATACCCTTCTCAGCGCACTTATCAAGTGGAATGTTGTTGACACCTGCACCTGCACGGGCTACTGCCAGAAGGTTGTCTGACAGCTCAAGATCATGCATGGATGCACTTCTGACCAGAACTGCATCTGCATCTGCGAAATTGTCTGTTACTTCATATGTATCAGGTAAAAGCTCCATACCGCACTTGGCGATAGGGTTTAAGCAATTAATCTTTACTGACATGTCTTTTTCTCCCTTTTCTGTTACTATATATTACTTGTTCTCTGCCTCGAACTTCTTCATGAACTCTACAAGCTTCTCAACACCCTCGATAGGCATTGCGTTGTAGATAGATGCTCTCATACCACCTACTGTTCTGTGCCCCTTGAGGTTGACAAATCCAGCCTCTGTAGCCTCCTTGACGAACTTTGCATCAAGGTCTGCGTCACCAGTTACAAATGGTACGTTCATGAGTGAACGGTCTTCCTTTACTACAGTTCCCTTGAAGAGCTCTGAGCTGTCGAGGAAATCATAGAGGATCTTGGCCTTCTTCTCGTTGTGAGCCTTCATAGCCTCAAGGCCGCCCATCTCCTTAACCCACTTGAATACCTTGCCACAGATATAGATGCCGTAGCATGGAGGTGTGTTGTAGAGTGAGTCTGCATCTGCCTGAGTCTTGTACTTGAGCATGGTTGGTGTAAATGGCATTACGTCATCTCTGATAAGATCCTCACGGATGATAGCCACTACTACGCCTGCAGGACCAACGTTCTTCTGAACTCCGAAGTAGATCATACCGTAATCCTCAACATTTACAGGCTGTGAGAGAATGTCTGATGACATATCTGCAACAAGTATCTTGCCCTTTGTGTTAGGAAGTGTGTGGTATGTTGTTCCATATATAGTATTGTTATGACAAATGTATACATAATCAGCATCGTCATCTATTGGAAGATCTGAACAATCTGGGATATATGAGAAAGTCTTGTCTGCTGATGATGCAACTGCAACTGCCTTTCCATATTTCTTTGCTTCTTCGTATGCTTTCTTTGCCCACTGACCTGTGATGATGTAGTCAGCTACGCCATTCTTCATGAGATTCATTGGAATTGCTGCGAACTGCTGTGAAGCTCCTCCCTGAAGGAAAAGCACCTTGTAGTTGTCAGGTATGTTCATGAGATCTCTGAGATCCTTCTCTGCCTCTTTGATGATATTGTCGAAGGCTTTAGATCGATGGCTCATCTCCATTACGCTCATGCCTGTTCCCTTGTAATCAAGCATTTCTTCTGCTGCCTCTTTTAATACCACCTCAGGAAGAACTGAAGGGCCTGCTGAAAAGTTGTACACTCTTGCCATTTTTGTTATCTCTCCTTCTTTTTAGTTGTGACAATGATTTCGTTTTAATGTATGTAAGCCTGTGTTTTGCTGCCTATATCGTTCTGCGGAGCGCTCCCGCTCGTCTCCTCCTGCAGCGGTACTAAGGTGCCGCCTACAGCGCCACCTAAGGACCGGCGGAGGAGAATGTCCTTCGAACGATATAGGCAGCAAAACACAGGCTAATTTACTTTATTTACGAAATCATCTGTTTATGACCTAATAAAATGTGTGCGAGATATTTTACTTAACAAAAATGTCCTTCGTTCCCATTTATATGAAAATTCTGACTTATCTTTGTTCTTTTGGTGTATCTCGCTTGCGATTAACAAGTTATTTTTACTAAATTCTTATATTATCAAGTAAAACAACTTTATTATCGCTTATATCCCTGTACTATAGCACTCTTTTCGCCTGTCGGCAAGTAGGGATTATATATATAAGCACCATATCTATGTTTTGTACGCGCACAAATATGGTGCCTTTCCGAGCTTATATTGACATATATTACATATCGTCCTCTGAGAAACAGGTGTCGATGGCTGCTCCCGGAGCTACCATTGGCCATACCTTGTCGTCTCCCGCTATTGTTACATCTATTACCACAGGTCTGCCTGCTGTCAGGGCTGTCTTCATTGCTGCCTCGAACTCATCAAGGGTGTTGGCTCTGATTCCCATGGCACCAAGTCCCTCTGCTACCTTGACGAAATCTACCGAATCGTCAAGCACGGTGTTGGAATATCTGTGGTCATAGAACAGTGTCTGCCACTGTCTTACCATTCCAAGTACGTGGTTGTTCAGGACTACCTGGATGATAGGCACGTTGTATCTCGCAGCTGTCGCTATCTCGTTCAGATTCATTCTGAAGCATCCGTCACCGGCTATGTTGATGACTGTCTTATCAGGTCTGCCGTACTTTGCTCCGATAGCTGCGCCAACACCGTAACCCATGGTTCCAAGTCCGCCTGATGACAGGAATGTCCTAGGCTCCTTGAATATATAGTTCTGGGCTGCCCACATCTGATGCTGTCCGACATCTGTTGTGATGATCGCATCACCATCTGTAAGCTCGTAGATTTTCTTGATAGCTGCAGGTCCGTTCAGTGTGTCAAAGCTGTACACGTCAGGATTCTGCTTCTTGAGGTCTTCGATCTCAGACATCCATGTCTTGTTGGACTGGGCGGCAAGCTTGCTGTTGAGGAGCTTCAGGACCTCCTTTGCGTCGCCGACTATGCTGGCATTTGTAGGGATGTTCTTGTCTATCTCGGCTGCATCTATATCTATATGTATGATCTTTGCATTTGGCGCGAACTTGGATGCATTTCCGATAACTCGGTCTGAGAATCTGGCACCAACAACGATCACAAGATCTGCCCTTGACACACCGAGGTTGGACACCTTTGTTCCGTGCATACCGATCATGCCTGTATATCTCTCGCTTCTTCCGTCAAATGCGCCCTTGCCCATAAGTGTATCGCACACTGGTGCATCCACCTTATCTGCAAATTCTGCAAGCTCTGCTGATGCGTCAGAGATGATACATCCGCCACCTGCCATGATAAATGGTCTTCTTGAAACCTTGATCATCTCAAGGACTTTGTTCACATCCTCCTCGCGGATGGTGTCTGTCTTTCTCTCGATGACCTCCGGTGTCTCTGGTATATACTCTGTCTCCGCTGCGGTTACATCCTTTGTTATATCCACAAGCACCGGGCCAGGTCTGCCGCTCTTTGCGATCTTGAACGCACGTCTGATGGTCGGTGCAAGATCATCTATGTGCTTCACGATAAAGCTGTGCTTGGTGATAGGCATAACAACACCTGCAATGTCTACCTCCTGGAAGCTGTCCTTACCGAGCATATTTACACCTACATTTGCTGTTATTGCCACAACAGGAATGGAATCCATGTATGCTGTAGCTATACCTGTTACAAGATTGGTGGCACCCGGACCTGATGTGGCCATACATACTCCGACCTTGCCTGTAGCTCTGGCATATCCATCTGCCGCATGGGCAGCCCCCTGCTCATGTGATGTGAGCACATGGTTGATCTCATCCTGGTGCTTGTAGAGGGCATCATATACGTTGAGAATAGTTCCTCCCGGATAACCGAACACGGTGTCAACGCCCTGTTCTTTAAGGCACTCTATAACAATTTCAGAACCTGATATCTTTGACATCTTACTTTCTCCTTTTCCCTTAATTGTGATCAATTAATTCTTTGGCACCTCAAGAACAGCACCTCTGTTGCCTGATGTAACCATAGCTGCGTATCTTGCAAGATAGCCTGTTGTAACCTTTGGCTGTCTTGGCTTCCATGCAGCCTTTCTCTTTGCAAGCTCCTCGTCTGAGACATCGAGCTTGATGCTGAGGTTGTTGATATCGATCTCGATCATATCGCCTTCCTCAACAAGAGCGATAGGTCCGCCCACAGCAGCTTCAGGTGATACATGTCCGATGGACGCTCCACGGCTTGCTCCTGAGAATCTTCCGTCTGTGATAAGGGCAACTGATGAGCCAAGTCCCATACCAGCGATGGCTGATGTAGGGTTGAGCATCTCTCTCATACCAGGGCCTCCCTTTGGTCCCTCGTATCTGATGACTACCACGTCACCCTCTACGATCTTGCCGCCCTTGATAGCTGCGATTGCGTCCTCCTCACAGTCAAATACCCTTGCAGGGCCCTTGTGAGCCAGCATCTCAGGCACAACTGCTGAACGCTTTACTACAGAGCCGTCTGGTGCAAGGTTACCCTTGAGTACAGCCAGACCACCTGTAACTGTATATGGATTGTCCATAGGTCTGATGACCTCAGGATTCTTGTTTACACTATTGGCAACAGCCTCTCCTATTGTCTTGCCTGTAACTGTCATGCAGTCCTTGTTGATGAGTCCTGCATCTGCAAGCTGCTTGATAACCGCATACACACCACCGGCCTCATTGAGATCCTCCATGTATGTGTGGCCTGCAGGAGCAAGGTGACACAGGTTAGGTGTCTTTGCGCTGATCTCATTTGCAAATGAGATATCAAAGTCGAAACCGATCTCATGTGCGATGGCTGGAAGGTGGAGCATAGAGTTGGTTGAACATCCAAGTGCCATATCAACTGTAAGAGCGTTGATGATTGACTCCTTTGTGATGATGTCTCTAGGCTTGATGCCCTTTCTGTACATATCCATAACTGCCATTCCTGCATGCTTTGCAAGCTTAAGTCTCTCTGAATATACTGCAGGGATTGTTCCATTTCCAGGAAGTCCCATTCCAAGAGCCTCTGTCAGACAGTTCATAGAGTTTGCTGTGTACATACCTGAACATGATCCGCATGTAGGACATGTCTTGCACTCATACTCGTATACATCCTCCTCAGTCATGGTTCCGGCTGCGTATGAACCTACAGCCTCGAACATACTTGAAAGACTTGTCTTATTTCCCTTTACGTGTCCGGCAAGCATAGGGCCGCCAGATACAAATACTGTTGGGACATTTACTCTGGCTGCTGCCATGAGAAGTCCTGGAACGTTCTTGTCACAGTTAGGGATCATGACGAGCGCGTCAAACTGATGTGCTATAGCCATAGCCTCTGTTGAGTCTGCGATCAGATCTCTTGTAACCAGTGAATACTTCATTCCGATGTGTCCCATTGCTATACCATCACACACAGCGATCGCCGGGAACATAACAGGTGTACCACCTGCCATGGCAACTCCCATCTTTACTGCCTGTGCTATCTTGTCCAGGTTCATGTGACCTGGAACTATCTCATTGTATGAACATACGATACCTACTAAAGGTCTCTCCATCTCTTCCTTTGTCATGCCCAGTGCGTTGAACAGAGATCTGTGTGGTGCCTGCTGCATTCCAACCCTAACATTATCACTCTTCATCTTATTCTCCTCCAATAATGGTCCTTTCTATATTCTCTCGCAGATAAGATCACCCATCTCGGAACAGCTTACGAGCTGTGTTCCCTCTGAGTGGATATCTATTGTTCTGTATCCGTCCTTGAGAACCGTCTTTACAGCGTTCTCAACTGCATCTGCCTCCTTGTCGAGGTCAAATGTGTATCTGAGCATCATTGCCGCCGACAGGATGGTTGCTATCGGATTCGCCTTGTTCTGGCCTGCTATGTCAGGTGCCGATCCGCCTGATGGCTCATACATACCGAACTTTGTCTCGTTAAGTGATGCAGATGAAAGCATTCCGATAGAACCTGAGATCATGGATGCCTCGTCTGAGAGGATGTCTCCGAACATGTTCTCTGTGAGAACCACATCGAACTGTGCAGGATCCTTCACAAGCTGCATCGCGCAGTTGTCGACGAGCATGTGTTCAAGCTCAACCTCAGGGTAATCCTTTGCCACTTCCTCAACGACCTTTCTCCAGAGTCTTGATGAGTCAAGGACATTGGCCTTGTCAACGGATGTGACTTTCTTTCTTCTCTTCATAGCTATGTCAAATGCCTTGATGGCTATTCTTCTGATCTCGTTCTCATTGTATGTGAGGGTATCAACGGCTGTCATAACTCCGTCAACCTCCTCTGTGTGTCTCTCGCCGAAGTAGAGACCACCGGTGAGCTCTCTCATCATCATCATGTCAAATCCGCGCTCTGCGATCTCAGCCTTAAGTGGACATGCCTCCTTCAGCTCATCGTAGAGATTGGCTGGACGAAGGTTTGCGAAGAGGCCAAGCTCTTTTCTGATCTTCAGAAGTCCTGCCTCCGGGCGGAGATTTGGAGGGAGCTTATACCATGGTGATGTGGATGTATTTCCTCCGATTGAACCGAGAAGAACCGCATCCTTTGACTTTGCAACTGCCACTGCCTCGTCTGTGAGTGGCACGCCTGTCGCATCTATTGAACATCCGCCCATGAGGATCTGCTCATAGTCAAATGTATGTCCGAACTTCTCTCCAACTGTACCGAGAACCTTCATAGCCTCTGTGACTACCTCAGGGCCGATACCGTCGCCTTTTATTACGGCTAAATTACACTGCATTTTTGTCTCCTTCCTGTTTTGCCTTTCATGATATATCTTCACTCTGGCCAAACATGCTCATACTCTATTTATTTTTATTATTGATATAGTTGATGAGTCCCTCGCTCTTGATGATCTCCTGCATGAATGGAGGGAATGCCTGTCCCTTAAATTCTGTTCCCTGGGTTCTGTCATAGATCATACCGCTGTCGAAATCGATTTCCACGTCATCGCCTGCCTGGATAGCCTCTGCTGCCTCAGGGCACTCGATGATCGGAAGTCCGATATTGATGGCATTCCTATAGAAGATTCTGGCAAATGTCTCTGCGATTACGCAGCTTATTCCTGAAGCCTTGATGGCTATAGGTGCATGCTCTCTTGAAGATCCACAGCCGAAGTTCTTTCTTGCCACCATGATATCGCCCGGCTTTACGCGCTTTACGAAATCCTTATCTATATCTTCCATACAGCTCTTTGCGAGCTCTGCAGGATCTGATGAATTCAGGTATCTTGCAGGGATGATTACATCTGTATCTACGTTGTCACCGTATTTGTGTACTGTTCCATGTGCTTTCATAGTCTATCTCCTTTATCTCTTTTATAATCCAAGTTCGTCAGGACTGCTGATCTTACCTGTGATAGCTGAAGCTGCTGCAACAGCAGGACTGGCAAGATACACCTCTGAGTCTACGTGACCCATACGTCCTACGAAGTTACGGTTGGTTGTTGATACAGCTCTCTCTCCCGCTGCCATGACACCCATATGTCCTCCAAGACATGGGCCGCATGTAGGAGTTGAAACCACTGCTCCAGCCTTGACAAATATAGTCATGAGGCCTTCCTCAATACACTGAAGGTAGATATCCTGTGTTCCAGGGATGACGATAACTCTGACACCGTCAGCAACCTTTCTTCCCTTGATGATATCTGCCGCAATTCTCATATCTGATATACGTCCATTTGTACATGAACCGATGACTACCTGATCGATCTTGATATCTCCGACCTCATCGATAGTCTTTGTATTCTCTGGGAGATGAGGGAAAGCAACTGTCGGCTTAAGCTGTGACAGGTCGATGGTGTACTCTGCATCGTATACAGCGTCCTCGTCTGCCTCATACTTTGTATATGACTTTGTGCTGTGCTCCTTCATGTACTCCTCTGTAAGCTCATCGACAGGGAAGATACCATTCTTGGCACCTGCCTCGATGGCCATGTTCGCAATTGTAAATCTATCGTCCATTGTGAGGTTCTTGATTCCCTCTCCAACAAACTCCATAGACTTATAAAGCGCACCGTCAACACCGATCATACCGATGATGTGAAGGATGACGTCCTTACCACTGATCCACTTTGCCTTCTCTCCAACGATGTTGAACTTGATGGCTGATGGAACCTTGAACCAGGCCTTGCCTGTCACCATTCCTGCTGCCATATCTGTACTTCCGACACCTGTTGAGAATGCACCGAGTGCTCCGTATGTACATGTATGTGAGTCTGCTCCGATACATGTCTCACCAGCCACGATAAGTCCTTTCTCCGGAAGGAGCGCATGCTCGATACCCATTGCTCCGACATCGAAATAGTTCTCGATCTCATTTGCCGCTGAGAACTGTCTTACACACTTACAGTGCTCTGCACTCTTGATATCCTTGTTAGGTGTGAAGTGATCCATGACAAGTGCTATCTTCTTCTTGTCAAATACTTCCTTCTTGTTGAACTTCTCCATCTCGTGAATTGCGACCGGAGTTGTTACGTCATTTCCTAATACTAAATCCAAATCTGCCTCGATAAGCTGTCCTGCTTCAACTGATGGCAGTCCTGCATGAGCAGCTAAAATCTTCTGAGTCATGGTCATACCCATATTTATAGTCCTCCTATCATTTGTTTCTAAATACAAATTCTTACTCTTGATAATATCACTCATCTAGGTATAATTACAATATATAAAAAGAATAGTTATTATAACCTGGAGGAATATCATGATAAGTAATCTGAACAATTACGTTATTTTTCATACAGTCGCCAAAGCCGGCAACATCAGCAAGGCCGCAAATCAGCTCTACATCAGTCAGCCCGCGATAAGCAAGGCTATTTCCAAACTTGAAGAAGAACTTGGCAATGCGCTTTTTAACAGAAGTTCCAGAGGGGTAACTCTGACTGAAGAGGGACAGGTTCTCTATGAATATGTTGAGAGGGCATTTGACTCTCTGAATATGGGTGAGGAAAATCTGAAGAATTACAAGGAGCTTGGAATCGGTCACATAAGAATCGGCGTGAGCACATCCCTGTGCAAGCACATACTCCTGGACTATCTGAAGGACTTCATCAGGGAGAATCCAAACATCAAGTTCAGCATAGACTGCCACTCAACCGTGAACACCATCAAGCTTCTCAGAAACGAAGATATAGATATAGGCCTGATTTGCAACACAGAGCTTCCAAAGGGGATAGTCTACTCTCCTGTCAAGGAGATACATGACGTATTTGTGGCAAGCCCTGAATATCTGGATAATTTCTACGAGCGCGCAAATGGCAGAGATCAATACAGCTTTGCCGATGAGCTTTCAGGCAATATCAAGGGTAACATTATACCGCTGCTAAACTCAGGCTTAGCCTCTGCCACACACGGCGATGCAACAGATCAAGGTGCGGATAAAAAAAGCAGAGATACCGGACATTCATCCGGCATCTCTGCTTCTACCACTATTCATAACTCAAGTAACTCAGGTATGTCCAATATATCAACAGTCGACATCCTTGAAGGCTCCAACCTCATGGTTCTTGAGGAGGCAAATGTAACCCGTACCCACGTGGACGAGTATCTCCGCTCACAGGGCATAAGCTGCAGCCAGGTACTTGAAATCAACAACATGGATCTCCTCATCGACTTCGCCGCCATCGGCATGGGCGTTGCCAGCGTGGTACGTGAATTCGCACATGAACAACTCTCATCCGGTGTTATAACCGAACTTCCGCTTGACACTCCTATTCCGAGCAGGAGTGTCGGCTTCGCTTACTCAGGAATGAAGAATCAGAGCACAGCTATGAAGAAATTTATGGAGTGGGTAGGGGTGTGATTACATGCTTCTGTTTACTGTCCCACCTCAGCATAAACAGCATGATGCATATTCCAAACAGCGAAACCAGTGCGCCAGCCATAAGCCCAGGTGTTCTGTATGCAATTTCTATATCGTGACTGCCCGCATATATCTGGACCCCCATATTGCCTTTACCAAGGCGAATTTTTTCTGCCGGCTCTCCATCCACATATATCTTAAACCCATCATCATATGGATATGCGATATACAGGATACCTGGATTTTTCACATCCACACTTCCATAGAAAGTATTCTTTACAAATCCTGTACACTCAAGCGGACTATCAAGTATCTTCTCTTCTGCTTTCTCAAATTCATCTGCATTGTAATTGTATACCTTTACAAATCGCTCTCCAACACTTCCTGTTTTAGAGCTGGTCGCACCTCCTATAGTTATCCTGACATGTTGTCCTTTCTTTACGAGGCCGACATGTGACAACTGTTCTGTAACATATGACCCATTCGATACCCTGAGATCTCCGTCCACGATCATCTCCACATAGTGATCGCGGCTATCCTTGCTGTAGACATACATATCCATATCCGATGCCGCATCGAACTCGTAACGTGTCATCGGCACAAATGCATTTGACGTTCTGTATACACAATATCCCACAGATTCTTTAAGCGTATCCTGATTCAGATAAGAATTACTCCAATCCGATATATCAACCTCTGTAAATACATCTGATAAGAGCCCACAGCCACGCCTTATAAAATCATTCTGGTTTTCAAGGGGTGATTTATCAGCCTTCCATCCCTCGATATCATCATCAAGCACAAAGCCCATCATCTCCGGCATATCAGACTCATATATATTATATACATCATTATCATCAATCAGACTATATCCCGAATAAGTTCCCTTTTCCGGACTCAACACATATCTGACATTGTACATAAGGGAAGTAAGCGGTGTTGTGCCAGAGTATATATATTCAACATTGTCAAAGTGAGCAAGTCCCATACTGGAAAACGCTCTGATCGTATTTCCATTTGCCATGGATGAATACCAGTTTGTCTGAGAATATGGCGCATAATTCTCATAAACCATAGCGCTCTTTCTGGTGCCATTTTCTGTATCCAGGGAATTGTATACTGATTCCCACTGATCTAGTCTTACAGCATCTGTCAGAAGACAGTCCTCCGTCTTGCCCGGCATTACATATAATGCATTTCCCATAATCTCAGCTATCCAACAGCCACAGATAATGCACACAGCCACTCCCGGCTTTATGCTTCCTCTTCTGCAAAGCACGCACAGAATGGCTGCAAATGCCAGCATAAGCATAAATATAACATAGCCAAGCGGGGTACTCATCTCTCTGCTGTCAATAAGACTTGCCACAAATATTACGCCTGCCACCGCAGTACTTACAGCAATATACCTCAGTCTCATCTTACCAAGATTCATGAGAATTCGATATGCTGCAACAATTAATATAAACGTTAATATAAATGCAAACCTGTTTCCAAGTCCATGTGTGATCGTCATGCCATGGAACACGTAATTGAGCGGAAGATAGTTCAGGGCAAGCACTAGCAGGGCCATGGCTATACAGTATTTCACCCTCGTCTTCCAGTCGCACACATCAGACAGAATAAAAATGCAGGCAGCAAATATAACAATACTTCCACAATAACTGTTATTGCTGAACATAGATACACATTCCAGATCCTTCAGTGGATAGAACGAGGATATATACGCTCCAAACTGCCCCCACATCTGTGTTCCTTCAAGTCCCATATCAGTCACCGAAGACGCAGCTCTCATGACCACCAGTCCGGCAGGGATCAGAACCACTCCTGCGAGTAGAGCAGATAGCACCGAGCAGCCAGCAAACGAAAGTCCTCTGCATAGGAAATCTCTGACATTTTCCCGTTTTTCCAGCAAGAAATATATCACGGCAAACACACATATATAGAATGAAAAATAGAAATTGCATATGATAGACGCTGCCAAAGACAGCGTGTATAACATCCATCCTTTTCCATCTGACAGATGCTCTATGCCAAGTGCCACTATCGGAAGCAGAATAAGCCCATCAAGCCATATAATATTATGTCCATATGCAAGGACATACCCGGACAGTCCATATGCCATACTGCATGCCAGCTCTATGAACGTTGCAACTGTCTGGCTGTACCCATTCTCTATATTTTTCTTATTGGTATGTCTGAAAAAGTAAAGCGCCGTGACCGGCAGGCAGGCGGATTTTATGATGATAAGCAATACCATGGAAAGTTCCAGCCTGCTCTCTCCCAACATCAGAACGATGATATTGAACGGGCTCAGGCAGTAATACAGTGACTCCTGTACAGCATCGATTCCCATTCCCATCGACCAGATAAAGCTTCCTTTGCCACCTCCCGAAATCCATTCAAATAACATATGAAACATATTCTTATACTGCACATATGCATCATACGTCAGAAAACTTTTATCTCCGAACGGATATGCTTTCTGCAGAATCAGAATTACTGTATATATCAGAAATGTAACTAAGAATACAGCCGCATACAGAATCCCGCTCTTTTTATGTTTGTTTACTTCTCCTTGCTTTGTACCCATATCAATCCCCACTTAATTTATTGCGCTATCTGTTCTATGCAGCCTGTACCTTCTTTTTCCTGCTGCGTCTGAGATTCACCATGTATAATACAACTATGAGCCATCCTGCTGCAGATAACATAAGCCCTAGCTTAAAGCCATATGTTACATACCTGAATTCTATTGTATGTGTTCCTGCTGTCAGCTCCAGACCCACAAGCGCACCGTTTGCCAACGGTGTTATATCGGTCTTATTTCCATCAACATACGCTGTAAAGCCTCTGTAATAAGGAATTGATGTATACAATATACCATCCTCCTTTGCTGTCACCGTACCCTTTACATATGTAGATGTCACTGTGTCAAGTGAAAGTGTCCTATCCTTAATTGATTCCTTGCATTCCTGCATCTTGTCATCGTGATATTCATAGAAATCTATACACGTTACTCCTTTTTTAAGGACTGTGGACAGATTGACTGCCTGTATCTCGACCTTCTGCCCACTCTTCAGCTCGCCGAGATCAAGTACATCCTTTGGTGAGGGATAAGCGTCATACTCATTTATATCCGCTATCACATTTCCGTCTACAGTTACAATATTACACAGCTTATTTGCATCCTCAAGGCTCACATACAAATGCATATCCCTCGGAGCTGTAAACGTATAAATCTGTGTGGCATGGTAATCTTCATCGAGCGACACATTCATATATGTATAAGCATTTTTATCAGTCTTTCTCTCCAAAGTTACTCCATCCGGCAAGACCTGTCTATCCGGAGTGCATCCTCTATATTTCACATCAAAATCAGTCAGTTCATCCGGTGAAACATGAGTGAACACTCCTTCAACTCCCGACACATCTTTCACGAATTCATTCTGCACCTCAAACGGAACTACGTCTGACACATTCCAATCTTTTATACTGCCATCTGTAGAAAAGCCCGCTCCCACAGCATAGTCTGTTGTATACCATGCAATCTCATCATCTATATCGTACACATCGTTTTTCAGATTATAACTTTGCTCCTTTGTATATCCACCATAATATGCATCTGCATCCGATAATACATTTCTTACATTGAACATAAGCGCAGTTACCGGTGTAGTATTTCTGTATGCATATGTAGCGCCGTGTTCCTGATACACCATTCCAAGCGCATCAAAAAGCCATGTCACTTTTGTATTTATGATTGAAGAGAATATATTAGTGTCTGAATAGACTGTATTATTTTGTGACAAAATCCAGGATGTCTTTCTATTAAGATCACTGTTGTCCTTTTCATTATATATGGCTCTCCATCCGTCAGTCCCGCCTAGATGCTCCTTGCCCGTAGTATATGCATCCGTATTCACATATACGGCATTGGATATCAGTTCCACAAAAAGTATTACTATAAAATTCACAATCAGAGAATTTATCTTTATGCTGTTTCTGGCCTGCAATACAAATACCATAAACAAATATATAATAAGCAGAATCGTGACCATATAGCAGACTACATTTTGCACCTCATTGTTTGCCAGAAAAACGCCCCCAAGGAAAACCAGAAATACAACTCCGGTCAGTATCCCTTCCCGAATCCCCGGCTTCGTCCAGTTCACAGCACACTCAAAAGCTGAAACAATAAGAAGTATGACAAGAATAAAAGCATATCTGTAAGAATATAGATGTGGATATGTGAACCCATGAAGAACATACAGTGCCCCTGTCAGATTCAGACAGGCAACAAGCAGCGCTATCTCCACCAGTCTCTTAACTCTTGCCCGAAGCTGTATATTCCTGTTAAACACATATACAACCGCAAGGAAAAGCAGAGACAGTCCCATATACATATTCCTTGCATACAGAGTTCTTCCAGCTATATCTATATCATGTCCCCAGAAAAAGCTCTGGAACAAATTTGCAAAATTACCAAACTTGCTAAATGGTATATCTTCTGTGAGTGAACTTGCACCTTCTCTTCCAACTATCGCAAGGAAACACGGCACAAGTACAACACATGCACTGAGTGCAGCCGTCATAGATGTGAGTGCAAACTTCACTCCACGCTTCCAAAACATTTTCCAGCTATCCTTTTTCACATCGATAAACCATATCACAGCTATCATAGCCACAAACCACGAAAAATAGAAGTTGAATACAAATGACATGAAAAGCATCACAAAATAAAGTCTCACATCACCGCCCTCAATAAGTCTCTCAACGCCAAGCATCATAACAGGCACGAGAAGAAGGCATATAAGCCAAATGAGATTATACTGATATGCAAGCATATAATCGCACATGGAATAAGCCATTCCCATCACAACACAGAGTATGTCATTCAGCCATCCGTGCTGCATTTTATTTCTGCTGGTATGCGATAAGAAATAGGTCATAGTAACTCCGCAAAGTCCAACCTGAATACACATACTGACGATCATTCCCAGCTCCATATGTGAACCGCCGAACAAAACTGCTATTAGATTGACAGGACTTGCCAGATAATAAAAGAAATTAGTATAGAAATCATATCCTAGTCCCATGTCCCAACTGAAAAAAATTGATTTTCCCTGTCTTATCCTGCCTGATAATTCCACAAAAAACGCATAATACTGGGTATTAGAATCTCCAAGCAGTATAGTATTCTTTCCAAATGGATAACAGTCCGTCATCATCATATGTATCACTATACATATGATGGGAATCAGAAATGCCATTCCATACTTAACAATTTTTCTTGACCTGATTTTCTTTTTTTCCATAATTACTCCATCACTCCATATAACTTTGTATTTTTCCTTTTTCGACAGCATGTTGCATTATAAGTATCAATAACATAAGCAAGACCGCTGATATACTTATTCTCCATGACCAATGCTGAATCTTTGTCCCCTTATATTTTACAACAACTTTACCTGCCTCTGGCGAAACTGATATTTCTACCAATCCATCATTTAGACATTTGCTTACCGTCAGTTTCCGTCCATCAGCCATTATTGCTTCATATCCCTTATAATAATACTTTGGAACTATGCACTCCCCCGCAGTTTTACCCGCATCAAACTCATAGCTTCCGTCTGATCCATAGCGCCCCCGTATGTAAGTATCTTCGCACTTTACCATCCCGCTGCTTTCTGCTCCGACAGATGTTGCAAGATCCCCTTCTTCTGGAAGCCACTCCCAGAACCCTATGCTGTCTGTACTTCCTGCATTATCCGCATAACCTTCCGGATAGTTCACATAGCCACCAAGTTCTATATTCCATACCATATTCAGGCTAAAAATACCGATAAGTATGCTTCCAGCCGCACATAAACATGCATTTCTTCTGTATGATGGCAACAGCTTTATTATATCCACTGACTGAAGTGCAAGACCAAGTGCCACAAAGAATTCTGTGAACATATTCAGCCTCCACGGAAACTGTATACTGACAAATGGAGTTCTGTCGATAAGTTTCCATGGAAAAATCTTTGTCTCGCATATAAGAAGCACCGCCGCTGTCACAAGGCACATCAAAGCCTTTTTATTATATACTTTTTTATATATACTGACAAATACCATAAGTGCCAGTATTCCAATCTCAATGAATGCAACCGAATACTTTCCACTCACTATCGCGAGCAGTGTCTGAGTCTCCTCATGTGTGTAAAATGCCGGTTCATTGCTTACATAGAACCTTCCATCTGCAAATTGTTCAAGTACAGGAAGCCAATAATAACATGTAAGTACTGCACACGCAAGAGCTTCCATACACACAGCCCCAATAAGTCTTCTGCAAGCCGCAATTCTTTTCCATCTCGCACACACCCAGATTATTCCCATTACTACACATAATACAAAGCTTATCGTGTGTGAAAGCATAAGACACGAATATGATACACATAAAAGGCCTTTTCTACTGTGTCCCATCTCAGTCAGGTCGTAAAGAGCAAGAAACGCCAGTGGAATAAATACCATGGCAGCAATTTCGCCAAGTGCAAATCTGGTATATACATCCTCAAGATGATAATGTCCCATTGTGTAAAGCACCATAGTGACAACACCCGCGCAACGGCTTCTGCCAATGCTCCGCCCTGTATAATACGCAGTAAGTCCCGTACATATCATCAGTACATATATATATATCTTCATTGCAATCTCCGGTGATGCCCCCAGAAGTCTGAAGAGAACGGCTGGCAGCAAGAACAAATCAGGGTAAAATATTCCCATACCGTAGCCATACCCTTCCAACATAGTCTGATATATATATACAGGGTATCCCTGCCCTGACTTTAGCGCTTTGAGGATACTCTCCACCCTGAGCATATGAACCTGCTGGTCATCACCGTATGGCAGGCCTGTCTTAAAACAAGGGATCATACATACACCGCTTATCAGAAGCACCACCATTGCAATTTCCAGAATCTCTATTCTGTTTTTCTTTTTTTCTCTCACGCAGAATCTCCTCCCGGTCGTCAAAGCTCTGCCACATCATCCCCGGCAGTCAGTACGCATAAATATAAAGACAAACGGGGACAGGTATGGAATCTACTCTCACCTGTCCCCGTATTCTCAGTCATCTAAAACTGTTTATGACTCCTGCACATCTGTGCTATTTTTATTGGTATATCACCGGATATAATCCGTGTGACATGATTTCATCTTACTTAAAATACTCCACACCACTCTCGAATATCTTCTGGTTCTGGTCGCCGTATACGTTTACAGCTACAGCCTGTCCGATACGCTCTGAGTGACCCATCTTACCAAGGACACGTCCGTCTGGGCTTGTGATACCCTCGATCGCATAGTATGAACCGTTGACGTTGTAGTACTCGTCCATGGTTGGGTTGCCGTTCATGTCGACATACTGTGTTGCAACCTGTCCATTTGCAAAGAGCTTCTCGCACCATTCCTTGCTTGCAACGAAACGACCCTCACCGTGTGAGATAGGAATTGTGTATACTCCGCCGAGCTCTGCCTTCTTCAGCCATGGACTCTTGTTTGTTACAACCTTGGTGTATACCATCTTGGACTGATGACGTCCGATGCTGTTCATTGTCAGTGTAGGTGAATCATCTGTCTGTGGTCTGATCTCGCCGTAAGGCACAAGACCGAGCTTGATGAGTGCCTGGAATCCGTTACAGATACCAAGTGCAAGTCCGTCCCTCTCGTTCAGGAGCTTCATAACTTCCTCTGAGATCTTCGCATTACGGAATGCAGTTGCTATGAACTTACCTGATCCGTCTGGCTCATCACCGGCTGAGAATCCGCCTGGGAACATGATGATCTGTGAATCGCCGATTGCCTTTGCAAATGCGTCAACAGAATCTCTGATTCCCTGTGCTGTCATATTTCTGAATACTATCGTCTGTACGTCTGCACCAGCTCTCTCAAATGCCTTTGCTGAGTCGTACTCACAGTTTGTACCAGGGAATACAGGTATGAATACCTTTGGCTTTGCAACCTTGTTCCTTGATGTGTAAACTGTCTTGGCGTCGAAGAGGCCAGTCTTGATCTCTGTCTGTGGAACATTTGACTCTGTTGGGAATACCTTCTCAAGAGTCTTTGTCCATGCTGCAAGAGCCTCGTCCATAGTGATCGTGACATCCTTGTATGTAAATACAGGCTCCTTTATAACCTTACCTATCTTCTTGACAGGAATTCCGAGCTGATCAAGATCTGCTGCCTTAACCTCAAGAATGATAGCGCCATAGTTCTTGGCAACAAGATCCTTCTTGCTGACTGTATCCTCAAGCTCAACACCGAGCTTATTTCCAAATGCCATCTTGCTGACAGCCTCTATTATACCGCCAAATCCAACTGCATATGCAGACTGGATCTTGCCCTCCTTGATCTTCTTGTTCAGGAGGTCATACATGTACAGAACATTCTCATATACAGGTATGTCGTTCTCGTCCTTCTCTATATCCATCTCCACAAGAACATTGCCTGCCTTCTTGAGCTCAGGTGTAACAACGTCCATGTAGCTTGCCACATCGACTGCAAATGATACAAGTGTTGGAGGTACATCTATATCATTGAATGTACCTGACATACTGTCCTTTCCACCGATAGACGGAAGTCCAAGTCCTATCTGAACATCATATGCTCCGAGGAGTGCTGCCAGTGGCTGTCCCCATCTGTATGGGTCTGTTCCAAGTCTCTTGAAATATTCCTGGAATGTAAGTCTGATCTTGCTTACATCTCCACCTGCTGCAGCTATCTTGGCTGCTGATGTAACAACCGCATATACTGAACCATGATATGGGCTCCAGCTTGACAGATATGGGTCAAATCCGTAGCTCATCATGGTAATAGTGTCTGTCTTACCCTTGAGTACAGGCAGCTTTGCGATCATTGTCTGTGTAGGTGTGAGCTGATACTTACCACCGTAAGGCATTGTGACTGTTCCTGCTCCGATAGAGCTGTCGAACATCTCCACAAGTCCTTTCTGTGAGCACACATTCAGATCTGACAGTGTATCGAGCCATGCCTTCTTGACATCCTCAGGCTCCTTAACTGAATCAAAGTAATTGTCTGCCTTGCTTGGAACTTCAACCTTGACCTGTGTCTCCTGATGAGCACCATTTGTGTTGAGGAATGCACGTGAGATATTCACGATGTCCTTGCCTCTCCACTTAAGGATAAGTCTAGGCTCCTCTGTAACCTTTGCAACTACTACAGCCTCGAGGTTCTCCTCCTCAGCGTATCCGAGCATAGTGTCAACATCCTTAGGATCGACAACTATAGCCATACGCTCCTGGGACTCTGATATTGCAAGCTCTGTACCGTCAAGACCTGCGTACTTCTTTGGCACCTTGTCAAGATCTACCACAAGTCCGTCTGCCAGCTCTCCGATGGCAACTGACACACCGCCGGCACCAAAATCGTTACACTTCTTTATAATAGATGAAACCTCTTCTCTTCTGAAGAGTCTCTGGATCTTTCTCTCTGTAGGTGGGTTACCCTTCTGAACCTCAGCACCACATGTCTCGAGTGAGTGTGATGTGTGAGCCTTGGATGAACCTGTTGCTCCACCACAGCCATCACGGCCTGTACGTCCGCCGAGCAGGATGATTACATCTCCCGGATCAGATGTGAGACGCTTTACAGCACGTCTTGGAGCTGCACCCATAACTGCTCCGATCTCCATTCTCTTTGCAACATAATCTGGATGATATATCTCATTTACAAGGCCTGTTGCAAGACCGATCTGGTTACCATATGAGCTGTAACCATGGGCTGCTGTTGTCACGATCTTACGCTGTGGAAGCTTGCCCTCCATTGTGTCCTTGAGAGACTTTGTAGGATCAGCCGCACCGGTAACTCTCATAGCCTGGTATACGTAACCTCTTCCTGAAAGTGGGTCTCTGATAGCTCCGCCAAGACATGTTGCAGCGCCACCGAATGGCTCTATCTCTGTAGGATGGTTGTGAGTCTCGTTCTTGAAGAATACGAGCCACTCTTCCTCTACTCCGTCTACAACTACAGGGACAACTATGGAACATGCGTTGATCTCGTCTGACACTTCCATGTCATCGAGCTTGCCTGCTGCCTTGAGCTGTTTCATACCCATCAGGGCTATATCCATGAGACATACAAACTTGTCATCTCTGTCCTTGTACATCTCTTTCATCTCTGCTCTGTATGCATCAAATGTCTTCTCAAGAAGATCCTTGTAATCTCCGTCATCAAATTCTACGTCTGTGAGCTCTGTTGAGAATGTTGTATGACGGCAGTGATCTGACCAGTATGTATCGAGAACTCTGATCTCGGTCATGGATGGATCTCTCTTCTCCTCACCCTTGAAATAGTTCTGGATGTGAAGGAAATCCTTGAATGTCATGGCAAGTCCAAGTGAGTCATAAAGCTCCTTAAGATCTGCCTCTGCCATGTCCTTGAATCCGTCAAATATATGAACATCGGCTGGCTCAGGGAACTCTGTAACCAGAGTCTCAGGAATCTCCATACCGCATATTCTTGAATCAACAGGGTTTACACAGTAGTCCATGACAGCCTTCATCTGCTCGTCTGTCACGTCGCCCGAAAGTACATATGTTGTGGCAGTCTTGATAACAGGCTCCTCATCCTCTGCAAGAAGCTTTACACACTGCTCTGCTGAATCGGCTCTCTGATCGAACTGACCTGGGAGCGCCTCTACTGAGAACACCTTATCTGTGGCAGCAAGCTCAGGCTCACCCTCATAGATCACATCTACAGGCGGCTCAGCAAATACTGTCTCAAGAGCCTTTGCATATGTCTCATCTGATATGTTCTCAATATCATACCTGACAAGCACTCTCACATACTCAGCCTTGATACCCAGATAGTTCTTAATCTCTTCGTGAAGTTCCTTCGCCTTGACCGCATAGTCAGGCTTTTTCTCAACATACACTCTCTTGACCTTACTCATGTCATACCTCCATAGTAAAAGCGTTTTTGTTATTTCAATTCTTTAATAATAGCATTTATCTTGTTTTTTTTGTAGTAGTTTTTATCTTTTTGCCGATTTTCAGCTTATTTAAGTATAAAATTGTATCTTAACCCTGCATTTTCACCAAATATGTCATAACTTTTCCATGCTAGTTATGCAGTCTTCGTATCATCTTAAATATCACCGAATTCTGGTATATCATAGGTGAATTCTGACAGTAGAATATGATTCCATCCGTCGGTGCGTATATGTCCGTCGTATTCTCGCCCGTCATCGGATTGATGATATTTGCAATTATGTCGCCTCGTACAACCTCGTCTCCCGGCTGGACAAGCTTCTTGAAGAAGCCGGCGGCATGCTCGGACCTTATGCTGAGCAGATCCTCCTCGTCCATGATGGTGGAAATGTATCCCGCATGGCAGTTGTATCTTATAACGCCCATACGTGTCAGGAATCTGAGCACTGAGGACACCGCCTGATTGGCACTCTCACCATTGATGGTGTCGGTAACTCCCGAATATACCGAGAAAGCCTCCGTGCCGCGCATCTGCCAGTTGTAGTTGAGCGTTGCCTTATCATATGATCTAGGCTCCGCTGTCAATACATACGGCATACCGAACTGGCTGGCAAGGCTGTTGCTCTGCTTGCCTGTCTCTATCATCCTGACGTGCGGGATAAACTCACCATCCATATAGAAGCTCGCAAACTGTATTCCGTATGCGTAGCCGGTGACCTTCTCCATCACCGCCGCTGCAATACGGCTTGTCGCCTGACCTTCAGGATTGCCTGGGAATGATCTGTTTATATCTGAATTGTCTGTTATCCAGTATTTCTTGCCCACATTGAACGAGCTGTAATTGATTGATGGTATCAGAAGTATCTTCTTCCCTGATACTATGGCGCCCCTCGCCTCCAGCTCCCCAAGCTTTTTTGCCAGAAGTGAGCTTATGTAGAGCTGCTGAAATTCATTTCCTCTCATGGCACCAACTATGCATGCAGCCTTGTCTCCGCTGCCATAGGAAAATCCCTGTATCTCGTACTCTCCTCTGTAGGCTGTATTCATGGAATATATGATCTCTTTATTCATGGCCACCTCCGAAAATTCTGGCCACAAGTGACCCCTCTTCTATAACCGGATATTCTCTCAGCGAGAACACAATGCCGCTTCTCGGCGACCTGATGGTCTCCTCCACCGAGCCCGTGAGCACATTTACAATTCTTCCTATGATCTCTCCCTGCTGTATATATTCTGAGTGCTTTGCCACAGGAAGGAAGATTCCGCTGCTCTCAGCATTTACAAATACAACATCCTTGTCTTTTGCAAATTTAGGCTTATGTGCAGTCTCGACTTCGCCCTGCCATATTCCCATCTTCTTCATAAGAGAGAACAGTCCGTCCACTATCTGGTTCGAGTAATCGTAATCTATCTTGAGGGCAACGCCGGACTCCACTACCATACTCTTGACTCCGATCTCGTTGAGGGCATGTGCAAGACTTCCCTCCATGACCGTAGACGACGGATGTATCCATACAACATCCACATTCATGCACGCAACATACGGAGCAAGATCCGATGCCACGTCAGAATTAACCCTGACCTGTGGGATCTCCTTGATGTACACACTGCTGGAATGGACATCAACACAAATGTCCGCCCCCTCTATGTCCTTCATGACCTTTGCCGCTGTGTACTCTCCCACAGTTCCGTCCTTGGAACCCTGGAACAGAGTGTTCATATCAATGTCAAATACCGGCACATCCCTGTACTGCGCCTCAAGTCCCATCGGATTGATAAATGGATATACATCCACGATTCCAGTAAGCTTGTCAAAATCCTTCTTGATCCTTCTGATCAGTTCATAACATATGTACTGTCCGGCAACCTCATCCCCATGTATACCGGACACAATACACAGCCTCTTTTCATTTCCAGTTGGGAAATCCGGAGCCAGATGGTTCTTCTTCACCCTCATGACTTCCCCGATCAGCATGTTAGCTGATACTACAGTTTCTATCATATTTTGTCCACCTTGTATTATTTATTCGTTAGTAATTTTGCAAATTATCCCGGTACATAAAGAAAAGCAGGGTACTTGCCGTATCCTGCTTCTTGTACCTAAGTTATTATACATGATAACTGTCAGTTCTTCAAGGTATGTTGCCTACTCTGTGAGCCTGTTATGCCCTTTTCTTATACTCTATTCTGAGCTTGTCCGCTATGAGTGCGATAAACTCGGAATTTGTCGGTTTGCCTTTTCCCGCATTCACTGTATATCCAAACAAATCGTTGATGGTGTCTATCTGACCTCTGTTCCACGCCACCTCTATGGCATGCCTTATGGCTCTCTCCACGCTGGAGGATGTGGTCTTATATTTCTTCGCTATCGTCGGATAGAGAAGCTTTGTTATGTAGTTCAGCATGTTCACATCGTTGACCGCCATGATGATGCCCTCACGGATGTACTGGTAGCCCTTTATATTTGCAGGAATACCTATATCCCTGATGATATCCGTCACATCGCTCTCTATAGTATTCTCTATCTTGTGTGCCATACTCTTCTCTGTGAGACATGTAAGCTTGTCGTTCAGCCCTGACTCAAGCTCCTTCTTCTTCATATACATCTGTCTGAGCCTTGTCACAAGCTGCACCGGATTGTACGGCTTCAGGATATAATATGTCGCACCCATCTCAAATGCACATCTTATAAGTCTCTGTGATGACACCGATGTGAGTACCACAAATATCGTATTCTGATATTCAGGCAGTTCACTCATATGCTCCATCACTCCCAGGCCATCCATTCCCGAAAGGCAAATGTCCAGTATCACTATATCCGGCTTGTAGAGCTTTATTGATTCCACCGCTTCATCCCCGGTGCTGACCATATCAACTACTCTCATCTCGTCCTTTGATGCATATGTGGCGATCTGTTTTGCTATCTGTGTGCTGTCGCCATCAGCAATTACAATTTCGATCCCTTTGTTTCCCATAGTATCTCCCTTGTTATGTATAAATTTACAGGATTAAGCGCTTATCCCAACTACTCTATAATAATATTAAATATGATATAATTTGTCAAGTGCTTTTAATATCATTTTTAATATCACATATTATGACAACATTTTACTACAAATTACCCTGCATTTCTCATCTTCGCTTCCAGTCTTATCTTGTCGGCAATGAGAGCGACAAATTCTGAGTTCGTAGGCTTTCCTTTGCCCGCACTTATGGTGTAACCAAACAGTTCGTTGATAGTCTCTATCTTTCCTCTGCTCCAGGCCACCTCTATGGCATGTCTTATGGCTCTCTCCACCCTTGATGCAGTTGTGCCGTACATCTGGGCGATCGTTGGATAAAGCTGCTTTGTTATAGAATTCAAAATATCCATATCCCCCACAGCTATGACTATCGCGCTTCGGAGATACTGGTAGCCTTTGATGTGCGCCGGGACTCCTATCTCGTGGATTATCCTGGTCACCACCGCCTCCAGCTCGTCCGTCTTCTGCTCATTTTCATCCATCTTCAGAAGCTGGGTTGTATTGCTTCCGCGTCCTTTACATGCATCATCAAGCACACCTCTGACCTTTTTCTCATCGTATGGCTGTTCAAGCAGTCTCACCACTGCCTTGTCACCTATCGTCGAAAATACAAAGTCCAGATAATTTCTGTGCTGCTTCGATGAACAGAGCACAAATTTGACATTTCTCAGGTTCTTATTTCCAGATACGCCCTCGACCATATCCGTGATATCCGTACCGGGTATAACCTCGTCCGCGATCACTATGTCTGGCTTATCTTCTGCAATTTTCTTCACAGCTTCGTCACCCTTCTCACAACATCCAATGTACTCATAATCAGGCATATCCTCAAATACGTGCTTTAGCTGTTCAATTTCTCTTTTGTCATGTTTTACCATCATAACTTTAACATGACTCATGTTATACTCCTTCCCAAGTATAGTGACGGAATAACAATATTTACTTTTTTATTCCTGTTATTCCACTACAAACATTATATATAAATGTAGTTTTCTTGGGAATATATAGAACTTCGCAAGTTACGACAGCATCAGCTTCCGGAAAACAATTTTTCTACTGCGACTGACACCAGCAGACCACATACGCACATTTAATGAAAAAATGCGGCATATCTTCCCTTTTCGGGTCGATATGCCGCACATGATCACTTCTCTTTTGTATGTTCTTTTTCTCTGAGTCTTATGATCGCATCATAGGCCGCCGGATTGTGCTCCTTCAGGTGCTCATCCATTCGTTTTCTTCTCGCCTTATATCTGTCGACAAATTCAGGATGCTCGCTCTCAAGCCTGTGAAGAAGCTGGCTCCGCCTGCGCTCGATACGCTCTGCAACAGAGTCCTCATCCTCGCCTGTGGCCCTCACGATCTCCTCTATGTGAGCCTCCATATGCTCAAGCCATTCTTCCTCATCCTGTATATCCATCTGCTTCCAGAAACCGGTCATGAGCTGTTCAACCCCGGTTCCGTTCTTCATACTGCCTATGGATTCACGGATGTGCTTCTCTATGACATCTTCCGCATCATCGCCAAATGCCCACACAAGCTCCTGAGCCATGTGCTCCGCTCTCTTTCTCCTGATGTCATGATAACTGTTATGTACACCAACCAATGGATATGGACTCTCAAGGCCGCAATCTGACAGTGCTCTCTCCATGGTCTGTCTCACGCATCCTGCCTCTATCATGTCGCCAAGTCCAAGCTTTCTGAGCTGGACATTGAGCTGGCCTATATGCTCCGTGATATAGAGCTTCACCCCCTTCTCTTTCAGCGTATCATACATGATCCTGAGGTTCTTGGCAGCCGTCACATCCACGCTTCCCATGGCGGAAGCATCCACTATGACCGCCTTTGTGTCATCCTGTACCGCATCCATGATATCCTTCTGGAATATGGCTATATTTGCAAAGAACAAATTACTGCTGAATCTGTAAATAACTATATTCTGTATCGGGTATGCATGCTTGAACCTCTCGAGCGCAAGGAATTCCTCATGTCCAGGTACCAGTCCAAGGAAGCTTCTCGGAGGGTCCGCAGCCTTCCTTATGACTGCGGCAAATGAGAGTATGATTCCTATAAGAACTCCATTTATCGTTCCAAGTACCAGCACACCTAGGAAAGCTCCGCAGAATATGTAGAATTCCACCTTACTCACCTTCCACAGCTTTGCCGCCAGATCAAATTCCAGAGCACTGTAGAGTGCGGAGATGACGATTGCCGTGAGCACCGGAACCGGCAGATAACCTATAAATCCCGTTCCACACACGAGGATCACGATCATCACTACTCCTGCAAATATTCCAGTGAACTGTGTCCTGCCTCCATACTGCTCACTCATTGTGGTTCTGGACACGGAACCGTTTATCGGACAGCAGCCTGTGAATGCCGCTGCAAGATTTGCCATTCCAAATGCCAGAAGCTCCTGATTATCGTCTATCTTATATCTGTTCTTCTGGGCGAAATTGTTCTCAGCCAGAAGCGTCTCCGCCATGATTACTACTGCTATCGACAGACTGACCGTCATGATATTTGGAAGCATCTTCTCATCTATCTGTGGTACAACGATCTGTGGAAGTCCTCTGCTCACCTCCGACAGACATACTATTCCGTATTCATCCATATCTATCACGCAGGACAGCAACGCTCCCGCTGCCATGACGCATATCGCCATCGGAAACTTTGGTATGAATCTTCTTGAAACAAGCAGTACCGCAAGAGCCGTAAGTCCCATGATTATCGACGGCACATTTACATCTCCTATCGTCTCTGCTATGTGTTCCACAAGCTCGAACAGTTCTCCTGTTCCCGCTCCGGCTCCATAGAGCTTCGGCACCTGCATGAGTATGATGGTGGTGCATATTCCTGATATGAATCCGCCCATGACCGGAGTCGATATGTAATTTACAAGCTTGCCCGCCTTGAACAGGAAGAATACCAGCAGCCACAGCGCCGTAAAGAATGTTATCACAGGAACGACCTGCATCGCCTGCTCTGTTCCCGGCGTAACCCCCAGCGTCACCAGTGCCGCTCCGACCAGCGCCGCAGGCGCGGCATCCACACCGAACACGAACTGCCTCGACGTGGACAGCAATCCAAATATTATGATCGGGAACACCGACCCATACAATCCATATACCGCCGGCAGCCCGGCTATCTGTGCATACCCCATCGATATCGGTATGGACACCGCCGCTATGATAATTCCTGTCAAAAGATCAGAAAGCAAATTCTCTTTTTTATAATTCTTTAGTGTATGACATAATGAAATTTTTGAAACCTTGATTTTCTTGCCCTCCTGGGATGTTTGTGTGTGCCGGTCTGCCTTATGCTAAAGTCCGGCACTTCTGTTCTTAATTTTATCACTAAACAGGATTAATTTCACTCCTCCAGCATATTTTCAATAAAAATCCCATACCCCCTGGTTGGATCGTCTACGAATACGTGGGTGACGGCGCCGATTATCTTGCCATCCTGGATGATCGGGGAACCGGACATTCCCTGTACCACTCCGCCCGTCAGGTCTATGAGGGCATCATCGGTCACGTGGAATTCTATATTCTTGTCGGATGAATTCCTGTCCACATACTCTATGTCTATCTCATACTTCTCAAGCTCGCCGCTCATTCTGGAATATATATAAGCCTGCCCCTTGCGGACTTCATGACCTCTGGCTATATACATACGCTCCGCATCGCCGTATTTCGCCTGGCAATAGCTGGTGTCCAGATGTCCATATATTCCACTGGCACTGTTGCCATCAATAATACCGACCAAAGATCTTCTATATGCGATGCTTCCCTGAAGTCTTCCCGGTTCCGAGGAGTATGACTTGCTTATATTTGTAATATCCGTTGTGTACACTCCACCGGTGCTGCACCGCATCATAACTCCCGTATCTATATCCGACACACTGTGTCCAAGAGCCATGAAATTTGTTCCGTCGACAAATGTAACCGTGCCTATTCCCGACACATCATCCTTCACCCACGCGCCCAGCAGATAAGCGCCATTCTCGTTTTTTTCCGGCGTGATGCTACAGACCTTCTCCTCCCCATCCCTTATATATCTCACGGACAAGCTATCACCCTGGCTTTCAGCAACAATATCAAGCAGCTCCAACCTCTTAGATATCTCCATACCGTCTACACTCACAATATAATCCCCTGTACAGACCTTTCCATCAGCAGGGCAACAGGACTCGCCATTTTCATTTTTAAAGCTACACACATCCACCACCAAGACTCCCTCCGTCTTCATATAGATTCCCATCGCCTCGCCGGACGGAACTACAGGCCGGTCAAATATATCTCTTCCAAACTCCGCATCCTTCGTGGTCGCCCTTGACACTACCCCATCAAGTGTTGAGCTTGTCTTCTCTGACCTTCCAACATCCACTCGTCTGTCCACCAACACACATAAAACCAATAGTGCTGCAAGGAGCAACAGATCCGCCACAGCCACCCATATGATCACCTTCTTATATCGCCTCATAATCTATTCCTCCTACATATACTTAAAAACAACTAATAGCTTATAAAAAAAGAGTAACAGCCTTGGCTGTTACTCTTAGTATGTTGTGTTAGGAATAACTTTATATCAGTATTTTTTTGTCTTTTCTGCCATTTGTTTCATCTCGCGGGCATTGCTCATGACTGCCTCAGTTATGGTCACGCCGCCGAGAAGTCTTGCGATCTCCTCTGTTGATTCCTCGTCGTTCAGACGGACGATCCTTGTCACTGTCTTGCCCTCGTCGGCAGACTTTTCTATGAGATAATGACTGTCTGCCATCGCTGCGATCTGCGGAAGATGGGTTATGCTTATAACCTGATGGCTTCTGGAAATAACTGCCATTTTTTCAGCAACCTTCTGAGCTGCACGGCCGCTTATTCCCACATCGATCTCATCGAATACAAGAGTGCCGATATTGTCCTCGGACGCCATGCAGGATTTGATCGCCAGCATGATCCTTGAGAGCTCACCGCCTGAAGCCACGTCATATAACGGTCTCATCTTCTCGCCGACATTTGTCGAAATGACAAAATAGCAGTCATCGATTCCATTTGCCGTACACTCCGGAAGCCTGTCAAATACCATGTCGAACCGAACCTCCATGAAACTCAGATCAGCAAGTGCATCTCTGATGTCTCTGCACAGATTCTCAGCCTGCCTCTGTCTCTCAGCAGTAAGCGCATCTGCTGCCTTGAGCATGGCTTTCTCCACCTTTTTTATTTTGTCTGAAAGTCCTGATATATATTCGTCATATTCAGACAGCCTTTCATATTCCTTCCTGCTGTCCTCCAGATATTTGAACACCTCTTCCACGGTGCTTCCATATTTTCCCTTTATATCATTGATGACGTCAAGCCTGGACTCAACACTTCTAAACTCAGAATCGTCAAAGTCCATGCTCTGCATGTAATCATTTAATTCAACGTTAAAATCATTCAGCAGCGCGTCAATATTTTCCAACTGACTATACAGACCGTCTATCTCTCCGTCGAGATCCTTTATACCCTTCATCGATGCCAGAGCTCTGCCGATCTCATTTCCCGCAGATGAAGAAGATTCATAACCTGTAACGCTGTATACATCCGAAGCTGCCGCAACTATATCGCGTGAATTGACCATCCTGTTGTACTGATGCTCAACATCTTCGTCCTCACCAGTCTTTATATTTGCTGACTCGATCTCCGCGATCTGGTACTTGAGGAATTCTACCTTTCTGCTCCGCTCCGCCTCATCCATCGAGAGCTCGTCCATCTCACGCCTGAATGTGACGTACTCTCTGTGACACTCTGCAACCTTCTGCTTCAGGGGATCTATGGATGCTCTGCCATATTTATCCAGAAGCTTCATATGCTCCGCTTTCTTAAGGAGCGTCTGCTGCTGGTGCTGCGTGTGCATATCTATGAGAAGCGCAGATACCTCCCTGAGCTTTGCGGCGGTCACCGCCATATCATTTATAGTGTTGATGGTTCTGGAATTATTTATTCTCCGCGTGATGAGTATCTCGCCATCCTCCGATGGCTCCACTCCCAGATCTCTGATCTGCTCAATCACCTGGGGATCATCCACCAGGAAAAGCAGTTGACAGAAGCCCTCCTTGTCAGGCTCCCTGACTATATCCTTCGGAAGCTTATCTCCCATACCAATCTTCAGGGCTCCCATGATTATGGACTTACCCGCACCGGTCTCACCGGTAAGTATGTTGAGATTATCGGTAAAATTAACATTTGCATCGTCTATGAGTGCAATATTCTTGATATGTACATTAAGTAACATTTGTATCCTCCTGTTGACGCACAGACTTTATTACACATAACATATTACAGAGAGCTGTCATCTCTGCATCTTATCTATCGTCTTCATGACCGAATCGGTCATCTCCCGGCTTCTGACCGCCAGGAATATGGTGTCGTCCCCGGCTATACTTCCGAGGAGTCCATTTATCTCCACATTGTCAAGTGCTGCGGCAACTGCCATAGCCATGCCCGACACTGTCTTGATCACTATCAGATTCTCCGCCGGCACCATGGATAATATGCCAGCCCCGAGAACCTTTCTGTACGACTCTATGGACTCATGTGTTGCCGACTTTCCCAGAGTGTACTTCTGCCTGCCACCCGCCACGGCAACCTTGGTGAGGTTAATCTCTCTTATATCTCTCGATATGGTGGCCTGGGTCGTATTGAAACCCGCCTCGGCCAGCTTCTCCAGCAGTTCATCTTGGGTCTCTATATCATATTGTTCGATTATCGACAAAATCATCGCCTGTCGCTTCTGTTTCATATCACTTTCCCCCAAGCTTGTTTCTAAGTATCTCGTAGAAATTCACGTCACTCGCCTTTACGAGCTGCGTGGTTCTCTGTGACACGCATATATCAAGGACATCGCCTGCTGCCAGTTCGAAATCATTTCCACCGTCAAATGAAACTATCGCCTCGGTGTCCTGCGTCTTCCTCTTCTTGGCGATCTCTATTGAAACCTTTGCGTCACTAGGAAGCACAATACTCTTCGAAGTCAGCGAATGTGGACATACCGGAGTGATGATCATCAGTCTTGCCATAGGATCCACGATCGGACCTCCGGCTGAGAGATTGTAACCCGTGGAGCCAGTAGGGGTCGATATGATGATTCCATCTCCCTCATAGGCATTCAGAAAGCTTCCATTTACATAGACATCAAGACCTATAAGTCTTGAAAATCCTGCCCTGCTGATAACTATATCATTGAGTGCCCTCTTCCTGCACTCCTTGCCGTCTCCTGTTCTGACTGTTCCCCTGATCATCATTCTGTCCTGCATGGAATAATCATCCGCAAGCAGTCTGTCTATGATGGTCTGCCAGTTGGTGATCTCCCCCTCAGTGAGGAATCCCACCGTTCCAAGATTTATCCCGAACAGAGGAATCTCCACATGGCTGGCACTGGATGCCACATTGAGGAGTGTTCCATCCCCTCCAAGAACAAGTATACAGTCAAAGCTCTCAAGCTCATCCGTAACCTGCTGCTTGTCACATGCACTGAAGCTGTAGCAGTCCATGGCTTTACACGCACCATTTTGCGATTCAATATACGCTGTGAGCTCCGACGTTATACGATTATCCTCATCCTTATCCGGGTTATATACTATATAAAAATTCTTCATATCGTATCCTCTATGACTTGTTCAGTTCGTTGTGGGACTCCTCCACCAGAGCCTTTATGTCGAATTCCTCATCCGTCTTCGACTCGTCCTTTGATATGTGGAGCAGATATTCTATGTTGCCCTCTGGTCCTTTTATAGGTGAATAGCTGAGGTGCAGTGTGCGGAATCCTATGCTTCTGGCATAACCGACTATCATCTCCACAACCTCAATATGGGTTGAAAGCTCTCTGACAACGCCCTTCTTGCCGACCTTCTCTCTTCCCGCCTCGAACTGCGGCTTGATAAGGCACACGATCTCTCCACTATCCGTAAGCAGCTTCTTTACCGCTGGAAGCACCTTTGTAAGAGATATAAATGACACATCTATCGAAGCAAATTCAATCTTATCGTCAATATCCTCAGGTGTGACATATCGTATATTTGTTTTCTCCATACAGACAACTCTCTCGTCATTTCTGAGCTTCCATGCAAGCTGTCCATGACCCACGTCAACGGAATACACCTTCACCGCACCATTCTGCAGCATACAGTCGGTAAAACCACCAGTGGAAGCACCTACATCCATGCACACCTTACCCGCAAGTTCCACGCCGAAATGATCCATAGCCTTCTCAAGCTTCAGGCCTCCACGGCTCACGTATTTGAGGGTGTTGCCCCTGACCTCTATCTTAGCAGTCTCGTCAAATGTCGTGCCGGCCTTATCCTCTTTGTTATTGTCAACATACACTATTCCTGACATGATGATGGCTTTCGCCTTCTCTCGTGAATCTGCCAGTCCCTGTTCTACAAGGAGAACATCAAGTCTCTTCTTCATCTGTCTTCCTCTTATTCTGTACAATCTGTCGATATTATATGTTTTATCCTGTCATACAGCGAATCCGCGTCAAGCTTCAGCATCCTCCTGAGCTCCTCCACGCTTCCATGCTGTACAAATGTATCCTCAATGGCACACACTGTCACATCCACATCAAGATGTCTGTCCATGACATACTCCTCGACCAGAGATCCGTATCCGCCATGCTTTATCTCTTCTTCAATAACCACTATATGTTTATGATCCTTGCTGAGCTCATCTATCATATCAGTATCTATCGGCTTCAGGAATCTTGCATTGACAAATGTGACATTTGTTCCATCGGCCAGCAGTCTGTCATACACCTTCTCGGCCTCCTGGACCATGTTTCCAACAGCCACTATGGCAAGCTTCTGTCCCCTGTGGATCATCTCGCTCCTGCCATACTCAATATCCACATTGTATTCCTTAAGTCCGTAATAAGCCTCTCCTCTGGAATACTTGAGCGCAACCGGACCATCGTAAGCAACAGCCCACTCCATCGCTCTGGTGAGCTCATATCTGTTCTTCGGCGCAATGATGGTCATGTTCGGAATATGTGACAGAAACGCAGTGTCAAATATGCCCTGATGTGTATCGCCATCTGCACCGACAAGCCCTGACCTGTCAATGGCAAATATGACATGCAGCTTCTGCAGGCACACATCGTGTAAGATCTGATCATATGCCCTCTGCAAAAATGACGAGTATATCGCAACCACAGGCACCAGTCCCGACGTAGCAAGTCCCGCGGCAAACGTCACCGCATGTTCCTCCGCAATGCCCACGTCAAAAGCCCTGTCCGGGAACTCCGCGGCAAATGCCGCCACTCCTGTTCCCTTGCCCATGGCAGCCGTTATGGCTGTTATCCTTGGATCAGCCTTACCAAGCTCCACCAGCTTTCTGGCAAACACTCCTGTGTTTGTCATGACCTTCCTGTCCTTCATGACCTTTCCTGTCTGTATATCAAACGGATCAATGCCGTGGAAATAGCTCGGGTGTCTCTCGGCATGGGTATAACCCTTGCCCTTCACAGTCTTCACATGCACAAGGATCGGTCTGTTGAGCTTAAGCGCTTTGCGGAAAGTGGCCTCCATCACATCTATATCGTGTCCGTCTATAGGTCCTATATATGTGACACCCAGCTCCTCGAAGAACATACCCGGCACAAATATCTGCTTGATGGAATCCTTTGACTTCTTCAGCCCTCTGGCAAGATGCTCTCCAGCCACAGGGATCTTCATGAGGATCTTCTCCACGTTACCCTTAAAATCATTGTACTGCTGCCCAACACGTATCTTGCTGAGATATGTGGACATGCCGCCAACATTCCGATCGATGGACATATTGTTATCGTTCAGCACAACAAGGCAACCGGTCTTGATATCCGCCATATTATTCATGGCCTCATATACCATACCACCTGTGAAGGAGCCATCTCCGATCACTGCGGCAATCTTCTCATTTGTACCCTTGATACTTCTGGCGCACGCCATTCCGAGCGCAGCAGAAATGGATGTTGAGCTGTGTCCTGTATTGAACGCATCGCACGGGCTCTCACTGGTCTTCGGGAAACCGCTCATTCCTCCAAACTGTCTGAGAGTGCCCATCTCATTCTTCCTGCCCGTCAGTATCTTGTGGACATAGGACTGATGTCCCACATCCCATATAAGCTTATCCTCAGGGAAATCCAGAACCCTGTGAAGTGCCATTGTAAGTTCCACGCATCCAAGATTCGGAGCCAAATGTCCACCGGTCTCGCTCACATGCGACACCAGAAATTCTCTGATCTCATCCGCCAGCTCCGGCAGATCTTCCCTGTCTATATCCTTTATATCGTTTGGTTTATTTATTCTATCCAGTATATTCATATGCACACCACGAGAGGAGTCCTATTTATCCCTGTTTATCAGCCAGATGACCAATTCCTTCAGAAACTCATTGTCCCCGCCTATCTCTTCCAATTCTCTTACTGCTCTCTCCGACAGCTCAGTCACATAACGTCTGGATTCATCAATTCCATGTATCGTGACATATGTAACCTTGCCATTCTCCTCATCACTCAGCGTCGGCTTTCCAAGGAGCGCACTGTCTCCACAGACATCCAGAATATCGTCCTGGATCTGGAATGCCATGCCGACGTCCGATGCTATCTTGTGTACCGCCGCAACCTTAGCCTCGTCTGCCCCCGCAAGTATCGCGCCTATCATCATGGATGCCTCTATGAGGGCTCCGGTCTTGTTCTCATACACATATTCAAGCTGCTCCTTTGAGAGCTCCTTGCCGGTCATCTCCACATCGACGACCTGACCGCCTATCATGCCGTTTATACCCGGCTTCTGCGCAAGCACACACATCGCAGACGCCACAGCATGTATATCCTCACCCATGCCAAATGCCTTACATGCGGTCTCATATGCATAATTGAGCAGCGCATCCCCCGCAAGAATGGCCATCGCCTCGCCAAATACCACATGGGATGTCTTTCTTCCGCGCCTGTAATCGTCATTGTCCAGAGCCGGAAGATCGTCATGTATGAGTGAATATGTATGTATCATCTCTATCGCAGCCATGAACGGCTTTATAACCTCTGATTTGCCACCGAACAGCCTGTATGTCTCCTCCATGAGCATTGGACGAAGCCTCTTTCCACCCGCCTCTACCGAGTACGCCATGGCCTCACACACTGTCCTGTTAAATCCGTCTGCAGGTGGCAGATAGCTCTCAACTATATCGTTGATCCTTACCGCCTTCTCCGCTATAAGTTTATCTATCATGCTTCCTCCTGACCCGAAAGTGTTATCATCTCTTTCTCAACATCGCACAGGTAATTCCTGCATCTGTTTATGAGCTGGACGCCCTCAGAATAAAGCTCCATGGACTCCTTGAGCCCCGTATCAGTATTCTCAAGCGCAGCCGCTATCTCATCAAGTCTGGCAAGAGCCTCCTCTATGGACACATCCTGAAGAGTGTCCGCTGTATCCATATTCTGTGTATCTTCTGCCATATCTATTCCTCCTGCCCGGTCACGTCAGCCACGACCGCCTGTATTCTTCCATCATGAAGAGTTATCTCTATATCATCCCCAGGTGTGATCCCTACCACAGATCTGACAGGCTCACCATCCGATGAAATATATCCAAATCCATTTATGAGCTTAGCTGTAGGCGAAAGGCCATGTATTCTCTCCGTCATGACCGCAAGGGCATTCCTTGTCATGTCGTACTTTCTGACCATCGCGCTCTTCATCCTATCATGAAGTCTGTCGCAGCGCATAGATCTGTCCTCTATCTTATCCGCCATCAGCTCATTTATCTGTTTCTCTATTCTGTCAAGCTGCTGCCTCTGACTGTCCATTCTTCCGGATGGACTTAAGAGTCTGAGCTGCCTGTCATATCCATCCAGACTCCTCGCAAGTCTGTCTATCCTGCCGGATATCAGCATGGTGAGCTGTTCAAGTCTCCTGTCAAATCCGGCAACTGTCTCTGCCACCACCGGAAGCGCATGCATGACAGCCGTGGACGGATTGGATTCTCTCCTGTCCGCAACCATGTCCGCAACTGTGGTGTCTATCTCATGCCCCGTAGCCGATATGATAGGTGTCTCCGCATTGAATATGGCCCATGCCACCTGCTCCTCATTGAACGCCCACAGATCCTCCTTGGAACCTCCGCCTCTTCCGACGATGATGAGGTCGAGCCCCATGGAATCAAGTATCTCGATTCCTCTGGATATATCCGCCGCCGCATACTGTCCCTGCACGGTCGCAGGATAACAATAGAGCTGGGCATACGGATCCCTCCGTTTTGCCACTGCACGGATATCGCTTATCGCAGCCTTTGCCCCCGCCGTCACTATACCAATACGCCTCGGATAGGCGGGAATAGGCTTCTTGTATTCCTGCGAAAACAGCCCCATGCCGTCCAGTCTGGCTATGAGTCTCTCCAGCTTGGCATTCACCTCGCCGTCACCCACACGCACCAGCCTGTCTACATAGAGCTGATACTTTCCGTCTCTCACGAAGACATCAATATGACCAAATGCATGAACCTTGTCTCCGTTCTTCGGAGCAAACTTGAGTCCATATACCTGTTTTCCCGCAAACATAACAGCCGCCAGAACTCCGCTGGGATCCTTGAGACTGAAATACATATGACCTCTCTTGTCTGTTCCGAGTCCTGTGATCTCTCCCTCAACTCCCAGACTGCCAAGCCACGGCTCGCCGCTGACCAACTCCTGTATCCTCTCATTGAGTTCCTTGACTGTATATATGTTATTCTGCTGTGGCATCTGCGCCACTCTCCTTCTTGTCCTTATCACCGGATACAAGCTTTGCAAGAAGTGCATTCACGAACTTGCTCGCCGATGCATCACAATACTTCTTTGCCAGCTCAACCGCCTCATTGATGGCGACCTTCTCCGGTATGCTCTCATCGTACTTCACTTCATAGACACCAAGCCTTAATATAGCCAGTTCCTCCTTGCCTATACGAGGAAGCTTCCAGCCTTCTGATATCTGTGAAATGATCTCATCTATCTCTGCTTTCTTAGAGATGATATTCTTAACCTTGGTGGTTATATAATCTCTGTCCTCATTGCTGACTATTCCGTACAGAAGCGGATCGTCCTCCTCATCTCCCGGCATCTCAGGGTCAAATGCAAAATCAAGCTGATCCTGCATGCCCTCAGCGTCATTGAACTCCAGTGTAAATACTATCTTGAATATCCTGTCTCTTATATCTCTTCTAGTCATATCTTCCTCTCCACTATATAAAGCTTTATCTGTATCCTATCTGCCGTCTCCAACACGTACACCGGCTATCCTTATGTTGACTTCCTCAACGCTCAGTCCTGTCATGGTCTCTATAGCCTGCTTGACCTTATCCTGAACCTGACCTGATACTGATGGTATGCTGTACTCGTACAGAACCTCTATCGCAATATCAACCTTTACCTTGCCAGGAAGAAGCTCTACCTTAACGCCCTTTGCAGGGTTCTTCTTTCCGAACTTTGAGGCAAGCTCATTTGGAAGGTTGCCTGTAAGTCTGTATACACCTTCAACCTCTCCGGCTGCAAGCCCTGCTATGATAGCCACTACGTCATCCGCTATCTGAACTTTGCCCAGAGAATTGCTCTCTTCTATATTGTAAGAATTATCCTGAACCGCGCTGCCTTCAATCACGATATCATCATTCAACTTATCACTCATGGTCATACCTCCCGTTTCGTATGGGTTATTTGAATCTTATTATAATCTGAAGGCAGCTATTTTGCAAGTATATGCGATTCACGGCTTATCCTTCCGCTGTCTATTTGCCACCCATGACAGATATTGCAACACTGCTTATATCATACCCTGTTTTTCGGATAACTATGTCCTCTATCTGTGCTCTCTCGGTATCCGACAGCGATTCCACATTCAGCGACACGTCAACAGCCTCATCACTTATCGTCACTATGGCATCGCTATACCCCTTTGCCGCCAGAACTGTCTCGACATCTGTCTCCTTCTCTATGGTATCGTTCAGCTTCACATATGTATCTGTCGCCTCCTTCTTTGCCGAATCGCTGAGTGCCTCATCACCTATCACATCCATCAGAGCTTCCTTGCTCCTTGATCTGCTCTGCTCACGGTTCAACTTTGCCGCGGCCATATTGCTTGTCACCTGTGCACTGGTGAGTACAGCGTCACCGATCTCATCCTCCTGGCCATTGAGCTCCACATCCTCGGTCTGGCCATTCTCATCCTTCACCGCCTGTGAGTTCTCATTTTCCGCCATGGACGAGAGATCCTCATAGTTGATCACCTCCACCTGTTTTTTGTCAGTTTTTTCCTTCTTCTTGTCCTTTCCTGCATCCGCAAAGCTCATGTAACCGGCCACCCCTATCATAACTGCAAGTGCGATGACCGCCAGTCTGTTCTTTCCACTGAATTTCTTCATAGTCCCTCCACATTAATTTGCTTCTAATATCACAATCTTATGCGTCGGCACGTCAAATAATGCCTGCACTGCATTCGTTATCTTCAGCGTTGTATCGCCATTTTCCGCCCCCTTGCAAATGATAACCACACCCTCGGTCTCCGGCTCCCTGTACCTGACCACATACGGCGAGCTCCCACTGCCCTCACTCACCATGACCGTCTCCTCCGACACGCTTCTCTGGCTGCTGTCGCCGTTCTCACTGGAACTGCTTCCGGAGTCCTTGAGTGCTATGTTCTCACCGCTGTCCTTGACCGTTATCATCACTCTCACATCCGATATTCCGTCCACCTGCTCAAGCACTGATGTGAGTCTCTCCTCCATATACTCCACATAATCCGTGGTATCCCCTGACATATTCCGGTCATTTCCGCCGGTCACATCCGCGTCTGTCTCATCGGACTGTCCGGTCCATCCGCTCTTTAGGTCATTTTTATCAGTCTTGCTGTTATTTGCCGGCCACACAACTATCATCAGACAAATCCCTGACAGCAAAATGAGCAGCAACTTGTATAATCTGTTGTTGCTGCTCTTCAATATATTCATGATCCCCGATATTCCCTTTTTCTTAGAATCCTCCACTACAGTCCCTCCTGCATATGATCTGTATTGCCCCTCCTGATGGTAATCCTATTCTCATCAACGCCGTATTCCTCTGACACAGCAGATCTCACTCCGTCTGTGTCTACTTTATCAAACTGTATGTATATCTCCATGCTGTCTATCCCAAGCTCCTCCCCGGTGACTATACGCACCACCGCATCGGCATTACAATTGTCAGATATAAACCGCTCCACTACCTCCTCCATGGCCCTGACATACATCTCATCATCGCCCTCGGCCACGTCCATTCCAAGCGATTCACTGTATGTATTGAACTCTATCCTGTCCGCATACCCAAGCCAGCCTATGACAGGATTTATCACGACCATCATCATGACAAATCCCACAGCCGCCTGGACATATCTGCGCATCTTCGGATCCGGGGCAATATACAGCACGACAGAAAAAAGTATACTGCACACAACTATATTTTTCAGCCACTCAGCAAGCATGCACATCCTCCATCCGTTCTATGATATGTTCACCGACATCAGGGCTATGCTTATGATGAACATCATCACGCTTATTCCGCACGCCCTCAGCATAAGCTCCACTGTCTCCGCCATGATGCCTGCTGCCTCGGCATATCTTTTGTCTCCGACCGGCTGCACCACCGCGGCGATGAACCTTAATATGAACATGATGACGATTATCTTGATCATTGGCACTGCGGCCAGTATGACTATCATGATCGTACACGCCATCCCCATACAGTTTCTGATAAACTCTCCTGTGCTCACCATCACACTGATGACAGCGCTCACCGTGGACATCCCTGCACCTTTTCCCAATGTCCTGAGTATGCCATTTCTTGAAAGCCTGTCCATGGACGGTGCTATCATGCTCTTGACCACATTTATCCCGGTTACCACCGCAAACATTGTCCGCATTCCCCACACCGCCAGGCTCTTCATAAGCCCCGCCATCCGGGAGAAATAATCCTCGCTTCCAAGATTATTTATGAGTGCTATGAGCCCGCCGCATTTGATGAGGGGGAGTATGAACCTTATTATCACATTCTGGCAAATGTATATCACCAGGATTATGACCGACTGTGAATATCCGGCACTCTCCGGGCCGCTCACATATAACACAGACGAGGCGTACATTGGATAGAACGCTTTCATGAACTCCGTGACATCTCCTATGGTGTCCTGCACGATGGACTGCACTAGGACGAAATCCCCCAGCAGCAGCGATAACAGCACCATGTATGTAACCATGAAACCATGGGCGGATACATACTCGCCCATATTTCCCGCAAGCTGGGCAAATGTACTTCCGAGCACGATCACCGCTATGATCTGCAGCGCCAGCCCCCTGCTTGTCCTGACCTCGTATATGACACTGTCGGAAAACACTTTTAGTGCCATGTCTATGGTGGAATCCACGTCACCACTCTTTAGGGACTCGTATATGTCGTAGAAGGTCACGTCGGATTTGTCTTTTGTGATCTCATTGAGGCTTCCGATGACGGAGTCGTCCTCCAATATATCTGAGTTAATATCAGAGTCACTTTCCGTGGTATTTTCCTTTTCATTCTCAGCATAAAATTCTGGACAATATTTGATATCTGTATCATATGATTCAACTTTACTCTCATTACACACATTTGCCGCATCAGGCACTGACACCCCCATAAAGAGCATCAGCACCACCACTATCAAATTACCCCTCAACTATGGTCACCACCAGATCTATAACTCCCATGAGTATAGGCATACTGAGCAGAATAAGAGTTATCTTTCCCGCCATCTCCACCTGGGATGCCATGGCATTGCAGCCGGCATCTTTGCAGATATCTGATGAAAATCGGCATATATACGCTATACCTATCATTTTCAGGATCACGTCTATATATGAAATATTCACCGACACGTACGCAGTCAGCCTGTCTATGTACGAAGCTATAAGTCTGAACCTGCTCACAACAAAATACATGAGCATCACACACCCGGCTATGGACAACACGATCCCGTACCCGGAATCCAGTTCTTTTATCTTCACCGCTATCAGAACCACGATCACCGCAGCCAGAGAAACCGCCATGAGATTCATCATTTACCCCCACATCTACTCTCATTTATTGTCCTATATTTACAATATCCATGATCTCGTTGAACAGGTCACTTATGTACGGGATAACCCAGGAAAGCACAATGATGAGTCCCGCCAGATTGAGCAGATAGGCGTGCTCCTCCTTGCCTGAATGTTTTAGTATCTGGTTGAGCAGTGCCACCAGAATTCCCACTGCACCTATTTTTAGAAGTATCTGGATCGTCATCGTCTCTCCCTCTTAACCTACATGAGCAATATAACTATGAATACGCCTCCAAGCAGCCCAAGTGAATTGGCAAGCCTCTTTATCCCGGAACTTCTGGCGCGTTCCCGCTGGTATCTGTCCGTAATTATATCTTCCACAAGATTTATCCTTGAGAGCTGTGCCTCAACGTCCATATCTCCCATTATCTTTCCAAGCCTGTCCACATCCGCCAGCACCTCCAAGCTCAGGGCACTGTCCCGCCTCAGCATCGCCAGTGAGTCTGTCCACAATTCTGCAAATTGCCTGTCCCTGTTCTTCTCAGACATCTCCGCCAGACCGTTCACCCATTTACCAACATTTCCCTTGAGACGCTTTGCACTGTCGGCGAGTATCTCCGGGAGCTCCGATCCGGCATACATGATCTGCCCCTTGAACAATTGTATGAAGAGCAGCATTTCCTCCATCTCCTTCACCATGCGCCCATGCAACTGCCCTATGGCATGTCCCACCATAAATGAGGCATATACGATCAGACATCCCCCTATCGCCTTAACCATGTCCTGCCTCCCATCTAATCGTACCAGCACAGCCGGTTGCCCTGGCCGTCAAATATATCAGAGATCTGTCCCGCCTTGTCGCCTCCAAGCACGACATACCTCTCAAAAACCCTATTCTCCACAAGACGCCTTATCCCTGCCCTGTCTCTCACATCATCCATGGAATAGCCATGTGCAGTTGCAAGCAGACGGCATCCGCAGTTTATCACGCCGAAAATGGCATCGACATCCTGCTGCCCTCCTATCTCATCGACCGCTATGAGATCAGGCGCCATGGTTCGAACCAGCATCATCATTCCTGAAGCTTTTGGACAGCAGTCAAGAACATCAGTCCTCATGCCGACATCATTCTGCGGAACACCCTTGTAGCACGCCGCTATCTCCGATCTCTCATCAACCACACCAACTGTCATTCCTCCGTCTGACACTACTCTTATGATGTCCCTGAGCAGTGTGGTCTTGCCGTGACACGGAGCGGACACTATGAGCGTGTTCATCAGCTTGCCATCACCGTATATGTATGGCAGGACATCACCGCTGCATCCCTTGATCTCATGTGCCACCCTGATATTAAGAAATGATATGTGTCTGATGCATTTGATCCTTGTTCCATCGAGTATGATCTTGCCCGCAACTCCTACCCTGTGTCCACCGCACACGGTGATAAAGCCCTGACGTATCTCATCCTCATAGGCATACAGGGAATGATTGCAGATACATTCCAGAGTGTCGTTCACATCCCTGGCAGTCACTATGTACGCATCCTTCATATTACAGGTTCTTGATCCGCAGGAATCAACATATATCTCCGAGTCCTCGTATCTAAGTATAAAGGGACTATTCACCCTCAGACGTATCTCCCACAGTCTCCCATAATCAAGCCTCAGCTTCTCAACCATGCACCTGATCCTGATGGGAAGCAGATGCAATATATCTTCTCCACACATATGTATCGTCCTTCTTCTATATAACACTGTCTGTACAGCTACATAAAAAGTATATTCAGAGGGTGGAGAGGTTAGAACCTTGGGTTGCTTACAGCACAAAAAAGTCCCGGCGATTCAAATATCCTGAATCACCGGGACTCTTATTCTTCTTATATGTTATCGTAGGTAGTTATATCCTAATGCTGGTAACAATTATTATACTCTTGAAAGATACTCGCCAGTACGTGTATCGATCTTGATCGTGTCACCCTCGTTAACGAAGAGAGGTACTGATACCTGTGCGCCTGTCTCAACTGTACATGGCTTTGTTGCACCTGTAGCTGTATCACCCTTAACACCTGGCTCGCACTCTGTGATAACAAGCTCAACGAAGAGAGGTGGCTCTACAGCAAATACGTTGCCATTGTGTGAACAAATCTTACACATCTCGTTCTCCTTAACGAACTTAAGTGAATCACCTATAGCTGCTGAGCTGATAGGAATCTGATCATATGTCTCTGGATCCATGAAGTAATAAAGATCTCCGTCATTGTACAGATACTGCATGTCCTTTCTCTCGATGTGTGCCTTCTCACACTTCTCTGTTGGACGGAATGACTTCTCTACAACACCGCCACTCTTGATGTTCTTAAGCTTTGTTCTAACGAAAGCTGCACCCTTTCCTGGCTTAACGTGCTGGAACTCTATAATCTGATAAATATTTCCTTCGAATTCGATTGTAACGCCGTTTCTAAAATCGCCTGCTGAGATCATCTCTGCCATAACTATCTTATCCTCCTTAAAGATATAAACTTCTTGTCACATTTTATAATATATGAAATAAATTTTCAACTATTTTTTACCATACCATCAACCTTTATCAGGTAAGTCTACGTTTCTGCGCTTTCTACTGTCGTATATACACAGCAATACAAACGCACATACTCCCACGGCACTCACGATGGCTCCCGGTATAAGACCTGCGGTATAATACCTGAGTTCTATATCGTGATAGCCGCCACTACTAAATCTCTATCAACTTCTTCTCTGATCCTGTAAGATTCCTATAACCATCCTCCGTCACAGCAACCAGATCCTCAATCCTGACACCAAACTGTCCAGGAATATAGATTCCCGGTTCGACCGTTATGACCATGCCAGGTTTCAATATGTCATCACACTTAGGTGAAAATCTCGGATTCTCGTGTATAAACAATCCCACCGAATGTCCAAGTCCATGTCCAAAGCAATCTCCATATCCGGCATCGGCTATGATACGTCTAGCAACAGCATCAACATCGTTACATCTGACTCCTGGTTTTATCATGTTCATAGACTCCGTCTGAGCCTTGAGTACCGTATCATACACATATTTCATTGAATCAGATGCCTGCCCTATGGCTACGGTTCTGGTCATATCTGAACAATATCCCTCATATATACAGCCAAAATCCATAGTGAGAAAGTCACCCTTATTCAGAGTCTTATCCGTAGGAATAGCATGCGGCATAGATGAATTCATTCCAGATGCAGCTATGGTGTCAAAACTCAAGCCCTCCGCACCATTTTTCTTCATATGATACTCCAGTTCAAGCGCAACATCCTTCTCTGTAATGCCAGGTCTGAGATATTCCAGTATATGTGAAAATGCCTTGTCTCCTATTGACTCCGCTATATGGATATTCTCGATCTCCTCATCAGTTTTTATCTCTCTTAAGGAATCCAGCTTACCATCAAGGCTTATCCATTCCACACCGAATATTCCTGTCGAATATTCCGAATACTCTCTATAGCTGATGCTAAGATTCTCAAATCCAACTCTCAGATTCCCAGAATTTTTTCTCTGTCCATCAAGAATAGATGAAATACACGCAACATATCCTTTTCCAGCAATATCCGCACATTCATATCCTTCGCACTCGCGCTGGACCTGCTCCGTATATCTTGAATCCGTTATGACTGTCTTACCTGATCCTGCCAGAACTATAACGCCCTCGCCGCGGTACGATGCTATATATCTCATGTTGTACCTGTCAGTGATCAATATCGCATCAAGATTCATCTCATCTATTATCCTTCTGACCTTTTCATAAGCAATTGCTGTGTCCATAACCATCATCTCCCACCTTCTATATAAGAACTTATTTCCTGTACTATCTCATCTATTTCAATTCCTGTAACCGGAACTATAATATCAGCGGCAGCCTCATATACCGGTCCTCGCTGTTCCATAAGTTCTCTCACTCTCTGGTCAACATTTTCTCCCTGCAGAAGAGGTCTGGTCGTATCTCCCGCAAGTCGCCTTACTACCTCCTCAGGCTTAACATCCAGATATATGATCCTGCCCATTCGCCTGAGTTCATCCACATTCGCCTGTCTCATAGGAAGTCCACCTCCAGTGGATATAACCGTATGTGACAGCCGGCTGTTCAATTCCTTAAGAGTATCTGTCTCAAGCTGTCTGAAATACTCTTCCCCCTTGTCGGCAAATATCTGCTTTATGCTGCAACCAGCCTTGTCCTCTATATAAGAATCCACATCCAGCAGATCAAAGTTCAGCTTTCTCGCAAGAGCTTCCCCGACAGTTGTCTTACCACATCCCATAAATCCTATGAGGATCACATTTTCTCTGATTGACTGCAGCAACCTGTCGTACACAATATCAGCAACATCCTCTGATATAGATATATCATTCCAGAGCTCATATGCAATTATTCCCTGATAAAGGAGCATACGCAAACCATTGTACGCCAATGCTCCAGCCTGTCTGCAAAGCTTCATAAACTTTGTCTCAAACGGATTATATATGAGATCGATTCCCACACTGACTCTGTCGTAAAAATGTGGATCATCGATGACTACCGCCTCATTTTTCGGTGCCAGACCTATCGATGTGGACTGGAATACCACGAACTTATTATCTACATTTTCCTGCAGTAACTGTCCATAATCACCAAGTCTCATGGCAGTCATTGTCTCTCTGCAAAAATGACCATTCATGTCCTCTGCTATCGTCTGTGCCTTCTCGATCGTTCTGTTAAGGATATATACCTTATCCGCACCCTTATTCATGCACATATATGCCACAGCTCTCGCTGCACCGCCTGCGCCAAGTATGATAACCTTTTTACCGTCAAGTTCCACTCCGTAGGACTCCAGTTCTCTGGACAGCCCCATCATATCTGTGTTATATCCCTTATAACCGTTTGCAGTCCTGACAAGAGTGTTGATCGCACCTATTGCCGCTGCCCCCTCATCTATATCCACAAGTGAAGCCATTATCTCATTCTTGTGAGGTACAGTGGCGTTCATTCCCAATATATTCAGTTCAAACGCTCCCTTTACAGCATCCGCCAGCCCCTCCTTATGGGTGTGGAACGGCACATACACTTCATTGATTTCCAATATATCGCTGAGTGTGTTGTGTATAAGCGGTGACATGGTGTGCTGAACCGGATCACCAAGCAAACCTAATAATCTTGTCTTTCCATTTATCTCCATATGTATCTCCATCCTTCAGTCTCTTATTTTGAACAGAGTCAGTATAACACAAAAAGAAACCGGAGTATATAACCACCCCGGTTTCTATATTTATTGCTATTATTTATACTATATACGCATTATGCAAATACATTCTTCTTCTCGGCAATGAAATCTCCAAGTGCCGGAACGTCTATAGTATTGTCTGTCAGGTCGAACAATGGATCTGCGGCCTTAACCTTGATCATTGTATATACAGGAACTGTCTTGCCCTGGTAATATACCTCCACAACGATGTATGTGTAATTTCCACCATATGGTGCATAACACGAATCATCAGGTGTAAGGGCTGTACCATTGCCATTTCTCACAATATCCTTTATATCGCCTGCAATTGATGTTAACTTGGCTGTACCAATCTTATCGTATGACTTAATCATCTTATCAGTATTCTCTGTATAGCTTGGTCTGATTGAGTAATCGGAATCATCGTAATCCAGATCATAGTAAATGTTAACCTTTGTTACCTTTGTCTTCTCCGGAATTCCAATCTTATAATCAAACTCAGGATCATCTGTCTTTGAGTCAACCTCACTTACATATACAGTCTTTCCTGATGAAGCAAGTGCCTCTGCATCCTTTGGAAGCTCATCCTCTGCAGCCCATGTCTGCTTTGGATCGTAACACTTGATAGTTGGCATCTCTGGTACTGCTGATGCACTGTTTACAATAACGTTGATGAACAGCTTTCTCTCATCATTGTTTCTTGTACGTCTACCTGTAACTGATGAATGTCCGGCACCACAATATGTGATCGCACCACTGCCATAAGCTGTAGTGTAGATGAAGTAAGCCTCCATTGCATCTCCAGGATCCGCTGCATACTTTGATGAACGCATCTTACTGTTCGATGAGTTATTTGAACCTGCAAGAGTATACCATACTGTTATGTTGTCACTCTCAAGATCAAGTGCAAATGCCTGCTGATGTGTACCCGATATGTTCAGTGATGAACTTATGTTGTATGGATACAATGTTACAAGACCTGAGTTAAGCTGTGTAGCCTTAACTGTCTCAGCACAAGCTGACTGATCCTGGTTTGAAGCCTGTGACCAGGCTGTTGCTGCCTTATATGACTCCTGTGCATATACATATGGAAGTGTAGTTGTTGCACCAGCCATATTACCATTGTAGTAAAGTGCTGTCATTGCAAGTGCACTTACATATACCTTCTTATCTTTTCCAAGATATGGCTGCCAGTATGCGTTCTTCTCAACAAATACATCCATAATGTTAGAATTCATACTGTTCAGTAATCCTTCGCCTGCAGTAGGATTATTTGCATATGGTGTCAGGTAATACAAGCTGCTATCCGGTGATGTATATGTCACATCATCAACTGTTCCATCTGCTGTGTATGTAACTTCCAGTGTACTTGTATTAACAGAAGCCTTGCTGTAAGAAACACTCTTAACGTTATACTTACCAAGCTTAAGTGGATTGTCATACTTAACAACATTGTCTGTTATATCAACATGGAATCTGTTCATTCCTACTACTGATAAAAGTGACTTTGTAAGGTTAACTGCACCTGCATTTGCATATGGTGACATTGAATCATGGAAGAAGAATAAATCTCCTCCTGCTGATACATAGTCAAGTATGTACTGACATGTTTCCTTCTTGAAGTCAACCTTAAATCCACCAAATGAATCCGATGGTCCAAGAACAAGTATTGAGTACATGTTCTTCATAAAGCTCTTACCATATGAACGTCTGAGGTAAGTATTGTACTTATCCTTTGCCTCAAGTTCTGCGTTCTTTGCTGTCACATAATCTGAATAATACTTAGCAAAATCAGCTCCGAAATCATCTGACATCTTTCCTGCTTTGAAGTCACCCTCACAGTGATTCATTGTGTTGTACTTTGGCCAGAATATCAGATAATAATCGCCTGTATCCTGCATATACTGAAGGACTTTCTTTGTCTCTGCATTGCTTGTCCTGAAATTATTGATAAATGTACTGTAATTTGTAGTTCCTGTATATTTACCATCAATATAGTCTATTGCATTCTTGAGATAGTTATCAAGAATCTTCTTTGGCGTTGCAACCTTTGCTGACGCTGCTGAATATTCTGTAAGTGCAACAGCGGCAAGGCTCTCGTACTCTTCCTGACTATGTCCATCAACCTTCTCACCCTTGGCAAGCTTCTCAGCCTCTTCTACCATAGTATCAAGGCAATCATACTGAGCATCTACTCCATCTCCTGTCTTGAATGAAGCTCTATCACTTGAAGCAACCACAAGATCAAGATTTATGTCATAATCCTCTGAAAGCTCATCTGCAAGATTCGAATAATAATCATCCGCATCTGTGTTTGTATCAAACTCATATACGCCGAATCTGTTTTCATGTCTTCCAAGAACTGCATACTGAGTAGTTGAAGCGTTATCAAGCTCTGCCATGTTTGCAAATACATTGTACTTTGCAATCTTGTGAGCTGTCTGTGACTCAATATCAAAGTAAAGTGTATCAGTTGCTCCCCATGAGGTTGCCGTCTGTCCCTCTGCCATTGTCTGAACCTGAAGAACATTTATCTCACTCTTTGATACATTATTGTTTACTATCTTGCTGAGACCTGTAGAAGAAGCAACTATATTGCCATCCTCATCTGTTATCTCAAGATACCATGCTGCTGATCCAAAGAATTCTGAGTCAAGCGCTACTGTCAGTGATTTCTCCTGACCATTTGTGATCTTGTCCTCAAGACAATAATCACCGCCGCCCTTCTCGAACTTTGTATTCTTATCAACATCTACAAACAACTTGTAGTTATATACTGACTTGTCACCATCAACCTGGAATGTAAACTGTAGTCTGTTGGACTTGATATAAGTCTGCTGTATTCCCTGCTGATATGTAACTGGTTTTGTAGTGATAGTAAGTCTTGTTCTATGTGCACTTCCTGTCACCAGTCTGTTAAGAGATGCTGAAGTTGCATCATCATAGACTACCTTGTAATTATAATATACAGTATCTGTTCCCGGACGCTTATACCATGACTGATCCTGTACGTCTGAGTCCATATAATCAGTTTCCTTGAACTTACCTCCAGCAAGTGACTGAACACGCTTTGTCCATAAACTGTTACCGTATATTCCATCCTTATCACTTATATACTGTGTTGCATCCTTATCGAATCCCCACAGAATATTTGATCCATTTGCTCCTGTATGTCTTGCATAGAGAGTATCTACCAACTGATACATTCTTGATGATGGATCGAGATAATAATTCTTTCTCTCAAGCTTTCCATCTTTATACCAATATCCCTGAAGGAGCTCAGCCTGTGAAAGCTTATCACCATTTGCATTTGTACCCTGCATATTCTCATATACGCTGGTAAGCTCATCACTTATGATCATCGGTCTGCCTGATGCCATGTATGTGAGAAGCTCCTGATACTTTGTGTTTGTCAGGTCGTTACCATTCTCTGCAAGATATGTTGTTGTGTAATACTTGTCACCAACCTTTGGTGATGCAAGCATATTTGTTGATCCTGATATAGGTGCTGTATCTGGGCTATATGTAGATGCATTCATCAACTGACTGAGTGTACCTGTGTGGTAATACATGATGAATGTTGGGAATATCTGATATGTGTAACCCGGCGTAGCATTACCGATATCATTCTGTCCTTTGTACATCTCCGCTGGATTTCTATCCATAGCACTTATATCGCCACCGATATATACCAGATCGTATGTCGCTGCTATATCTTCCTTCATACCAATGAGCTGCTCGGTCGAAACCTGAGTGAGCTGAATATCTCCAATGGATATTCCATCGATAGCATACGCTATCTTCGCCTTGGTAAGATCAAAATCATAATACTCTGTTCTGGCCGCAAGCTCCTGTTTAGACTTACCACTTACTACATCAGATGGAACTGTATAATAGTTTCCTGTTATTTTAGTTGTTCCATCACTTCTTGTTGTATAAGCTGTACTTACGGTATCCTGAAGTGCTGCCACCTCAAGATCAATCGGATAATCCGGCTGAATCTCAAGTACCTTGAACTTGTTATCAGAACCATCGCGATACACACTGGCATTGATAACATCAGCCACTGCCTTTGCCGATGGTGAATCAACTACCGGAATGGTTGGATCTGAATCATCGCCACTGCCATCTCCTGAGCCCTTTCCGTCACCGGCCTTAGAAGAAACTATAAAATACTGTCCACTCTCGACTGCACTGCACAGATCCTTGAATACCGCTGTGCCTATCTCCTTGTTATATGTACCCTTGTCAATAAATACAAAGTCATACTCTGAGAGATCAAGCTTATCATAAGTACCATTCATGAATACTGCCTGGGTTTCGAGATATTTGTCATGCAGACCAGTAACATACGAAACAACCTTTGCCGCATCTGAGAAATCCAGATTAGTATATACAAGATCACTCTTATACTCATAATTGAGATCTGCATTACCAACATTCTCCTGGAAATCCTGATATGTAACTACAACATTCTCATCTTCTGTTCCTGCTGCGTCTATTCTGTATGTGTATCCTGATACATTGTCCTCGTCAACTGTCTTAATATTGAAATCATACTGATAATCAGTATCACTTCCGTCAACAAGACCGGAATTATCAGCTACTCCAACCACAAGATCATCATAAGAGAACTGGTCATCACTGACATCTCCTCCAACTACAACCTTGTAGCTATATTCAGGGCTGAGTCTGTCAAAGCTGTATGTGTATACAGTCTCCATAACTGTGTTGCCATCAGCATCCTTTATCTCCTGACCATTCTCGTCAAGTTTCGGAACCTCTTTCATCTCAAGAGGAGCCTTCATAAGAATATCTACTGATGTTCCTGCCAGATTAAGCTGTGTTCCATTTTCTACTACAAGATATGCATACATATCTGCTGCTGGATCCACTGCATCACCTGCATCATCAGTACATCTCACTGTACCGGAAACTGACTTTGTCTTGACATCCTTATAGTATGATGTTGCAAAGTTGACATTCTTAAATGCCTTACCGCCATTGGTCATCGCCTCTACAAGATCGGCACTGTCAATGAGATAAACATCAGCACCACTTGGCACATATCTTGAAAGACCTGTACCACTGCTTGAAGTACCATTCGCATACATATGTCCTGTCAGATCGCTGTTTGGAGCCTTCTGTACAGATTCCCATGTATTTGTCTTCGCATTGAATGTGTAATCAGCAGAAGCCATGTCTCCACGTGTAGCACTGCTATTCTTCTCTGTGATTTCACTGAACATTGCACTGCCGGCTCCGTCCTCTGAAATCACAAGTATCTTGGCATTATCAAAGTTCCACGACTTTCTGTCTCCTGTAAGACCTGATCTTGAACCAGCCTTATCATATGTGGAATCCTTGATATTATCCGGTATGTTACCATCAAGGAAATCAAGTATTGATACACCCTCATACCACTTATAGTATGTTCCATAGTTAAGGTAATCGCTACCACCCTCGCTGGCTTTTCTCTCTGCCTGAAGAATAAAGTCAGAGATCGTCTTTGTTGTCTTGTTTATATCAGGAGTCGTCTTGTTATCATCTGCCTCCTGATAAAGTGTCTTAAAGAAATCCGGCTCTGTAACAAGGACATTATCATATCTTGCCACAGCACCCTTAGTGATCAGCTTGTATGCAAGTGCACCCATTCTGTAATCATCATTATTTCCTGTTATAAGCTCTGGCTCTGATGTACACAGAGTTCCTGTACACAATGCTATAGGATGTGAGTTTGCTGTAGCATACGCATCCAACCAGTTATACAGATCCTCGCTTATATCATTTGCTTTGCTGGCATAATCGCTGGCACCATTCGCCCAAATATATATGAAATCCGCCTGATTGAGGATTCCCTGGGCTGTTGTATCCATGCTGTTCAGCTCGCTGACTGTACAAGTTGTAAGAGTCACCGCACCGGCAGCCATGTTATCGCTTATCGTCTTATATCCATTGAACACTGCAAGTCTAAAATACTCACCTGCATACACATATCTCCAGAGATATGTTGTTGAATCGTATCCTGTCAGCTTCTTCGCATCACCTGAAAACTTGCTATCAGTGACGGTTTCCTTCAGCTTCTCATCCATATCTGCATTACCACTATATGAATCAGGTACTATCTGGACGATTCTGAATTTGTCCTCTCCTGTCTGTTTCTTGCCAGCATCGTTGGAGTTCTTGACTGCCAGATCGATATTGGACAATCCTGTCAGACTTGTAGATTTGCTTCCGCTGCCGTTCGCATCACTCAGGGAAGCCTGAGAATCGGAGTTAGCCAGTGTATAATTCACAAATATAGAGCTGACTACAAGTGCGAATATAATAGCTATAGATGATAAGACTATTTTTTTATTCTTAAACACTGTATTTTCCTCCTCTATTAATCCCACTCATGCTTCTTGAGCACGAATGAATTTCTGAGTCCAACTACACTTGTTACTTTATATTTTTCATTTGTTTTTTCATCCTCAAATCCAATTATCACAGCCAAACTGTTATCATCTGGATTTACCTGAAGCTGAAAGCTTGCCACATTATTCGCAAGAACCGTTCCCTTCTGAGAACTTGAATCCACATACTGAGTACATGATGAAAGTGTTGCCTGCGCTGCATTTACTTTTGTTGGATCACTGCTCTTGAGATCCTGCTTTGCTTTAGCAATGTCTTCATCACTCATCTCCTGTCTTGATATATACAGCTTCTTATCTGTCTTGCTGTATTTTATTGTACAAAATGCTGTTTTATCAAGCTCAGATGAATACTGTACCCAAAGGTAATCTGCATCTATAAATGTCTGCTCATCCTTTGATGCATCAACACCACCAAAAGTCTTTATATCAGCAATATCATAACATTTACTTTTCTTCTGTAACACTCCACTACCTGATACAATATTCTGAACAACTTCAGCAACTCCTCCCGCTGTACGGAGAGTACTTCCTGTTCCATTTGTTTTAATATATGTATCATCGGGAACAATAAAGCTTCCTGTAACCTTAGTATATGATGTTCCTGTCTGCACATACGCTGACCCATCAATTTTTATATCACTAGCACCCATCACTATATCTGCTATAGCATCATATGTCTCCGTTGCCTGTGTCTGAATCTTCTGCCTTGACGACTGCTTTTTATGTGATGCTACAGTCGTACTTATAATTGACATAACAGCTACCATAAATATTCCAAGTATAGCCATGTACAGTATAAGCTCTATGAATGTGAAGCCTTTATTTCTATTTTTTAATATCATTCTTCACACCCCCTAATTCTTTCCATATGTGTGTCCACCTGTATACTGATTTAAAGAAACCCTTCCCACGGTGTTACTGCCACTATTGTATTTGCAAAAACGATACTCTCCATATCCTGCCAGCACCTGTCCATCAGATTTTCTTATAACAATAACCTGATCTGTAAGAGGGGTTGTCTCTGAATCTGCATCATAGTTTTCAGCATAATATATTGTAACTCTCTCCAGAACTTTATCTGCTGTTGTGGAATTAGCTGTAAATGTTGAAGGATTTCCATCGGTACATGTACCATAGAAAATGTCATAATTAGCACCATTCTGTACTATTCTGATTGCCTCTCCAGCTTTTTGTGTCTTTGTACGCATCTCAAGAGTCGATAACTCACTATCAAACTTCTGCATGGAAGCTGTTGCCTGAGAGGCCCTGATTGATGATATGGTTAACGCACCTGCACCTGACATAATTGCAATAATCGCAATTACTATAATCATCTCAACTAATGTATATCCACTATCTGATTTTAATTTGCTTTTCATCAACCACACCTCCTATTCCACGTTCTTCTTCCAGTTCTGGAATACAAGAATATCTTCATATGAGATGTCTGATATCGATGCCCCTGTTACCTCTGTGTTACCTTCGCTCTTGGATGATGTATAGTTCTTCAGCACCTTTGTTGTAAGCGTATTAAGCTTTTCGTCTGTGCTCTCTGAACACTGTTCAAGAAGATTTGCAACAAATGCAGCGTCTGCTGATATTGACATATTATGGTCAATTATAAGCTTTGATCCAGTGATTATCATACCTCTGAAGCTCTTAACATTCTCATCAAATCTTACATTACCACCGGCAATTATAATTCCCTGGAATGATCCATCACCATTGTTTGGCTGGAGCTTAACATCACCAGAATTGATAACTATGGTTTTAGCCTCATTATCTGTTGCATTTCCAATTGTATTCTCAATTGAAAGGTTCCTGCTAAATACATAAGCAAAATCAACATAGTGATTTAAAGGAGTGATACTGTAATCATATGAATATTCATCTTTATCCTTATTATATGTACTTGTATATCCACTTGCTGACTTGCTATAGCCTGCAATCTCCCACGCATTTACATCAGGCTTAGTTGCCTCATCCTTCTTGTTGAGAACTGACAGATGATCCTTCATATTTATATACATATATGAGAGGAAATTACTTGTAGTCTCTTCATCATTTGCAACTGAACTTCCTGAAAGCTCTGCAGCATCCGCCTTGAGGTCATTAAATACCTTTTTATTGTTGTCTGAACCCTTGTTACCAAGGATGTTAGTAAACACCTTGCCTGTTGAAACATTATCAAGCGCTGTAGCCACATCCATTGTGGTAGTTGTGGATGCTCTCAGGAACAGCGAATCATCGTTATTCTGATCTGTGACAGCACCGCTTGCATTTATCTTGCCCTCTGCCGGAAGAACCAGCTTAACCTGGAACTGCTCATATTTCTGTACATTATAGAGTTTACTGCTTATCTCATCGCCATAATCCTGGAGAAGCTTATAATATTTCTCAGCAAATTTCTCTGCATTGCTTACATTGGATGAATCCTTTCCATCCTCAATATACAGATAATAATAATCATGTCCTGAAACAGTCTGCTTAATAGCTGTTACGCCCTTTTCTCCTTCTGTAGCAAGATCCTTGAGGAAATCATCATACAGATCAAGTATGTTCGCATCTGCCTCAAATGTCTTTGGGAACTGAAGTGTAACTGTAGTGATTCCTGTGTCAGGGTCAACCTTCTCAGTGTTGTTCACTACAGACCACTGGGTAAGGAACATAAGCTGATTTGTCTTCACATCAAGAGACTGTCCTGTAGAATAATCCTTCAGTGTTGTGAATGCGTAATCTGCATTCTCATCAACTGTTATATTCTCATCGTCCTCAGGAACACTTGAAGCAGCAATCTTTGAGAATTCGATATATGACTTACCTGCTATATACAGTGAATTAAGATCCTGTAAGTCAAGTGTTGAATTCTTACCATTTACAATAATTGCACTATCACTAAAGTGTGATCTGAGCTTATATCCTGTTGCAAGATATCCTTTTTGTCTGAGATAATTCAGACTTCTTGTATCCTGTGCATTGTAGCTATATCCAAAATAACTTCCCTGAGTAAATTTCAAGCTTGCTTTCTCTGCATTAAGCTCTGTATCATCAAAGATATACGCATCTGCAGAAGCTTTCAGTGAGCCTCCGTCTTTTCCTCCAATGACGATATTATCTGCCCAAAGCTCTGATAAAGTCTGTGTACGACCTGACAGATTTATCTCAGCTCCGTTATATGCGGCAAGAGAACCTGAACACACAACCACATCTGAGTTGAGTGTAAGTGTGGAATTCTTACCATTTACAAATATTCCTGAGTATGCACTGCTTTCCTTTGTACCCCACATTGTGGTAGGCTTACTCTCATATTTGTTCGTAACCTTTGTCTCGGCTACATCATTATAATCCTTATTGTAATAATCGCTTGCTGCGTAGATGTTACCCTTAACCTGTGCGTCGGTTGTCCGGTTGTCGTTGTCCTCTCCTACCTCGACACCCATATCCGCAAGTATCGCATATTCATACAATGTATTGTTTGATACACTGCTTGTATCAAATGAAACATTGTACTCAGGCTCCGTGAGAACAATGTCCGTAGTGATAGACTGCTCATAGGTTCCTGCTGTTGATCCTTGCAGATTCACACTTCTCTTAACACACACATTCTTGAATGTGACAGACTGAACCTTGTCATTTTCGTAACCCGACTGCTTCTCCGTCTTAATTCCTCCATTATTCTTATAATACTGAGTTGTTGTCTTGTTATTAACATCAGTATATATAAGCTTCATGTTCGATGTATCAAGTCTGACACCATCCGGATTGTCCACCGCATCATACTCATTAGATATGAAAGACTGAAGTGTATCTGTCACGTTCTTAAGGCTCTTATAGTTTGTATCTGCAACAAAGCCTGTCATGAAAAGCTTTTTGAAAAGCTCATTTGCCGATTTATTGTCAAGGGTAGTAAACGCCTGAGCCTTAGTATCATACACAACAACCAATTCAGCCGTAGTTGTGTACGCCGAATAAAGGTGCTCATTGGTCGCTGCGCCTACCCCCGCATACATCTCATCAAGTGCAGTTTCTACCTCATAAAAGTTATTCAGGGAATTCAGCTTATAAAACTTGAGCTTGTATGTCATCATAGCTCCCATAAGTATCGCTGAAGCAAGAATGCACATAAATGTGGTTGCGACTATTACAAGGACGAAACTTGAACCGTGATCATCGTTATGCCTAAGCTTTCGCTTTAATCTCTCAATCATCTGTTACTTCCCCCTTGTTCCAGTAACCGTCGTCTTGTTTCCTTTACTATCTGTCAAAGTAACTGTTATATCGTACATATATACACTGTCACTCTGATCCTCTGTCAAACGAGCTACAGGATAGTCAGAATTAACATTGTCAAAATCAAAGTTGGCATATACATTAAGATCTGACGACTTTGCTCCCGCTGCCAGCTTAAGTCTCACCTTGACATCTGACATCTTGGTGTTCTTTCCTGCATTCGTATATGTAAGATCATCAACGTTCGCCACATTGAACTGCTCACGTATGATCTTCTTGTATGTATCGCTGAGCTCTGCTGTCGTCTCGAATACATACACATCCGCCTTCTCAGATATTCCTGAATTATCCACCGTTATGGTATCTGTCGTACAGTATGAACCATTGTATATCGCCGGAACATAGAGAAGATACACAGGTGGCAGACCATTCGTAAACTCCTGCTTGTATACTATTCCATCACCATATAAGGTGGTAGGCTTGTATACATTTTTGCCTGAGCTCTCATACTGTGATCTGATAACTGAGACCGTTGTATAATCTGTGTATTCCACATAACACTCAACTGTATATGTGGATCCCAGCTTTGATATCTTGATCTTGGTATTCTTCTGGAAATGATCCTCATCGAATGTTCCACCACCGGAAAGATAATGGTTGTACTGCACATCATACTTTCTCAGCACGTCAAGCTTCGCATCCAGGAAATACTGATATGCGAGATTATCAAGATTGCTGCCTGTTGCGGCTACATTATAGGTGGCACCTATAATGATAGCCGACTGTTTGCTGTCCAGATTTCTGATAGTTCCCGATTCCGTAGCATTAGTCTGTATGGCGCCACTTTCATCGCTCTTGAATGTCGCACCACCATCAAGACCTGCAAGCACATATCCATTCTTAAGAACCTGATATGCCGCATCATTCACATCCACCTGACAGGTGTAGGTCTCATAAGATTTTCCTATGGATACATCGTTGCAGGTATAGGTTGTGTCCGAATATTCCGCCGTTTTAGAATTCGGCAATGTAATAGACTTTCCCGATGGTGTTCCCTTTGTAAAGGAATATGTCTTTGTTCCATTGCCATCAGGAATATTCACATTTCCTGACAGATCAGCGGTCTTAAAGATCTCCATGATCTCCTCAGCCTTCTCGACTGCATACTGCTTCTTCGTCGATGTAGTACCCGTCTTCGTGGCTGTGATCAATGCATTGGTTATCGGATAGATCAGAATGGCAAATATGGCAGCAGCGATTATAATCTCTACTAAACTAAATCCTTTATTGTTTGATTTAACCATTTATTTGTTCACTCCATTTAAGTGTATGCATCTACTGGGCTGTTGTTGTGGTCGTAGTCGTAGTAGACTTTACTGTTGGGTTTCCAAAGATGTTGTTTGTACCTGTCTGTACATTCACATCTGCGTGATCTGTAGTTCTGTCATCACCGTTTACTGCATATGAGGTTATAGTCATATCTCCCTCATACTTTCCTGTCTGTTCGTTGAATGCTATAGTGACATCGTCAAGAGTCATTCTGTAATCACCATTCTTGATGTAGTCGATGACATCCTTGATATCCTTGTAGTCTCCCTCGTATGTGACAGGGAATGATGCTGAATAGCAGTTGTAACCTGATGCTGTAGCTGCTGAATCATCTATAGTCACGTCAGATGCTGCTGCATCTGTTGAAGCACTTGAATTATCAGCAACGGTAACGTCGCCCACAGCGCCTGCGCCAAGTGTATAGAAAAGTGTCTCCTCACCCATTGTTACACTAGGAAAGTTGAACTTATACTTATCCTTTACACCCTGTAAATACATGATTGTGTTATCCTGATACAGCTCTGATGGAAATTCTGCAAGAACAGCCTCATAGTCTGCCTTGTACTTCTCAGTGTCAGCTATGTACTGCTGTCTGTTCGCATCCTTCTCAAGCAGGCTGTTATAATATGTCTGTCTCTCGTTGTACTGACTTTCAATACTCTTCTTGTCATCAAAATTGCTCATGGCAAGGAATCTTATAGGAAGCACTAAGATAGCAATTCCCAATATGAATAATAATAGATTTCTCTGGCCCTTTGTGATTGAATCCATGATAGTCCCTCCTTAATTAACTGATACTTCATCTGTTGAAGTCTCGGTGTCATCTGCATTTACATCCTTGTAGATACATGTAACTGTAAAGTCGTATGTTGTATCCCCGCTCTGCTTATCCACATTCTCAGTGACAGACTGAACGAATGAATTGTCTATGCACTCTATATCCTTGAGGTTTATTGCAAATGCAGCTATATCCTCGTACGACTTCGTGTTACCTGTGAAACTAACCTCTGTTGAAGATGAATCAAACGCTGTAAGACTGATTCCCTTTGGCATCTTGTCCTCAAGCTCCGCAATAAGTGTTCCAACATTCTCATTGAGGTTCTCTGTGTAGCTGTACATATTCTGAGCATCCATGTATACAGACTCTGCATCCTCATAGTCCTGTACGATCTGCTCTATATCCTTGATAGAATCAATATCTCTGTTCACCTGGTCAAGCTTTGACTGAGCCTTGTTCTTAGCTATGAACGAGTACGCTGTAACACCACCTGCAACTATGACTGCTATGATGATAAATGCTATAACCAGTGGTGTTGTGTCAACACTGCTTGCACCGCCCTTGCTGCCAGTCTCACCAAGCTCGAAGCCCATAGGGTCAAAGGCAGCTCCGATAGGAACCATGAGATATACAGGATTATAAATCTTAAGATCAATCTTTGGGTCAAATTTGATGTTATACAATGTATCCATTACTCTGGTTGATACATTGAGCTGAACCTTGAACAAGCCGTCGATTCCCTTGATAAGGGCTCCATCACCTGTGAGGAATACATCATCAATAGGCTTATCAGGATTCTTTGATGTGAAGAAGTCCATAACTCGACCGATGTTGTTGATGAGATATCTGAACGCTCCTGTTATTGCGTTGTCGTCGAAATCTACCGTGAGAAGTCTTTCATTCTGAAGTAATGTCATGGCTGTTGTTGCATCCACGCCCTTCGCATCCATAACTTCATTCACAACAACATTTGTTCCGTATGGAACTGTTCTCTGAAGGAGAAGTGTATCTCCTTTTACGATGTTGAGCACTGTTGATTCACTGCCCAACTGGATTACCATAGTTGTCATTGCCTCTGTTGTCTGAGTCTTGATCAACTGAAGCATTGCATTACCAATATAATCAAGTGCTACTACTTTCAGTCCAGCCATAGCTGCGAGATCATAGTATGATCTTACCATGTTCTCTGGTGCAGCGACTGCAAGAACTCTGAGCTGCTTGTTATTCTCTTCATCAGTAACTGTCTCAAGAACTGTATGAGACACTACGTAATCCTCTATATTAACAGGGAAATACTCTGATGAGTTCGCATTAATAATTCCTTTAATTTTGTTCTCCTTAACGAAAGGTACAAGAACCTCTCTGTTAACGATCTTTGTAGAGGTAAGAACGAATATCGCGTTCTTGTTTGTTATTCCATTTGCTGAGAGCTGAGACTTGATTGCCTCTGCTATTCTCTCTTTGTCTCTGATCACGCCATCCTCATAGGCATCTTCCGGTGTCTCGAAGATGATAGCGTTGTGTATCGTTGACTGCTTCTTGTTTGAAGGTGTAACTTCAACGATAGTAATACTTTCATTTGTAATGTCGATTGTTAAGACTTTATTATTACTCGCCATTTTTATAGCCTCCCTCGCTAATCAGTAGTTTTGTATGGAAAATTCCACATTGCTTTGAGTACCAGCTTACCGCTGTTCACCCCATTCATATAATTGTTCCGGATAAGTGCTTTCCGGATAAAGGTCAACATTCTGTCACCCTTTTAATAGCTCATCTCATCCACATAATGACCCTTTTATATAGAAGAAACTCACTGAAAAATAAGTACCAGCTCTACCTAGGTAAGCCAGTTGCCGCCATAAGTCATGCTATGTGACATGTCACATATACAAAAAACCGCTGACTGCAAAGAAAGAGTGAGTATAAAGGATCAGACTATATAACACTCTATATAACATTCTTTCCTTCATATTCAGCTCTGTGTAAAGATATAGCAACCGGGGAAAATCCCCAGCTACTATAAATATAAATAGTAGATAATGTGTCAGCACCTGACGATGATCACACTCACTGCCTGTACGAGGTTGCAACAGGTATAATCACCGTCTGTGCTACACTTATGTAACATCAATCATGTTCTCATGAACAATCCGTAAGTTTACACAAGTCTGTCAGAATCTTACTTGTATTCTGCACATACATCTGGATAAAGCTCTGAACCATTAACTGTTACAGTGAAAGTAGACTTATCTGAGCTAAGTGTAAACATAAATGACTGATCCTTATCATACTTTGGCTTGTATGCAGCTGAACCAAGCTGTGATACAACCTCGCTTGTAAATGCAGCGCCAGTTCCATTTACTGCAACAGGCTTTGTTGTTGATAATGTATAATCACCAGCTTCTGCTGCATCGTAAGCTGCCTCTACTGAAAGTGCGTTTGTAACTGCTGTTGCGATTGTCTGTGCATTTGATACATCTGTTGATCTTCTTGACTTAGCGATGTACTTGATAAGTGCCGGTGCAAGAGCTCCAGCAAGGATTGCCATGATAGCAATAACGATAATTAACTCTACTAATGAGAAACCTTTGTTGTTTTTCTTCATAATATTACTCTCCTTTTTAGTTGTTTATTGTGTGTTGTTATGTGCTTTGCACTATATCAAACCGGCATCCTCGTTCTACCGGGTTTAACCTTTTTAGTTATCATGCAGGTCATACATGATATATCAAATAGCTACCAGACGTATGTTACTTGTAAGCATCACACACATCCGGATACAGCTCTGAGCTGTCCACCTTTACGGTGAATGTAGCCTTATCACTATTGACTGTGATAGTGAACTGCTTGTCCTTGTCATACTTTGGCTTGAATGTACTTGTCCCAAGCTGACTTGTGACTTCTGATGTGAACGCATTCGATGTGCCAAGCTGTGTGCCATCGGTATTCACCGGGTAATCACCAGGTGTGGCATCATCATATGCCTTCTCTACCGATAAGGCATTGGCGACTGCCGTCGCTATAGTCTGGGCGTTCGACACATCGGTCGATCTTCTTGACTTTGCTATGTACTTTATGAGCGCCGGTGCAAGTGCTCCGGCGAGAATAGCCATGATAGCTATGACTATGATAAGCTCCACCAGTGAAAAGCCTTTATTTCTATTCATCTAATTTCCTCTTTTGTTTATACATTATCCATAGCATCGTACATACTCATGATAGGTCCATATACCGCTGCAACTATCATGCCAACAACACCTGCAAGAAGAACCATAATCATAGGTTCCATAGCTGCTGTAAGCGCATTTGTTGCCGCCTCAACTTCTTCGTCATAGTAGTCAGCAACCTTGCTGAGCATCTCCTCTATATCTCCTGTCTCCTCACCAATCTTTGTCATGGCTGAGAGCATCGGTGGAAGCATCGTCATATCCTTAAGTGGTTTTGAAAGCGGTACACCCTTGGACACCTGAACCTTAGCATCCATCAGGCCGTCTCTGATAATCTTGTTATCCATCATCTTTGCAACCTGCTCAACAGCATCTATCATCGATATACCTGACGCCATCAATGTACTCATGGTTCTTGCAAATCTTGCACAGGCTGTCTTAACATTCAGATTTCCGAATATTGGAGCCTTAAGTCCTATGTTCGCAAAGAGCTGTTCGCCAAACGGTGTCTTCTTGAAGAACTTAACACCGAACACTATAGCTGCCACTATGATTATGAGCAGCCACCACTTATACATAACGAAATCTGCCGCCGCCATCATCATACGAGTTGCGAGTGGAAGCTGAGTTCCCATCTCTTCAAACATACTTGAGAAGTTTGGTATAACCGCTACCAACACTACTATGATAACTATAACCATAACACAGAGAACTACTATAGGATATGTCATGGCACCCTTGATCTTGGATGACAATGCATTGTCCTTCTCGAAATGCTCTACCAGTCTGTCCAAGCAAATCTCAAGATTACCAGACATCTCACCAGCCGACACCATGTTGATCATGATAGGCGGGAATACATCCGGGTTAACTCTGAGCGCATCCGCCAGAGTTCCACCTTTCTCTACATATGTACGCGCATCTGCTATGGCCTTTCTCAGTGTCTTGTTCTCAATCTGATCCCCCATCAGCTCCAGTGCGGATATGATGGTAACACCGGCCTTGATGACCGCCGAGAACTGTTTACAGAATACACCCAGGTCTCTTGACTTGACCTTCTTCTTAAATCCTATACCCCCGAGCGGGCTGCTCTGCTCCGTCAGACTCATGATCGAGTAGCCTTCTGACTTCAGCTTCTTCTCAGCACCGTCTCTGTTAGGGGCCTCGATGGTACCTTTTTTATTCTTACCATCTCTGTCAACAACCTTGTAATTAAATACTGCCATTGTCTCTCCTCCGACCCAATCTTAATATTCTTACGTTTTCATGTATCTGCACTTTAAAAGCGCAATAATGCAACATAAATTATATGTAAAATATCTTACTATACCACACAGATTTAATCAACATTTAATTATTTGCACGTTATTTTTTAGACAATGTGCACAATGCGGCTTGGTTATTATACCACATTTTTCCATATGGCAATCGATTATTCCATATATCTTACTGTCCGTTGATCTTCTTTCTCAGGTACTGCTGATCCTGTGCGTATGTCATGGCAACCTCTCTTGTGACGGTCCCTGAAGCATACAGCTCATACAATGCATCGTCCATAGTGATCATACCTAAGGCTCTGCTTGTCTGGATAGTTGACTGGATCTGATGAGTCTTGGCTTCTCGTATCAGACTTCGTATAGCAGGTGATGCAAGCATTACCTCGAAGGCTGCAACTCGTCCGTTGCCGCTCGCTATAGGAAGAAGCGACTGTGAGATAACTCCCTCAAGAACCATCGCGAGCTGAACTCTTACCTGCTGCTGCTGGTTTGTAGGGAAGATATCTATGATACGATCGATGGTACTTGCCGCACCGATTGTATGCAGTGTGGAGAATACCAAGTGTCCTGTCTCGGCAGCGGTTATGGCTGTGGAGATAGTCTCAAGATCTCGCATCTCTCCTACGAGGATGATATCAGGATCCTCACGGAGTGCTGCACGAAGTGCATTTGCATAGCTGAGTGTATCCATACCAACCTCTCGCTGGTTAACTATTGCCTTATTGTGATGGTGAATGTACTCTATAGGATCCTCAAGTGTGATGATGTGATCCGTAAGGTTCTCATTCGCCTTGTTTATAATAGATGCAAGTGTGGTTGACTTACCAGAACCTGTAGGTCCTGTTACGAGAACCAGACCTCTCTTTCTCTTGTAGAGCTCAACAACCTCCCTTGGAATACCAAGCTGGTCAGGTCTTGGGATCTGTGTCTCAACTCGTCTGTACGCTGCTGCCATGTTTCCCTTGTCCATGAATACATTGACACGGAAACGTCCGGTCTCAGGTGAATCGAATGAGAAATCGACCTCTCCTCTGTCCTGAAGTATGGCCTTATGCCTGTCCTTCATAGTAGATCCAATTGCCTCTGCCGCATCAGCAGGTGACAGTGCCGGAACCTCAACCTCGGTGAGCTTACCGTTGATTCTGAGCTTAGGTGGTATACCTACAGCTATATGAACATCTGACGCCTTTGCTTCTACAGAGAAGGCAAGTAATTCCTTCATGTCTAACATAACTTGTCCCTTCCTTTCCCTTTTGCATTAATAATTACAATTTATATATAATCTCATTATATATCTCTTATATCTTACAGCTCTCCCATGTCCACTCCCTCGGCCACGGTCACTGTACTGTGAACAATCTTGTTCATCTCTGCTATGGATGTGATACCATCAAGAACGTGCTTGGCAGCTCCCATCTTCAGTGTGAGCATTCCTTCCTTGAGGGCCTGCTTCTCAATGACATCCGCTGTAGCTCCGGAAGCGATAACAGCCTGAAGCTCTCTTGATACAGGCATCATCTCGTATACACCGATTCGTCCTGAATAGCCTGTGTCGTTACACAGTGGGCATCCCTGTGGCTCGTAGATGATGACATCCTCCTCGTCAGCCGGAACACCGAGCTGAACTCTCTCATCATCCTCCACAAGTCTTGGCTGCTTACATGTGGTACAAAGTCTTCGCACAAGTCTCTGTGCAATAACTCCAACAACAGCATCACCGGCGATGTATGACTCAATACCCATATCGATAAGACGGGTGATGGTCGAAGCCGCTGAGTTAGTATGCAGTGTCGATACAACCAAATGTCCTGTGATAGCGGCCTGTACGGCGATTCCTGCTGTCTCACCGTCTCGGATCTCTCCTATCATGATGATATCCGGATCCTGACGAAGGATAGATCTGAGGGCTGCCGCGAAAGTCATGTCCGCTTTGTTATTAACCTGCACCTGATTGATACCGTTGATGTTCGCCTCGACAGGGTCCTCAACGGTGATGATATTAACATCCTCTGTGTTAAGCTCACTGAGTGATGTGTACAGTGTAGTTGATTTTCCTGATCCTGTAGGTCCCGTTACAAGGATGATACCATGTGGGTTGCTGAGGATATTATCGAAAACCTTCTCCTGCTCTGCATCGAAACCAAGGGCACTCTTCGGTTTTGTCAGACCGTCCTTGGATGTAAGTCTCATAACCGTCTTCTCTCCGAAAACTGTTGGAAGGATAGAAACACGGACATCAAACTCTCTTCTGTCAACCATGATGGTGATACGACCATCCTGTGGTTTTCTCTTCTCTGCTATATCCATACCGCCTATGATCTTGATACGGGCTGTGATACCTGCCAGTATGCTGAGGTCGTATGACATAACCTGCTTAAGTGCACCATCTATTCTGTATCTGACTCTGACGCTGTTCTCCAGAGCCTCTATATGTATATCTGACGCTCTCTGTCTTACTCCGCCTTCGATGATCTGCTTAACCAGAAGTACGATAGGGGAATTATCGATTTCTTCGTTGCCCTCTTCCTCGTCGCCTCCGCCGAGCACATTCTGCTGCTCCTGTCTGTAGGCCTCAGCAGCCTCCATAGCCTGAGCGCTTCCGTAATACTTGTCTATGGCATTCCTGATTCCCTCCTCAGATGCGAGCATCGGCTCTACCTGAAGATTTGTCACAAGACCAATATCGTCCATGGCCATGATATCCATTGGATCTGCCATGGCTACCTTGAGGATGTTCGGGTTATCAGGATCTATCTCTATAGGTATGGCCTGATACTTGGTGACCATGTTCTCAGGCACCATGTGTATAACCTTCTCCTCGATCTTAGCTCCCTTGAGCTCTATGTAGTCAATTCCCAACTGGGTTGTAAGTACCGTAATCAGCATGTCGTTACTTATAAATCCCAGATCAACCAGGGCGTTACCAAGCTTTCTGCCGGTCTCCTTCTGCTTTGCAAGTCCTTCCTGAAGCTGTTCCTCCGTGATAGCCCCCGCTGCTACAAGGACATCTCCAATTCTGATCTTCTTACGTCCCACGCTTAATCGCATTCTCTAAATACCCTCCTCACGTCTCTCGCAATTCTACGCACAGGCAGAATTATCCAAATACCTAAAGCGTATTATATCACAGTATTTTCACATTTTAAACATTTTGTACATATTTAGATACATTTTTTTGCACTTTTATCGGATTTTTGCTTTTTTACAGGGTGGATAGGCACTATTTCTGCACAATAAACATATTATATAAGCAAGCTGACTGTACTAATTGTAAAATAGCCCGTCCAGCAAATGTACAGCCGGTACAATCAATTTACGGGAGCAGTTCATATATGGAAGCGTTTAAAAACCCACTAACTCCCGAAGAAGAGAAAAAATATATTGCGCTGTGCCTGTCCGGCGACAAGGCTGCCCGCAGCATTCTGATAGAGTACAATCTCCGTCTGGTCGCCCACATATCCAGAAAGTACAATTCCGCCGTGAGGGATCCCGAGGATCTTCTGTCCATAGGCACGATAGGTCTCATCAAAGCCATAGACAGCTACAAGCCCGACAAAGGCTGTAAGCTGTCAGGTTATGCCGCCAAATGTATCGAAAACGAGCTTCTCATGACTCTCCGCCACGAGAAGAAGAAGGCGCGTGAGGTCTCGATCTACGATCCCATCGGCACTGATAAAGAGGGTAACGAGATCGTCATCCTTGACATCATAGGTTCGGAGAACGTCAACGTTCTGGACAAAATGATACAGGACGACCACCTGTGCCTGCTTCCCTCCTGCATATCATCGCTCCTCTCATCCAGGGAGAGGGAGATCATATGTATGCGCTACGGTCTTGACGGGCAGTCACCTCTCACCCAAAAGGAGGTAGCCAGGATGCTCGGAATCTCCAGGTCATATGTATCGCGCATAGAGAAAAAGGCTCTTGGCAAATTAAGAGGATGCCTGGATTGACATCCAGACATCCTTATGATCACTCTTTTCTTCTCAGTATAATACCGGTCTCAAGCTCCTTATCAAGCTTCACCCTCAATTTCTGCTTTGGATGTGGCGCAGAGTCCATGCTGTTTTCTTTCTCGTCGTATATCGCCTGAACCTCGCACTCTATATTTGTTCCATCAAAGCCCATGGCTTCAAGCTTCTCTCCCACCAGGAACTTATTCTTCTGCTCAAAGCATACACAGCCATCCGGGGTAACCTCTCTCACAGTTCCAATATACGTATAGTTTTTTACATATGTGTTGCTATCATATATCTGTGATTCTGAGTCTGTCTTCCCGAAATAAAATCCCGTTGTGAACTGCCTGTATGTGCATTTGGCTATCTCTCTCTTGTAGTATTCCATGTTTGCTCTGTACTTCTCTTCTGACTCCATATAATCATCTATGGCTTTTCTGTAGGTTCTGGCAACGGTCGCCACATACAGAGCCGTCTTCATACGTCCCTCTATCTTGAAGCTGTCTATTCCGGCTTCCATCATCTCCGGGATGTACTCTATCATGCACAGATCCTTGGAGTTAAATATATATGTTCCTCTGTCGTCCTCGTTGACAGTCATATACTCTCCCGGTCTGGTCTCCTCGACGATGGAATACTTCCATCTGCACGGATGGGTGCACGCACCATGATTCGCATCCCTGCCTGTGAAGTAGTTGCTGAGAAGGCATCTTCCTGAATATGATATGCACATAGCGCCATGGATAAATGACTCTATCTCCATATCGTCCGGTATGTTTGCTCTTATCTGTGATATCTCCGCAAGGGACAGTTCTCTGGCAGACACAACCCGCTTTATGCCGTGGTCATACCAGAACTTGTATGTCATGTAGTTCGTGTTGTTAGCCTGTGTGCTTATGTGTAATTCCATATCCGGCATAGTCTCCCGAGCTATGGTAAACACACCCGGATCGGATACAAGAACAGCGTCCACACCTGTATCTTTCAGCTCGCCAAAATAAGCTCTTATTCCATCCAGATCATAGTTGTGTGCAAATATATTGGCTGTCACATACACCTTAGCATTATGTGCATGGGCATATTCCACGCCCTGTTTCATCTCTTCTATGGAAAAGTTGTCTGCTTTCGCTCTGAGGCCAAATGCCTGTCCGCCTATATACACTGCGTCAGCTCCATAGTCCACGGCCACCTTGAGCGTGTCCAGTCCGCCCGCCGGGACAAGAAGCTCTGGTTTCTTATCTCTCATATCGTTTCCTCCAACCATTTTTCGTTTATTTCCTGATACTAAGGCTCATTCCATCCCCTATATTGAGTATGGCCGTCTCCAAATGTTCATTGTGGGTGAGCTCGTACAGGTATTCTCTCATCCTTGAATGTATCGTTCTGTTTCTTCTGGTAACTGCAAATCTGCTCTCAAGGACATCTCCGTCCTGAAGCACGTTGTCGCAGAGCAATACCCCCTTCGGAGCTAGCAGCCGTATAGCCTCCGTGAAAAAATTGCCATACTGACCCTTAGCTGCATCCATGAACACCATATCATAGTTTTCTGTCATACCCGGTAATATCTCCAGTGCATCGCCCTCAAGCAGGGTGATCTTGTCTGAAGCCCCGGCTCTGACTATATTCTTCTTCGCCTCTTCTATTCTCGGCTGATAATTCTCTATAGTTGTTATATGTGCGTCATCATCCAGAAATCTACTCATAAAAATGGCAGAAAAGCCAACGGCTGAACCTATCTCAAGAATCTTCTTCGGCCTGTTCATAAGAATCAACATCTTGATGAACTCTCCGGCCTCTCGTCTTATGATAGGTACCCTGTTCTCTTCTGCCTCTCTTCTGATCGAGGTCACAACCTCATCGTAGTCTGTATTGAAGGAATTGATAAATGACGCAAGTCTTTCATCACATACCATAATTATCCTCTCTGTCTATTCCTCGGCACTGTCCTCACCGGAGGAATCATCACTGCTGTCTCCGTTGCTATCCCCCGAGGAACTCTTGCCATTTCCCGTTATGATCTCTATTATCTCCTGATTTGTATCGCTCGGTGCTATCTGATATGTACCAGGCTGGATATCATCTGCATATCCGCCTATTCTGACCTTCAGTATAAAAGCGTATTTGTCCTTGATGACCTCCGCCGTCTTAAGGGAATCCGCCACATCAAGAAGCGGCTCGTCCTGAGTTATCTGTATAGTTGCCTTACGGTTGCTGCCCGGATCCGCAGCCCTTGTGGCAAACACCTGATACGCAAAATCATACGAGTATGAGAAAGCCTTTACCAATATAAATAAAATACATACATTGATGAATAGTCCAAAAAGGAATCTCAGAATCTTCTTCATACTTCTAGCACTATCTAAAGCCATAATCGTTATTCTCCTTGTTCACAAATACATCTCAGCCAGCGCGAATCACCGGGCGTCCTCATCTATGATATCGAAATCAAGATCGTCCGCTATCTGTTCATATACAAGCTTCATCATTCTCACCAGCTTCTGCTCCGCCCTGATAAAGTCATTGACTATAGTATCATGGACTATGGAGTCATATTCCATGAATAGATTATTAACTTCATCATATGGATTGTCAAGCATTTCGTTATTCTGTATTTCATAATTTTTCTTACGAAATTCCATGAGCTGCTGAAGTTTTTCTGGTTTCTGTCTAAGTTTATCCTTGCAATACTGATAATTCTTGTAGACATCAGAATCCTTGATGCACGCATTCAATTGTCTGCTAAGTTCCAATGTATCTGTCATTTTCTCACCCTTCTACACCTCTGTGATTATAGGAAGGATCATAGGGCTTCTCTTTGTCCTCTTCCAGAGGAACTCTCCCATGTCATCCTTTATCACGGATTTGATCTTACCCCAGTCTGTCACGCCGCGGCTCAGGCATCTGTCGAGAGCCTCCTGACATGTGATCCTGCAGTCTTCCATAAGTGTCTCAGACTCCCTGACGTACACGAAGCCTCTTGACACTATATCCGGTCCTGCAACAAGCTGGTTGCTGTATCTGTCCAGGGTCACAACTATGATTATGAGACCATTCTGTGACAGAAGCTGTCTGTCTCTGAGGACAATATTTCCAACATCTCCAACTCCAAGTCCATCCACAAATACTCCCTGTGCAGGAACCTTGCCGACAACGTCGAACTTCTCCTCGCCGATCTCAAGAACATCGCCTGTGGTCATGATCTTGACATTCTCCTTAGGGATTCCCATCTCAACTGCAAGCTCTGCATGTCTCTTGAGGTGTCTGTACTCACCGTGGACAGGTATTGCATATTTCGGTCTTGTGAGCGCATATATAAGCTTGAGCTCCTCACGGCAGGCATGGCCGGATACATGTGTATCCTCAAATATAACGTGTGCACCCTTCGCCTCGAGCTCATTTATAACCTTGAATACCGCCTTTTCATTTCCCGGTATAGGATGTGAGCTGAAAATGACCACATCACCAGGCTTTATGGCTACTTTATTGTGTATGGATGCAGCTATACGTGACAGCGCAGCCATGTTCTCTCCCTGACTTCCCGTGGTGATGAGAACAACCTTCTCATCCGGGTAGTTCTTCATCTCGCTTATATCTATGAGTGTGTTATCCGGTATGTTGATATATCCAAGCTCGGACGCCGTGGTGATGATGTTCACCATGCTTCGTCCCTCTATGACAGCCTTTCTGCCATACTTGTAAGCTGAATTGATGATCTGCTGTACTCTGTCAACGTTGGATGCAAATGTCGCTATGATGATCCTGTGATCCTTGTTGTCGTTGAACAGGTTGTCAAATGTTCTTCCCACTGTCTTCTCTGACTGTGTGAAGCCCTCCTTCTCAGCATTTGTCGAGTCAGCCATGAGTGCAAGCACACCCTTCTTGCCGAGCTCAGCAAATCTCTGAAGATCTATGGTTCCACCAAATACCGGTGTGTAGTCTATCTTGAAATCTCCGGTGTGGACAATAAGTCCGGCCGGTGTGTATATGGCAAGGGCCGCCGAATCTGCTATGGAGTGGTTTGTTCTGATAAATTCCACTCTAAATGCCCCAAGATTTATATTCTGACCATACTTTACAACCTTTCTTCTGGTGTTGTTCATAAGGTTGTGTTCCTTCAGTTTGTTCTCTATAAGACCCATGGTCAGCTTGGTCGCATAGATCGGCATGTTTAATTCTTTCTCAATGTACGGTATGGCTCCTATGTGATCCTCATGTCCATGGGTAACCACGAGTCCCCTGACCTTGTCCGCGTTTTCCTTGAGATAGGTGACATCAGGAATTACCAGATCGATTCCTAACATGTCGTCCTCAGGGAATGCCAGTCCGCAGTCAATGACTATGATAGAGTCCTCATACTCTATCGCAGTGATATTCATTCCAATCTGTTCCAGACCGCCCAAAGGAATGATCTTCACTGTCTCTTTATTATTCTTATTCAATTTTCTTATACCTCCAAATTTACGTCCTCAAGCAGCTCGTCAAATATCTTGATGACCGCCTCTAATTCATTTTCATCTTCCACAATATCGTATGCTGCCATCTCTTCCGTATCAGCTCCGTTGTTCTCGCGAAGGATAAGGAATGATTCATCATCCGCCTTGTCTATAACGAACAGATAATTCACGCCGCCAAGTGTGGTCTGCTCCACAACCGAGAATTCCACTTCTGTTCCATCTTCTGCTTCAAATATGATACTGTTGTCCGTCTTCCTGTTCTCTGCCATATAAACCTCTTAATACTTCTTCAGGCGTACACAAAACAAAGGCAGAAGGTCTGTGTCTATCACAGACTGCTGCACTTCGCATCAAGATAGTTCTGCAGTATGACCGCAGCCGCCATCTTGTCTATGTACGTCTTCCTGTTCTCTCTTCTCACTCCGCTGTCCATAAGGATCCGCTCTGCCTCCACAGTGGTAAGGCGCTCATCCCACAGAACAACCTCAAGTCCTGTTCTGCGCTCAAGATCCTCCTTGAATGCCTGGGTGGCCTCGCATCTGTCTCCCTCTGAATTGTTCATGTTCTTCGGGTAGCCAAGCACTATCAGCTCTATGCGGTCGCGCTCTCCTGCCGCTCCATACTCTTCAAGTATGGCCTCTATGCGGGCAAGTGTCTGTCTCAGCTTGTTCGCCGACTTTCTCTCTATCGTCTCCAGCGGCTGGGCAGTCATCTTGAGCGGATCGCTCACGGCAACTCCCACCGTCTTGGTTCCATAGTCAAGTCCCAATATTCTCATACTATTCTTTTCCTTTACACGAGGTTATTCTTGATGTAGTCCTCAAGTAAAACCTCAATGATCTCGTCTCTCTCCACCTTCATGATCAGGCTTCGCGCGTTCTTGTAGCTTGTGATATATGTCGGGTCACCGCTCATTATGTACCCAACAACCTGGCTTACCGGATTATATCCTTTCTCGGTAAGTGCATCGTATACTTCTCCAATTATCTCGCGTACGTCCAATGTCGCGTCCTTGATTGGAACAATATTCTGTGTACTTTCGTTATTCATCAAATCACGTCCTCATCTTGTTATTATCTCATGAGCCAATTAACATTCCTATTCTAATATAAAAAACTACAAAAGTAAAGGAAGGTTTCCCCCATTTTGGGTATATGTCACATACACAAAGCTGTTCACAAAACTCTCCGGCATGGATATGTCGCCCACATCTATGAGTATATCCATGTATCTCTCCGTATGTCCTCTGAGATATGTCTTATTGTCCTTCTTTACAACCTCTTCCACCAGGACTTCAAGCTCACAGCCCTCAAACTGGGCTTCATATGCGGTCTTGTTGTCATGGGCAAGCTTAAGCAGCACATCGCTTCGCTCATTCTTTATCTCAGGGGCAACCTGCTCTTTCATGGCGGCAGCGACTGTTCCCTTTCTCGGAGAATACTTGAATATATGCATCTCATACAGATTGAGCTCCGTCAGATATCTGACAGTCTCTGCAAATTCTTCCTCAGTCTCTCCCGGGAAGCCCACTATCACATCCGTGGTGAGCGCAGGGGACTTATACGCCTTTCTCAGCATGTCACATTTTTCAAAGTATTGCTCGCAAGTGTACTTTCTGTTCATTCTCTTGAGCACTGAATCACAGCCGCTCTGCAGGCTCAGATGGAAGTGTGGACATACTTTCGAATTGGATGAAATCCTCTCCACAAACTCCTCTGTTATTATCCCCGGCTCAAGTGAACCAAGCCTTATTCTCTTGATTCCTTTGATTTTTGAGATAGCCTCTATAAGCTCTATAAGTGCTCCCTCATTATTCTTATCTTTGCCATATGACGATATGTGTATACCGGTAAGCACAACTTCTTTTATTCCTGCCTCCGCAAGCTCTGATACTTCTGCAAGGATCGCCTCCTGGCTTCTGCTTCTTATCCTTCCTCTTACATACGGGATTATGCAGTATGAGCAGAACTGATTGCAGCCGTCCTGGATCTTGACATATGCCCTTGTGTGTCCCACAGGGACATGGCCGCCCATCTCCTCGTACTCAGTCTCTCTGGATATATCCACGAAGTATTCCATGGCTTCATGATCTTTACCCGGGGCATTTTTTTCATTGTTTCTCACATTAATATAATCATTAACTATTTCTGTGATACTTTTCTTCTTATTGTTGCTTATTACTATATCTATAGCTTCATCCTGCTCGAGAATCTCTCTGGCTGACTGCACATAGCATCCTGCGGCTATCACTATTCCATCAGGATTCATCTTTCTGGCTCTGTGAAGCATCTGCCTTGATTTTTTGTCCGCAATATTGGTCACAGAACAGGTATTTACTATATATATATCTGCTTTTTCGTCAAATTCCACTATATTTGCACCGGCAGCCTTCAGCATGTCGAGCATGCTGTCAGTCTCCGCCTGATTGACTTTGCAGCCAAGTGTTGTGGCAGCCACAGACATTCCTTTTAGCATGTATTTTACACTCCTTATATTGACTTTTGTATTCTATAAAAATATAATAATGACAGTACATAAAAAACTTACAAGGGTTAGGAGGACTATTTATGACAGCAGTTAAGATTTCTTTAAACTCAATCGATAAGGTCAAGAGCTTTTGCAATGACATTGCGAAATTTGACGCAGAATTCGACCTCGTATCAGGACGTTACGTAATTGATGCAAAGTCAATCATGGGTATTTTCAGTCTTGATATCTCAAAGCCTATCGAACTTAACATTCATGCAGAGAGCGGTATCGATGAGATCATGGCTACTCTGAAGCCATACCTTGCAGAATAGTATTTATTCTGCCCCGTATGTTATATGGATCTGATAATCAAAGAGATGCTTATTATGAAGCATCTCTTTTTTGTTGTCTTTTATCACTGTTTTATATTGTTTTACTGCTTTGCGCGACACATAACGACCTCTGCCGTATCTACAGCCTTGCGGTACAATGGCTCGATAATTCCTGTGAGCTTTGCCTCCGACTTCTCTATCGCAGAGAGAACCGGATGTGTAACCGGATGCTTTGCAACAAATGTCGTACAGCAATCCTCGTATGGCAGTATAGATGTCTCGTATGTTCCGATCTTCTCTGATATGTCTACTATCTCCTGCTTATCCATGCCTATACATGGTCTGAACACCGGCATGGTGCTGACCTGGTTGATAACGTTCAGGCTGAACACAGTCTGGCTTGAAACCTGGCCTATGCTCTCTCCTGTTATCGTACACTGACAGTCATTCTTCTCAGCCAGCTCCTCCGCTATCTTGATCATGTATCTCTTCATGATGATCGTGAGCTCCTCATGAGGACAGTTGTCGTATATTGCCATCTGTACATCGGCAAAGTTGACAACATGGAGTCTGATGGCTCCTGAGTAGTTGGCCACAAGACATGCCAGATCTATAACCTTCTGCTTTGCTCTCTCGCTTGTGAACGGAGGTGCGTGGAAATATACTGCCTCCACAACAACTCCTCTCTTGGCTATCATATATGCCGCAACAGGGCTGTCTATACCGCCTGACAGAAGTGCCATTCCTCTGCCGTTCGTTCCAACCGGCAGTCCTCCCGGGCCAGGTATGGTGATCGAATAGATATATGCTACCTTTCTAATCTCCACATTGATTATCTCCTGAGGTGAGTGCACATCCACTGTAAGATCAGGGAACGCCTCAAGGAGGAAATGTCCAAGCTCGGCGCTTACCTCCATGGAAGTCATAGGATATGTCTTGTCATTTCTTCTGGTGAACACCTTGAATGTGAAGTTCTTTCTGTCGTATGCCTTTTCAACATAATCTATTACCTTCTGCTTGAGGTTTTCAAACTCTGTGTTCTCCTCAACCACAACAGGGCATATTCCAACGATACCAAATACTTTTCCAAGGGCATTTACCACATCCTCATAGTCGTAATCCGACTTGCACTCAACGAATATTCTTCCCTGCTCCTTGCGGATATAGAAATCTCCGTAAGGCTTCAGCTTTCTGTTGATGTTCTTACAGAGTATGTCTTCAAATATATATCTGTTCTTTCCCTTTGTGCCTATCTCGGCATACTTTATCATAAATGCCTTGTACTGCATATTTCCTCCTATTTCTTCCTCACATATCTTCTGAGTATCGGTAAAAGTTCCTTGCAGCACTCGACTGCATAATCTATCTGTTCCATTGTATTCTCCGGTGAAAAACTGAATCTCAGTGTGGACTCAAGCTTCTCAGGTGGCAGACCTATGGCCTTCAGCGTGCTGCTTGTGGAATGTTTATTCGACGAACATGCTGAACCGGATGAGACATATATGCCCTTCTCTTCCAGAGCATGAAGCATGACCTCACTTCGCACTCCCTTGAAGGTTATGCTGGCTATATGGGGCGCATTCCCGGAATTACTGTACACATCGTCTATCTGTGTGAGTTCATCTATAAGATGTTCCTTGAGTTCTCTCATGTGCGCTACATTTGCATCGAGATCTCTGTAGGTCATCTCGGCAGCCAGTGCCATTCCGGCTATTCCCGGTACATTCTCTGTTCCTGACCGCATTCCGCCCTGCTGGCCTCCACCGTATATCACAGGCTTGACCTTGACTCTGTCCTTTATGAACAGTGCTCCAACGCCCTTTGGTCCGTGGAATTTATGGCTGCTTATGGACATCATGTCTATTCCCATACGCTTCGGGTATATCACATATTTGCCAAATGCCTGTATGGCATCCACATGGAAGAGCACACTCGGATTCTTCTCCTTTATACGTCTGGCAATGTCCTCCACCGGCATGACAGCTCCTATCTCATTGTTGACGTACATGACTGACACTATGATCGTGTCGTCGTCGACCTCATCTACCAACCGGTCAACATCGACCACACCATCGTTTCCAGTCGGAATCCTGACAACATCAAATCCCATATCCTCAAGGAATGTCAGCGGACTGCCGACTGAGGCATGCTCAACTGCTGTTGTTATGATCTTGTTGCCCGCTCTCCTGTTGGCAAGTGCGCCTCCTATCAGAGCCATGTTGTTGGATTCTGTTCCTCCCGATGTGAACACGATCTCCTTCGCCTGAACCTTGAGCAGCCTGGCTATCTTATCCCTAGCATCGCTCACGTATCTGGCCGCATCCACACCCTTCTGGTGCAGTGATGACGGATTGCCATAGTCCTGTTCCATTAACTTTACCACAAGATCTCTCACCTCTGGATAAACCGGGGTGGTCGCTGAATTGTCAAAATATGCTTCCATGTTGTCTTCCACCATTCCGAAACCGATATACGTCCGGCTTCAAGCTTCTTTCTTTCACTAATCTCTACAATATTGTTCTAATTGTCCCTGTCGGCACTGAACATGATGATCGACATAACCGCCAGTCCGGCCGTCTCAGTGCGCAGTATCCTGTGTCCAAGAGTTATACATTCCGCCCCGGCCGCCATTGCCTGTTCCACTTCTTCCCTGGCAAAGCCACCCTCCGGGCCTATGAATACCCCCAGACTTCTGCGGGCAGAGGACGGTGCTGTCACATCAGCGATGATCTGTCTGGACTTTGCAAGTCCCTCCGCCTCCTCATATGGAATTATATTCATATCAAGAGTCTTCGCCATCTCTATCGCCTGTGCAAATGTTACCGGCTCCGTGATCTCAGGGACGATTCCCCTTCCGGACTGTTTTGCAGCAGACTCCGCTATGATCCGGCATCTCTCGGTCTTCTTTGCAACCTTCTTTGCATCAAGCTTCACTATGGTGCGCGCAGTGAATACCGGAACTATCCGGCAGACACCGAGCTCCACCATCTTCTGTACTATAAGATCCATCTTATCCGACTTTGGATATCCCTGAAACAGGGTAACCTCCACCGGAAGCTCTGCAAAGTTATCATTCACATCCTCGACGTGGCACAGAACCTCGTCTCTGCCAAGCTCCGATATACTGCACGTATAATCTCTTCCTCTGCCGTTACTGACAGTTATCTCCTGACCCACTTTAAGGCGGAGAACGTTCTTTATATGGTTAACGTCTCCGCCTGTTATGCTTATATCTGTTCCTATATCTCTGCCATCTACGTCTACAAAGAATCTGTTCATATTTGATTATTTCCTCTCACACGCTGGTTCATACATGCTTTTTTGCGACAAAGCTTACCCAGTCATTCATGTAGACAGTATCTACGATATCAAAGTTATTGTCAAGAAGAGCCTGTCTGACCTCATCCTCTTTTATGTTTATAATGCCCGATGATATAAAAATACCATCATCCTTCATAAACTTCTGAACTACAGCCGACATTGGAATTATAACGTCTGCAAGGATATTTGCAACTACTATATCATAATTTGCGCCTATTGACTCTACCAGTTTCTGGTCCTCAAGGACATTTCCGCACTTGAATTCCACAGCCTCGGCAGGAATATGGTTCACATCTCTGTTCTCTCCCGCCACATCAACAGCGATCGGATCTATGTCTATACCGAGAACATGCTTTGCACCCAGCTTATTGCAAACAAATGACAGGATACCGCTTCCGCTTCCGGCATCGAGTATCTCATCTCCATCCTTCATGTACTTCTTGAGCTGGCCTATGCACAGTCTCGTGGTCTCATGGGAACCTGTTCCAAATGCTGTTCCGGGATCTATCTCAATAACTATATCCTCATCCGTTGCATCCTCCGGCACTTCCTCCCAGGTTGGCTTGATGATGATATTGTCATACAGTCTGAATGGCTTGAAGTAGGCCTTCCAGTTGTCTCTCCAGTCCTCTTCCTTCGTCTCACTCTCGGTTATCTTGCCTGTTCCGACAGGAAGAAACTCTGACAGTCTCCTGATCTCTGCAGCCACCTTATCCTTTATCTCCTGCACGTCAAATGTATCGTCAAGGAAACAGGACACCTTTGCAGTTCCATCATTTTCCGGCATATCATCCGGCAGGAGATCGACAAACATCGTCTCCATCTCCTCCTCAGTGAGGGGAATATTATCTTCTATCTGAACACCCAAAACGCCTTCCTCTTCGAGGAAGGCGCTTATGAGGTCTTCAGCTTCACATGTTGTATCTATTGTGAGCTTCGTCCATTTCATATATTTTATACCTACTTTTTCTTTCTTCTCTTGTGATCGCCAAATGTAAATGGTCCTGCTGAATCTGTTGCAGGTCTTGTCTCTACAAGTGTTGCCTGCTCATACTGATTTAGGATCTTCTTCTGCTCCTCTGTGAGCTTCTCCGGCACCTGTACAACAAGTGTTACATAGTGATCGCCTCGCTGAGTTGGGTTCTTGAGGTTAGGTACTCCTTTGCCCTTCAGCTTTATACGTGTATCTGTCTGTGTTCCTGGTGGTATGGTGTAATCAACCTCTCCTTCGATGGTGTTGATCTTGATAACTCCACCAAGTGCTGCCTGTGTAAATGTGATAGGCTCTGATGAATACAGATTGTACTCCTGTCTCTGGAAGTTTGGATGACGATCAACAAGTATGGTAACTGTAAGATCTCCTCTCTCACCACCGTTGATACCAGGCTCACCCTTTCCTTTGATTCGGATGTTAGTACCATTGTCTACTCCTGGTGGAATAGCTATCTGTATCTTCTTTCTGCTCTTTACATATCCTGTTCCTGCACAGTTGCTGCACTTGTATCTGATGATCTTACCAGATCCACTACAATCAGGACATGTCTGAACATTACGTACAACTCCAAAAAGTGACTGCTGTGTTGTCACTATCTGGCCCTTACCGCCGCACTTGCCGCAGACCTCCGGCTGGTGTCCCGGCTGTGAACCGGTTCCCTTACATACATCACACTCATCCTTCAGTGGGAGCTCAAGCTCCTTCTGGGTTCCGAATATAGCCTCCTCAAAGGCTACTCTGATGGTGGTCTTGATGTTTGCGCCCTTCATAGGGCCATTTGTATTTCTCTGACGGCTTGCGCCACCGAACATATCTCCGAATATATCTCCAAAGATATCTCCCATGTCTGCGAAGTCAAATCCACCAAATCCGTCGGCACCGCCACCGTTCTGGTCGAATGCTGCATGGCCAAACTGATCATACTTTGCACGTTTCTCAGGGTCACTGAGGACTGAATAAGCTTCAGCTGCTTCTTTGAATTTCTCTGCAGCCTCTTCATCACCAGGGTTCATATCCGGGTGGTATTTTTTTGCTACCACTCGGTATGCCCTTTTGATCTCGGCTTCAGAGGCTCCCTTGGTTACACCAAGGACTTCATAATAATCGGTCTTTGTCTCTGCCATAGCCTTTACCTTTCATCCTCTATATATTAAACCTCTGTGAAATCTCCATCTACAACATCGCCATCTGAGTAATCAGGTGTGCCTGCACCTGTTCCTGCGTTTGCTCCAGGACCGTTCTGCTCATAGAGCTTTGAGAACAGGTTCTGTGCGCTCTCCATCAGCTTATCCTTTGCAGCCTTGATCTTATCTACATCTGCATCGCTCATATTCTCTGCATCTGTGCTGTCTATTGCTGCTCTTAAGGAGTCAAGATCTGCCTTTACGCCAGCCTTGTCAGAATCTGAAAGCTTATCTCCTACCTCGCCGAGTGCCTTCTCTGTCTGGAATGCAAGTGCATCTGCCTCATTTCTTGCCTCGATGCCTTCCTTACGCTTCTTATCCTGAGCCTCGTACTCTGCTGCTTCCTTAACTGCTCTATCGATATCATCATCTGAAAGTGATGTTCCTGATGTGATAGTAATGTGCTGCTCTCTTCCTGTTCCGAGATCCTTTGCTGATACATTTACGATACCATTTGCATCGATATCGAATGTAACCTCGATCTGTGGAACTCCACGTCTTGCTGGAGCGATACCATCAAGTCTGAATCTGCCAAGACTCTTGTTGTCCTTTGCGAACTGTCTCTCACCCTGTACTACGTTGATATCAACGGCATCCTGATTATCCTGTGCTGTTGAGAAGATCTGGCTCTTCTTTGTAGGGATTGTTGTATTTCTCTCGATAAGGTGAGTAGCTATACCACCCATTGTCTCGATTGAAAGTGTAAGTGGTGTAACATCCAGAAGAAGGATCTCGCCTGCACCGGCATCTCCGGCAAGCTTACCACCCTGGATACAAGCACCGATAGCAACACACTCATCAGGGTTGATTCCCTTGAATGGCTCCTTACCTGTAAGTCTCTTAACCTCTTCCTGTACTGCTATGATACGGGTTGAACCACCGACAAGAAGTACCTTGTCAAGGTCTGCTGCTGTAAGTCCTGCATCAGCAAGTGCTGTGTTAACAGGGCCCTTTGTTCTGTCTACAAGATCTGCTGTAAGCTCATCGAACTTAGCTCTTGTAAGGTTCATATCGAAATGCTTTGGTCCATCCTGGTTTGCTGTGATGAAAGGAAGGTTGATGTTGGTTGTTGTAGCTGATGACAGCTCCTTCTTTGCCTTCTCTGCTGCTTCCTTTAATCTCTGCATAGCCATCTTATCGCCTGAAAGGTCGATGCCCTCTGCCTTCTTGAATTCATCAAGCATATACTGTGTAATTGCGTTATCGAAGTCATCACCACCGAGCTTGTTATCGCCGGCTGTTGCAAGAACCTCGATGACACCCTCACCGATCTCAATGATAGATACATCGAATGTACCACCACCTAAATCGTAAACCATGATTCTCTGCTCCTGCTCGTTGTCAAGACCATATGAAAGAGCTGCTGCTGTAGGCTCGTTGATGATACGCTTTACATCAAGACCTGCGATCTTACCGGCATCCTTTGTTGCCTGTCTCTGTCCATCTGAGAAGTAAGCAGGAACTGTGATAACTGCCTCTGTAACCTTCTCTCCTAAGTATCCCTCTGCATCTGACTTCAGCTTCTGAAGGATCATTGCTGAAATCTCCTGTGGTGAATACTTCTTGCCATCTATCTCTACTCTGTAATCTGATCCCATGTGACGCTTGATAGATGAAATTGTCTTATCTGCGTTTGTAACTGCCTGACGCTTTGCAGGCTCACCTACTACTCTCTCTCCTGTCTTCAGGAAACCTACTACTGAAGGTGTTGTTCTCATACCCTCTGAGTTAGCTATAACTACAGGCTTACCACCTTCCATAACTGCTACACATGAATTTGTTGTACCTAAGTCAATACCTATAATCTTACCCATTGTCTTTTCCTCCTAGAAAAAAAATTTACAATATTAAGAAATCTCCCACTCCGTGGGTCCTTCTTATGAAGTTTAATTTGCTACCTTTACCATGCTAAATCTGAGCACCTGATCCTTGTACATGTAACCCTTCTGCATCTCTTCAACGATTACATTCTCTTCGTAGTTGTCATCCTCTACATGCATCACTGCATTGTGGAATGTAGGATCAAACTGTTCCCCGGCGCAATCCATAGGCTTTACACCTATGCTTTCCAATGACGTCATAAGCTGCTTATATATATTTGCAACTCCCGACTCGAATGGTCTGTCCTTATCCTCATCAGGAATGGCTGCCATTGCTCTCTCAAAATTGTCTACCACAGGAAGGAGCTTCTCAAGAACTCCCTTTGCACCTATGTCGTACAATTTGCCTGACTCTTTTTCATTTCTCTGGCGGATGTTCTCACACTCCGCAAGAAGTCTTGTGTACTTTGTCTCTGCATCCTTGCAGCGTTCCTTGAGCTTCTCGTTCTCCTCACGGAGAGCCTTGCCTCCACGTCTGTTCTCCTTTGCAACATGCTGTGGCTTTGCAGCCTCTGCCTGCTCCTCCGGAACGTCAACGGTCTCATCGACCTTGACTTCTGACTCAACGCCATCCTTTATCTCTGCTGAAGCATCTCCAACTATGGTCTCGGCTGCTGTCTGCTCTGTCTTAACCTTCTTGTCGGATGCAGTACTGTTATTGCTATCAGCCATTACATATCCTCCTATTCATCGTTATAATCTTATCTGTCTATCCATTGTTGTTAAATATGTCATCAAGCTCTCCGGTGAGTTCCTTGAGCATGCTCACAACTTTCTTGTAATCCATCCTCTTCGGTCCGATTATTCCTATCGTTCCTTTTGCACCCTCCGGCATCTTGTATGTTGCTGTTACAAGGGAGCAGTCCTTCAGGTTTTCATCGCTGTTCTCCTGTCCTATCAGGATCTGTATGTCGCTGTCCTGCTGGATCACATCCTCCACATGTTTTGCAAATTCTTCTTTGTCCTCTATGTCTTCCAGTGTTCCGAGCAGCTTCTCTGCGGATGACGTGTTCGCCAACTCAGGGTACTTGAGTACATTCGTTGCTCCACTGGTATAAACCTTGAGATCATCGGCCTCATGGATCGCCTCCATGATTCCCTGGAATATCGTCTCAAGGATCTCTGCATATTCACCTGCCTGAACCTTCATGGTCTGTATAAGTTCAAGATTGATATCCTGAAGTGCCGCGCCCTGAAGGAAGGTATTTAGCAGAATATTAAATTTTAAAATATCTTCATTCTTCAGGCTGTACGTCGTCTTGATCAGCTTATTCTTGACTATATTGCCATCAACCATGATGACCGCCAGCAATGTGGTCTCATCAACCTGTGACAACTGGATGAACTTTACTGTGTTGTTGTACTGTGGCATCGTAACCAGTGTTGCGTACTGAGTGTTAGTCGCAAGCACCTTTGCCACCTGCTTGAGAAGCTTCTCAAGCTTATCAACTCTCTGCAGCAGATTCTCTCTCTCTGTCTGATTCTCTGCTTTCTCTTCATTCCTGTCTGCCATGATGCTGTCAACATAAAACCTGTAACCTGCATCCGTCGGAACTCTTCCTGCCGATGCATGTGGCTGGCATATAAAACCCATGTCCTCAAGATCTGACATCTCATTTCTTATGGTAGCCGGGCTGACATTCATGTCGGCCAGCTTGGAAATGGTTCTCGATCCAACGGGCTCTCCAGTCTCCAGGTAATTCGAAACGATCGCTTTTAGAATTCTGACTTTTCTCTCGTCAAGTTCCATACTCTCATTCCTTTTTGCTTTTAGTCTTATTAGCACTCAACATATCCGAGTGCTAACCACTAAACATAATCTAACACTGCCGCCCCCTTTTGTCAACAAAATAACGAATGTTTTTGTGTTTTTTTTATGTTTTGAAGGACGGTCGTGCCAGTATTATTCTATTAAGAAGTCCGCCAGGATCGTGTTGCTTACGTCGATGCCTTTTTTTGTGAGGCGGATCAGGCCGTGGTCATCTTCGAGGTGGCCGGTGGACTTGTATTTATCTATGACGGAGCCGTATATGTCGTAGATGGAGTGTCCAAAGTAGTCGTTGAATTTTTCTGCACTCACACCGAATATCATACGCAGGCCGAGGAACATATATTCCTCCATCAGCCTGTCTGCGTCAAGTTCTTCTTCCACATTGCGCATGTGTTCTATTATATCTCTTGCCTTACCCGAATTTGCGACGTGATCTCCGAATGTCATGAGCTCCCTGTGTCTTGCCATGCCGTCTATGTAGTCTTCCAGACTGGATGTGTTGGTGTAGCGTCTGCCGTACAGGAAGGACGCTGCTCCGATTCCGATTCCTATGTATTCCCCGAGGGTCCAGTAGACTATGTTATGTCTGCACTCGTAGCCAGCTTTGGCGTAATTGGATATCTCGTATCTGTGGTAGCCGCCGGTGCCTAAGAGCTTATTTGTTATGTCGTACATCTGCCTGTCCACGTCCTCATCCGGGATCTGTGACAGCAGGTTCTCATCTGCTGCCAGAGGAGTTCCGTCCTCCACTATGAGGCTGTAGGACGATATGTGCTCCGGCTTACACCTTAATACCTTGTCAAGGGTGTCCAGATATGACCTCATGGTCTGTCCCGGTATGTCTGACATCAGGTCTATATTTATATTGCGAAATCCGGCCTCCCTAGCCATGTCAAATGCGGCGAGGAACTGGTCATAATTGTGTATCCTGCCCAGAGCTTCCAGCTCATTTTTCTGTGCGGACTGAAGGCCTATGCTCATCCTGTTTATGCCATTTGCTATATATTCTGCTGCCTTACGGCTGGTCAGGGTGCCCGGATTTACCTCTATGCTTATCTCCGCATCCTCTGCGACATCGAACAGCTTCCTCACCGTCGTCATTACAAGTGTGATCTCGTCCGGCTCCAGTATGGATGGGGTTCCGCCTCCTATGTATATTGTCCTGACCTTGTGGGTCTCCGCCAAATACGAGTAGCTTTTCAGCTCCTCGCACAGGGCTTCGATGTATTTCTCACGGTACACTCCATATCCCGACATGCAGGCTGCCCCCACCGGAAATGACAGGAAGTCGCAGTATGCACATTTCTTCACACAGAATGGGATATGTATGTATATGCTGAGCGGCTTCTTCTCATATGACTCTAAAACTTCGTCATTATTTGCATCGCCGAAATCCCGATCTGAATTTTCGGTATTTATTATATCTATCATTAGTATCCTTCCTTTTTATTTCAAATATCGTCACCGCATGAAAAAAGCCGCTACTAAGAATGCTCCTGTCAGAATGCTCTCATTAACGGCTTTTCTACGATTCTATTATTTCTTATTTGATATAACCGTGTCACTGTGTTCCCGGTCTTTTCTATTCCTCATCAAGCTTCAGGACAGACATAAATGCCTTCTGTGGTATCTCCACATTGCCCACCTGTCTCATTCGCTTCTTTCCTTCCTTCTGCTTTTCAAGGAGCTTTCTCTTTCTGGATATATCTCCGCCGTAGCACTTGGCAAGGACATCCTTTCTCATGGCCTTGACTGTCTCGCGGGCTATTACCTTGCCGCCTATGGCCGCCTGGATCGGGATCTCGAACAGATGTCTCGGGATCTCGTCCTTGAGCTTCTCGCACATCTTTCTGCCCCTTTCATACGCTGTATCCTTGTGTATGATAAATGAGAGTGCATCGACCTCTTCCTTATTGATAAGGATGTCCAGCTTCACAAGCTCTGAGCGGACATAGCCCTTCATCTCATAGTCAAATGAAGCATAGCCCCTTGAACGCGACTTAAGTGCATCAAAGAAATCGTATATGATCTCGTTCAGTGGGAGGTCGTACTTGAGAAGCGCTCTTGTCTCCTCCATGTACTCCATGCTCTTGTACACGCCTCGTCTCTCCTGGCAGAGCTGCATGATGGCACCCACATACTCTGTTGTGACCATGATCTCCGCATCGACAAATGGCTCCTCCATGTACTCTATGGTGGAAGGATCCGGCAGATTCGACGGATTGGTGAGCTCTATCACATTCCCATCTGTGGTATGTACCTTATATACAACGCCTGGCGCTGTGGTTACCAGATCAAGATTGAACTCCCTCTCCAGTCGCTCCTGAACTATCTCAAGGTGAAGCAGTCCAAGGAAACCACATCGGAAACCAAAGCCCAGTGCTATGGATGTCTCCGGCTCAAAGCTGAGCGCCGCATCATTTAACTGAAGTTTCTCAAGGGCATCCCTGAGATCCGGATACTTTGCTCCATCCGCAGGATAGAGTCCGCAGTATACCATAGGCTGTGCCTTCTTGTATCCAGGAAGCGCCTCGTCACATGGCCTGTCCGCCTGTGTGACTGTATCTCCCACTGTGGTATCCTGTACATTCTTAAGGCTGGCTGTTATGTAACCAACCATACCGGCTGACAGCTCATCACATGGGACAAATCTTCCCGCTCCGAATATTCCGACCTCAACCACCTCAGCCTCAGCTCCGGTGGCCATCATCCTTATGGTGGTTCCCTTCTTCACGCAGCCGTCAAATAATCGGCAGAATATGATAACTCCCTTGTAGGAGTCATACAGACTGTCGAATATAAGTGCCTTGAGTGGAGCCTCAGGGTCACCATGCGGTGCCGGCACCTTCTTCACGATCTGTTCAAGCACTTCTTCTATATTAATCCCATTCTTTGCCGATATCCTTGGGGCATCCTGTGCCTCTATTCCAATTACATCCTCGATCTCGTTCACGACCCTCTCCGGATCTGCTGACGGGAGGTCTATCTTGTTGATGACTGGCATGACATCAAGGTCATGATCCAGCGCCAGGTATACATTCGCCAGGGTCTGCGCCTCTATGCCCTGTGCGGCATCAACCACAAGTATGGCTCCCTCACAGGCTGCCAGACTTCGAGATACCTCATAATTGAAATCCACATGTCCCGGAGTGTCTATGAGATTGAATATGTACTCCTGTCCATCATTGGCATTGTACACGATCCTGACACACTGTGCCTTGATGGTGATTCCACGCTCCCTCTCAAGATCCATATTGTCAAGAACCTGATTCTGCATCTCCCTGCTGGTCAGAGTTCCGGTCTTCTCTATGATCCTGTCGGCAAGTGTTGATTTACCGTGATCTATATGCGCTATTATACAGAAATTTCTTATCTTTGACTGGTCTAAATGCTCCATGTTTTCACATCCTTATCTATGTCCCGCGCCTTGTATGTGCAGGCTCTTTTATTCTTATACTTGTCTTACTCGCATTTGACGTTAATATAACATGTATGAGCATATAACTGCAAGTGCCAATATGCCACTTAATCCTCACTTCAGAAGCACCTTTGCAAGCATTGCGGCAAATGGTTCGATGGCGTTGTATTCCTCCTCCACCGTGTTAGTCTGTGCGCCTATCTCTGCCAGCATGGCGTGCGGCATGAGATCCATGTTGTACCGGCTCGTACTTATGTATATCTTGCGCATCATGTCGCCGTAATTTGCCCTGCCCGCCAGATAGGTCTGAAGTGCAAATGCCATGTTGTCGACCTTGTTGTCATTGCTCCAATAGTCCACATCGTTGCCATCCTCGTCACGGCACATACCATTTAACAGCATGATCTGTGCTGTGGGCTTTCCATCCACATCTGTAACCAGATGTGTGTCATCCGGCACACCATCCCTGTGGAGATCTATGATGACCTCTATCTCAGGATTGTCCTTAAGTATCTGTGACACACCTTCCCTCGAATAATCATAGGAAGCGTTCCTGTCAAGAACCCCTGTCATCATGTCATATGCCATGGTGTCGTGGTACACCGGTATGCCATATGTATCCGTGAGTATCTCCGCCAGGCGGTTGCCAAGTCCTATCACCGTGTCGTCAACCTCGCCCGGTCTTGAGTCCGCAAATGCCTCAGAGCCGTGGGTGTGATATATCAGAACCTTGTATCCGCCCGTGTCCATATCCAGCGACAGATCTTTGCCGAGCAGATTTTCCGCATCCAGCTCGTCTTTTTTGACGCACTTAGGGTATGTGGCGTTATAACAATATGAAAGGAGTGTATCTGCGTCCATACCTATATAAGAGCTCGTTATATCCGCCATGGCCGACACTGTCCTGGCATCAGCGGATCTCTGCGCAGCTTCTGTGGTCTCAGTGCTGGCAGGCGCAGAAGTCTCTGAAGTCTCCGCCTGCGATGATGCCTCGCCTTCGGAATCCGCATCCTCCGTCTGGTATGTCCTGCCCTCCTCGCACACCTCCCTGACCTGGGATTCCCAGTAATCCATGTAACAGTACACATCCGGCTCAGCCGCACCGGGGCTGTATATGCTCCCGCCTGCATCTCCTGAAGAGCTGCCATATATCCCACGGTACACCAGCTTCCACACATCATCAGCTATCCCGGTCTTTATCAATATCCCCGCGCACACCAGAATCACCCACGCAAGTATATACACAGTCTTCGTATGAAGCTTTCTGTCCGACATACATTTCCACCCCTTTTGAATATGCTATGGCCTCTGTTATCCATTATTCAAATATATGAGTGTACGTGCCAAATGATTCCCTGTATTTTTCTCTACATCGCTATGGCATTTATCGCCTCAGATATCGTAAAGCTGATGCGGCGCACTAGCTCGTCTATATTTTTCGGGGTCACGAACATATCCGCCATATCCTCGTCCAGAAGATTGCACGCTATCTGGTATCTCTGCTTCTCCGTGAACTCCCTCATGATCCTGCGCCCGTAGGTCTCGTTAAATGCATCAGCCACCTCATCCAGCGAATCGTCTATGATGGATGGAACGGAGATGACTGTCGGAACACCGACTGCGATCACGCGTCTGCCAAGGTTGTCTGAGCTCAGTGTCTTTCTGTTGTTGCCGACACCGGAGCCGGGGCTTATACCTGTATCCGTGAGCTGGATGGTGCATCCGAGTCTCTTGCTGCTTCTGGCCGCCAGGGCGTCTATTGCAACCACGATCTCCACGTCTATCTCATCGCATATTCCCCTGACTATATCCACAGTCTCTATTCCGGTCTGTGCCATGACTCCCGGACATATGGCACTCATGACCAGATCTGGCTTTCCCGGAGTGTCCAGGTGCCTTGTCACATACAGATTGTCTATGACCAGCGGGCCTATGGAATCCGGGGTGACCTGCCTGTTGCCAAGTCCGACCACCAGTATATTTCCCGCATGCCCCATGAGCTCCCTGAGTCTGCCCTCAAGCTCCGCCCTCAGAGGTTCATGTATGGACTCCTCATATTCCTTAAGCTTGGAACACTCTATCGTTATATATTGTCCCTTTGCCTTTCCCAGATTTTTCTCCCCTATCTCATCCAGCACCGTTATGGTGGTGGTCTTGATGCTCCTGTCCTCATTCACCACCGTCTTCACCTTGACCCCTGGCATATTTCTCCTGTCGGCTACATTTTCTCTGAGCTCTATCGCAAGATCCGTACGTATCTCCCTGTTCATATGCGTCCTCCTTACATAACCCATTACATGTATAATAAAATACCCCGGCGGATGCATTTTTATGTATCCGCCGGGGCATTCCACGGTAAATCTTACATTACCTTGCCAAGTATTCTGTTGATCACTTCAGGATATCCGCACACCCTGAGGACAGGTGGCTCCCACTCCAGGGATGCCGTCTGATAAAAGCATGTCGACACACCGACTTCTATTCCGCCCTCCATCTCTGATGATCTTACGATCCTTCCAAATTTCTTCTTGTCCTTAACAAGTCCCCAGGCGGCTTTGTTGATGGTAAATTCCACCACCGGGTAGCCTCCCACATATCCTGTCACCTTTGCGTCGTCCACATATGACAGCTCGTCCTTCCAGTATTCAACCGCTTCGTCTATTGATGCAAACATATATCTTCTCCTGTTTATTCTGCACTTTTTTATATTTATTATGCTTTTGAATCATACCGTTGTCAATTTACTCTTTCTGATTTTTTCGTTCACGTTTATTAATTTTTGTTTTGTTGCAATATTTTTTTCTTTATTATTATACTGTTATTTGATATACTAATTTGAAGTGTATATTAACGGCAGTAGTCTGCCCTTATTTAGAATTTACTTTTACAATTAAATAGCGGGGATCTATCCCCCAGGTTTTAAGGAGGTCTTTTTATGGATTTTACTAAGAAGGGAGCGGTGAAGGCTCAGAAGGAGCTGGTATCCAAGCTTCCAAGAAACCGGCGTAAGCTTAACATTTCTGTGTTTAAGATTATACTGGTGCTGGTGCTCGCCATTGTGATAGTCGGTGTCGGAGCCGGATTTGGAGCCCTCAAGGGTATTCTGGATGATACGCCGAACATCAACGCTGACGCTCTCATACCTAAGGGATACAAGACAACTCTTGTATACCAGAATGGAAAGGAGATCACGACACTTGCCAATTCCAACTCCAACCGAGAGTATGTGTATTACGACTCTATTCCTGAGGATCTTGTGAATGCATTTGTCGCTATAGAGGACAGACGTTTCTGGGAGCACAACGGAATCGATGTACAGGGTATCGCCAGAGCATTTATAAAGGGTCTCAAAAGCGGAGACTTCGATGAGGGTGCTTCCACTCTTACACAGCAGCTTATCAAGAACAACGTGTTCAACGTCGGACTGAATGAGTCAACTTTCCTGGATAAGCTTGAGCGTAAGGTTCAGGAGCAGTACCTGGCTGTGGATATGGAGAAGAAGATCGACAAGAAGTCGATAGTCGAGTATTATCTGAACACCATATATCTCGGAGAAGGCTGCTACGGTGTTGAGACCGCTGCCAAGACTTACTTCGGCAAGGGGCTCAGCCAGTTATCGGTATCTGAGTGTGCCGTGCTCGCAGCAATTCCGCAGAACCCTACCAAATACGATCCTCTCCTGTCGCCTGACGACAACAAGACCAGAAGGACCCAGGTTCTTAAATACATGCTGGATCTTGAGTATATAACACAGGCGCAGTATGACGAGGCTATAAACGATAACGTTTACAAGCGTATCGCTTCCGTATCTAAGAAGGAAGAAAAGCAGCAGAAGACAGAGGTCAACTCCTACTACACTGACGAGGTCATCAAGCAGCTTCAGAATGATCTGGTTGCCAAGGGCTACTCAGAGGACGAGGCAGAGTCACTGATCTGGTCAGGCGGACTCAAGGTCATCGTTTGTCAGGATCCTGAGATCCAGGAGATCGCTGACTCAGTTGTAAATGATACATCCTACTGGCCTGAGCCTGTATATCAGCTCAACTACGCTCTCACCCTTGCGGATAAGGAGACAAAGGTTCAGACGAACTACAGCGTGGAGAATCTTGAGAGCTGGTTCACAGAGCAGGAGGGCTACGACTACAGCGCAAGATATTACAGCGAGGATGATGCCCGTGCAGCGGCTGACGAGTTCAGGGATGCCATGGTTGCCGAGACCGGCGACGAAGTCTTCATGGAGACATTCAAGCTTGTCATACAGCCACAGGTATCATTCACTCTCATGGACCAGAACACCGGTCAGGTCAAGGCACTTGTCGGAGGCCGTGGAGAGAAAACTGAGAACAGATCATTCAACCGTGCAACTGAGGCGACCAGACAGCCTGGTTCTTGCTTCAAGATAGTTGCCACATACCTTCCTGCACTGGACGCGTGCAACATGTCTCTTGCCACCGTATACGATGATGCACCTTACTACTATGAGAATGGTAATCAGGTATTTAACTGGTACGGCGGATACTGGGGACCTAAAACTATAAGATATGCTATCATGGAGTCTATGAATATCATAGCTGTAAAGTGTATCACAGACGTAACTCCACAGCTCGCATATGACTATCTGCTGAAGCTTGGATTTACAACTCTTGTTGAGAGAAAGACAGACAGCGATGGTCTCATCCTGTCAGATATCAACCAGTCACTTGCACTTGGTGGTCTGACAAATGGTATTACCAACCTAGAGATCACAGCTGCATATGCAACCATCGCCAACGGTGGTAATTATATAAAGCCTGTGTTCTACTCAGAGGTTTACGACCATGAAGGCAATATTCTGATAGACAACAGGGAGCCTGAGAAGACACGTGTCATATCAGAGCAGACAGCATGGCTTCTCACAAGTGCCATGCACGACGTTGTAACAGGAGGTACCGGTTCAGGTGCCAACTCTTACACAGGTATGTATACAGCAGGTAAGACAGGTACCACATCAGGAGACTTTGATAACTGGTTCTGTGGTTATAACCCATACTACACAGCTTCTATATGGCTTGGAAATGATGAGAACATCACATACAGCCCTGGTTCTATCAAGTGCTATATGTGGAGAGATATCATGGATCAGGTCATTGAGAAGAAGGGACTTGATACATCGGCTACATTTGAGATGCCGGACGGAATCGTACAGGCCACTGTATGTTCGGATACAGGACTTCTTCCATCGAATGGATGTCCTACCGTAACAGATTACTTTGACGCATCCAAGATTCCTACAAAGTACTGTCCAGGTGTCAAGAAGGTTGTCGTATGTAACGAATCACACATGCTTGCCAACAAGGAATGTCCTGAGACTACAACCTTCATCTACAAGCTGAATGATGATGGTGAATATGTTCTTGAGGGTTACACATGGGATGAATCACTCCTCAAGGAGCACTGTAACATCCACGGCAAGAAGAAGGATACAAAGAAAACTACCAAGGCAACAACGACAACCGAGGATACATCGGAGGATACAACGGATGATACAACAACGGAGGAGCCTACAACGACTGAGGAACCTACAACCGAGGAACCTACGTCAGAGGAACCTACCTCTTCAACAGAGATAACCACAACCGAGGAACCAAGCTCGGATGATTCAACCGATACAACTCAATGACGGAAAGCCCCATCATACAATTCAATGTATGATGGGGCTTTTTATATCATGCCTGTCTTCTATTCTATTTTGTCATCTTCGGCTTGAATATCAACGATGCAATATATCCAAATATCAGTGCGGCCGAGCTTCCAACCGCCGCCATCTGAAAGCCTCCGCGGAACAGTCCGATAAATCCATCCTTATCAACCGCCTCAGTTATGCCCTTCCACAGATTATATCCAAATCCCGTGAGCGGCACCGATGCCCCGCACTGTGCAAATTCCAGAAGCGGCTTGTATATTCCAAGCGCTCCAAGCACAACTCCCGTACAGACGAGTATGACCATTATCCTTCCCGGAAGAAGCTTGGTCTTGTCCATCAATATCTGGGCAAGAACACATATTATTCCGCCAACCACAAACGCTTTTACATAATCCATTTACATCTACTCACCTTTCTTTTCGTGATGCTCTATCATGACCGCATGGGCGATCCCCGGTATGGTCTGCCCCTCGTTATAGCTCACCGTGGAAAGCAGGGCTCCCGTCGGAACAAACAAAACTCTCTTCCACTCCCCGGAGCTCACCTTCTTCAATATATATCCGGCGAGGACGGTCGCCGAGCAGCCACAGCCCGATCCGCCAGAGTGGGTATCCTGTTCCTCGTTTTCAAATATCTCTATACCGCAGTCCATATGATTTGCCGATATATCCACATTGTTCATGCTCAGAAGATCCTCAAGTATCGTCTTGCCGACCTTACCGAGATCACCGGTTATTATCCTGTCGTAGTATGTGGGCTTTATTCCAAAGTCCTGAAGATTCTGATATATAACGGCAGCCGCCGCTGGTGCCATGCACGCTCCCATGTTGAGGGAATCCTTCACACCATAGTCCACTATCTGCCCTGTGGTTACGCCCTGGATACACACATCTGACTCTCTGTCTGACACCACAAAGGCACCACTTCCCGTGACCGTCCAGGTAGCTGACAGGGGACGCTGATTTCCATATTCCAAGGGAAAACGGAACTGCTTCTCCGCACTTCCATAGTGGCTTGACGCCTCCGCAATGACGTTGTCCGCATACCCCGCCGCCACAGTCATGGACGCAAGCGACAGTGCCTCCCCGCACGTCGAGCACGCACCATACAGACCGAACACCGGTATCTCCATATCCTTGATTCCAAATGTCGACGCTATGAGCTGTCCCAGCAGATCCCCGGCAAATATATACCTTATATCCTGCTTGACTATTCCCGCCTTCTGTATGGCAAGGGTCACCGCCTGACGCACCATCTCACTCTCGCCTTCCTCCCAGGAATCTTTGCCAAATGTTGCATCCTCGCTCACTCTGTCAAAATATCTCGCCATGGGGCCGTCTATCTCCTTCGGCCCCGCCACCGCTGCTGCCCCCAGTATATATGGGGGATTGCCAAATTTTATGCTCTGTTTTCCTTTTTTCTCATTCATATCATGCAACTCCCTTATATGGATAAATGTAACTGTTACTATAATTCCCTTATGCACTGCAGATTATAATGGTAGTTTTTGTTAATCTCAGCACTGGACAAATTCATTTATTTGCTTTAACATTACTAAAGTTGCTTTACAAAGAAAAAGGAATGGAGAATCGCCGTGGAATTTACAAAGGAATACTGGGTAAACTGTTTTAGCAGATGTGTCAGATATGCTACGACTTTTTTCAAATGGATAGTTTTTTCACTGATAATGGGAACGATATGCGGGCTTGTCGGAACAGCTTTTCATATATGCGTAGAGTACGCCACCGGCTTCCGTGAGAACAATCATATGATAATATATTTTCTGCCGCTTGCGGGAATCGTGATCGTATTTATATACAGGATCTGTGGAATAAGACATTCCAAGGGAACCAATCTTGTCATCGGTTCCATAAGAAGTGTGGAGGACGAGATTCCTTCCCGTATGGCTCCGCTGATCTTCATATCGACGGTCATTACACACCTCTTTGGAGGTTCATCCGGCCGGGAGGGTGCCGCCCTTCAGATAGGTGGAAGCATCGGTGTCTCTATAGGCAAGCTGTTCAAGCTGGATGACAGCGACAAGCACATACTCACACTGTGCGGTATGAGCGCTGTCTTTTCGGCACTGTTTGGAACGCCAATAACGGCTGCACTTTTCAGTATGGAGGTCATAAGTATCGGCATCCTCTACTACTGCGCATTTGTGCCTTGTCTGTTCTCGTCAGTCATCGCATACGCAATAACGAAAAAGCTTCACGTTGTACACGACCACTACAATATAGCCGGCATGCCGACATCCATGGATGTGCCTTTGGTGATCAAGGTCATCGGTCTGGCTATCCTGTGCGCAGTGCTCAGCAGTCTGTTCTGTATATTCATGAACGTTGTGCACAAGCTTTTCCGCAAATATTTCAAGAACCAGTATGTGCGCGTATTTGCAGGAGGCGTGATGCTCGTCCTGCTCAACATAATACTCAACACCACCGACTACAACGGAACCGGTATGAACATCATCGCCCAGGCGCTCAACGGAGAGGCAAAACCAACGGCTTTCCTTCTCAAGGCGCTGTTCACCGCCATAACAATAGGCTGTGGATTCCGAGGCGGTGAGATCGTTCCATCGTTCTTCGTCGGTGCCACATTTGGATGCGCCATGGGTGGACTCATGGGACTCGACCCGGGCTTTGCCGCTGCCCTCGGAATGGTGTGCTTCTTCTGTGGCGTGGTAAACTGTCCTCTTACATCTCTGTTCCTGAGCATAGAGCTGTTCGGAGCGCACGGAATACTTCTGTTCACCATAGGATGTGCCGTCAGCTACATGCTGTCCGGCTATTACAGCCTGTACAACGAGCAGAAGATCATCTACTCCAAGCTCCGCCCTCACTATGTCAATCTCTACACCAACCAGGAGATAAAGACCAAGGAACCGGGATTCCTGGAAGGCCTTATAAGGATCAGGGAGGACGACTCAGACGACATTGAGGAGTAGCCGGCAGCTACTCTTCCTGAGTATCTTACTCAGACTCAGTCGTCTTCTTATCTGTGTCTGAGCTGTCACTCTTATCTTTGTTCTGATCCTTATCTTTGTCTTTATCTTTGTCTTTATCCTTGTCCTTTGGAAGCTTTCCTACCTTGTACACCTCGTCACGCTTAGAGTACACGCTTATCGCCTCAGGATTGTCCGATATGACATTTCCATCGCCGTCATACACTCTTCTGTAGGACTGCACTGTAAGGCCCTCTATTCCCACTGTGTCAAGCACCTGCTCATCCTTGCCAAGACTCTTGTCCAGCTCATACTTGGTCTCATATGGCTCTGTCTCAACGGTCTCCGTGTAGAGCTCCACGCTGAACGGCTCCGTGATGGTGCCCCATATCGTACATGATGTGGAATATCCATCGTAGCTTGTGCTTATCTTTATCGGGTAATCCGTGTCATTTGTAAATACAAAGTCACATCCGCCCCACGCCACAGTGGCGTCAAGTCCCGCAGGAACATACGATGAAGGGTATGGATGACAATGTCTCTCATCTATCTCGAGATTCGCATACAGGCACGCCATGTACATGGTGGATGACACCTGACATATTCCACCGCCCATGTCCATGACTGACTGTCCGTCAGCATATGATGGGCCCGGAAGGAAGCCTCTCTCCTCGGTGAGCTCTCCGACTCCGAGGTTATATGAAAATGACTCTCCCGGCATGAGTATGGTTCCATCGCAATACTGCGCCGCCAGCTTGACATTTGTCTTTCTGTTCTCTGAACCCTCAACCTCTGTGCTGTATGAACTCATCTCGTCTCTGAACAGCAGCTTCCTGTATTCTTCCGTACTCATATCCGCCGGGGTGTATGTGAGCGGGATGCTCACATCCGTTCCCTTCTTGGCAGATTCAAGGCTCTTCTTTGCCGCCTCCAGATCAAAGTCCACACCGTCCTTGGCCTCAACTACCTCGTAGTTCTTGTCAGGGTCAAGCGTTGGATTCTGCGGCTCACAATGTACCTTTTTGTATACCTCGTCCAGATCCACGTCAGCAGACACGACAGGACATTCCACCACAGTGCCATAGTCTCCTTTTGCTATCTGCTTCTTTATGCGGGTTACCAGCTTGTCTGTGTCTATCCTGTAGCTGCCCTTTCCCTTTGTCACAATGAGGTTCTTGTCCTCTATCCTGTATCCATCCTCTATATCCAGATCGACCTTCATCATATCACTGCTCTCGATGGCGGTCGTTATGATGCCGCTGTCGCCTATATATGGATAAATATCATAGCTGCTTCCAAGTGTCCATGATTCCAGAAGCCCATAGCCTCTTCTCCAGAAGCTGTGTGAGTCATCCTGTATCTTCTGCACAGACTTCTCAGAATCCATATCCAGCGCCGCCGACACATCCAGGGTGTAAGTCTTGTCATCCAGCTTCACCTGTATGCCCACACTGCTGTAATCGCGTCTGAACTGGTCATTTATGCTCTTTGCCGCCTCCGCAGATTTCATTCCGCCAACGTCTAATCCGTTTATGGTGGTCTTTTTGTACAGCTTTCTGTTGCCCACACACGCACATATTAGCGCATAAAATATCACCATGAACACCGCCGTGAGTATCCAGCTTATCACTCTGTATCGCTGCTGTCTCTTCCTCCACTGCTCAGATGCACGCCGTCCTGAACGTCCTGAAGCTCTCTGCCTGTTCTGCACAAGTCTCTTTTCAGTTGTATGTCCGTTTCTTCTTTCGTCTGCCATCTACATTCCCCTCATCCTGTAGAATAGATATTCCTTTGCAAGCTCCGAGTAGAGCTGCTGTACAGTCCACTCCCTGTTGCTCCGTGTCACTACCGACTTCAGCCTTACTGCCGGAAGCCCGGTCTTCTTATACCTTTCAAGAAATATATCAAGTTCTTTGCTGCTCACTCCGTCAAATATGAGCATATCCATACTGAGATCTTCCGTCTGTCCGGTCTCATCTCCACAGCCAGATATGTCAGCCGTGTCGCACAGACTTCCGACCTTCATACCGTAATGCTTTCTCTGAATGTCAACGCACTCCGCACCTATGTCACTGCATATATCCTGTACTGCACTCTTCTGCTCAGGTGCCAGATTGACTGTCATAAGCCTCTTCATATCAGCATTTCTCCTGTCTTTCTTCTTTTGTCCAAATCTATACCCATTATGTTATTTTTTCAAATATTGTCAACCGATGTGGGGAAAATATGTTGATTTTTAATTTAATAAACCCCATTTCACCATATTGAGACTATCCAATATATAACACCGAGCAGCCAGCTTGTAAATATACCGTACAGTATAACAGGCCCCGCTATGGTGAACGCTTTCACGCCCTTTCCGAACACCTCACCCTCAGTCTGGAATTCCACTATGGGCGCACACACACCATTTGCAAATCCTGTGATCGGCACAAGTGCTCCGGCACCGCCGTACTTTGCTATCTTCTTGTAGAGATTCAGACTTGTGAGGATGACACTTACGAGGACGAGTATCAGCGATACATACGCATACGCCTCGTCTTCCTTCACATCGAAGTGTACCAGCAGGTCAAATATCCCCTGCCCTATCGTGCAGATCACGCCTCCCACAAGAAACGCCCACAGGCAGTTTCTCGGAACGCTTGATGTGGGTGTCACAAGCTCCACATATTCATTGTAATCGCTCTCTGTAGGTTCAAACTTCATAACAAATACCTCCATTTCACACAAAATAATTTTGACTTTATCACATGCCCAGAACTACACTCAGCACCGAGCCTACCAGTTTTCCCGCAGCAAGGCCGTATATGACATAAGGGAAATTCCTTCTCACACTGAATCTTCTGGCTGCGATCGGAATGACATTCAGCACCTCCGTAAGTGCCCCCGCCAGGCATCCCACAAATATCCCTCCGAACAGACATATAATGGTATATCCCACCCATGTCACCGGAACCGATATTTTGAATACATATATCAGATTTGCCAGCGCCGCACCATATGCCAGCAGACACTCTATGAGCAGATAATACCTTGCCCCCTTTACCTTCTCAAGGAGCTTGGGGAATATTCCTATCATGGATATAAATGCAAAATACCCGCCCGATATGGCCACACCGCTGGCAAAGCAGGCTATGGCAAGCATAGCGTATCTAATCAGCATCTCTCTCCGCCTTCTTTCTGGAGGCATCCGTTATGACTGTCTGGTTGACCTCCTGTTCATACTGTCTCATCTGAACCTGAAGCGGTGTAGGATCATCAGAGAATTTTTTCTTTGCACCGTGATTGAAAAATACGATTATACCGATGAAGAGCCCCAGGGAATATGCTATTCCCGCCACAGGATAGGCATCCCTGCCCTGCCCCACAAATATGTTGTGCATGACGTCAAGCTGTCCAACCATATTGACATCCGAGTTGTACGACATGATGGAAAAGCCTGCTCCGAAAAATGCGATGAAGCATATCATCAGGAATTTGAAGAACTGCTTTACTTTGTCGCTGGTGTCATATGTCCTGTAATACACAACCACGTCCGTTGCCCCTATGGTCTGTGTCTGGCAGTCCGGGTAGTGCTCCTGTATCACCTGCAGAATGTACATCACCGATATGACCTGCTGCTCCTTGCTTCCGGAAAAGCTCATGAGCTCCAGCTTCTCCACGCCGTATTTTATATCGGGATTCGGGCTCAGCACCGTCGCCACATCTTTTATTTTGACTTTTCGCTTCTCCGCCAGACAGCTCTCCGACAGTTTCAAATACAAAAGTTCAGCCATATACATGTCCCCTGTTCTTATATTCTAAGAATAGTCTGTCCATGTATATGGCTGATATTACTCCAATATTTTCCATCTGAGTCTTCCGAGTATCTTTTTCTCAAGCCGGCTCACCTGCACCTGGCTCATGCCAAGGATCTGCCCTGTCTGTCCCTGCGTCTTGTCCTGAAAATACCTCAGCACCACAAGTTTTCTCTCGTCCGGCGTGAGCGTGTCCAGGAGCTGCGATACACACAGCCTGTCCACGATGCGGTCTCCATCTTCCGTGCCGCACATCTCTGCGTGAAGATCATCTATGCATGTCACATCCGATGCCGCGTCCATCGCCATCACAAGCTCTTCAGGTGTCGCTCCTATAGCCTCACATATCTCCTCTATTCCCGGCTCAGTCCCTCTGTTTTTTTCGACCTCATGTCTGTATCTGTCTGCCCTGTAGTATATCGTTTTAAGATTTCTACTGACCTTCACCATTCCGTCATCCCTGAGAAAGCGTCTAATCTCCCCTTGAATGAGCGGAACCGCATACGTTGACAGTTTTACCTCATAGTCCATATCAAACCTGTCTATGGCCTTTACAAGGCCTATAAGCCCTATCTGTATAAGATCCTCAAGTTCCTGTCCTCTCCCCACATATCTTCTGGCAACGCTGACCACCAGTCCCATATTGTCCGTCACAAGTTTATCTCTGGCATCTCTGTCTCCATCTTTTGCAAGTTCAAGCAAACGATGATTATCCGCCATCAATATATCTCCTGACTTTTTCCTATTATCTTCTTCATATTTACCACGGTTCCCTCACCCACGCTGGATTCGACCCTGAGCTCATCCATGAAAGCCTCCATAAATGAAAATCCCATGCCCGATCTGCTTCCGTCCGTGACAGTGGTGTAAAGCGGCTCCATGGCTCTGTCGACATTCTCTATGCCGCAGCCGTGATCTGTGATCGTTATGTACAGGGTGCGCTCCTCTATGTATGCCTCCAGGATTATGCTTCCCTCCCCGGATCCATATCCGTGTATTATCGAATTCGTGACAGCCTCCGAAACCGCCGTCTTGACATCCTCCACCTCACTGAGTGTCGGATTTGTCCTCGTCAGCATAGCCGCCACCACGACTCTCGCCACAGCCTCATTCCGGGCATCACAGCCAAATTCCATGATCAATCTGTTCTTATCCATACCATTCTCCTCGTTATCTATATTTTATCTGTCCAATCCTCAGCCTCATCCCGGACACCGCTGTCCAGCCTTGTCGCGATCCTGTATATACCGGACATGAGCAGTATCCTGTCCATTCTCGCATTTACATTTATCACCCCAACGCTTCCCCCTCTGTCGTGGAGCTGTCTGTACCTTCTCGTTATAAGTCCTATCCCCGAGCTGTCCATGAACGTTGTCCTGCCAAAATCAAATATGGCATGTCTCACCACCTCCTCGGCAAATACTCCGTCTATCCCTGCGGTCATCTTCACCGCCGCATAATCATCCACCTCTCTGGGCATATATACGATTATAGTATCCCCCATTTTCTCGTAGATATTCATCTTCAATCCCCCTGTCACAAAATAAAAGGCACAAAAGAAACGGTTAATCCTTATCCGTCTCTTTTGTGCCTTCTATAAATTATAATCTTTTTATATGTCTTTCTGTCTTTCGTTACTGTCCGTCAGTTGTATCTGTTCCATCGCCTGTATACGAACTGTCGGTCGTGTCTGTTCCGTCACCTGTATACGTATTGTCGATGGTGCCTGTTCCATCATCCGTATACGTGTTGTCGGTCGTATCCGTTCCATCACCTGTATACGAGCTGTCGGTTGTATCTGTTCCGTCACCTGTGTCCGTGCTGTCGGTCGTACCTGTTTCGTCACCTGTGCTTGATCTGTCGGTTGTATCTGTTCCGTCGCCCGTGTTCGTGCTGGCTGTACTTGCAGAATTCTTCTTTTCAAGTCCCGCCTGTATGGCATCTTCATCCGCATAATCACACGCAACCGTGTAGTATACGGAGTTCGGACAGTTCTCAACAAGCTGGTTAAATACCAGTGTGGCATTGTTATCATCAGAAAGCTTCAGATAACACATCGCCTTGTAGAACAGTGCCACATCGCTGTTAGGTGTATCCTGAAGGACTCTGTTCAGATCATCTATGGCAGCCTCATATGTCATGGTCTCGTACTTATAGATCGCTGACTGTACCCTTGCCTTATTGTCATCCGACAGAACCTGTGAAGCGTAATCGCCATACTTATCTATCTGTGTCTGAAGGTTTTTCGCCTCAGTCTCAGCATTTGTGAGCTTGGTGGTCATGCTGTCCACCTGTGACTGGAGCTCCGATATGGCCACGTTCTTATCCGCTATCTCCTGACTGAATGTAACCTTCAGGTCTCTCTCTGAATTGTCAGCCGCCTTATCCCTGTGCGGGATGATGAGCGTCCACATGGCCGCAAGTCCCAGAACAACTCCCGCTATGATATAAGCGATGGAATATTTGTAGAAATTGATGTCCTTGTATCTTCCAACCGGAATCGGATCCCCATCAAAATCCACCTCGCTGTTGCCGGCTATGAGCTTCTTCTGGTCATCCACGAACAGAGAATCCACATCGTAGTCCTCCTGCGGATAATCCCTGAAGTTCATGATTTCCTCATCAGTGTGGCCCATCTCATTGAAATATCTGACCGCCACTGGATTTGTCCTGTCTATCTTGATGACACGCTTGAGTGCCTTGCGAGCCTTGTCATATCTTCCCTCGTCGATGAACAGAAGTGCAAGGAGCAGGTATCCCTGTATAAATCTGCTGTTGTCGGAAAGCACCTTTCTGAGCTGTATAAAGGCAAGATCCTTGCTGCCCTGCTTCGCATATACCAGCGCCTGATTATACTTTCTGGTTACATTGTTCACCGCCTCCAGCCTGTGTGGGTTGGATTTTATCTCCTTGATGTATCTCTTGGCGACATTCTTGCCGTCAAAATAATTCACACTCACTACCCAGTGGCTGAGCGCCTGAACTATCTCTCCGGTCTCATAGTACACCAGTCCAAGAAGGTTCCGGGCATCTATATTCATCTTGTCATACTTCAGAGACAGCTTGAGCGCCTCCTCCGCACCTGACATATCCCTGACCCTCGCCTTATCAAGCCCTATGTTGTAATAGTACTTTGACGAGTTGAGAGCCTTGTTCACGTAATCTATCTTCAGTCCGCACCTGGTACAGTAGCCTGTGACGGCTATCGCTCCACCGCAGTGCTTACAATTCAGTACATCTGCCATATCTTAATCTCCCGACCAATCTGTGTTCTTTACTTCTCTGCTTCCTTTGCAACCCTCATCATCTCCTGCATGACATCCATGATGTCCTTGAGATCATTGTTGTATATTGCATCCTCTGCCTGGTCAAGTTCAAGTGCCGGCTTAAACCTCTTTATCTCTTCATCAAAATTGATCATGTCTGTTCCTCCATCTCTTGACACCGCCCACCAGATACAGGGAACCAACGCAGTATATGTTGGTATTCTCTCTGTCTCCTCTGAGCTCCACTGCCATATCCATGGCATCGTCAATCTCATCGCTGACCATGACCGGAGTATCCGTACACGCCGAGAATATCTCCGCCAGCTTTGCGGAATCCGCCTTTCTGCTGCTGTCAACGCTTGTGACTATTATCCTGCCAAACGTAATATTTCCGGCAAGCAAATGTATCATGGAGTCATACTCCTTATCCTTCACCGCCGCAAATACCAGTATCTTGTCATATTCCCCATGAAGCCTGTTCATGGTCTCTATATATGCATTTACAGCCTCCACATTGTGGGCACCATCCACATATATATGGGGAGCTATCTCCTCCATCCTGCCCTCCCAGTAGAACTGCAGGAGTGCATTCCTCACGGTCTTCTCTATATCCTGTTCCGGTACATTCCGCCTCTCCATGAGCATCCTGAATGCTGTCACGGCAAGGCTGACATTCTCCACCTGGTACAGTGATGTCTTCTGTATCTGTAAATTGCAATAACTATAATACCGATTATGCAATGAAAAATCAATGGTTTTGTTCCCCAAATGATTTATTATATAATCTGATTTTTCGACCGGAATTATGTCCGCTCCACGCTCTTTGGCAGTATCTTCTATGACCCGCGCAGCCGCCTCATCCCGCCTGAAATATATCACCGGAACACCCGGCTTGATGATGCCTGCCTTCTCATAAGCTATCTTCTCTATCGTGTCGCCAAGATACTCCATGTGATCCATTCCCACCGACGTGATGATCGTAAGCTCCGGCGTCAGGACATTTGTCGCATCCAGTCTTCCGCCCATTCCTGTCTCGTATACGGCAAAGTCACACTTCTGCTGTCTGAAATACACCGCCGCCATGGCAAACATGACCTCGAAGAACGAAGGGTGCTCCATGAACTGCCCCTTTACGGTCTCAAATGCCGACACAAAATCGTCATCGGATATATTTGTACCATTTATCTGTATTCTCTCGTTTATGGACACGAGATGGGGTGATATGAACAATCCCACTCTGTATCCCCGGGCTGCAAGCATCTGCGCCAGAGCGCGGCATGTGCTGCCCTTGCCGTTGGTTCCCGCCACATGTATCGCAGGAACAGCCTTCTCAGGGTTCCCCAAACGGCACAAAAGACTGGAAAGGTTCTCCTTGCCAATCTTCTGTGCAAAAAGCGGAATACCCAATATATAATCCACAGTCTCTCTGTAATCCGCCATTATGATTCTCCTATCCGTCCGTGCGTGCTGCTCAGACCCAATCATCTATTGTCAACTTTCTCAGGGTAGAGGTCGTGGTTTGCCAGACGGTTCCAGGCAACCTCCTCCCACTTTGTTCCCGGTCTGCCGTAATTGCAGTACGGGTCTATGGAGATTCCTCCCCTCGGTGTGAACTTGCCCCACACCTCGATGTACTTTGGATCCATCAGTTTTATGAGGTCCTTCATGATGATGTTCATACAGTCCTCATGGAAATCTCCGTGATTTCTGAAGCTGAACAGATACAGTTTCAGCGACTTGCTCTCCACCATCTTCTCGCCCGGCACATATGATATGTACACCGTTGCGAAGTCAGGCTGTCCGGTGATCGGACAGAGGCTTGTGAACTCAGGACAGTTGAACTTTACAAAGTAGTCGTTGTCCGGATGCTTGTTGTCAAATGTCTGGAGCATCTCAGGTGCATAGTCCATGCTGTACTTTACGTCTTTATTTCCAAGGAGGGTCACACCCTCCATCTCTTCTTTACTTCTTCCCATTATGGTCTCCTATATTACTTTTATGATTCATGCTTATTCTGCTATATGATCACGCTGTATTACTGCTCCTGCAGTGCTTCTGTCACAGACTTGATGAGCAGCTTAACAGCCTCGTCACAGTGCTCCTTCTTAACGATAAGTGGAGGTGCAATCCTTATGATGCTGTCTCTTACCGCTGTTATGAGGAGCTTGTTCTCAAGCGCTCTGTGCTTTACTTCAAATGCGATAGGCTTGTTGAACTCAACGCCTATAAGAAGACCACGTCCTCTGATCTCCTTGACACAAGGAAGTGCCTTGAGTTCCTCCATGAAGTATGCTCCTACTTCCTTTGCATTCTCGTAGAGCTTGTTATCCAGTATCTCATCTATCTCTGCAAGCGCCGCTGCACAACACACAGGGTTGGCTGCGTATGTTGAACCGTGGGCACCAGGTGTAAATGCTGCTGCTATCTTGGTGCTTGTACACATCGCGCCTATAGGCATACCGCCCCCGATGGCCTTTGCCATGGATACCATGTCAGGCTTTACGCCATATGTCATATATGCCATGATGTCTCCGGTTCTTCCCCATCCGGTCTGAACCTCGTCGAACATGAGGAGCATGTTCTTCTCATCACAGAACTCACGAAGTCCTTTAAGGAACTCAGGGTCTGCAGGGTATACACCACCCTCGCCCTGTACAGGCTCTACCATGATTCCTATGGTGTTCTCATCGCATTTGCTCTTGAAGTCCTCAAGGTTGTTATACTCTGCATATGTGAATCCCGGAAGGAGTGGTGCAAATCCCTTGTGGCAGGCCGAATCAGGCTGGCCTGTTGCCGACAGTGCACCGTATGTTCTTCCGTGGAAGCTGTTCTTCGCTGTCACGATCTTATATCTGTCCGGTCCGTAATTGTCCACGCCGTACTTTCTAGCCATCTTGATCATGGCTTCATTTGCCTCTGTTCCTGAGTTCTGGAACACGATCTTCTCCATGCCTATGGTGTCGCACACCTTCTTTGCAAGGAGGATCATTGGAAGTGTATATGCATAGTTTGATGCATGTATTACATTTGCCGCCTGGTCAGCTATGGCCTTTGCAACCTTCTTGTTGGCATTTCCCGCGCTGCTTACCGCTATTCCTGCGAAGAAGTCGAGGTATCTGTCGCCGTTCTCAGCGTACACATACATGCCATCGCCCTTCTCCTCTATGAATTCCCATCTTCTGGACTGCTCTGCCAGATATGTATCTACTATCTCTAAAAGTTCTTCTCTTGTATAACCTGATTCACTAACCTTCATCTTTCTCTCCTTTTGTATACTCTCCGGTATATCTGCAAATATCCGCCCATATTATAACAGGCATTCCGCATACATTATATACACAAAGCCCGCCACTGGCAAGCGTTCGTGAAATATAACAGATAAATGCTTTAACCACCGTTAAAAAGGACTGTACCATGAGGTATACCTCAAAGCACAGCCCTTTTATATTTATGCATTTCTCTGTATTATCTTGCAAACTGGGAATTGTACAGATTTGTGTAGAAGCCGCCCTTTGCAAGCAGTGACTCGTGATTTCCCTGTTCGATGATGTGTCCGTCCTTCATGACGAGGATGACATCTGACTCCTTGATGGTTGACAGTCTGTGTGCAACCACGAAGCTTGTTCTGCCCTTCATCATCTTGGCAAATGCCCTCTGTATCCTTATCTCAGTTCTTGTATCTATGGATGATGTTGCCTCATCCAGTATGAGCATAGGTGGAAGATCAAGCATAACCCTTGTGATACATAGGAGCTGCTTCTGTCCCTGTGACAGATTGCCTCCATCCTCTGTTATATATGTGTTATAGCCATCAGGAAGTCTCTTGATAAAGCTGTGTGCATGTGACTGCTTTGCAGCCTCGATGATCTCCTCATCCGTTGCGTCCGGTCTTCCGTATGCTATATTGTCCCTTATCGTGCCACTCTTAAGCCAGGTCTCCTGAAGTACCATTCCGTAATTGCCGCGGAGGCTCTTTCTTGTGACCTCTCTTATGTCATATCCATCCACGGATATGCTTCCCGCATCCACATCGTAGAATCTCATGAGCAGGTTGATTACTGTACTCTTACCACAGCCTGTAGGTCCTACTATGGCTATCCTCTGTCCATCCTTCACATTCAGGTTGAGGTTCTTGATGAGCTCCACATCTTTGTTGTATGAGAAGTCAACATTCTTAAGGTCCACCTCACCGTGAACGTCTGTGAGCTCGTGTGCGCCAGCAGGCTCTGCAGCCTCTGGGTCCTCGTCTATAAGCTCAAACACTCTGGCAGCGGATGCCAGCGCGTTCTGAAGCTCTGTGACAACGCCTGATATCTCATTGAACGGCTTTGTATACTGATTTGCATAGCTCAGGAAACTTGTAAGCTGTCCAACTGATATAAAGCCCTTTATAGCTGTTATGGCACCTATGATTCCAACGCCTGTGTACACAAGGCTGTTGACAAATCTTGTACTAGGATTTGTTATCGATGAGAAGAATGTAGCCTGAAGTCCTGCCACATTAAGTCTTCCATTGACCTCCTGGAATCTGTCGCAGGTCTCATCCTCCATGGAGAATGCTGTGACTACCTTCTGGTTCTCAACCATCTCATTTACAAGGGATGTGAGCTCACCCTTGATCTCAGCCTGCTTCCTGAACATACTGTATGTTCTCTTTGCTATGAATGACGCAACAAAGAGTGATACCGGAGTGATACATACGACCACAATGGCTATGATCCAGTTGATCGACAGCATGAAGCACAGTGTTCCTACTATAGTCATAACTCCTGTGAATAACTGTGTAAATCCCATCAGAAGTCCGTCTGAGAACTGGTCTACGTCAGCTATGATCCTGCTGACTATGTCTCCATGTGTATGTGAATCCACATATGAGAGCGGCAGGCTGCCAAGCTTCTCATATGCCTTTGTTCTTACATCATTAACCACCCTGTATGTGATCATGTTGTTGAGCACGTTCATAACCCACTGTGCAACAGCCGTTATAACGACCACAATCACAAGCTTTGCCAACATTCCTTTAAGTCCTGTAAAATCTACTTTTCCCGGTCCAACGACCCTGTCAACTGCATGTCCCATAATGATAGGTGCATACAGTGTGAGCACGACCGATATGGCTGCACATATAAGAGACAGAACCACGAGGAACCTGTATCTCTTGATATACTTCAGTATTCTGAGTATCGTCTTTTTATTTACTGATTTATTCCCTTTATCTTTACTCATGAGACAGTTCCTCCTCCGAAAGCTGTGACTGACATATCTCCCTGTATATCTCACAGTTAGAAAGCAGCTGCCGATGGGTTCCTATCCCAGCTATCTGACCATCATCCATGACGATGATCTTATCCGAATTCATGATGGTCGACGCTCTCTGTGACACAAGGAATACAGTCATGCCCTTTGTCTTCTCCCTGATCGCTTTTCTGAGAGCCGCATCAGTTGCAAAATCTAGCGCCGATGCGCTGTCATCCAGTATCAGTATCTCAGGCTTTCTGACGACCGCTCTGGCTATGGTAAGCCTCTGCTTCTGTCCACCCGACAGGTTCTTGCCCCCCTGGGTGATCTTGAAGTATATTCCATTCTCCTTGCCGTCTACAAACTCCTTGGCCTGGGCTATCTCAAGCGCCTCGTCTATCTCTGCTTCAGTCGCATCCTGCTTACCCCACCTGATATTGTCTGCTATTGTTCCGGCAAACAATACAGCCTTCTGCGGTACCACTCCGACCTTATGCCTGAGCTCGTCCAGGGTGTAGTCCTTTACGTCAACTCCGTCTATGCACACGCTTCCCTGACTCGCATCATAGAATCTCGGTATCATGTTAACCAGGGAACTCTTGCCTGATCCAGTTCCACCTATAATTCCCACAGTCTCGCCCGGTGCCACGTCAAATGTTATATCTGACAGGGAATCTGCTCCGGCCCCAGCATATCTGAGATTTGCATCCCTGAAGCTTACCTTTACAGCATTTGCCGGTGATCCTGCTACATTGCCTGATCCATCCGTTATGGATGGCTGCTGATCCATGACCGCATTTATTCTCCTTGCGCAGGCAACAGCCTTGGTGATCGTCACGATAAGGTTTGCGAGCTTGATGAGCTCGACGAGTATCTGTGACATATAGTTGACAAGTGCGACGACCTTTCCCTGTGTGATGATTCCCGCATCTGTCTGTCCCGCTGCGATCCAGATTATAGCTGCGGTTGAGAGATTGATTATCACATAAGTGACAGGATTCATGAACGCTGATATACGTCCTGCAAGGAGCTGGAACTTCATCAGGTCATCCGTGGACTTGTCAAACTCCTCAAATTCCTTGTCCTGTCTGTTGAAGGCTCTGATAACTCTCGCGCCCTCAAGTCCCTCACGGGTGAGCAGTGTGACTCTGTCCAGTCTGTTCTGCACCTTCTTGAACAGAGGTATGCTGAGTGCCATAACACCGAACACAACAATTGAAAGTGCCGGTATGGTCACCACAAATGTCATGGCCGACTTCACGTCGATGGTGAATGACATGATCATGGCACCGAACACTATGAACGGTGAACGGAGAAACAGTCTGAGCACCATGTTGACTCCTGTCTGTACCTGGTTCGTGTCACTGGTCATTCTCGTGAGCAGTGTGGATGTTCCTATGCTGTCGATCTCTGTGTATGAAAGTGATGTAATATGCCTGAACAGATCATTTCGAAGTGCTGTTCCAAATCCTGTAGCAGCCTTTGCCGAAAAATACTGGGCGGTGATAGAACACACCAGACCGATAATTCCCAAAAGTATCATGACGAGACACATCTTCACAACGTAGCTTATGTCACGCCCTGCTATACCGACATCGATTACATTTGCCATGACGATCGGGATAAGCAATTCAAATGTTGCCTCCAACATCTTAAAAAGCGGGGCAAGTATGGACTCTTTCTTATAGTCCTTAAGATATCTAAGTATTCCCTTCATCTCTTCTCCTAACAATACTCATTCCGTATATAACAGACACAGATACCATCCATGTCGTCATTACTCAAATAGAACTTCCACACCATATATAAGGTGCGGAAGTTCTATTTCAAGTTATGCTGCAATGGCGCTGATTATCTGAGTAATTGTCTGTTACCAATGTTATCATATCCCTTGCAATTATATATCAGTCCTCATCGTCCTCTTCCGGAAGATTTGCATTGTGATATACTGCCTGAACGTCATCGTCCTCCTCAAGCATATCTATAATCCTTGTGAACTTCTTGACAACCTCAGGATCGTCTATATCAACATAGTTCTGAGGTATCATTGTGAGCTCAGCCTCAGCCATCTTTATGCCTTCCTTCTCAAGGCTCTCTCTTACCTGCGAGAAATCCTCAGGTGCTGTGATGATCTCGTAGCTGTCATCCTCGTCTGAGAAATCCTCAGCTCCTGCATCCAGTGCCATCATCATGAGGTCGTCTGCATCTATATCACAGTCTTCCTTTGCAATGATGATCTGTCCCTTGTGATCAAACATATATGATACACAGCCTGTTGTACCTACGTTACCGCCACCCTTTGTGAAGCAGTTACGCACATTGGCTGCTGTTCTGTTCTTATTGTCCGTAAGAGTGTCTACTATGATGGCGGTACCGTTAGGACCGTAGCCTTCATATGTATTCACTACATAGTTTACTGAGTTTGCATCTCCTGCCGCTCTCTCGATACCACGCTTGATAGTATCGTTAGGCATGTTGTTTGCCTTTGCCTTGGCGATTACATCACGAAGCTTACTGTTGTTCTCAGGATTTGCTCCGCCTTCCTTTACTGCTACCACGATCTCCTTACCAATGATTGTGAAGATCTTACCCTTTGCTGCATCGTTCTTTTCCTTCTTGTGCTTGATGTTCGCAAATTTTGAATGTCCTGACATCGTTAATTCTCCTCTTTCTCTTGATTACTAGTTACGTATATTAACACTATTGCGGTGTTTTTTCAACCTTTGTGATCTTTACCTCACCGATCATGTTGTTATTTACCGACAGGGAAGTGAATCTGTAGTTCTGATACACTATCTCTATCTCCTCATCCGCATATGGAAGTCTCCCCAGCTCATACAGCAGAAATCCGTTCAGCGTCTGGAAGTCCTCGTCCGGGAATTCTATCCCCAGAACGTCACTCAGCTCATCCAGTTCAGCCTTACCACTGACTATGTACATATCGCCACGCTTCTTGATATCCTCGCTGGCGTCATCGTACTCGTCAAGTATGTTGCCGACTATCTCTTCCAGAATATCCTCCATGGTCACGATTCCCTCTGTCTGACCATACTCATCCACAACTATGACCATATGTATCTTTGCTGTCTGCATCCTGCGGAACAATTTTGCTATGTTGTACGTAGGATGTACAAATGTAGCCTCAACCATGATCTCAGCCAGTGATTTCGTCTTATCGCGCAGATATTCCTTCACAAAATCCTTGAAATAGATTATTCCAACTATGTTGTCAAGATCACCGTCATACACCGGATATCTTGAATAGTTATTCTCTATCATTATCTCCATGACTTCGTCCAGATCAGAGTTCTTGTCTATAGCCATGACGTTCAATCTGGCCGTCATCACATCTCTGCTCTCCTTGTCAGTGAACTCAAATATGTTTGTAATAAACTGGGCCTCAGAGTCCTCTATAAGTCCCTGCTCATTTCCCTCGTTCACCATGGATATGATCTCTTCTTCTACCTTTTCCTCTTCTGATTTTTTGTTAAAAATCTTCATATAATAGTCTGTATCACCTCATATATTATTTTATGCCAGTTCAAGACTTATCTTCAGAGCTTCATCAACGCGCCTCAGCACATCAGCGTCAACGTGACACACCTTTTCTTTCAGGCGCTGTTTGTCTATAGTCCTGAGCTGTTCCAACAATATGACGGAATCCTTCGCTATATCACAGCTTGAAGAATCAAGCATGATATGTGTTGGAAGTTTTGGCCTCTTCATCTTGCTGGTTATCGCAGCTATTATGACCGTGGAACTGTGTCTGTTCCCAGCCTCATTCTGAACTACTATAACAGGTCGTATGCCTCCCTGCTCCGATCCAACCACCGGTCTTAGATCCGCGTAATAAATATCCCCACGTCTGATCACCAATTCTGTTCACCCCACAAATACTTTCATTGAATGTGGCTATATACTTATATAGTATGTATTCCACTCTAAAAAAAGTATTGCCCATGACAGTACCGGTTATTCGTTAATCCAGAAGATAGTTTACCTGTCCAAGCTCTCTGCCGTCCCTTATGTATGTTCTCGGAACTCGTCTTGATATGTTACATACCAGCTCGTAATTAAAGCTGTTGGCAGGCGCTGCCACCTCCTCGACAGTTACCTCTCTGTCTCCATCCTGTCCGATGAGAGTTACGTCATCTCTTACTTTTACACCATCAATGTGGCTCACGTCAACCATGAACTGATCCATGCACACCCTTCCGATGATCGGAGCATACTCTCCATGGATGATAACTCTGCCTATATTGGACTGTGCTCTTGGGTATCCATCGGCATATCCTGCCGACACCGTCGCAACCTTTATATCATGATCCGCTATATAGGACCATCCATATCCTATACCTGTTCCGGCTTTTACGTCCTTCACAAATATAACCTTGGACATAAGTCTCATAGCAGGTTTCAAAGCCGCTATATTCTTATCTACCTCATCTGACGGATAAAGTCCGTATGTGACTATTCCCGATCTGACCATATCAAAATCCGAATTGTCCATCTCCATGATACCCGCACTGTTAGATATATGCCTTACAGGTATGTGTATTCCAAGTGCCTCAAGCTGGCTGTTTATCCACCTGAACTTCTCAAGCTGACCATTTGCAGCGGTCTTGTCGAGTTCATCAGCCTTTGCGTAATGGGTAAATATCCCCTCTATCTCTATGCCCGGCATCTGACTGATCTTTTCTATGTTCTTCACGCCATCTTCATCACATGTGAATCCGATTCTTCCCATGCCTGTATCGACCTTGATATGGATCTTTGCCTTTGTATTCATGCTCACCGCCAGATCCGAGAGCTTCTGTGCATCGTCCACCTCATACATGGCAGGTCTAACATCATATCTGAGAAGCAGTTCGTAATCCGAGGGATCTGTGTAGCCCAGTATCAATATGGGCTTATCTATATTTGCTCTTCTGAGCTCCAAAGCCTCATCGATGAATGCCACTGCAAAAAAATCCACCAGATCATCAAGTGCCTCTGCCACCTCGACAGCGCCGTGTCCATAGGCGTCTGCCTTTATGACCGCCAGCATCTTCTTATCACCGTCTATAAGCCTCTTCATAGCCGTGATATTATCCCTTATATTGTCAAGATTTATCACAGCCTGCACTCTGTTAAAGTTACTGTTGTCCATCATGTTCTGCTCCTTTTATAACCTCCGATATAGCGCTCACTATATCCCTGGCTATCATTGCATTTCTTCCTCTGTGCTCTGCCGCCATATCTCCTGCCAACCCATGTATATATACTCCCAGCTTCGCAGCCTCATACGCACCAAGTCCGGTGCAGACAAGCCCAGCTATTATCCCGGCAAGCACATCCCCTGCCCCCGCAGTTGACATACCGTTATTACCGGATGTGTTTATGTACACATCCCTGCCGTCACTTACGCATGTTCTGGCATCTTTCAGCGCACTTACAACATTATACTCCATCGAAAAGTCTTTGCACACCTCTAATATATTCTTTTTTATATCCGGTATGGCGGCGCCTGTAAGTCTTGACATCTCTCCTATATGTGGCGTTACGATCACCGGTCCTCTGTGTCTTCCAAGAATATCGGGCTTTTCGGATATTATGTTCAAGGCATCCGCATCCGCGATCACGGTCTGCACGGCCTCGCACATAATATATTCTACCATGCTCCTTGCCGCATCGCCTTTTCCTATACCAGGACCGATCAGTATGGCATCCGACCACTCCACGGCATCCCTTGCACACTGCTCCGCTTCATCTTTGTTGCTATAGCACATAAGCACTGCCTCAGGAATTCTTACTCCTGCTATCTCCTTGTTGTCGATATGTGTGTATATCTTCACAAGCCCTGTTCCCATCCTGTATGCAGCCTCCGCCGCAAATGTCATGGCACCTGACATGTCTCTGCTTCCAGCTATCACCGCAAGCTTTCCATATGTTCCCTTATTTGATGAATCACTCCGTCCCGGAAGCATGCACAGATCGTCTCTGTTGTAGGAATATGCCACCGGGTGTACTCTGTCCACTTCAGCCTGTGCAAATCCTATGTCTCTCACAACGACCTCTCCGCTTATCTCGCAGCCAGGATAAAATATCAGCCCTCTTTTATTCAGTCCAAATGTGACCGTCATGCCCGCCCTGAATGCACATCCCATGATCTGCCCCGTGCTGGCATCCACACCTGACGGGGTATCTATGGCAACCTTAAAGCCGACAAGTCCGTTCATCGTCTCTATAGTCTCTCTCCATATTCCCGCCACATCACGCTTGAGTCCGACGCCAAATATTCCGTCCACAACCACATCGTAATCACTGTCAATGATGTGATCCGTCACCTGTATGCCGATTTTTTTCGCTATTTCAAGCTGATATGAAAAGCTGTCGCTTACTCTCGATATTCCATTTATATAACAGACATGGACAATATCTCCCTGCTGGTACAGGAGTCTCGCAAGAGCCAGTCCGTCCCCGCCGTTATTGCCGCCTTCAACAACCACAAGGCACTTTAATTTTCTGTCCGCGTTTATAGACTTCAGTCTGGAATTTATCTCCTCCAGCACGGTGATCGCAGCTCTCTCCATAAGCAGGATCCCTGGCACGCCCTTTTCCTCTATGGTCAGCCTGTCTATCTCCTGCATCTCTGTTCGGTCTGCAACATAAAACATATTTCTGCCTCCTTATTGAAGAAAACGGATAATTTCTCTCGAAATTACCCGTTTTATACTTACCTATAAAATCTTCCGATCTCTTCCTTATCTCTTCTTGAGGAAATCAGGAATCTTGATACTCTCTGTCTTTGGTCTTGACACATGTGCCGGCTCAACTGGTGTTGATGTTACAGGTGTCTGCTGTGCTGGTGTCACAGGTGCTGTGTATGCTGGCTTTGCTGCTGGAGCAGTCTCAGTTGTCTGACCGCCGAGGAACGATGGTCTTGTGCTTGTCTGAGTGCTGTGTGTTCCAAGGCTCTGGCCTGCATATGTAGCAGTCTTTGGCTCTGCAGCAGGTGTTGTTGTAACTGCTGGCTTAGGTGTGGTCATTGTTCCCATAGGAGATGCAGTACCTGCATATCTTGCGGTGACATCGCTCTCGCCTGATCTCTCAAGACCTGTAGCAATGATCGTTATGCTTATATCCTCACCCATGTTGTCATTGTCAACTGTACCGAAGATGATGTTGACTCCATCTCCAGCCTGCTCTGTAAGATATGTAACAGCATCATAAGCCTCAACGATACCAATGTTACCTGAGAAGTTTACGATGATATCTGTTGCACCTGAAACGGTTGTCTCAAGAAGTGGTGAATCCATAGCCTCCTTGATGGCGTCAACAGCCTTGTTCTCTCCGCTTGCTGAACCTATACCGATATGAGCGATACCCTTATCTCTCATAACTGTCTGTATATCTGCAAAGTCAAGGTTGATAAGACCCGGCTTATTGATAAGGTCTGTAACACCCTGAACACCCTGCTGAAGTACCTGATCTGCCTTCTTCAGCGCATCAGGAATACTTGTTCTCTTATCACAGATCTGAAGGAGCTTGTCATTAGGGATAACAATAAGTGTATCCACATTCTCCTTAAGTCTCTCTATACCTTCGATCGCGTTTCTCATACGAGGCTTGCCCTCAAAACCAAATGGCTTTGTGACAACTCCGACTGTGAGGATACCAAGGTTACGTGCCATCTCTGCAACGACAGGAGCAGCGCCTGTTCCTGTTCCACCACCCATACCACATGTTACGAATACCATGTTGGCGTCCTTGATGATGTCTACGATCTCTTCTCTATTCTCCTCTACAGCGCTGGCACCGATCTCAGGCTTTGCACCAGCACCAAGACCCTTGGTAAGTTTCTCACCTATCTGGATCTTTGTTGTAGCTCTGCTGAGTGAAAGAGCCTGCTTATCTGTATTGATAGCGATAAGTTCCACTCCCTCAACATTCTCATCGATCATTCTGTTAACAGCATTGTTACCTGCACCGCCGACACCAATTACAAGAATCCTTGCCGGTGTTCTCTCGTCATTTGATTTTATCTCAAGCACGGTTGCATCCTCCTTATATACTTATTCTTTATCCATCAATCATTGTCATCTGCTCAAAAGCTGACCGTTTTATCGCATTAGTACCTATATAATACGATTTTTTATATCATTACGCAAGAAATTTTTTATTTATTTTCTTTAAAGATAACGTTCCTCTGCGATTCACTGTAATTCGACATATCAAGAGTTCCCTTTTTACCCTTCACGCTCTCAAGTATGCTCTCAAGATTCATGAATTTCGTCTCCAGGTTTTCACCGTTGCCGATCCTGATCTTTATTCCATCCTTGTGAAGTATGAGATTCTGATCTGTGTCATAAGTAATCTTGTCTATCTGTATTCCGCTCTTGTAAATGAGCTGTGTCATAGTCAGTATCTCCTGGAAGAACCCCGAATCACCGACATCAAGCTTCTTTCCCTGCTCCACGCTGTCACTTGTAAGTCCCTCTATACAAGGAACATCATCAAGCTTTGCATCGGATATCTCGAGCACGATACCATCGCCATCAAAATATGCATACTGATCGTTGTACTTTATGCAGCCCGCCATGGCCTTCTCGTACACCGTGATCTCTACTGAATTCCTGTTCACATATGTGACGTCTATCTTATCTATAAAGGTTACATCCTGGGCAGGATTCAGTCTGCTCTCAAGTATAAACAGCAGCGTATTGCCATAATCCTTACCGCCGGTCACGATATCGACCATCTGTTGGTCAGTGTAGTGATCAGTTCCGGTCACTTTTATGGACTTCAATTTGTAACATGTACGTATGTATACAAACGCTATAGCACACAGCACCACCAGAATGAGAAGTATCTTGAGAACTATCTTGAATATCCTTGCCGCCTTCTCACGTCTCGCCTTTCTTCTGGCAAGTTTCTCCGCCTGCAGCTTCTTCTTTCTCTCTATCTCCTCCGGGGTAAGCTTTCTGCCCTCTTTTTTGCGTTTTTTCTTGTTCTTCTTTTTTGCAGCAACCGCCTGATCTTGCTTACGCCTGCGTCTCTCCTCGGATCTGCGGTTTTCTGCATCCTCTCTGCGCATCCGGTCATCCGGTCTGCGACGCTCTCCATCCTGTCTCCTGCGCACCTGCTCATCAGATCTGCGGTGCTCTCCATCTGGTCTCCTGCGCACCTGCTCATCAGATCTGCGGCGCTCTCCGTCTGGTCTCCTGCGCACCTGTTCGTCAGATCTGCGGCGCTCTCCGTCCGGTCTTCTGCGCACCTGCTCGTCAGATCTGCGACGCTCTCCGTCTGGTCTTCTGCGCACCTGCTCGTCAGATCTGCGACGCTCTCCGTCTGGTCTTCTGCGCGCCTGTTCGCCTGTTCTGCGGTGCTCCCCATCAGGCCTTCTTCGTGTCTGCTCATCCGTCCTGCGGCGCATATCTCCGTCTGCTCTCCGCTGTCCATTGCGGCTATCTGTCTGCTGTCTTCTCTTATCAACCGGAACCTTGACCCTTCCGTCGAGGCGTTTTCCGGTCATGACATCCACATAGCCGCTTTCACGTCTGGTTTGCGCAACATCAACATTTCTGCTCATTCTATTTTTATTAACATTTCGTCTATTGTTGTTTTCCATTCAAATCTTCCTTTAAAGGATCTGTCATATGTCTGTTTCGTCATACGAAATTCCTCTGGATACGGACATCACTATCCCCATCTCCATCAGAATGAAAATTATCGAACTTCCGCCATAACTGACAAATGGCATCGGCACACCTGTCGGCGGAATGGTATTCGTGACAACACTCACATTTATCAGCAGTTGGACCGCCACATGTGCCATCACTCCCGCTGTGAGCATGCTTCCAAATCTGTCTCTGGCATTCATGGCCGTCACAGCCATCCGCCTAAGTAATATAAGAAAAATGATAAGTATAAATGCCGCTCCGACAATTCCGAGCTCCTCACACACGACTGAGAATATCATATCATTATGTGACTCCGGAATAAACCCCATCTTTTGGACACTTCTCCCAAAGCCCACTCCAAACAGTCCACCGGAACCAACGGCATATAACGACTGAACCGTCTGATAGCCATCTGCGTAATTTTCAGGATCAAGCCATATCTTGACTCTGTTCGCCCTGTAGCCTGCGAACATTATGAAAAGCACACTCCCGACAACACCAAATATACCGATCAGAACAAAATGTCTGACCCTGGGGCTTCCCACAAACAATATTACAAAAAGGATTGCAAAACAGATTATAGCCGTGCTGAGATTCTCCACACCGATCAGGGCTATGGTGATCACGGGCAGGATCATTACCTTTATAAGGCAGCCCGGTCTGCACAGATTTTTGCTCTCCACGGCAGCCCTCGCCGAGGTGTAGATTATGATCGCCGTCTTGGCATATTCTGATGGCTGAAATCCTATAGGTCCAATATATATCCATCTTGCTGACCCATGGCTGGCCGTTCCTATTATCAGCACCACCACCTGAAGAACAAGTGATGACAGCAAAATGACCGCAGACAGCCTGAGCAGCCGCCTGTAGTCATATCTTGACACTATGTACATGGCGAAGATCGCCAGCAACATATAAAGTGCCTGTCTTTTAAAAAAGTACATCTGATCTCCGTACAGGTCGTACGCCCTGTAACTGCTCGTACTGTATATCATGGCAAGCCCAAATATCAGAATCATCCCCAGCGCCAGGAGCATGGTCACATCCACATATCCTCCCGGACACCGTCTTCGTGCATCTCTCACTCTATCTTCTGAAACCTCAGGACCTCCATGCAATCAGATCACTCCTTATAGCTTCTTACATACTCCTTGAACATATCGCCTCTCTGCTCGTAGTTGTCAAACTGTCCCCAGCTTGCACATGCAGGTGAGAGAAGCACCGCATCTCCGTCAACCGCATTCTCATGGCAATATGCTACCGCATCCTGAAGATTCTCCTCAAATATAATTGAGTTAAATCCATGTCTCTTGGCACAGTCAGCTATCTTCTGCGCAGTCTGGCCTATGAGAACGAGCCACTTTACCTTGCCGTCAAACGCCTCTATCCACTCGTCGTACTCAGAACCCTTGTCGTAGCCTCCACCTATGAGGAATGTAGGAGCCACCATGGCCTGTATTCCCTTTATGGCTGCATCAGGGTTTGTTCCCTTTGAATCATTGTAGTATGCGACACCATCGACGGTGTCAACATATTCTATTCTATGAGCAACAGCCTTGAATGATGTTGCAACATCTCTAATAACATCAACAGGGACTCCCATATAATATGATATTCCAACTGCTGCCAGAACATTCTCAACATTGTGAGCTCCCATGAGCTTAAGATCCTTAATGGCAAGTACATTGATCTTCTTATCGCCATCCTCGAGGATGATATCCCCATCCTCTACATATACTCCACCGGCCGGCTTCTCCAGTCTGCTGAAATATACTACATGGCAATGATCCTTTGCCTTCTCTCCCATGGCGCGTGTATGCTCATCATCATAGTTTAGGACTGTCACATCATCCATGGTCTGATTCTTTGTTATTGAAAACTTTACATTTCCATAATTCTCAAATGTATAATGCCTGTTCAGATGATCCGGAGTCAGGTTGAGTATTGCACTGACATTCGGATGAAAATCTATAACCGTCTCAAGCTGGAAACTGCTTATCTCTGCAACTGTATCTGAATCATCGTCTGTTGTGTCGCACAGCTCTGTGTAAGGTATTCCAATATTTCCCACAACGATGGTCTTGGCATTGTGTGCCTTGACTATCTCTCCCACAAGGGCTGTAGTTGTAGTCTTGCCGTTTGTTCCTGTTATGGCTGCTATCTTACCCTTACCATAATGGTATGCCAGCTCTATCTCACTCCAGATAGGTATTCCCGCATTTCTCACCACATCTGTAAATGGCGCATCAACAGGGATTCCCGGACTGATGACCATGAGCTGTGATGATGAGAGTGCATCCTCTCCAAGCTCGCCGAGTTCTATCTGAACAAGCTCTGAATCGCCTGTCTTCTCCTTTATCGCTTCTATATCTCTGTCCTTGTTCTCATCGAACAGATAAACCTTTACTCCATGATTTACCAGAAGCTTGGTTGCACTGATTCCACTCTTTCCTGTTCCTGCTACTATCGCTGTATTAATCTCCATATCATTTCACCATGGTGCACCACTGCACCATTTTCTCCTTTCTACATTACAGTGCCAGTAAACCTACCACACAGAGGACTGCAGTCACTATAGAAAATATAGCAACGACCTTTGACTCAGGCCATCCCCCGAGCTCAAAATGATGATGTATAGGTGCCATTCTGAACACTCTCTTGCCTGTAAGCTTGAATGAAACAACCTGTATTATAACTGATAATACTTCAAGGAAGTATATGAAAGCTATTATAACTATGAATATAGGCATCTTGAGCATATACGCTGTTGATGCAACAAATCCACCGAGTGCCAGAGAACCTGTATCTCCCATGAATACCTTTGCAGGGTACACATTGTACACAAGGAAGCCAAGAAGACATCCAACCGCTGCGCAGGCAACCGGAGCAACACCTGAGTCTGTTCCCACTGCTACAACCGCAAAGAATGTGGCTATGAGAACCGTGACTGATGACGCAAGTCCGTCAAGTCCGTCTGTGAAGTTCGCACCATTAACTGTTCCAAGCACGATGAAGAACAACAGTATCACATAGAGTGTGCTGTTGAGCTGAACCGTCTTGCCAAGGAATGGTATTATAAGCTCATTGTTGATATCTGAATACTTCTCTACATAATATGCAAATACTCCCGTAACGACAATCTGTCCGAGCATCTTCTGCCATGCGTGAAGTCCCATTGATCTCTTCATAACAACTTTGATGTAATCATCGATAAATCCGATAAGTCCAAATCCAAGTGTCACAAAAAGCACCGGAAGGACATCCGGATATTTCTTCATATAGATAAGCGTCGTGATCGTAAGTGACAGAAGGATTATAAGTCCACCCATGGTTGGTGTTCCGGCCTTCTTCAAATGTGCCTGTGGGCCGTCATCCCTGACAAACTGACCGAACTTGAGCTTCTTCAGGAACGGTATAACTATAGGGCACAGCACCACGCTGATACAGAATGCTATCACTACCGGTAAAACAATCTTTAAATCTAAATTCATTTTGTACTCCTTACCTGCCCGCACACCGCGGACTATGTATTTCTTAAACTGTTTTCAGACTGAGATAAATTTAATACTCATTTGTGGCTTTGTCAATTCCCAAATAGGGAAGAATATTCAAAAAAATATCTCTCACAACAGGGGCCGCTATGGTTCCTCCATAATATGTGCCCTCGGGCTCATCTATTAGCACGACCGTCAGGACTTGAGGATCATCCGCCGGCGCAAATCCTATAAAAGAAGATATGTATCTGCCTGTTCCTCTGGGGAGTTTCTCACTCGTGGCGGTCTTTCCGCCTATCCTGCAGCCCTCTATGGCACACTTTGATCCGCCGCCCTCGGCAACGACTGCCTCAAGCATCTCCCGCATCTTCTGTGATGTCTCCTCATCTATAACCTGTCTCTGCTCGTCAAATTCAATGGCTGTAATAGTTTCTTTACTGCTGTCTATTATCCTTTTTCCCAAATGTGGAGTTACCGTATGCCCTCCATTCACAACCGTGCACACTGCAGATATGAACTGTATCGGAGTCACCTGGAATGACTGTCCAAACGACATGGTGGCAAGCTCTACCGGCCCTACATTTTCCTTCTTATGCATGATGGAGTTTGCCTCTCCGGGAAGGTCTATTCCGCTCTGACTGAACAATCCCAGCTTGTGATAATACTCGTACATGCCATCCACACCTGTTCTCTCTCCTATCTCCATAAACGCTGGATTGCAGGAATTCATGAGCGCCTCCTTAAGGCTCTGGCTTCCATGGCCCGTGGTCTTGCTGCACCTTATCCTTCTGTCCTCAACTATCTTATATCCCGGGCAGAAAAAGTTTGAGTTGCTGTCGACCGCTCCCTTCTCGAGTGCTGCCGTCAGTGTTATTATCTTGGCGGTTGATCCCGGCTCATATGTGTCGCTTATCAGATAATTTCTCCACATATTGTTCAGCTCATCCATATTGCCGGCTGTAGGCAGCAACATGGATGTCCCGGATGCGCTGTTATTCCTCTCTGCATCTTCCCCTGTGTCTGTCTCTTCATCGTTCTCTGGCTTAACCAGTTTGAACGGTTCGTTCAGGTTGTATTCCGGCACATCCACCATGGCATATATCTCGCCATTTTGGGGATTGATCGTTATTGCACACACCCTATTTGCTTTTTTCTCGATCAGGACTTTCTCTGCAGCCTGTGTCACATATCTCTGTATATTGAGATCCAGTGTTGTCACGAGATCATTTCCGGGAATGGGCTCTGTCCTGGTTTCTGAATATTCCGCAAGCTCTATTCCCCTTGCATCCGTGACCGCATTTATGCTTCCATTTGTCCCTGTGAGCACACTGTCATATGTCACCTCAAGGCCCAGTATTCCCTGATTGTCAGCACCGGTGAAGCCTATAACCTTCGATGCAAGGGTATCATATGGATAGCTGCGCTTGTAATCCTCGTCCACCTTGATCCCCGGAACAGCAGCCGCCTTGATCTTTTTTCCGGTCTCCTTGTCTACATTTGACGCTATGAGCTCCCTTGAGGATACCTTCTCCACCTTCTTCCTGATGTCTGCCGGATCCTTATCCAGATATCTTGTAAGAAGCTCTGTGACCTCCGCCTCATCCTCTATCTGGCTGTGTATCACGGATATTGAACACACCGCCTTGTTGTCCGCTATGATATTGCCATTTCTGTCGTATATCCTTCCCCTGGGAGCTTTTATGCTTCTCTCCCTCTCATGCAGGGAATCTGCTTTCTCACTATAATATTCTCCCCTGTAGAGCATTATGTATGCAAGACGGCCAACTATAACTCCCAGCGCTAGGGCCGCCATAACGAACACAAACTTTATCCTCCGCCTGTTATAACTGTATACCTTCAACTCTTGATCCCGGACTTTTTTATTATCATATTAGCCGGATGCCTCATGTATTCGCCTATTCGTGTACAAATCTATCTCTGCATTAAAAAAGCACCGGAGGTGTATCTGCACCTTCGATGCTTTGGTTTACTATGTAAATTATCATTCGCCGGAATAGTCCTCGTCACCGCTCCACGTATCCGTGCCGTCGCCTGTTCCGCTGTCATCCTCCCATGTATCGTCCGCCGTATAACTGTCGTCTGCCGTATCGTCATACGACGTGTCATCCGCCGATGTGTCGTCGGTCGATGTATCTTCCGCTGATGTATCTTCCGCTGATGTGTCCTCAGCAGCCGCATCCTCTGTTGCCGCCTCTGTATCTGCAGTCTCTGTATCCGTGTCAAATGCTGATGAGAGCGGCTCCTCCGTTCCGTCATAAGCCACATCATCTCCGTTTGTTGAGTATACATTCAGGTATGGAAGGAGATCCTGCATAACCTGATTGAACAGCTTTGCTCCTGCTCCTGATCCTGACTGATCCTCAACATGAGGCTCATCAACTACAACGTAAAGCATTATCTGAGGATTCTCAACAGGGGTGAATCCTATGAATGACAGTACGTATTTTCCATTTCCTCGAGGAAGCTTCTCGGCTGTACCTGTCTTACCACCGATGGTGTAGCCCTCTATTCCAGCCGCATATCCTGTACCTTCCTCAACAACCGCCTGGAGGTATGTCTTCATGTAATCCGACACTTCCTTGGATATAGTCTTTCTGACAAGCACCGGATCCATATTCTCAACCACATTTCCGTCTGAATCCAGAAGTCTCTTGACAACATGTGGCACATAATAATTTCCGCCGTTTATTACAGAACAGAATCCCGCTGCCATCTGGATCATAGATGTTGTAACACCCTGTCCAAATGAAGATGTCGCAAGCTCTGTAGGATTAAGATTCTCCACATCGTACTTAATACCTGTCGTCTCACCTTCGAGATCTATTCCTGTCTTGGAACCAATGTTAAATATCATCTGATATTTGTCAAATGTCTCTGGTCCCTCCTTGTCCGCTATCTGCATCAACGCATCATTACATGAAACAGCCAGAGCTCTCTTGACGTCAACCATTCCGTGTCCTGCTCTGTAACTACAGTAAATAGGGCTCTCTCCCTCGACTACGACCTGTGAACCATCACAGAGAAATTCATCTCCGTCTGAGATCACTCCATCCTCCATGGCTCCCGCTATGGTAAATGCCTTGTATGTTGAACCCGGCTCAAACACATCACTTATACAGTAATTCTGCCATACATAGTTGAGTGCCTCATATAACTGGTCTGATGTAAATCCATCTATCGTGCTCTGGAACTCTTCATCCGACATCTTTGAGAAATCGTATTCCACTTCCTCAGTCTTTACATTCTTCTTCTGTTCGGTGGTCGCTTCTGTAGATGATTCTGTGGTAGTGCCATCCTCGCTGCTCTCCGTTGTTGCTGTTGTATTTTTCTTTGCACTCTCAACGCTTATCAGGCTGTCCGCATTCTCATCTGCACCCTCGATCTCAACCTCCTGGGTGACGGTGACTGTCATGTTCCTGAGCGCCTGTGTGTTCATCGGGTCATTTGGATCGTAGGTACGTGAGCTTGCCATTCCAAGTATCTCGCCATTGTTTGGATCCATTGCTATGATACCTATCTGCTTAGCACCTGTATTCTGCATATACTCAGTGATGTTGTCCTCTATGATCTTCTGTATATTCATATCTATGGTGGATACTACTGTCTCACCATTCTGGGCTGCCACAGTCTCCGAGTCAACGCCGCCTGAGCCCGACATATATCTGTAAGTCTTGCCATCCACACCGTTTAAGTAGTCATTATAATAGCCCTCAATACCACCCTGTCCAACATTTCCGCTGGCGGTGTATCCGAGCAGGTGACACGCCAGAGATCCATTTGGGTAATTTCTCTTATACACCGTCTCGAATCTCACTCCTATGACATCTGCGCCCTCATCGGTCTTACAGTAATCCTCAAATGCCTTAACCTTTGTATATGGAAGATCCTTGAGGACTACCTCATAATAAGAATCCTCATTTGCAATGTGCTTGTCAAAATCGTCTCCTGACACATCGAAATACTCCAGCACCGCAGCTCTTGTTGCCGCCTTTCCCTTCTCCGTGATCAGAATATTCACAGGCTCAAGTATCAGGCTGTAGGTCTTCTCACTGTTTGCAAGGACATTTCCATTTCTGTCCAGTATCTCGCCTCTCTCATACGGAATATCCGTGGAATTGTAGTCCATCTGCAGAACCACCGCCTCCGAATACTCCTTTCCATTTGCCACGTTGATGTACACAACTCTTATGGTAAGTGCCACCAGAACTCCCACCACCAGCAAATATGCGATCTTGGTCTTTCTTCTCATCCCTTTTAAAAATAGCTTTGATCTCTTTGACATTTTATCTTTCCACCTTAAAAATTAAATATCCCTAAGACTACTTGGCCTTAGGGACATCCTTGTACTGTACTACGTAATCATCATTATTCTGTGAATAGTATAATGTTTGTCCCGGCTGTGAGTATACCATGCCGAGCTTAGTAGTTGCAATATTATATATCTCATCCAGATCTGTCATGGAATCAAGTCCTGCGCTGTAGCTTGCATTCTCGTCAAGCTGTGTTGCCACCTGGCTCTTCAGCGTTGCCACTGACTCCTTCTGTGACTTGACATCTGATGTAAGTTTCAGAAGATAACAGCACAGCGCCACCGCAACGATTATCGCAGCAACCATGCCCGCCGTATATCTTATTTGTGCATTTGTAACTGCCTTTCTCTGTGCCTTTCTGGCTGCAAGCTCTCGTCTCTCTCTGTCAGTCAGATGAGATGATCCCTGTTTCTTTCTTCGCGCCGGCTGTGGAGCTCTCTCAGGTCTCACTGAAGGCTGTGGTCTTCTCGCCGGAGCGGCTGAGCCTCTGACTACAGCTTCGCGGGATCTGTTACGTCCAGCCCGGTCATCATAATTCAGTTGTCTTGCAGAACTACCCTCTGTGTAGTATCTTCTATCTGCCATCTATATCGCCTCTTTCATTTATATCTGTCAAATTGCCTCAAACACTCTGAGCTTTGAGCTCTTTGATCTGGAATTCTCCTCAAGCTCCCTTTCTCCCGGTATGATCGGTTTTCTCGTTATCACCTTGCCGAGAGGCTTTCTTCCGCATGTGCACACCGGAAAGTTCGGTGGACAAATGCATGGATTTTCATTTTTCCTGAATGCTAGCTTCACTATCCGGTCCTCAAGGGAATGAAATGTGATGATACACAATCTTCCTCCCGGATTCAGACTTGCTATCATGCCGTCTATTGAATCCCTGAGCACATCAAGCTCCCTGTTAAGCTCTATCCTGATCGCCTGAAATGTCTGCTTGGACGGATGTCCCTGTCCATTCCTTGCCTTTGCCGGTATGGAGCCACGGATTATATCGTTGAGCTCTTCGGTCGTCTCTATCACCTTGTTCTCACGGTACTTGCATATATGATATGCAATACTCTTTGCATATCTCTCCTCTCCGTAATCCTTAAGTATACGGAACAGCTCAGCCTCGGAATAATCATTGACTATATCCTTTGCAGTCTTTGTCTGCCTGTTGTCCATCCTCATATCCAGTGGAGCATCAACCCGATATGTGAATCCTCTATCCGCATTATCGAGTTGATATGAAGACACTCCCAGATCAAGGAGTATCCCGTCCACCTTCTGTATGTTCAGTTCATCCAATATTCTTCTGAAATTCTGGTAATTATCCCTGACTATGGTCACCTTATCCCCATACGGCTCAAGTCTCTTCGACGCTGCAGCTATGGCATCCTCATCCTGGTCGATACCTATAAGCCTGCCGCCCTCACCAAGCCTCTTCACAATCTGCTCTGAGTGTCCGGCTCCCCCTAATGTGCCATCCACATAGATGCCATCCGGCTTGATATTCAGGTTGTCGATGGTCTCCTCAAGCAAGACCGACTTGTGCGCAAATTCCATAATCAATTACCATTCTCTTCTAAAAACTAAAATCAAGTGCATCAAGCTCATCTGCAAGCTCGTCCATGCTGGCCTGATTATCACTCATGTTCTCAGGGCCATCCCACTCTTCCTTGCTCCAGATCTCCGCTTTCTCACCGTTACCGATGACATACACATCCTTGTCTATATGTGCATATTCTCTCTGCTTCGGAGATAGAAGTATTCTTCCCTGTGCATCCGGCTCACACTTGACCGCTCCGGCAAGAAAACCTCTCTTGAAGGCTCTGGCCGTTCTGTTGGTCATAGGAAGCTTGTTCAGCTTCTCAACGAACTCCTCCCACTCTGTCATTCCATATACATAGAGACAGCAGTCGATTCCTTTGGTTACCATGAATGACTCCCCGAGTTCCGAACGAAGTTTTAATGGCATGATCAGTCTTCCTTTTGCATCAAGCTTATGTTCATATTCACCTGATAAGCATCTGGACATCCCGATCTCCTCCTTTCGTATAACTCCGGTTCAATCACCACTTTTCACCACTTAGTTGCACAGTAATGCCACTTGTAACCACTATTCTATACTATAGCCCCCCAAATTGCAACCCTGTTATATGAAAAAAGTGTGTGCAAATACGCAAAAAAGCCTGTAGATCTAACAGTTTTCACTGTCAAACCTACAGGCTTTTTGTGGTGGGGACAAATCCCAGTTTTTTCCCATTTCGTGGGGGATATCTCCACCTTGTGGGTATTTATCTGTATTGTCTCCCTGTTATATTATTTTTATTGCCACTTTTTCTGCGCTGAAATGCTATTTTGTGGCATCTTTGTCATCTTTCTTTTTTTTCTCCAGCGTCATCTGATCCACCACTGGTCTCCACTTCTGTACCGGCAGCGTCTGCTTCACCACTGGTCTCCACTTCTGTATCCGCAGGATCACATTCGCCACTAATCTTCACTTCTGTGCCAGCGGCGTCTCCCATAACTGCAGCAGGCCAGCCACGCTTGGCACATCTTACATAATTTATGACAAGCAGTACCACGGCAGTTACAAAGCATACAAGTGCAAGCACCTGGGATACCTTGATCCCTGTATTGCCGATCATCAGGGAATCACTTCTGAGACCTTCGACGATAAATCTTCCGAGTCCGTATCCTCCCACATATATGAGAGCGAACTCTCCTTTGAATTTCTTGTGCTTTCTATATATAAATAAGAACACAAGCAGCATAAGATTCCATAAGGACTCATACAGGAATGTCGGATGGACCGTTATGCAATCCATGCCGTCTATATTCACCACATTGTCCAGCATCTTCTGTGTGATGACCCCGGTTCTCTCCAAATAGTCAAGATTGCCATCAGATCTGTAGTAATCAAGCGGAATCGCCATGGCCATCTTACTGTTCGTATATGCGCCAAATGCTTCTCTGTTGAAGAAGTTTCCAAATCTTCCAAGTATCTGTCCGATCAGTATTCCAAAAGTGGCTGTATCCGCCATGAGTACAAAGCTGACTTTTCTCACCTTGCAGAATATTACCGCCGTGATGACTCCCGCTATGATTCCACCATATATGGCAAGTCCGCCGCCTCTGATATTCAGCATGGCTTTGAGTGTAGCTCCCACATCGCCCTGCACTATATACTGGTCAAGTCTGAACAGGATATAGTAGAGTCTTGCTCCAAGTATGGCCGGGATGATAAGTATAAGTATGAAATCCAGATACATTTCAGGATTCTGTTTTGTTCTCTTTGCCTCGTTGGTGACAAGTACATATGCCAGCAGGAATCCTATCATGATGATGATCCCGTAGAACCTCACCTCAAAGCTTCCTATATTGATATGGTCACCTATGTTTCTGAGGGTTATCCCAAGATTCGGAAAGAATATGCTTCTAAAATATTCTGATATCTGAGACATATCGTTACATCCTCCTAGATTCATTTACACGTTGAACTTGAAGAGAATAACATCTCCATCCTCAACCACATATTCCTTGCCTTCCTGTCTTACAAGGCCCTTCTCCTTGGCCGCAAGCATGCTTCCGCAGTCCATGAGATCCTTGTAGCTGACAACCTCCGCCTTGATAAATCCTCTCTCAAAGTCTGAGTGAATCTTGCCAGCTGCTCCAGGTGCCTTCGTTCCCTTCTTGATGGTCCATGCCCTTGACTCTGTCTCTCCGGCTGTCAGATAACTGATAAGACCAAGAAGTGAGTAGCTTGCCTTGATAAGCTTGTCAAGACCAGACTCTTTAACTCCAAGATCCTCGAGAAACATCTTCTTCTCCTCATCATCAAGCTCTGCCAGCTCCTGTTCTATCTGTGCACATACTACAAATACCTCTGCATCGAAGTCCTTTGCGTATTCCTTTACCTTCTGCACGTTCTCATTTGAAGCGCCATCGTCCGCAATGTCTTCCTCGCCTACATTTGCGGCAAATATTACAGGCTTCCATGTGAGAAGGTTATATTCCTCTATCCACGCCTGCTCGTCCTCATCTGTGACCTCTATGGTCTTTGCAAGCTTACCATCCTCAAGGTGAGCCTTGATCCTCTGCTGGAAGTCAAGCTCCTTCGCAAGCATCTTGTCATTTCTTGCACCTCTGATGGTCTTGGCGATCCTTCTGTCGAGCACCTCTATATCTGAGAATATCAGCTCCAGATTGATGGTCTCTATATCTCTGATCGGGTCTACGGAACCGTCAACGTGGATGACATTTGTATCCTCAAAGCATCTTACAACGTGAACGATGGCATCAACCTCTCTGATGTTCGCAAGGAACTGGTTTCCAAGTCCTTCTCCCTTTGATGCGCCCTTTACAAGACCCGCGATATCTACAAATTCTATAACAGCAGGTGTTGTCTTGGCTGAGTTGTACATCTCTGTGAGCTTGTCCAGCCTCTCATCCGGCACTGCAACGATTCCTACGTTTGGATCTATTGTACAGAACGGATAGTTAGCTGATTCCGCTCCTGCCTTTGTAAGTGAATTGAAAAGTGTACTTTTTCCCACGTTTGGGAGTCCTACGATACCTAGTTTCATTTTATATATTTCCTCCTTAAAAACCTTGATTTTATGCGGCTTTGCAGGCTTCGTATTTCGCTGGTGTACCAATTAGTGTACCAATCTTGTTATATTCGCATGAAAATACATGAATTTTCATATTGCAACACCTGCCTTCAAAGCCTCTGCCACAAGGTCTATTTCTTTTTGTTTTTCTTCTTCGGTTATATGAACATACAAATTCATAGTGATACCAATATTAGAGTGTCCCAATATTTTCTGTAAGGTTTTTGGCATCATTCCACCTTCAATACATCTAGTTGCAAAAGTATGTCTTAATACATGCATCGAAAAACGCTTGATTCCTGCTTTATCGCAAATTTTAAATAAAGCTGTATCATAAGTGCTATTTTTTACAGGTTGCCCCTTTCTGCAAAGGAACACTGTATCAGCCCACTCTTTATCTATCACTTTGAGTTTTCTGTTCTTTTCTTTTTGAGCCTTAAGAATACAAATTGCTTCGTCCGTAAGTGGTATTGTCCTGTATCCAGACTTGCTTTTAGGCGGTCCAACTCTCCACTCACCAACTTTGTACCTAAACTCCATCGATCTTTCGATTGTAAGAGTCTTCCTTTCAAAATTAATATCTTCCCACTTTAGACCAACAAGCTCTCCTGTTCTAAGTCCCGTCTGCAACGCAAATCTATACTGATACTCATAACTCTGTCCTTTAGCTGCCGCAAGGAAACGCCTTTGATCATCAATTGTAAGAGCCTCTTTTTTATCTGATGGCTTGCCAATATCACTCTTCACCGATTTCTTACAAGGATTTGTTATTATAACTTCGTTTTCCTTTGCAAACTCTAACATGTTATACAATGCAATTCTAGTCTGATAAATGGTTGTCGTCTTATATCCTTCATCCGCCATATCTGAAAATATTTTCTGACAATGTATCGGTTTCACTTCTGTAAGAAGTTTATTCCCTATCACGTTCTTGATATTTCTTTCATAACGTTCGGAATAATTACGAACCGTATTGGGTCTCACTGTCTTTTTCTTTAGATCGATCCAATATTCAAACCACGCATCCACAAGCATGTCTGTAGCATTCTCTAAATCACTATGTTCATCAATATATGTTGCATCTGCTATCCATTGTCTGCATTCCTGCAGTTTCTTAAAACGTTTAGATTTCCTTCGTCCAAATCTATCAGTAAATCTAGCCACATAAAGGCCATTCGTCTGCTGAGAAATTCCGACACCCAGTTCCTTACCTTTTAAGCTTTTTCCCATTCTGGCTCCTTTCCACAAGAAGCCCCAAAATAGCAGAATAAGTATACTACATTGAGGCTTGTATTTCAATATTTACCATACATATGTGTTCACAATCTACTCATGAGTAAACGAAAAAATGCTCTATTATATTTCAATATTCTCGGATATAAACTTCTCAAACTCCTTCCGTTTCACCAGTTTCTTTTTTCCTACATATAACACAAACGGACATCTTGGTGCTCTAAGCAAGCTTTCAATTCTATTTATTCCTATATTGGAATATTCTGCCGCCTCTTTTATTGTGAGCGTTACTTTCTGATAAATAGGCACCTGTCCCTGCACTTCTTTACTGTTGTCCGTTATCAAGCACATTCTGTTCCCCCCTATTCAAATTTTCATTATCCAACGCCAATTCCCTCACAATGACCTCATTGATCTGCTGAATGACACCCTCATCCTTTATCTCACCAAGTACATTTATGATCTGACGCTCTCCTATCGTACACATCTGCTCTCCCATAAAAAACGTATCCTTGTAAAGCCTTCCATTCACATCCTTAGCTGTGACCTTCACATGTACCGGAAAATCCTTCTTCTTATCCTGCGTTGTTCCAGGCATTACAGTAAATACCGGTGAATGTGCATTGGCTGTATTGTTGCTAATAACTACACAAGGTCTGATTCCTGTCTGCACACACTTACCCTGATTTTTTAGTTCTGCCCATATCACCATATTTCTTCTAATCTTCATCTGTGAACCCCCCCTTCTTTGGTGGCATATACAGGTGCATCATCGGCTCCTTCTCATCTACTGTAAATATACGAAAGCCTGCCTCCTTAATAAGTCCAACTCTGTAATATGCATCTGCTATTCCATAAGAAATTGTATCCATATTTACGCATACAACAGCTTCAGCCTTTCCCTGCCTCATACACTCTATTGCACCACTGAAGTAGCGATTATAAACCACTCGTCCCATTATTCCACGTCTGACAATCGCCACTGGGATAAGATTATTCTGTTTTGTAAATTCCCTGATTCTGTTCAACTGCCTGTTCTCTGCCTCTTCAGCTTTTATTTCATTGTGCTGCTCATCTGATGACAAAATAACAATACATCTTGTTGGATTTGTCATCAGTGGTTTCTTATTTCTGCCTTTTCTTCTCATCTCGTACTCCTATATAATGAAATTTCTTTCAAAATCTATCTTCTTCAAATGTTGATGCTGCGTGTCAAGTTTTCGTGGAACTCAATACGCCCATACACCGTTCGCGAACATCTTCTAATGCCTCATCCTCTGTCGGATATATTCCAATCACAGAACCATCACCGGCTCTCACAATCGTTCCATAATCTGTGATAGTAAACCTGATACCTATCAGATTCTCAGTAACGGGTTCTGAAGCTTTCTGATCTGTTTCTAACATCCTGCTCCGTTATCAGGTTCTGCTTTCACCTGAACTCCAGTGTTCAGCACATACACCATCACATCCAGATCCCCGGCTTTCAGAAGAAATGCCTCCAGATCATCTCTATCCTTTGTGATATCATTTATCTCCCTGACGAAAATCACTTTGACATAATCCTTTTCCATCCACTCACAAAGGCTTGTCACCTTATCACGGTCAATATCATCCGAAGCCCCTTCATCAACGATAATTTCCACAATCGGCAGTTCTACACTCTTTGCCTTATCCAGCATATCTGCTGCCATATCCATGATCTTATCAACACTCTTTCTGGACTTGATAAAGCCAACTCCCATCACTTCATGCTCTCTCTTAAACTCATTCACATTACTTCTTGTAAATTGCATATCGCTTTCCTTCTTTCTGTAGAATTTGAAACCGATATTTGTGCACTCATATCGCTTTTTGTTCCAGTCAGCGTCCTGTCTGGTATGCATTTATCATACTGTACCTGCTCTTTCAAAGTACTCCCTGCAAAAGTGAACCTTCTTCATCATTTCATCTTTCAAGGACGATTCTGTATACTCTCATACAATCTGGTAATAAGCTCCGTCTGCTCCTTGGACATGCCAGTATTCTTCTTACCAAATAGAAGGTAATCAGCGGAGCAGCCAAACTCCTGGCATATCAAAACAAGCTGATAAATAGAACATCTGGCAACTCCTGTTTCAATCCGAGACACCTGGTTCCCATTTATTCCAAGACAGGCTCCAAGCTGTGCCCCTGTCACCTCATTTTCAATACGGATATCCTGTATCCTCTGTCCAACCTCCATCATCATCTGTTTTTCTTCTGAATTTGCTTCTCTCTTCATTTTCTACATCCTTTCTGATCGTCGTTCTGGCAACCAGAAACGGATTGTTTTTCATATTCAAAATAAGAATCGCCACACTTGCATAAAAAAAGACGCTAAGAGAAAGCCAGATCCAGTCTGGTTGCTTTCCCCTGCGTCTTTGGTGCTGCCATCTTCCGATGTGCCCGTATCAGGTGGGCTATTATTCAATTTTCACACATCAGATTCTGAAAGCGCCATCTATCAGACGGCTAATCAACATACCCTCAGTATATTTCTTCAGAATCATCACACGTTTACATCTGTCACACTTCACTCCTATACCTTGAAGTGCAACCGCAGAATCATCTCCGCACACATGATAGTTCATCATCAGCTTCTTACATTGTCTGCAGCGTATCTCAATCACATCTTTATTATTCATACTACAGTTAAGCTCCTTTCTAAATACAAAAACCATCTCTTTGTACTTGAAAAGGAAAAGGGAATCACCTTTGCAAGCTTGCTTGCCGGGAGTTCCGCGCATACCTCTCGTATGCCCCGGTAAATGCTGATCTTTGAAGCCAACTGACCATGATACATCAAGGTCAGGCTCTTCCCTCTACAAACCATAAATTATTATCCTCGTAATATAGATGACTTTCTCTGCCATCAATCATACATGTGTACCTCATTCCAACACCTCCCGCTTTCAGGCTCGCCGCCCTTCTCATATCGTTTACCCGTTGTATCTCATAAACCGTTCCGTCCTTCCAGCGGAGACTTCTCGGTATCAAAATCCCATCCGTGGTAAATTCTGCAAGCACATCTACATATACCTTATTACTCATTGCCTTAACCTCCTGCCAATCATCACTAACAAATCTTAATTGTACGTGGGCAGTCCTTGAGTCTTGCAATATAGCCACATTCCTCCAGTTTTCTAAGATATGCCTGAACGCTTGATGTGGATTTCAGTCCTACATGCTTTCCTATCTCTCTGACTGTCGGAGAATACCCATGTTCCCGGTTAAAATCGCAAATAAACATATACACAACTGTCGTTTTCTCATTCAAATCATAATACATAATTTAAAATATCCTCCTTTTACCTGCCATCTGGCAGTAATCGCGTATGCCAAAGTGTCAAAGCCACCTTGTGCACCGTTAAGTAGAGCAATATGCCCTTAACCAAAGTATCCATGTGGATGAACCATATGGTCTTCCTCCTTTCCAGACTATAACAGTCTCATAGTATAGCTCATGTAGTGTTTCTTTCGTGCTCCAGTATAATGCTCTCATCAAGCGACTGTCAACTGACATATATGTCCAGTTTGCTCTTATTTGGAGATTTTGTGCTTGCATGATATTTCATCCTGATATATACTATACGGGAAACAATCAACCAAATTCGAATAGAAAAGAGGCGTAAATATGCATTCCATAGGACAAATCATATCTGAAAATAGGAAAAAACTAGGACTATCACAGGAAGATCTTGCCACTAAGCTCCAGGCAAAAGGATTTAATCTCACCAGAAAGGCAGTCTCCAAATGGGAGCAGAATGCCACTGAGCCCGGCATATCACTCTTCCTGTCGCTGTGTCAGATTCTTCAGATTGAAGATATATACGAAGCATACTTTGGAAGCAATCCATATAATCTGTTTGATGGATTGAACGAAGAAGGTAAACTAAAGGTTCTCGACTATATCAGCCTTTTGCATGCCTCTGGCAAATACGAAAAGCACGTATGTCAGATCATTCCTTTTCTCAGAGCCATCACGGTATACGAAAATGCAGTATCTGCTGGTACTGGAAACTTCCTTGAAGATGGTCCAAGCAGGACTCTTAACATAGATGAAGCTCTGCTGCCTGAAAACACTTCTTTCGGTGTAAAGATCAGTGGTGACAGTATGGAACCAGAGTTCCATGATGGAGACATTGCATGGGTAATCAAACAGGAAACTGTTGAAAATGGTGAAATCGGCATTTTCTCCCTGAATGGAGATGCCTATATCAAGAAACTACGAGAAGACAAGGAGGGTATCTTCCTTGTATCACTAAATAAAAAATATGCACCCATCCGTGTCAGTGAAAATGATCGTTTTGATGTATTTGGAAAGGTCGTAGGAACCGGCAGCGCCACAGATTTATCTATCTAAATAGCGAACCATCAAATTCGTGCGCATTATTTTGGACATATATTCCACTATACTTTGATTTAAAGACAAACTTAGAAAACTACAAGGAAGTGATTGAAATGGCAGTTGTCAACAACTTAAAAGAAATCCGCGAAAGCCGTGGCATCATTCAGGATGATCTTGCAGCTGCAACAGGCTTCTGTACCAGAACCATCAGTCGTATTGAACGTGGCGAAGGCACTCCATCCGCTGAATTTATGCTGCGAATATCCGCATACTTCAACCTGATGGTTGAGGATGTATTTCATATAGAATAGTAGAGACTGGGGCAAACTGCCTCAGTCTCTACTGTTTATTATGGGGAGAGTTACCTGAAAAATAGCTTTTAAATAAAACCCCATCTATATTTTTATTTTCGTATACAAACTCCCACGTATTTATAGAAGATGTCTCTTGAAGTGTTTTTTTTTACATCATCATAAGCCATTCTCATATACTGTGCTACAATTTCCGATTTAACATTACCCGTTAGATGTCCAAACGCAGGCAACGTTATTGTAAAAATCTGGTTTTTTATCGCTTCAACAAGTGTACTGCGAGTTGCCGTATATATAATTCGCGGATCTAAAATCGGTTGGGGAATCCTCATCGTTGGTGTATGTAGTATTTTTTTGTTATACCCCGGTATATCTATAGTTAAACATGTTCCTACTGGTTGTTCGCCAAGAAATTCTTTCTGAATTACCCTTTGCACATTTGACTGTAATTGTTCGCCAAAGAAATCAACCAGTGCCTTATCAAGCCCTCCATCCATTATTCCAAATGAATTTGCCGCACTTGTCACTCCGTCTATTTTTTCTATATGATCTTTTAGAAAGCTCTCTATATCGCAACAACAAAGTTCAACATTAGTCTCCCATTGAAAATACTTCATCAAGCTATCTATCATTTTTTCATCAATATCTATTATATATATTTTGTCCAGGAACTTCACTTTCCCATTTCCTTTCACCTGTCTATTTCGTAGATTTGCAACGTTGCCCATTCAATTTCTCTCATACCACTGTCTAAGATTAATCACTCAGCAATGCAATCTCAACTCCAACCACTCCATACTCCTTCTCCTCCTCACTGCTATAATATTTTAACATTGTTGAAGGCTCAAAATCATTTTCTTCAATCAGATTCTTTTTAACAAGCACTTCTTTTAATTGCACAAAAGAATCCGCTTTATGAATATCCACAACATAGGTCAATATGTTTTGTCCGGTATCTGTATTTGTAAATAATATCTTATCTCTGGGTTTGATAAGCCGTCTCTTTTCATCCCAGAGTCTGAACTCAATTTTCTTCTTGCCGGCTTCTATTCCCTCGAACGGATCTGGTTTTAATCTCATTTCATGAAGCATCACCTGCAACCTCCTGATCCTTTGCTAAAGATATATCTCCTCATCAGTAGTAACGCAATAACAGCCCAATGTTCCCCCTTGTTCCATGTGTCCAGCTCCGGCGTCAATATCCATATAGTAATCTGTTCTGTAGAACTTATTACTCATATCTTTATTTAATCTGAAACAAGGAACATGTCCCACAATAATAAATTGATCAAACCGTTCTTTATCTTTCTTGGGGACTTGATGTAAGTCCATACCAACCATATAACTGTAAATATTATTTTCAAAAGCCTTTTTTATACTACTCTTAACATTAATTGTTCCATCTGCGTTCATTACATAATTATTTCAATCAATACCAGTATGCGTAACGATTACATTTCCTAGATATCGGGAGCTAATTTCCGAGTAAATAGGCAAGTGCTCCAAAAAGGATAATAAATTTTTCTTCTCAAAGGCTGTCATGTTTTTAATCGACTTTAACGTGTCTCCACCTCCAAAGGCCGTCCATGTTCTCTCATCAAGAACCTTATCTGTATTCTTTTCGCCAAGAACACCGTTTAGATACATAACGGCAAATAACTCATGATTACCAAGCAGCAATTCCATCGAGTTATCTAAAATATATGGTTTGACATATCTCAACAGAGCAATCCCATCCGGCCCTCGATCCAAAATATCTCCCATAATTATCAAATTATCTTTTTCTCCATCAAATTCTATCTTCTTAAAATTTGCTTAAATTCTAACAAATTACCATGAATATCTGATATTAAATATAGCATATTACTCCTACCCATTCTGATCTATGTTTTCATCAATTTTCTTAAGTTCCGATATAAATGATTCATCCTGTCTAGGCCAAATAAATCTCGTTAACAACCCTATAAATATCTCTTCCGCAGACAGCAGACTCATACATACCATTACAATATACAATATCTTTGAAAAAACATTGATTTCTGCAAAGCACTCCCCAACAGCTACTGTTGCAAGTCTTACATTAAAAGGAATCGTAACAAATAAAACAAGAACGAACATCCATATACTTTCATTCTTTTTAATGAAAGACACACTTTTCACAGCTAAACACAATATTCCAACTGCAGTTGCAATTCCCCATAAACCAAATGTACATGTCAATCCTGAACATACGGAAGAATACAATATCATACCTACATTGACTGCACCTATTACTAATTTTGCCATATCGTATCTCAAATTCATTGAAACAGCGCTCCTATCCATATACTGATATCTGCAACTACTACAAGCGGCACTATAAATTGAAAAACTAAAATTACAAGACTTACACATATATTTGCTGCCCCACATATACCATGTACAGCAAAATAATCGACTCTTCTTTGTCTATCAAACAACACAGAAAGATTTGCTTTTGCCGCATCGACAACGAAACCTCCAAATAGACTGCTTAAAGCATGTTCCCCATCTAATCCTTCAGTAAAAGCCAAGTTCATGAGTACTAAAAAAACATTCTGTAATGCGGCAAATAACAGAGCTACTTTCCATGGTCTCAAGAAATTTCCAAATGTTGCCAATATCATAAGTACTCCTGCTAACAACAAATTCATTTCCACACCAGCAAGATTAATCTGTGCTCTTTTTGTATTGCTCTTTATCTCTGATTCATCGATTAAAACATATGCACCAAGGAACATTCCATTCAACATCACTCCAGCTTCAAACACTCTTCCATTTTCATCACTTAAGCAGGAAAAAGCATGTGCAGATTCGTGCAATATCGTTCCCAGAAAAACACCTCCAATACTTCCCAGTAATATATTCAATATAGTAGGATCTTCCATCCCCCATGTATTTTCATATGCAAATATACAGTAAAGCCCATATGCAAAAACCGGCAGGAATAAGATGCACAACAGAAAGTTCAATATTCTAGGAATTACCGAATTTGTTCTAGTCTTATTAGGAATAATCAATGTATATAATTTCATCTCATCTATATGCATACTTCTTCCTGCTTCTCTTACTAGCATACATTCTTTTAAGAATCTAAAGTAGCTGGTACATTCATCGGCTGAAAATCCTTTCATCCTATATGGATTTCTATTTCCATTAAGTCTTGTCAAATATCTAGCCTCTCTGTCTGACAACTTAATCGTTTCATCAATCAGACAGTTTTTCGCTATTACACCATCACGTGTTCTTTTCATCACAACCCAATTAGCACAACACGGATACTTTCCATTTACATTAATTTTTGTTGGCATAAACTCACCTCCACATCTACCGACTTATGCCAATATATCCACAAAATAATCTGCTTTCCCCATCTCCATGAACTTACACAGATCCACAACATGTTCATTAAAAAGCATAAGTTTTTCCTTACCATCTTTCCATGGATACAATCTGTCCGCGTGATAATGTCCCCAGGCCCATCTACGATAATCCAACTGGTTTTCAATTTCACCCAAATACAATTCCATGGTCTTATCTACCTGAGATTGATCAATTGAGCCAAGGAACAAGTCATTCGGTTCAAATTCTATAGGACATGTATGCGAAATAACCAAATCCACTGATTTTTCATGATTAACCAGCATTCTTCCATACTGCATTTCTTCTTCCGATAGCTGCTCATCAGCAAACCACTGCCACCCATTTGCCAATCTGAGTCATTTGTCAACAGAGTATGCTCCTGGCAAAGACAATGTCTTGTAACCTGCAAATTCATAAATAGCCGGACCATCCACAAGATATTCGATATTCGGAAAATCATTTTCAACATAAACCAATCCGCCATATTTTTCTATCGGATTCCATCTCGATGGATTGCGCTTAATCACATCACTGACTCTAGATTCATGATTTCCTCGCAAACAAATATATGTAAATGGCAGCTTTGATAGTGATGTCTTGTAATAAAAATCCGCCAATCCTGTTATTGAATAGTTTAATCCAACATCTCCTAACAATATGATATTATTCTGGCAATCATCCAACTTTAGTCTTTCTCTATGATGATTATAAAAATACTCTATGGCTGCAGCTTCGCCATGGATATCTCCTAGTAAAAACCAATTTTGTTTCACTACACCCTCCTGTTAGCTAGAAACCACGCGTAAACAAAGCAATATCGTGATTTATAAGCTGTAAACAGACTTCCTTTGCAGCTTTTTTATCACAAAGTACCGAATACATTACAGTTACTGTATTTTTGTTGTTCATTGAGCTTCTCACTTCACACTCATGAACCAATGACGATAAATATATGTAACCATTCCTCTTCTCTATATCTGCAACTGTGTCCAGCATCATATCATTATAATCATCATCTACAAATTTATACTCCAAACTATGCATCACATAAAGCTGCTGGTTTGGATTGCTCTCTTCGTTATCCAATCCATAGAATTCAAACTTCAACTCAAACCACTGTGCATAGCAAGAATCAAGGTAAAATCCACTTGTAAATCCTGTTTTATTACCATTGCTATTTGTGTCGATTCTAATATGTATCTTTTCATTTATGACACTTTGCAGCTTATCAAATTTTTTAATAAATGCAGCATATGGCTCGTTATTTAAAATATCATCTCGTTCTTTCTTCCTGAATATCATCATATGTCCATCTCCTCCTATAATGTATACTTCACAGTTCATTGTCATATATAGTAATAATCTCATCCTCAGGTTCTTTGATTTCTTCTAATATCTAGTCATCTGTCTGTTTATTCAGAAGACTATTATCTCTTATCCATTTTATGGTATCTATATTTTCCTCGAGCCTATATTCATCTCCATAGTCTTCATGAATACTTAGTTCTCCTCCATATCCCGATATTCCAATTCCATCTTGTATATCTTCAGCATTAAGACCATACTCTGCACAAACCTTTGCATAATAATCCTCGTTTAACTTATCATTTGGAAAGCATTTAAGTGCTATTGGCAGCGCTATAATGACTATCGCCGCACAGACTCCAGCATTGCGTCTTACCACCTGTGTGCTTCTAAGGAATCTTGAGATAATAATCTGTTTTTTTCTGTCTATTCTCCTTATCCTCTTAGCAATTATACGAACAACTCCAAGCAGCGATATCACAAATAGTCCCACTCCTAACCACCTAATGAAACTAAACGCGTATTTCCCAATAGTTAAAACTGTATAGGATCCAATGCCTAATAAAATATCTTGAACAACCCCTTTACCACTCCGATTATAATTGTAACTGAAAAGAATTCCGAACACACTGGTCAATAACATGCAAATAATCAACCTTGGAATTGAATTATTATATTTTGCGATTGGCACAAAATAGGGAAGTATATTATATACGTCAAATGACCCTAATATGAGCCCATACAAAAAATGATCAAACAAGTATTCGCCCTTTGAGAGTGTTGATTTATCCTTGAGTTTAATCCCCTGTTTTCGCATGTTACCAGCCTCCTTCGTGTATCTATATCGTTTTCTATTGTTATTCTACGCATCTTTATGATTTCTTCTCATTAAAGCTCAAGTACAATTCTGCATAATCAAGTTCGTCAACATCAAAAAATCTATCTATTATACTGCAGTAAAGCGAAAACGAATAATATGTTCCACTAACAGCAGGATAATTTTTCCATCAGTTCACGTGGATATCATTATCTTCACTTAAAACACCATATAACTCTTCTTATATTCCGTCTCTACAGCGTACAACTACGATCTTTCTTTTATTTGTAAATCTGCCCCCTTATGTTTGTCCATAAATACTAACCATTCTTCCTCATTTATTCATCAAATTTTGCTTATTCACATTTATCATCTAACACTGCATACACCTCTACATATGCCAATTTATCCACCTCCAGATACCGAGAAATGTCTGCACAGTACAAAGAAAATGAATAATAACTATTTATAGTTGAAAAGACTTTATATGTAGAAAGTATATGTAAAATTTCTCCTTGCTCATTGCACAAATTGGCAAATACTCTGAACTTCTTCATTTCTCGCATGTCTTTTGCAAATGAAATAGCTCCATTTACAAATATATCATTTTCACTGTTTTTACTGCCATGAAGTTGCGCAAATGCCAGAATTTGACCTTTTGCTATCTTCACCTCTATATTTTTCATATCTATCTTTCTCTCCTTACCGCCCACATCTCTACATTTTTACATTATATAAATTATTATTTGTATAACATCCAAGGGAGGGATTAAATTTATCCGTATTGGCGATTGGAAAATGCAACTCCACACATGACTTATCATTCTCATACGCAGTCAAAAAACTTTTATGTGGCTCTTTTTTTAATATTTCTATATTATTAAGCACTGCATTACACACCTTCCTTTCACCAATACGGAATAGTCTTCTTACTCCACTCTTATATCTATGTTCTCTATATCTATTTTTTTCTCCAGCTCTTTCTTGAGCTGATCTGCCTTTGTCTTGCTCAACCCAGAAAGAACTACGATCTCACCACCTCCATTTTTCTTTTTTGCATGATCATATAAATCCTTTGCTTTTGAAACCGGCATCTCCATCACTTTCATCAATGCTTTGATCACTGCAGTTTCATATGGTGTATTTATTGTAATAGAATACCTTTTTCTCTTTTTTTCTGTACTGCTCATCTTCTCCTTATTATTGCGCTCCATTTCCTTACGCTTTTCTTCACGTTCTTCGGCTTCGAGCTCTGCAATCTTTCTGTCAATATCTTTTATCATAGCATCCAGGCTTGATTCATCTGTGACATCAAATGGATATGGAAATGGAAGGTTTTTTCTGACTTCTAAATCATCCTCCTTTAACATACCTGCCGCTTTCAGTCTCTCATTTTTTCTTGCTTTTACGTACTCCTTCACATCAAAAGTTTTCGTTTTTTTTCGTTTTCTATATATAATGCCTCTATCTATTTCTTTCTTCTCATCCGTCAAATTAAACAAATCTGTATAGTCCGGAAATCTTGTTATATACTTTGTTCTTCCTGAAATAATGACCAAGGCCTGACCAACATCCATAGCGCCAAGCTGGACAGGAGAAATAAGAGGTTCTTTCTTAACAAGCCCATTATCTAATAGGGTTTCCTTCTCACCGCACATCCTTGAAAATTCGGAGAGGGTTTCGTAATTTGAAACTCTATATAACACCTTAACGGATGTATTAGATATGATCGTTGTAGCGTTACTTTTACCATAAATATCATCAAGCTGTGACAAACTCTGCAATACCAATTCTACCCTGACATTTCTCGACCGGCCAGCACTAAGCAAATGTGGAAGGTTAGAAATAGATTCTCCGATGTTCCCGAGCTCATCTAAGCAGAAGTTGATACGTATGGGGAGCTTTCCCGACCATAGATTTTCTGCAATATAAATATAATGATTCATAAGCTGACTGATAAGCATTCCAGCAAGTTCCTCATATATAGGCGTTTCATCCGGAAGTATAATGTATATAATAACCGGCTTATCGCCCTTAAGGGTATTAATATGAATATCATCATTACTCAGGAAACTTCTCACTCCACCACTTCTCGTTGCAATAGAAAGCCTATTAAGAAAGCTTGATCGAATTCCTCCACGAGTTTCTGATGCCGTTGATACATAGCTCTGAAGCCCCATTGCCACATTCTCATTTCCATCATCCAATGCAAAACTCACTAACTCTTTCACATATGTACTTGCACCATACTTTTCATCTCCAAGCTGAAAAAAATAAAAGAGGCTTGTCAAATTCACCTCTTCAGGTTTAGCATAACTAAAGAGTGAATATACTGCTCCTTCAAACATATTTCTTGCTTCTGTCGTCCAAAATGGGTTTTCATTTGGTGGAACAGGATATAATGCATGCGCTAAGTCATCAACCATCTGTTCAGCCCTAAAAATATTCTCATCTGTTCCCGTCTTCCAAAGTTCATAGGGAGCTGCCAAAGGATTCCAACAAGTTACATCATCCTCTCTATACAAATTTCTGAAGTCAAACTTGTAAATCTCATACTCCTTGGGTACCGACCTTATAGTACTACTGTATATCTCACCCTTCGGATCTGCGATAACAAAGCTTTCCTTATTAGTGCTATTTGTTAAGGAATTCAGAATCATAGGTATTATAAGTCTTCTGCTCTTACCTGTACCCGACTCCCCAAGTATCGCTATATGAGATTCATCGGAATAGGCAAATTTCTCATCATTTTCAAGGTACAATATAGGACCTGCCCCATTCTTACTCAATGTCTTTTTCTTCTCGCGATCAGTTGCCCAACGCTCGCTTCTTCCCATACTAATAAACCTCCTTATTATTTCCAAATTTCTGTGTAGCTTTTATTGTCAACAATGGCGGTTTTACGGAATAATCAGCACCAAAAGCCAGCTTCTCACTACAGGCTATTGCCTCTCTTACCGAATTGATATCTCTCGCCACGGTGTTTTCCAGAATTTTCACAGTGCTTTCTTTATCCTGAATGTCTATTCCTCTATCAATGATATTCTGAGCAATAATACATGCATAATCACGTGAAGATTTCTTTTCGACAGAAATAACATCAACTTTTGCCAATGTCTTTCGCAAAGTAGAAATCAGTCGCTCCCCTTTTTTCCCAAGAGTTGTATCACAGAATAAAATCAATGTTGCATGCTTAGCCACTCTTTTCAAATGAGTCAGGAAATACTCCACCTGATATTCATTCTGATAGTTCACAAGTCTCGACACATCAATAGAAACCACGCCCTTATATTCATTACCATAAATTGCATTGTCCTCAATATCAGAAAACATCCACTTAATATATGGCAATGCTCCTTCTGGTTTATATTCAACGTACTCATCGAGCCCATTGAAATCTCTTAATTTATTACTGACTAACATGTCTGTAATCACCTCTGTTATGTAGGTCTGACCATCTCCTCCATCAAGAAGAATAATAAAGTTAGGAAGACTGGCGACCCTGTTTGTATAAACCAGCTTATCTCTTAAGATGTTTTTCATCTCGTCCATTACACCGTCTACTCCATAAAAATCTAAAGATCCGCTCATCAATCTACACCTCCAACAACTCTTCCGGATAACCTATGATATCCACAATTCCATAGCGCTTTGCCTCGTCTGCATCCATCCAATGATCTCTCTCGATATCTTCTGAGACAGTGTCAAAATCCTTAGCACACTCCTCTGAAAGAATACGAGTTAAGTTATCTTTGACTTTCATAATATGATTAACAGCAATAATCATCTCGGTTGCCTGCCCCTGTGTTCCTCCAAGAGGCTGATGTATCATTATTTCCGAATTGGGTGTTACATATCTCTTACCACTTTTACCTGCCGCAAGAAGAAATGCTGCCATAGATGCCGTTATTCCATTTGAAATTGTCGCAACATCACATCTACATGCATACTTCATATAATCAAAGATCCTGAATCCTGCACTTACAGATCCTCCCGGAGAATCCAACATCACGTATATATCATCATCCGACTTTCCATTCAAATACATCATCTGAGATATAACCGAGGTTGCAAGATCACTATCTATTTCGCTATCTATAGTAATCAACCTCTTTTTGAAGAACATCTCACTCCGTAAATCTGCCATATGATCTGTTCCGTTTGTGTTTGTTATGATATTTGGTGTAAATATTGCCATTTTTTCTCCTCCTTCGTTAATAAAACTTCTTGGTTTCCCACTATCCAGTGACCAACCGGAGTCTATGTCGCAGCCAGCCACCGGATTTCGACCGATCACCAATCGGTCTCTTCAGGTGGGGATATGTTACACTAACTTCTACAGGTATCTCTCCATGATCTTGACTCCATTGGGTGTGCCTCTGTTGTATTGCCGTGCTCATCTGTGTGATGATGATCATGCTTATCCCAGTAACTATTCTCTGATGTATATGTCTCTATATGATTTGGATATACATCAATCTTTGCATC